>NZ_JAVUPU010000003.1:0-565601 GCF_032378825.1 Sphingosinicella rhizophila | reverse complement strand
GGTCCGATCCACCCCGCCGCCGCCTATTTCTGCAAACATCCGCCAAGGCAGATGACCGACGACGAAGCCCATGACGCCCTGGAAATGTTCATCCGCGAGTGATCGGTTCGACCATGCCAGGCGCGATCGACACGGCCATCCTCCTTGCCGCGGGCGAAGGCTCGCGGCTGCGCTCCCACCAGATCTCCAAGCCCTTATGCCCGGTGGGCGGCACGAGCCTGCTCGCCCACGCTATCCACCGCCTGCACCGCGCGGGCCTCTCGCGCGTGCTCGTCGTGACCGGCTATCGCGGCGATCTGGTCGAGCGGCATGTCGCCTCCGCAAGCTGGCCGATCGAAATACGTATCGTCGCCAATACGGACTGGCACCTTCCCAATGGCATTTCGGCCCTGGCTGCTGCGGAGGCTCTGGCCGGAGCGCCCGCCCTGCTGGCAATGGGCGACCATCTGGTCGAACCTGAAATCTATCGCCGCCTGCGGGATGCGGGTGCCGGCCCGGGGCTGCGACTCGGAACGGACCGGCGCCTCGACAGCGATCTGGTCGATCCGCTCGACGTCACCCGTGTCCTGACGGAGGGTAACAGGATTGCGGCGCTCGGCAAGGAGATGGAGCGATATGACGCCTATGATGTCGGCATCTTCGCCGTCGGCCCGGCCTTCTTCGATGCGTTGTCCGGCCTGGCCGCCCCTTCGATCACCGATGGCGTCCGCGCGTTGATACCCGGCGACAAGGCCGAAATCGTCGATTGCACCGGACTTCGATGGATCGATGTCGACGATCCCCCGGCACTTGCGAAGGCGGAGGCCATCGACGCCGCGTCCTGGTGAAGACGACTGAAACACTCGCCGAGAGCCGACACCTTAGCGGCAATAGCGGACCTTCACCCTTCGCCCGATATAGGGGTCGTAGACCCGGCGGGTGTAGCAGTCCGGCCTGTAATAGCCGCGATAATAGGGGCGGCCATAATAAGAGCGCCCTCGATAGCGCGGCCCGTAATAACGGCGGCCATGATAATATCGTCCCGAATAGGGACGGTCATAATAATCATGATAGCGGCCGCGATAGCGATAGCCGTCCGAAGCCAGCGCCACACCGATGCCGAGACCCAGTATGCCGGCCCCGATCGCAAGCGCAGCATCATTGTCGCCGCGATGGTCCCGCCAGCGACGAGCCTCGGCTGGGCTCGCAACCGTCACTACGCTCGCCGCCAATGCCAATCCGGCAATGCCTTTCCGGATGATACTCTTCATGACAAAATACTCCTCGCCATGGTTGACGCCGCCATCAACGCGTCACCGGCGACCGAGTTCGGCGAACCGTCGCAGCCACCTCTCGGCTTGCCGAATGGCTTTTCGTATTTGCCAGCAGACCCATGCAGAGGCCCTCAAATTGCGCGCCTTCCGGTTCAGGGCCATATCTTCCTGAGTCCAAGGACTTGAAGGCGGATATTGATCAATTCGAGACCTACATCGCGAGTCGGACGCAACGAAAACCGATAGATCCGAATCGGATATATCGTAGCAACACCTCGTTCCAACACATTGCTTTCATGACAAATCTCTCGACTATGCATTCACCCTCTAAAGATGCTGATTGACCGAGTAGAAATGACCCTTTTCCACGAAGGGTGAAACTTCACTCCCCCCTGGCTCAAGAGTGCGATAGTCTATTATCGGCAGTCGTTGACAAGGTCATAGAAAGGTCATCAATATTAATGATATTTCGTCTTGGCAACGCAAGGGCCCTATTAAGTCGATGGACTCGGTCCCGGATTTCATATTAAACTCATAATAATTTATGGGCACACGAACAGGGTTTATTACATAAGTTAAGCAAGGCCGCTTGAGAGGCGTGTCTCTCTGGGGAGATTGCCATGAGCAAGGTGCTTTCACGGCTGCTCGCGGGATCGAGTGCGCTCGATTCGCAGTGGAACGACTATGACGGCTTCCAGGAAGCGGATGCGCCGCCGCAATCAGGCGACTGGTCGGGTATCCCACCCGACCTCTGGCTCGATTGCTGGAACCTGATCGATGGCAATGCCCATCTTCTCGTTACTACGGAGCGCGTACTCTTGTGCTGCGACAAAGAGGGCCAGAACGAGCTCGCCCGAGAGGAAAATCTGCGGCAGCGGCGCAGAAGGCTGGAAACCGTGGATCCCTCCGAGCTCAAGAATCTGGAAAAACTGCTCGATGTCCCGGAAGGAACGACGAACACCTATTGCCTCCCCGCCAGGCGAAATGGCGGCCATCTGGTGATGCGGTCGGCGCTGCTGAAGATTGTCTCCGGTATGCCCGTGATAGGCGTGACCTTCCACGGCACCGGGCAGGACTTCCGGCCGCAATGGGCGGATGTCAGGTCCATCTTCAACCTGACGTCGGCCGAGCACCGGATCGTGCAGATGCTGCTGAGCGGGATCGGCGCCGATGGCATTGCCACCGACCTCAATCTGTCGATCAATACGGTAAGAACCCACATTGCCCACGCCTATGAAAAACTAGGCGTCTCCTCGCGCGACGAACTGTGGCGCCAGCTGGCCCCCTATCGGACGCATTGACCGCGAATCCTGCTCCCTGCGGAATGTGGAAAAGTCAGCCCGACGATATCACCAATTTTTATGAACATCGGTCAATCAGAAGACAGATTAGTTACGAATTGAAGTAACTTCCCTCTGTGAGAGCCGCTGTGAGTAAAAATGTATAACTCACCAATTCCAATGATGCGACTCGCTTGAGACTCCGTGTAGATGGAGTCGTTAACGAGCAGTTAACATTTCTCGGCCGGCATTCATGCTTTGTTGCTGAATGCCCGGTGCCGCGACTTGGGTGCGTCATTAATTTTTAGGAGAGTTGCTGTGGAATCATCGATTCTACATCCGCCCCGTCATGTCTTTCGCCGGGGACGGCGAGGAGCGGCGCGGACCCGGACACTCCTCATCGCAGGCGTTGCCCTGACGGGCGCCACCCCTGCATTCGCGCAATATCCTCCACCCGGCTCCGTCGCTCCGCCGGGATCCATCACCATCAGCCGCGACGTGCCGCAACGTCCTGCATTCGACCCCGGCCAGCCGGGCACCGTGAATGCCGTGAATACCGCACCTGTCGACCTTATCTTCGGGGCAACCCAGGGTTTGGTTTCGATCCTCAGCGATGATGAGACGGCCGGAGTCTCCTCCGGCGTCGAGGTCCAGCGCGGTGCGCTCGGCATCGCCCTTGGGGATTCCGATGCCGCGCTCAATTCGCAATTCGACAGCAGCCCTGGCCAGATCGCCGCGGGTTCGTTCGGCGGCGTCGGCCTCGGCAGCACCATCACCAATTCGATCGGCGCCGCCACAGGTGCGATCGGGCGGGCGCTGCAACCTCTTGCAAGTGGAAGAGGCGATTGATGCGCGCAACAGGCACCTTCCTGTCGCTGAGCCTTTTCGCGGCGTTCGCCGGAATCGCCCGGGCGGAAGATCCGCCTGCTCCGCCGATCGTCAACGAATCGGAAGATGTGGTGGCGATCGTTGGAGCAGGTGGATCGGCCGGGCGCACCGCCGTAAACGCAGCAGCCGGGAATTTGAACCAGCAGACCAATGTCGGGGTGATCGCGATCGGCACCAATGCGGTGGCGATCGGCTCCGTCACCCAACTCACCGACGCCTCCATTCCGCAACCCTCGGCCTACAAGTCGGCCACTATCGGCGGCGACGCATTCGCCAGGTCGACCGGCATGATCGCCGTCAATGTGGCCGCCGGCTCCGGCCATCAGCAAGCCAATCTCGCAATCATAGCAATTGGAATCGAAGGGCAGGTCGTGACTGACGCGATGCTCAGTCAGACCCGCGCTTCCAATAGTCCGCCGGGCATGTCCGGACAGACCACCGCACCCGAAGTCGTCGCTGGAATTTCTTCCGGCGCGTTCGCGGGGAGCAGCGGACTTGTTCAGGTCAGCCTCGTCGGGGGCGAGAGGAACTCCTCTGCCAACATATTCGCGCTGACCAGCTTGGAAGGCACGGATCAATGAGCCGCAAGGCTCGAATAGGGAGTAAGAAGATGAGAAAGCATATCCTTATGGCGGGCGTGGCCGTGGCCACTCTTGCGGGCGGAGCCCAGGCGCAATCAATCACGGGTTCCCTCGATGCCAGTCTGACTTATGAAAATGAACTCAAGACCAGCATCAACACCCATGCCCATTACGAAAAGAATGTGAGCCTGGAAGGCGACGCCACCTTCAGCGGTGACATCGCCGTCGACAGCTCCGCCGTCGCGATTGTCGATGACAAGCAATTGCTCGGCGATCTGAGCGTGGAATTCCGCGAGGAAACGCCCGTGGCTGATGACATCGACGAGACCAACAACCCGGACAATCCCGGTGACGGCCTGGTCGACGATCCCGATGGCACGCTTGCTGTTGAACCCGCTGACATCGGCTATTTCGCCAGCGTCATCAACGACACCAGCGACATCATCGTCGAAGGCAATGAAGGCAATCTCGGCATCAACATGGCCGCCGGTTACTTCAACCAGCAGGAAAATGTCGCCGCGCTGGCAAGCTCCGACTTTGACGATGCCGATGGCGCGTCGGGCTGGGCGGAAGCCTCGCTGACGGTCGCTCAAGGGGCCGGTGGCCTCTATTATGGGCCGGACGACGACACCTTCGAAGACGAAGCCGTTGCAAACGACTATCGTGACCGGAACATCGGCGGCACGATCGACGTCACCAACGGCGCGGGCAATGCCGGTCTCAACCTTGCGGCTGGCGCGTTCAACCAACAGAAGAACGCTCTCGTCGTCGCAGTTGCCACCAATGCAGCGCTCGCCGAAGCCAATGCGGGCGTCATCCAGGCATCGCTGGGCAACAATGTCGTGTCGATGAACTCGCGCAACTACCTCAGCGATATCACCATCGCTGGGAATGCCGGCAATGTTGGCGTCAACGCCGCAGCAGGCGTCGGCAACCAGCAGCTGAACGCTCTGGTGATCGCAGCCTCGATGGGCGGCACTGTGACCCCAGGTCCCACGCCCGGCCCGACGCCGGAGCCGACGCCGGTACCGACCCCAGAAAATACCTGATCGAAACTCTGAGGGGAGCCGTTCACACGGCTTCCCTCATTTTCTGGGAGAGATCGGTATGTTGGGAAACGGAATGGGCTTGAAGCGGTTCGGGTTGCTGCGCACGAGCGTCGCGCTGCCCCTGGCCATCATCGTCTCGGCATGCACGACGGCGCCGACCAAACAGGCCAACATCTGGATGGGCCAAGTCGCGCAAGGCGATCAGTCGATCAGCAGGCCGGTCCAAAGCTGGAAGGCGATGAAGTTCACCAATCTGGTGCCCCAGCAGACCGATTTCAGCTGCGGCGCCGCTGCGCTGGCGACGATCTTCAATTATGCCTATGGGCGCAAGACGACCGAACCCCAAATCCTGGTCAATATGCTGAAGATCGCGGATCCCGACATCGTCCGGGAAAAGGGCTTCTCGCTCCTCGACATGAAGAATTACACGAATGCCATCGGCATGCAGGGGGAAGGTTATGCCGTCCCCTACGAAGCGCTCGCCGACATGAAAGTGCCCGGCATCGCGCTCCTCAACATCAAGGGATACAAACATTTCGTCGTGCTGCGCAAAGTCAACGGCGACTATGTCCATGTCGGCGATCCCGCGCTGGGCAACCGCATCATGACCCGGCGTGATTTCCAGAAGGCGTGGAATGGCGTCGTCTTCGTCATCGTGGGCGAAGGTTATGACCCGAACACAGTATTGCGCAATCCGCCGCCGCCCTTATCGGCCCGCCGCCTTTTCGAGCAGCGTTCGCCCGTCCCCAATGCCGAAGTCTATGATTTCGGCCTCGGGCCTGCATTCAACTTCGTTTTTTGAACGGATCGAGCCATGAGCAGCCAGAAACGACCGGCCACCAGCCTCTTCGGAAGGCGCTCGAGAAGGTCTCGCCTGCTGCTGCGCGCCGGAACCTTGTTCGCGGCTTCGACTTTCCTATGCGCCAACGTGCCGGCGACGGGGCTGGAAGTGGCTGGCCGAAAGCTCGACGATTCCGAATTGTCGGAGATGCGCGGCAAATATATCGCTCCGGACGGCATTTCCTATTTCGGCCTCACGCTCCAGACGAGCTGGCAGAGCAGCGACGGCGTAACCACCGTTGCCACCTTGGTTTTCGACCTCAGTTTCGCATCGGATTCGCTGGGGACCGCCACGCCCAAACTCTATGTCGGATGGTCTCGCGCCTGCGAGGAGTGCGGAGATTCCGCGATGGACGTCAGCACGCCGAATGGGGTCGATACAGTGGTCCCGGCCGGGCTGAACAGCGTCGACGGCGTTGTCCAGACCCAGATCATCAACGGCACCGACAATACGGTCCGCAATGCGATGACCATCGAATTTGGCCCCGCAGATCAGATTTCCAAGCCGAACGCGGCTGGGCTGACCCAGGTTTCGTCCAGCAAGACCGAGAATTTTTCGGATGGCGATGTGGTGAAATTCATTCTCGAGCCCGGCCAAATCGCGCTCTCGATGAATGAAACCGACGGGGACTTCGTCCGGCAGAGCGTCGGCAGCGAGCTGAACCAGGCGGCGCAGCATGTGCTGCTGAACAGCAGCTTCAACTCAATCACCAACGGCATGGCGATCACGGTGGGCATGAGCGAACTGCAGCATGCGGACCGGGCGCAGGTTCAAAGCGCGCTGTCTGCCATGAAGGGCAATGGCTTCTGAGCGTGTGGGAAAGGAAATTGGTAATGCTGGCAAGAACTTACACCGGAGGACTCATCTTGTTCCTGTGCCTCGCTTTGCTTTTCCTCGCCTCCGCCGCCAGCGCGGGGACGAAGGAAGGGCAATTCGCCGTGGAGGATAGCGGCCGGGTCACCTGTACGACATACACGAAGGCGAGCGAACGAAAGGACGAAGCCTATCATCGATATGTCGGCTTCCTCGAAGGTTATCTAACGGCCGCCAATCGCTACGAACCGAATACGTTCGATCTTACGCCCTGGCATAGCACTGCCGCGATCGCGCTGATCGTCAACAGTCATTGCGGGAAAAATCCCAAGGATAATCTGGCCATGGCGGCGCAGCGCCTCGTGATCGCCATGGCTCCGGTTCGCCTGGCTACCTTTTCCAAGCTGATAGAGGTGGGGGAGGTCGGCGAGAAGGCGGTGATCTATGCGACCATCCTGAAGCGCGCCCAATCCACCCTCGCGCGCAAGGGTCTCTATCGCGGCGAAGCAAATGGCGAGTTCAACCCTGAATTCCGAACTGCCCTTGCACAGTTCCAGACTCTGGCAAAATTAGATCCGACAGGTCTCCCCGATACGGCAACGCTTTGGGTTCTGCTTAATCCGTAGTATGATAAGCTGATGATGTTGAGTCTTTAGCTTAGGAAGGTCTGGATCGAGTTAGTGTAAACAGGGGGAGGTTTTGCATGCGTAAGTACTCCAGTCTCGCTTTGGCGACCGCGTGTTTATCGACATTGACGATGGCCGAACCGGCAAACGCACAAGACAATGAAATCGAGTTGCGCCGGCAGCTTGACGAAGTTCTGATACGCGAGGCCGAATCCCAAAAACGCATCGAAGACCTGGAACGCCGCCTTCAATCGATTGAATCTCGCGCGGGCATGCTGGGTTACGAGGCGCTCAGCGACTCCGAGGAATCCCGGATACGGGGCCGCGGCGCGACGGGAGCCTTCACCACCCAGACGATGAGCGACGGCACCGTCGCGATCGTCGCCCAGAATACGGGACAAGCCTCGTCGCCATCGGTCCAGGCGGAATCGGGGACGGAAGAAGAACCGGATCGAAAGACCCCCGCCCCCGCTCAGTCTGTTGAACTCGTCGCGGAACAGGAGCAGGGAATCTTCAATCGGCGCCTGTCGCTGGAGTTCGGCCTCACTTACACGCATTTCGACAATGCGCAGCTCAACCTCAGCGGGTTTCTCGCGCTCGATTCGATCTTCCTGGGCACGATCAGCCTGGACCAGATCACGTCCGATGTCTTCGTCTACGATGCGACCGTCCGCTACGGGATCACCGATCGCCTGCAGTTCGACGTCAATGCGCCCATTCTCTTTCGCCACTCCAACTTTCAATCGGGGGGCGCCGGCGGCGACGCGAGCGGCAATGAGGAAGTGGACGTCAAGGGCAAAGGGTTCGGGGATATCAACTTCGGGGCCAGCTATCGGCTCATGCGCGAAACAGTCAGGCGTCCGGATATCGTCCTCAACGCGCGGGTGAAGGCGCCCACGGGAAGGCATCCCTGGGGTGTCGAATTGGTCGAAGTGCCGGGCACACTTGAGAACCTGAAAGTGCCGGAACGCCTGTCCACCGGAAGCGGTGTCTGGGGCGCCTCGGCGGGCGTGTCTGTCCTCAAGACGATCGACCCGATGGTCATATTCGGCAGCGTCACCTATTTCTACAACTTCAAGCGGCATTTTGCGGATTTGGACGAAGCGGACTTCAACCAGCCCGGATCGGTCAAGATCGGCAATGCGCTCCAGTTCGGCGCGGGCGTTGCATTCGCGCTCAACGACCGGTCGAGCCTGAGCATGTCGTTCACACAGCGGATCGTCGAGCGAACCGCTCTCTATCGCGACTGCGCGAGCTGCGTGAAACAGATCGTCGTCGGCAGCCAGGCGAATGTCGGCATCGTGAATCTTGGCGCGAATTTCGCGCTGACGGAGCGGCTTGCAATCATCACCAATGTCGGGATCGGGATGACGCAGGACGCCCCCGACATGCTGTTGAGCGTCCGCGTGCCGTACCGCTTCTAGCGCCTAATTGACTGGGGAACCGACATGTTGCCCATAGTGGGAATAATCGAGCCGAACGAAGTCCAGGAAATCCGCGCGCGACTTGTGGCCGCCAATTATCATCACGGCAAGCTCGACACGAGCTGGCGGTTCGTCGACGAGAAGAATCATCACCAAGCCCGCGAGGACGAGGCGATATTGGACCTGCAGCGATTGGTGCGCGAAGCGCTGATGGCGAACTTCCAGTTCAAGATCTATGCCTGGCCTTCGAAATGGGCGCGGATGGGATTTTCACGCTACGGCCCCGATGAACATTATGGTCGCCATGTCGACGGCTGGACGCAGCGCAACGCCGACGGCGAAATGATCCGCCGCGACCTTTCCTTCACCATCTTCCTCAGCGAACCGGAAAGTTACGAGGGGGGTGAACTCGTCCTCGAACGGCTCGACGGCCCGGTGTCGATCAAGCTGCCGGCAGGATCGATCTTCATCTATTCAACCGGGGTCATCCATCAAGTCATGCCGGTGCGATCGGGGGAGCGTCATGTCTGCGTCGGCTGGATCGAAAGCCGGCTCAGAAACGAGGAGCAGCGCAATCTCATATACGAGCTCAGCCTGGTTCACGCGAACATGCAGAAGGGCGAGCTCAACCTGCTCGTCGACAAGGGCATCAGCACGCTCATGAGGATGTGGGGTGATATGTGACCCCGGGTCCTTCGAATCTGCGCACAACATGTCGCCCGTCCCGGCAGGTCTGGCGCGCCGCCGGCAGGGCTTGAGCGGTGGAAGCGGGTCAGCAATTCCTGTCTGACGTGCGCGAGGCGGTCCTGGAAGTCGCACCGGAAGACCGTCTCCTGGTCGAGAAGATCGACATCTATCTGGGTTTGAACCCGCTCGCCCGCTGTCCGATCATGTCGTTCCAGATCCGCGCCTGCCAATCGCCGCTGCCGATCCAGAAGCTCAGGAAGCTGATCGAGGCGCAGTTTCACGTTCAATTGGAACCCATGGCCCTCCCGCCCCGTGCCACCGGCAGCCACAAGGCAGCGTCATTGGCCGCAGCGGCCGCGGCGGCGTTGCTCAACCGAGAATTGGGAATCGGCACCTCATGGGGCGTTCGGCCGCATCGGGATGGCTCGGCCGACAGCTGGATCGAATTGCTGCTCGGTGCACCGGCGGGACCGGCACTCAAGGCCACCATGATGGCAGTGGCCGCGATAATCGGGAAGCGAAGACTGGGCGACGATCCCGTCGGGCAACAGCTATCCATCCTGCGCCGATTGTGCTCGTCAAGCCAGCCTAACCCGATGAGCGCCTATCTGATCGATGCTGCCCGGGCGAACGACCTGCCCTATCTCTCTCTCGGCAGGAGCAAGAGGACCTGGCAGTTCGGATGGGGCAGCCGGGGCAGGATCTTCTCGGGGGCTGCCTGCAACGATGACGGACTCGTCGCCTTCAACATCGCCAAGTACAAGTTGAACGCGAAGCACGTGCTCCATGAATTGGGCTTGCCGACGCCCCGCTGGCAGTCCCTTGCGCCGGACGAAGATCCTGCAAAGGCCATCCCCCACATAGGCTGGCCCTGCGTCGTGAAACCTGTCGACAGCTCCTGGGGCGACGGCGTGACGACGAACATATGCAGCATGACGGAGCTGCATGCCGCAGTGTCGTTCGCGCGCGGCAACCCGCCCAGGAAATTGATGATCGAAGGCTGTGAGCCCGGAAGCGATCATCGATTGATGGTCATAGAAGGCCGCCTGTTCGCAGCGGCGCGGCTTGATCCGGCGACCGTAACCGGCGACGGGCGCAGCAGCGTCAGACAGCTCGTCCAACGCCTGAACCGCAAGCGGCTAGGACCAATGGAGGAAACCGGCTTTCTCAGCCCGATAATGTTCGACCAGGATTTGCTTTTCCGTTTGCAGAGCCTTGACCTCAGCCTTGATGCGGTCCTTCCCAATGGAACCGTCCTCGTGCTCCGTTCCGCCGCCAATCGTTCGGCGGGCGGCTCGGTGACGGACGTGACGGCGCAGGTTCACCCGAAAATCCGCTGCTGGGCGGAGCAGCTTGCCGCCACGATAGGGCTTCGCGTTGCCGGTATCGATTATATGAGCGAAGATATCAGCCGCGATCCTGCGGAAATCGGCGGCGGCTTCATCGAGGTCAATGCCACGCCCGGGCTGCAGGTCCTGTCGGCCGCCGGCCTTGACCGGGTGGCGATCGGCACCGCGATACTCGGCAGAGAACCGGATCGCATCCCCGTGGACCTGGTGCTGACCGGGAGCGAAAATATCGACAAGGTGATCCTCGGCCTGGATCGGGAAGCCCGCCATGCGATCGCCTGGCCGCACGGCGCGGAGATCGGCGGCACCCCGATTGCCGCAAACGGCCTGACGCCCTTCGAGATCGTCGGCGCTGTGCTTCGGCACAGGTCGGTGGATCGCTGCACCATCGTCTGGACATGTGACGACATGTGCCTCTTTGGCCTGCCAGTCGACCGGCTTCGACGAACGACCTTATTCTGTGCGAAGCCGGGCGGAGATTGGCTCGAACTGCTCGAACAAATCTCGCAAAGCGTCGTCACGTCCGAGGAAACGACACCTCGGATGCATATCGCCGCGGAGCCGGTCTGAACGTCTCGCAGCCAACCATCAGTCCCGCGGGAAGGTTGTGCCGAAATCGTTCTTCCAGTGAAAATCGGTGAAGGTGAAGGTGAAGCTGAAATCGAGCGCGGTCACCTGGTGCCACCAGCCGATCGGGATGAAAAGCAATTCGCCCGCTTCAAGCTCCAGCTCATAGGTGACCGCATCGCGTGCGAGCGGGAATTTTTCCAATATGTCCTCATCCATCACATCGTGGACGGCGCTGAACACGTGCCGCTCATTGTAAAGCAGTCTTGTTTCGGACGGTGGCAACAGGACGATCCACTTCGATCCGACGACCTGCGCGACCAGATTGTTGGTGAGGTCGAAGTGCAGCGGCGTGAACGTCCCCATCGGGCCGATCCATGGCATGCCGAAGCTTCCGCGCAGGAAATTGGAAATCGGACGTACATCGTCGGCCAAGGCCGCGAACGCATTCCCGTTGGCCTCGCTATTGTTCGCGGTCAGATAGGCATCGTTGCCCGGGTTCAGCGTGATCAGATCGATGAAGTCGTCGAAGGCGAGCTTGTTCTTATGCTTGTCCTTTTGCAGCTCATAACCGGCATTCCCGCTGCGCCCGCCCTGATATTCCACCGGGACAGGACCGACCTTGGCTTTGAGATAGGCCGGAGTCCAAAGCTTCAGCGCCGGCCAATCCTCCATCTCCCCGCGGAGAATGACGGGGCGGGAGGCAGAATAGAAATGCTGCAGGAAACTGGCGGCATCGACCTTTTCAAGACGCGGCACGTCGCGCGCCGGGTTGGCCAGATCGGCCAGCGCCTGCTGCACCGCAAATGTCCAATCCCGTCGCCGGAGGGCGGTCTCGGCAGAAGGCTGCGCAGCGGCCGCCCCGGTCGTGATGCGGGGGGGCGGAGCCGCGGGCCGTGCCCGCGCCGCAGCCGTCGCGTTGCGGACGGGCCCCGCTTTCGTGTCGACCCGGGCGGGCGCCGCGCCTTTCGCCATTGCAGCGGCGGCGGCATCGGCCGCGATTCGCGACGATGGCGACCCATCGAAGCGGCGGCCCGCGGCAAGTCGCTCGGCAATCTCGTCGCGCCACGGCCAGGGCTTTTCCCGGAACCATTTTGTCAGGATATATTTCGAGCCCTTTTCGACCGGCATGCCATGATGGATGGTCGACCCGTTGGGCCTCCCGAGCCGCGTCTGGTTGTTCCATGCGAGCAAGGTTCCGGTGACCGGTGTCACGCCCATGCCAAGCTTCGTGAAATAGGTGACACCGCCCGCTTCCGGCTCGTTCAGATAGATCATCAAGGTCCAGGTGCGCTGTCCGGTCTTGGCGCAGAGGCGCTGGAAGTCCGCCCCGTTGGGCTCGAAATAATCGGTATGTGCCTTGAACTCCTGGCCGACATTATATCTTTGGCCCTGGAGCGGTTCGCCGAGGATGGGATCGAGCCCGGTCAGCATGATGATCTTGTCTTCGAACGCAGCGACGTGCGGATTGGTGGCATCCATATGGCTGGTTTCGCTGGTGCGAAAATTGGCGATGCCCAGATCGTCGGCGATCGTCGATGGCCTCCAGCCGCCCTCCATGATGTCGATCAGGCGCGCGCATTCATCGGCGCTGAGGAAATTGGCGAACATGAAGAGTTCGATCTCGGGCGAAGGGAATTCCTGCGCTCCGGGCTGCATCCGAAGTCGCCGGGCGATATCGACTGCACTCGTCCGAAACGTGTTGGCGACGGGTTCGGCTAGCATCGCGAAACTCCCGACAATGCCGAACGGTGCCGCTGCATCTTGCGGCAGCTCCCAAAGCCGGCAAAGGCGAGAGGAGGCAATTCCCTGTTTACGGATTCAAATACCCGCTTTTGGCAACAACAGTTCATTATCCACTCCCGACGACAAAAGAGCCTTGGGTGTACGCGGAACTCGCAACCGAATCGAACTTATCTACTTACCATAGCGGTAAAACACTTCACAACAATCTATCCCGACTTCCTGCCCTAATACATCGACTTGTAAAGCGATTGTCCGCCTCTTTCTAAATTGCAACATCAATATTTATGAGATTCTCGATTCAGTTTTCCATCGACATGTTTCGACGCCGGCTTGTGGATTGAAGCACCGTCCGGGCGGCGGCGTGGCACCTATGGCGCGCGACCACGTCACACTATGCCAGGGCGCGTCGTCATCGGTCGGCATCGCATGAACGACAAGGCATCCGACCGTCCCGATCAGATACAGGCGGAAAGAGCCCCATGGCCATGAGGCGAACGCTCCTGTTAGGCGACATTCATGGTGAAGAATATCCTAACGAGCCGTCGCAAGAGAAGCATGCTGTCGCCCGCCCGCGTCGCGGCCTGCCTCGCTTTCGCCGCCCTGCTGTCCTCGCCGACGCCGCCTTCGGCGCATATCCGGACTGCCGATTCCGCGCCGGCCCGAACCCCGGCACCCGCACCCGTGGCCCTCCAATCCGGCAAGGCCGCAGCCATGGCAGCGCCGACCCCCGCCGCTCCATCGGCACCGGCCCCAGTGCCGGCGCCCGTGGCGGTGCCTGCATCGGCATCGCCGCCCGCCCCGACCGCTGCCGACTTCAAGGTCACCTCGGTGCTCGGGCTGGAACATTGGCTGCGGTCGGGCGAATATGCCTGGGACGATGAAGGCGTGCCACCTGGGCCGATCAAGATCGTCGTCGATCTGCGCGCGCGCCAGCTCCATGCCTATCGCGGCGGCGTCGAGATCGGCCGTTCATCGATCATGTATGGCGACGACGAAAAGCCGACGCCGATGGGCATCTTTCCGATCCTGCAAAAGAAACGCCACCACATCTCGAATCTCTACAACGCGCCCATGCCCTATATGATGCGGCTGACCTGGGACGGCATTGCGATCCACGCTTCGGACGTCCGCGACGCTTATGCCACCCATGGCTGTGTCGGTGTCCCCGACGAATTTGCGGCCTTGCTGTTCGCCCAGGCGGGTCTCGGCGACTATGTGATGATCACGGAAGGTTGGATGCGCCCGAGCCGGAGCGCCTGAAAGCCGCTGGCTATCCCGGTCCTTGCCGAAACCGGCCGATCACCACCTGCTTCCGCAATGGTCCTACCGGCGGTCACCCTGCGTCACGCGCCATCGAGCGCCAAGGCGAGATCGGCGATGAGATCGGCGGGATGTTCGATGCCGATCGACAGGCGGATCGTGCTGTCGAGCACCCCGATCCGCTGACGCACGTCGGCGGGCACGCCGGAATGAGTCATGCTGGCGGGATGGCTGGCGAGCGATTCGGTTCCGCCAAGACTGACGGCGAGCTTCATGATCTGCAGTGCATTGAGGAATCGATAGGCGGCCGGTTGACCGCCGACGATGTCGAACGCGAAGGTCGATCCGGCGCCGGAACATTGTGCCGCAAAGGCACGGCCGACCGCCGTGTCGGGGGCGGCGAACGGCAGATAGTGAAGCGCCGCGACCTTGGCATGGCCCTTCAGGAAGTCGGCGACGATGCGTGCATTGTCATTCGCCTTTTCCATGCGCACGGCGAGTGTTTCCATCGACCGGCCCAGCATCCAGCAGGAATGCGGATCGAGCTGCGTCCCGATCGCGCTCTTGAGCATGCGCACCTGACGCATCAGCGCCTTCGATCCCAAAGCGGCGCCGGCGATCAGATCGGAATGGCCGCCGACATATTTGGTGAGGGAATAGATGGAGATGTCGGCGCCATGCTCGATCGGCCGCTGAAAGACTGGCCCCAGCAGGGTGTTGTCGCAGAGGAAGACCGGGCGATGTCCCTGGCGCCGTTCCAGCGCGTCGGCCAATGCCTTGATCATGGCAAGATCGACGAGGCTGTTGGTCGGATTGGCCGGCGTTTCGACCAGCAAGGCCGCGACGCGGCCGTGGCGGGCGCCCTCCTCCATGGCCGAAGCGACCGATGTCCTGTCGAGCCCATCGGCGAATCCGATTGCGATGATCCCGAATTCTGCCAGCGTCTTGGCGAGCAGCGTCTCGGTGCCGCCATAAAGCGGCTGCGAATGAACGATGACGTCGCCCGGCCGCACGAAGGCAAGCAAGGTCGTGGCGATCGCGGCCATGCCGGAGGAGAACAGGACGCAGGCTTCGGCCCTTTCATAGAGCGCGAGCCTGTCTTCCACGATCTCGCTATTGGGATGGTTGAACCGCGAATAGACGAGGCCCGCGGCCTGGCCTTCGGGCGGCTGCTTGCGGCCGGAACTGAAGTCGAAGAAGTCGCGCCCTTCTTCCGCATTCCTGAACACGAAGGTCGAGGTGAGGAACACGGGAGGCTTCACCGCGCCTTCCGACAGCGCAGGATCGAAGCCGTAATTCAGCATCTGGGTCTCCGGATGCAAGGCATGATCGCCGATATGGGTCTTGTAGATTGCGCCTGTCGTCATACTGCCTCACGGTAATGGTTTCGCGCAATCATATGGCAGATTGAGGGGCATAGGCTTGCAAATATGCCCTCGTGTGGCCAGTAAGCCGCAAATAAATCAAAGGTTGATTGAATTATGCCACAAAAGATTGCTGATGCTACCGATCGTCGCATCCTCAAGGCGCTCATTGCGGATGCGCGGATCAGCAATAACGAACTTGCCGAACGCGCCGGCATCACGCCTTCGCCCTGCCTCCGCCGGGTCCGCCGCATGGAAGAAGCCGGGATCATCCGGGGCTATACGACGCGGGTCGATCCGATCGTCGACGGATGGACCATGTCGGCGATGGTGATCGTGCGGCTGAACCGCCAGCACGAGGATGAGATCGTGATGTTCGAAGATGCCGTCCGATCGTGGGGCGAAGTGATGGAATGCCATCTCGTCGCCGGCACGCCCGATTATATCCTCAAGGTGATGAGTTCCGGACTCGACAGCTACGAACGCTTCATCAAGGAAAAGATCGCGCGGCTCAATTGCGTCTCCAGCATCGAGACCTGCTTCATCATGGGCACGATCAAGGAGCGGAGCATCTGAGGGCCGCGGCGGGGCCGGACCAGGGAGCTGCGTGACGCACCATCTGTGGCGAAGCATGCCGCAAGCACAGCGCCATTGCCGCCGTCGCACGACATGATAGGCAGGGCGGCGAGATGACCGACAGTGACGAGCCGGAGCGGCTGATCGCTTCCATAGAGGAGACACCGATCGCGACGGTGATCACCAATCCGCGTCTTGCCGATAATCCGATCATCGCCGTCAATGCCGCCTTCGAACGCCTGACCGGCTATGGCCGGGGCGACGCGATCGGCCGCAATTGCCGCTTCCTGGCCGGGCGGGAGACCGAAACGTCCGGATCGCAGATGCTGCGCGATGCGATAGAAGGGGCCCGCCCTGGCTTCGCCGAACTGGTCAATTACCGCAGGGACGGCTCTGCCTTCCGCAACGCGGTCATGATCGCACCGATCTTCAGCGAGGATGGCGGCCTCGTCTATTTCATCGGCTCGCAGATGGACGTCAGCCACGGCTCGGGGACGCCAGCGATCACCCGACGGCACCAGGCGGGCGTTCATGTGGCGCAGCTCACCCAGCGCCAGCGCCAGGTGCTTCAGGAGATGATGAACGGCTATCGCAACAAGCAGATCGCGGCACGGCTGGGGATCAGCGAGAAGACGGTGAAGATGCACCGCGCCGCGCTGCTGACCCGGCTTGGCGTAGCCACCTCCGCCGATGCGGTGCGGATTGCCGTCGAAGCGGGGCTGTAGCGCCGTTTCTCTCGTTTCCTCCTAAACATTTGAATAGAGCCGGATTCACTTCATCGGCGGAAGCGCGAAGCGCTGCCAACTCAAACGGCCAGACTCCAGCTTCGTCTTCAGCGGTCGCGGGCGATCGCATAGCGTGCGATCGCGCGCAGCAGATCTGCATCGCGGCCGAAGCCCTGAAGCTGGCGGATCGCCTTTGCCACCAGATGGTCGGCGCGGCGACGGGCGCCGGCAATGCCGAACAGGGAAACGAAGCTGGCCTTGCCCTGCCCCGCATCCTTGCCGACCCTCTTCCCGATCTTTGCCTCGTCGCCCTCGGCATCGAGCAGATCGTCGGCGATCTGGAAGGCGAGGCCCAGGCAATTGGCATAAGTGGCCAGGCGACGGGCAAGGACCGGCGCGGCACGGCCCATGACCGCGCCGGCGTCCAGGCACCAGCCGATCAGCGCCCCCGTTTTCAATATCTGGATCCGGACGATGTCGGCGGATTCGACGCGCTGATGATCCGCCAGCAGGTCCAGCATCTGGCCGCCGGCCATACCAGACGGGCCGGCCGCCGCGGCGAGACGGGCGATCAGGTCCGCGCGCACGCCAGGATCGTTATGGGTGCGGGCATCAGCGAGCGTTTCGAAGGCCAGGGCCATCAATGCGTCGCCGGCGAGCACAGCGGTGGCTTCGTCGAAAGCACAATGGACGCTCGGCTTGCCGCGCCTCAGATCGTCATCGTCCATGCACGGCAGATCGTCATGGATCAGCGAATGAACGTGGATCGCTTCGACGGCGAGACCCGCGCGCAACGCCTCTCCGCGCGAAACGCCGAACAGGCTTGCGGAGGCGAGCACGAGCAGCGGCCGCATCCGCTTGCCGCCGCCCATCGCGGCATAGCGCATCGCATCGCATAGCCGGTTCGAATGACACGCCGGACGCAGTGCCTGATCGAACAAATGGTCGATGTCCGCGGCGACGCGCTCCATTTCCGGTTTCAGGGTGAAGGCCCCGGCGGCGGCGTGAAGCATCAATGGATCTTCAATGGCTTGAAAGAGACCGTTTCGGCGACATGCTCGACCTCCTCGACCTGGACGTCGAACCGGCCGGCCAGGGCGGCAACGATGCCTTCGACCGTGGCCTCGGGCGTCGAGGCGGCCGACGTGATCGCCACGATGCGGCTGCGCGTCAGCAGCGACCAATCGACATGGGAAGCGTCGGCGACGAGCTGGACCGACGGACAGCCGAAGGCTGAAGCGACCTCCGCCAGGCGGCAGGCATTGGAGGAAAAATGCTCGCCGGCGACGATCATCGCATCCACGCGCGGCGCCAGCGATCTGACCGCGGCCTGGCGGTTTGTGGTGGCATAGCAGATGTCGCTTCCGCGGGGGCCGCGGGCATCGCTGAAGCGCGCTTCGATCGCGGCAACGATGGCGGCCGCTTCGTCGGCGGAATAAGTGGTTTGGACGGCATAGGCGACCGGCGTTCCGGGATCGAGATCGAGCATTTGGACGGCCTCCGCGCTGTCCACCACGAAGGCGGCGCCTTCCGGCAATTGCCCGAGCGTGCCGATCGTCTCCGGATGCCCTTCATGACCGATCAGGATGACGCGGCGGCCATCCTGGTGGTGACGGACGACCCCTTGATGCACCTTGGCAACGAGCGGACAGATCGCGTTGAAGACGCGCTGGCCCCTGTTCCGGCCGTCCGCTTCGACGTGCCGGGCGACGCCGTGCGCCGACAGGATCACCACGGCGCCATCGGGCACCTCGGATAATTCCTCGACGAATATCGCGCCCTTCGCCTCGAGCGACCGAACCACGGCCAGGTTGTGGACGATGGCGCGGCGAACGAAGACAGGCGGGCCGAAGCGGCGCAGCGCCTGCTCGACCGCATCGATCGCCCGCCGCACGCCGGCGCAAAAGCCCCGCGGAGCCGCCAGCAGGACGCGCAGCGGGGGAAGCGGCCGGCCGCGGGTCATCCCTTGCCTGGGATATTGTTCGGGGAGAGGGTCCAAATCGGCAATCCTGCAGCACCACCCCTTCACTGAGGTCTAGAGGGTGCCACCCCCCGGGTCCACATGGACTAAAGGATGTAGCGCATCCGGATGGTCTGGCGGCTCGTGCCGGGGCCGACTGTGAAGCGGGCATCGGCGAAGCTGGGCGGACCGAAGCGTATCGGGGCATTGTTGGAGAAGCCGAAGCCCTCCTTCGGCACCATTACGAACATGTCCATCCGGCCATTGCCGTTTTCGTCATGGAGCAGGGCAATGGCATAATCGCCAGGCACGACGGCGGAAAAACGCGCCAGCGTCGCCGACGCCGCCGGAAGGGTCATGCGGGAGGCCGCGGGATCGTCGCGGCAATCCGGGAAACGATCGGGATCGGCTGTCAGGCAGATCTGGACCAGGCCACGCGCGCTGCGCAGCCGCTCGATCCGGATCTCAACGCTGCCGGAACGCGCCGTCGGCGCTGGCTCCGCCTGCAGCGGCTGGAACGACATCGGCACGATGATCAGCGCCGGAAGCTGCAATATCGAACGCGCCAAGGCCCTTGTCCGTCCGGCACAGGCGGTCCCAGAAACGGAAATAGAGCCCATAATTGCACCTATATTCCTGATGGTGGCGCTGATGATGGCTGGCAGTGATGAGCCAATGCCCCAGACGCCCGCGCACCAGAGCCTGCGGAAAGGCTTCCCAGCCCATATGATTGGTGACGCCCATGACGGTCATGATCGTCAGGACGACAAGCAAGGCCAGATAGTGGATCGGGATGAACAAGACCAGTACGGGAATGACGACCGCTCCCGTCATCGCTTCCAGCGGATGGAAGCTCATCGCCGCCCAGGCCGTCGGCGGACGGCTGGCGTGATGGACGGCATGGGCGATCCGGAACGGCCCGGGCCGATGCATCCAGCGATGAGTCCAGTAGAACCATGCATCGTGGAGGATAAGATAAAGCAGGATCGAAACCGGCATCCACCAGAGCGCATGATCGTTCGCGTCCGTGTAGATGCGGGTCCAGCCATGCTGCTGCCAGCCCCAGGCGACGAGCCCGGCCGGCGCGCCGTAGATGAGGGCGCTCGCCAGCGACCAGCCGATCTCCTTGCGGATCTGGCGGGCGCGGCCTCCGTGGAATCCGGGAAAACGGCGTTCCGTCAGCCAGGCGAAAGCGCCGCTCGCCGCCAGATAGCGCAGGCCGACGATCAGGCTCATGGCAAGGACGGAAAGGATCAGGGCGGAGGCAAGCGCCATCAACTGCCTATAGGCGAGGCATGGCGATATGCGAAGCACCCGCGTAAGGCGGACCCATGGCGGGCGATCCGAACAGGCTGATCATTGCGGGCGGCGGCCTTTCCGGCTGCCTCGCCGCCTTGGCGCTGGCGAAGCTCCGACCGGAGGTGCCGATCCTGCTGATCGAGCAAGGCGAGCGTTTCGGCGGGAACCATATCTGGTCCTTCTTCGATCCCGACGTGGCGCCGGAGGCGCGCTGGCTCGTCGATCCCCTGATAGAACGGAACTGGCCCGCCTACGATATCGCCTTTCCGAAGCGGCGACGCACCATTCCGGTCGGCTATAACAGCATCCGATCGGACCGGCTCGACGCGCTGACGCGGTCGGCGCTCCGGCCGGAGCAGCGCCGGACAGGCGCCGTCATCGACAGGCTGGCGGTGGACCATGTGCTGCTCGCCGCCGGCGAGCGAATCGACGGCGCCGCCATCATCGACGCGCGGGGCCCCGGAGATCTGGTCGGCCTCGACCTCGGCTGGCAGAAGTTCGTCGGCCGTCTCTTGAGGTTCGAGGTGCCGCACGGCCTCGCCCGGCCGATCGTGATGGATGGTCTGGTCGATCAGTCGGAAGGCTATCGCTTCGTCTACTGCCTCCCGTTCGACGATCATCGGATGCTGGTGGAGGACACATATTACAGCCTATCGCCCAGTCTCGACGCGGCCGCGCTGGGCGCACGGATCGAGCAGTATGTCGCTGACCGGGGCTGGGGCCCCGCCGCGATCGAAAGTGAGGAAAAGGGCGTGCTTCCCGTTGCCATGGGCGGATCGGTGGAAACGCTCTGGACGGGGGGAGCACCGATCCCGCGGCTCGGCCTTCGCGGCGGCTTCTTCCATCCGACAACCGGCTATTCGCTGCCCGATGCCGTGCGTATCGCCCTGCTGCTGGCAGACCAGAAGATATTGACGACCGCCGCGCTCCATGAACGGCTGATGGCGGAGGCGAAACGTCTGTGGCGGCAACGCCTCTTCTACCGGCTGCTCGATCGGATGCTGCTGCGCGCCGCGATACCCGATCGGCGCTATCGACTGCTTGAGCATTTTTACCGTCTTGATCCGGCGCTGATCCACCGCTTCTATGCCGGCCACTCGACCCTGGGTGACAGGATCGGGATCCTCAGCGGCACGCCCCCGGTGCCGATCGGCAGCGCGATATGGGCGCTCGCCGGCGGCGGGCGCGAAAGGAAGCAATGAAGCGAGCAGCGATCATCGGCGCCGGCTTCGGCGGCCTCGCGCTCGGCATACGTCTCCAGTCTGCGGGGATCGCGACCACGATCGTGGAGGCCCGCGACCGGCCTGGAGGCCGCGCCTATATGTGGCGACGCGACGGCTATGTGTTCGATGCGGGACCGACCGTCATCACCGACCCCGATTGCCTGGGCGAATTGTGGGCGCTCAGCGGCCGCGACCTTGCCGACGACGTGACGCTGATGCCGATTTCGCCTTTCTACCGCCTGTCCTGGCCGGACGGGACCAGCTTCGATTATTCCAACGACGACGATGCGCTGACGCGCCAGATCGGCCGGCTCGATCCCGCCGATATCCAGGGCTATCGCAATTTCCTGGCCTATTCGGCCGGCGTCTATCGCGAAGGCTATGAAAAGCTCGGCGCAGTCCCCTTCCTGGATTTCAAATCGATGTTGAGCGCGGCGCCCGCCCTTGCCCGCTACCAGGCCTGGCGATCCGTCTATTCGATCGTGTCGAGCTTCGTGCGCAACGAGAAGCTCCGACAGGCATTGTCCTTCCACACCCTGCTTGTCGGCGGCAATCCCATGACGACCAGCGCCATCTATGCGCTCATCCACAAGCTGGAACGGGACGGCGGGGTATGGTTCGCGAAAGGCGGAACCAGCGCCTTGATCGACGGCATGGCCCGACACTTCCAGCGCCTCGGCGGCGCGTTGCGACTCGACGATCCTGTCGAGGAGATAGTGACCCAAGGCGACCGCGCGACCGGTCTGCGCACCCGCGGCGGCTGGCGCGCGGACTTCGATGCGATCGCGTCGAACGGCGACGTGGTGCACAGCTACGCACTGCTGAAGGGCCATCCGCGCGGCCGCCGGGCCGGCGCCAGGCTCCGACGCAAGCGCTTTTCCCCATCCTTGTTCGTCGTCCATTTCGGGGCGCGCGGCGATTGGCCGGACGTCGCCCATCATTCCATCCTGTTCGGACCACGCTATCGTGGGTTGCTCGGCGACATCTACGACAAGGGACGGCTGGCCGACGATCCATCCATCTACCTCCACCATCCCAGCATCACCGATCCGCAGATGGCGCCGCCGGGCTGCTCCGCCTTCTACGCGCTGGCGCCCGTCCCTCACCTCGGCAAGCTCGACATCGACTGGGCGATCGAAGGTCCGCTCTATCGCGACCGGCTTCTTGCCATCGTCGAGCAGCGGATGATGCCCGGCCTTCGGGACCGGATCGAAAACTGCTTCCATTACACGCCGGCCGATTTCCACACCGATCTCGGCGCCCATCTCGGCTCCGCCTTCAGCCTGGAGCCGCTGCTGACGCAAAGCGCCTGGTTCCGGGTCCACAATCGCGACGACGTGATCGCCAACCTCTATTTCGTCGGCGCCGGCACGCATCCCGGGGCAGGTATTCCGGGCGTGGTCGGCAGCGCCAAGGCGACGGCCGTCCTTATGGTTGCGGATCTTGGCTGATCGCCGCCGGCTGGTGGCCGAGGCGCGGGCGACGATCGCGCGCGGATCGAAATCCTTCCGCACCGCGAGCCGCCTCTTCGACCGCGAAACGCGGGAACGGGCCTGGCTGCTTTATGCCTGGTGCCGGGCCTGCGACGATCTCGCCGATGGCCAGACGCTCGGCCATGACGCGCGCGCCGGCGTCGACGGCGCGGCCGCGATCGCGCTGATGCGGGCGCGTACGGCCGCCGTCCTGGCCGGCGAAGAGGTCGGCGACATGCCGTTCGATGCGCTCGGCCTCGTCGCCCGGGAATGTTCGATCCCGCACGCCTTCATCCAGGACCATTTGCAGGGTTTCGCCCTGGATGCGGAGGGGTGGCGGCCGCGGACCGAACATGATCTCCTCACCTATTGCTATCATGTCGCCGGCGCGGTCGGCTGCATGATGGCGGTGCTGATGGGCGTGGACGCCAACGACACGGATACGCTCGACCGCGCGTCCGATCTGGGCATCGCCTTCCAGCTCGCCAATATCGCGCGGGATGTCGGCGCCGATCATGCCGCCGGGCGCTGCTATCTGCCCGTGTCGTGGCTGGACGAGCATGGGCTTTGCGAAGACGGACTGATGGAGCCGGCCAGCCGCGCCGAACTCGCCATATTGGCCGCGCGGCTGGATGCACTGGCGGCCGTCTACGAAGACTCCGCCCGGGTCGGCGCGCGCCGGCTGCCCTTCCGTTCCCGCTGGGCCGTCCTGTCGGCCGCGGGGATCTATGGAGCGATTGCTCGCGAGGTCGCGCGTCGGGGTCCGGCGGCCTGGGATGAACGGGTCAGGATCGGCAAGCCGGATAAGCTGCGCCACATGATCGCCGCTTGGCGCGAGGCCGGCCGGCCGGCGGCCGCTGCTGTCGTCGCCCGAACCGGATTGTGGACGCGGCGCGTCAGAGCTGATCCGGTCTTGCCACCCTCGGCGAGCGCAGATGAGCATCCGCCGAAGCGGCCAACCGCGCCTTCAATATCTCCGGACGCGGCGCATGGAGGAAGCCGAAGCTGACCGAGCCATATTTGCTTGTCGTCGCGTGATGAAGCCGATGAGCCTGGATGATCCGTTTCATATAGGCGGATCGCGGCAGGTAGCGATGACCGATGCGGCGGTGGACGATCACGTCGTGGAAACCGAAATAGATGGCGCCATAAGCGGCGATGCCGGCACCGACCCAGATCGCCCACTCCCCCCAGGCGAGATGGACGCCGCCATAGAGCAGCAGGATCGAAGGCAGCGCGAAAATCAGCGCATAGAGATCATTGGCCTCGAACCGGCCCGTACGCTCTCGATGATGGCTTGCGTGGAGAAACCAGCCGGGACCGTGCATGATCCAGCGATGCGCCGCATATGCCACGCCTTCCATGGCAAGGATGGTGACCAGGAGGAGCAGGGGACCGGTGGCAGGATGCATGACCCCCCTTATACAGGAAAGCGGGGTGCCGCCCCAATCACTTTTCGGCGCCGAGACGATCGGGGTAGCGACCGCGTGTCCCGCTCGTCGGGACGTCGCGCCTTCAGGCGGTCAGCTCGGCGGTGGCGGGCCAGCTTATCGCAAGGTTCCGGCGGGCATTTCCGTAGACTTCGGCGTCCCCGCTGGCTGCGGCCTCCTTCGCCGTCGGTCCATTCAGAAGCGGCCGTTCGTGGCGAATGAATGGCTTGGCCGGATCGGCATTCCCGGCCTGGAGCCAATGTCCATGCGCAGGCGCAAAGCTGTGCAGCCAGCCGAGTTCCCCCGCCAGGCGTTGCCCGAACAAGGGACCGAAGGACAAGGCCCTGCGCAGATGCATGGACGAAAGCTCCAGGTGCAAGGCAGCCGCTTCCGGGCGCGACGCGCAATAGGCGCTTTCCAGCTCGGCCCGCGCCCGTGCGGCATGATAGTCCCGATTCCGGTCGCTGACGGACATGGCGCCCTCCCATTCTTATAGCGATTCGACCATAGATCGGGCCCGCGACAGGTTCGTGACTCCGCCAACCCCGGTGATGGCCACCGCCGAGGGATCGGACGAACCCGTTACAATTTGCGACCATTATCCCCGCGCCCCGGCACAAGATTGCGACATCGGGGTTTCATATCCGCCTGACGCCGAGTGGCGTGGTCAAGGAAGCAAAGGAATGAAGTATGCGTAAGGCAATATTCGCGATCGTCATGGCGTCCACCGCCATCGCCGCCGCTCCGGCCTCGGCCCAGATGTGGAGACTCCAGCCGTCCGTCCAGCGTCAGATCCAGGGCGACATCAACCAGCTCGAACGGCAGATCCAGCGCGCGCAGCAGCGGCGCGCCATCTCGCCGCGCGAAGCCCAGGGCCTTCGTCGTGACGCCCTCAACCTTCAACGCCTGTACAACCGCTACGGCCGCAACGGCCTCGACCGGCGGGAGGTTGCGGATCTTGAGATGCAGACCAACCGACTCCGTCAGCGGCTACGGCTGGAACGCCGCGACTGGGACGGGCGCCGAGGCTGAGCGGACCGGATCCCGCGCAAAAGGCAGAGGGGCGCCGCAGCAAAGCGGCGTCCCTTTTGCCATGCCGACATCACTATGCCGGCACTGGCGTCGACGTCTCGATAGGTCCGCGACTTGGACCCAATTTGAGAGGGGTGGTCGTTCGATCGGACCGCACATTACCTTACGGCATCCTCACCTTTTTGTTCAGCTGCAGGTCAAGAATAACCTGGATCAATATGAGAAAAGGCTACGCAGGCCTGTCTCAAGAGGCTATCGACAATGTAATAGTTGCGTCGCAACTGGTCTTCGGGGTTGACCATTCTCGAACGGCCCCAGAAAAAGTGGAACCCCCGCTAGCCCTATTGAGGCTATTGTTGTATGAAACCATGCAGAACGGGGAAAACCCGCATCCATCATTCAGCTCCTTCGATCGAAGGAACAGGTTCATCGCCGCGCATGACATGTGGAAGAGATGCCGACATGGGGGAAAATGAATATCGGGAACCGCAGGAATGGCCACAGATCGTGGAACTGTACACGATGGCCAACCTCCTGCTCAAGGAACTGGACGAACTGCAAATGCATCAGGCGGCGGCTTACGTCTCGACGGCCGTGGAGATCATGAAGCGGGATCATCCTGATCTCGGGAAATCTGCTGACTGAAGAACAGGTTCATCCTGGTCCGGCCCTTTTCCGTCAGCTCCAGGAAGGTGCTTCGTGAATCGCGCGGGTGGGGCCGCCGCACGACCAGGCCGATCTCGACGAGATGCGCGATGTGACGGAGCGCAGTGGTCGAAGGTACCGAAGCGGCTATGCACGCACTGGAGACACTGACATTCTGGCCTTCATGCTGGGCGATGAACAGGTCCAGCAGGATGTCCCAGGAAGGATCGGCGAACAGCCGGCCGCCGAAAATCCGATCGCGCTCCCGCCGCGACATGTAGGAACGCCGTGCTTCCCTGAGCACGTCGATTCCCTCTCCCGACGGAGCCTCGCCTTCATGGCTGACGTCCAGCAATTCGCGGAGCAGCGAATCCATCTGCAGGATGATCTCCTCCAGCCGCGAATGTTTGGGGGGTGCGCCCGCCGGCCTGTTCGCTTCGGCCAACTCCTCGATCAGTTCGAGCCGCCTGGCCCGTATGTCCCGATCCGGCGTCATGCCGCTTGCCTTTTCGGTTGCACGATACGCAGCACGGGCTTTTCGATCCGCAGTCGCCGCCGCATGGCCATCAGGCTGCCCGGTTCCACATCGATCTGCAAGGCCTGAAGCTGCTCGCCCTCGCACAAAGTAGGGAGACCGAGCGGAACGACCGACCATCCGACCGAGAGCAAGGCGGGAACGCGGCTGGCTTCCGCCACCAAAGTGTAGCGCGTGATCCCATTACCGGTGGCGAATTCGAGCAGCGCCAGCGCGAGCATCCGGTGGACCCTCAACATGGTCGTGCCCTGGGCGTCGGTGGGGTTGGTCACCAGCCGCGAGATTTCCCAGACATCCTCGCCGATCGGGGCGCCGTCGCGGCACAGATTGGCGAACAGGGTCTGCAGCATGTGCGGCTGAGTGGATGGCAGCAGCCGCACCGAGCCCTGATGGCGTCCGTCGTCGGACCGCGCCAGCAGATAGACGGCGAAATCATTGTCGAACTCGTCGACCTCGAGCCAGCTGCCGCGCGCCGGCAGACGCCAGCCGAACCGGTCGACAAACACTTGTTTGCGGTCATGATGCATCTGCATCAACGCTCCAGCGAAACCAAAGCGCGCTTCCGGCAGTACCAAATCGATCATCCCACGTCCTCCATGCTCGCCATGTCGCCGGAGGTGGCCAAGGATCATACCCCGGTAACTACCGGGTGGGGGCGGACCGTTTCGGTTCGCTAGGCTGCAGGCCATTGAAAACGCCTGCGAGGACATCGCCCGTGACAGCCCATTTCGTGCCGCCGATCGCAAGACAGGAAAAACCGCCCATCGTGCCGATCCGTCACCCGCGCGTTTCCGGACGCGCGCTACGCTCGGTGCCCGGCCGTCGTGGAATGCCGGTGTTCGGCGTTCTGCCCACGGCCGTTCTCGATCCGATCGGCTTTGCCCGACGGATGCATCAGGATTTCGGGCCGGTTCACCGCTTCCACGCCTGCGGAAACTGGAACGTGCAGCTGGTGGGGCCGGAAGCAAATGAGTTCGTATTGTTCGACGCTGCCGGCAACTTCTCCTCGGAAGGCGGATGGAAGCCGGTCTTCGGCCGGCACTTCGAAGGCGGCCTGCTGCTCCGGGACGGCCAGAATCACCAATGGCACCGCAAGCTGATCGCCTCGGCCTTCAAGCAGGAACAGCTGCAGGCCTATTTAAAGGTCTTCTCGCGCAACGTCGAAGCGCTCCTCGGCGACTGGTCGGGCGAATCCCGCGACGTCTATGAAATGGCGCAAAGGCTGACCTTCGCCAACGGCTATGAGGCCTTTCTCGGACGCGATGCGGCGCATGCGACGCGCGAGGATCTGCTCGCCTTCCGCTATCTGATGCGGTCGGCAATCGCCGTCGTGACGATGGCCCTGCCCGGCACGGCGGAAGCGCGCGCCAAATGGGCGAAGCGCCATGTCGAAGGACTCATCCGCCCGATTCTCGCCGAGCCGGTGGACCCAGAGCGCGCCGATCTCCTTGCCATGCTGTGCCGGATGAAGGAGATGGGCCTGGTCGACGATGAGGAGATCATTTCCCATCTCACCTTCGTGATCGCGGCCTCGTTCGACGCTTTGTCGTCGGGCACCATCTCGACCCTTTATTATCTCGCCGCACATCCGGACTGGCAGGCAGCGGTGCGCGAGGAATTGTGCACCAATATCCCGGATCCTCACGCAATGAGCATCGCGGAACTTGGAAAGTGCGAAAAAGCGGAATGGTCGATCAAGGAAGCCTTGCGGCTCAACGCGGCCGCGCCGGTCCTGTGGCGCCGCTCGGTCAAGCCGTTCGAATTTGCCGGCCATCAATTCCCGGTCGGCACCATCACCGGTGTCAATCCGATGCTGACCCATCTGCTTCCCGAACTCTGGGAAGAGCCGCACCTTTACGATCCTTCACGTTTTTCGGCCGAGCGCTCGCTGGGCCGCCACCGCTTCGCCTTCGTCCCGTTCGGCGGCGGGGCCCATGGCTGCCTGGGCGCCAATTTCGCCTATCTCCAGGTTCGCACCCTGCTCCGCTGGGTGCTCGAGAAGCACGAACTTGTCCTCAGCGACGGCCGTTCGCCACGCTGGTATCATTGGCCCAATTGCCGGCCGAGGGACGCCCTGGGCATCGAATTGAGGAAAAGAAGCTAAACTTGTTCCGCCTGGCCCGGCTCGTTCAGGTCGCATCGACTGGAACGGATTTCCCGGCCCGGGCGGAACCGGCACCGGTCCCTGACCCCCCTCGGGAACCGGTGCCGCTCTTTGTACAAAGCGGGATGGGTGACGATTGCCGACAATATCCGTCGAAAGGGATCGGAACCTGGTTCCTGGCTAATCCATCACTTCCGAAAAGCAGATTTCGCTCCGGAACAGCGCCTTGACCAGCAATTGCGATCGGGTCGCCACCGAATAGCGCCGCTTGGCGCTCTCGATATGTTCGTTCACCGTTCGGGGCCTGATGTTGAGCAATTGCGCGATCACGGAATCGCTCTTTCCCCTGGCTACGAAAAGCAGGCATTCGCGCTGTCGGTCCGAAAGGGGCGCCGGCCGTACATAGGTCTCGCTATTTTCCGGATTCTCGTTGATCAGGCGCCGTGCCGCCTCGAAGGCGAAGGCGCCCAGCGCCTGCGCGGCCGAGACATTGTCGTCGGGAAAGTCGCGACTGCCCTTGACCACGAAATGGCATGACCCGAACGTCTCGCCCGGGACATGGTTCGGCACGGTAAAGCCCTGCATGATCTCGTGGCGGGCGGCCTGTTCCATATAGTCGCGCTCTGCCTGGGTCTGGACGAGCAGTGAATCCAGCCGCTCCCACTTGAAGCCGCTCGACATGCGCTCGGCCGCCCGGATGACCGGGTCAGTCATCTTCTCCAGCTCGCGGATGATCGCCAGCCAATCCAGTGGATAGTTGGAAAGCCGCACCTGGTTCTTCGACGGTTGGCCGAAGCGGATATGGTGGACGATCGCATAATAATCGAAGGCGAGCTCGCGCGTCGCCGCGTCGAGCAGGTTGCGGAGTTCGGCCATGCCTTCGACCTTGGCGGCGGCCTTCACGAAATCCTGCACCAGGCCCAGTCCGTCGCGGGCCTTTTCCGTCTTTATCGCCGTGGTGAGAGACCCCACCGGACCGCCTTTCCCCGCCATTCGCAACCCTGGCGGCCAGCAAACCTAGCGTTCCCGCCAGGCAAGCGCAAATCCGCAATCCGCGCTCGCGTCCCGGCAAGAGACGCCGGCCCTGCAACCGCTCCCCTACTGCTTCGTTCTGAGGGGACCTCCTGACCTGGATTGTTTAATGGACCCTAAACGCCCTTTTCGCCCGACCGGGCGCAACAGCCTGCTTCTGCTGCTCCTGCTGTTGCTCGTGGTCGCCGTCGCGATCATATGGGGGCAGCTCCAGACGCAAACCGGCCAGCCCAAACCCGCCGCCACCGCCAATCCTCCCGTCGCGCCCGAAAGCAGCTCGCCGGAAGACTGACCTTGGCAGGCATGGTCTGACGACCGGCCGGGTCCGCTTAAGATCGGCCCGCTTTTTGCGCCGCCGGCCACCCAGGCAGTCGGATTGCCCTTATTGGGTGGCGGAAGGCGTGGATTGGGCGACGGCGGCTTCGAAATCGCTCTTGCTGATACCCACCACCAGGGTCTCGCCCTTCTTTCCGAAAGACGAAAGTGGCACTTTGCCCTTCACCTTGCCGGTGGCGATCACGGCGCCGTCCGCTTCCACCGTCTCGATCGTGCCGACATTTTGCCCATCCTGGTCGTTGACGACGGCGCCGACCTTAACGTCGGCAGGCTGGGCCAGCACGATCGTGTCCGCCGCTGCAGCCGTGGCCCCCTCGGCCGGAGCGGTTTGCGACGCGGCCGGTTCGGTTGCGGGCGATGCCTGCTCGGCGGGCGTCGCGCTCTGGTCCTGCGCCAAGGCAGGGGCGAAGGGCAGGACGAGTGCGGCCGCGAAACTGATATTCCGGAAAATCATGAATGCTCCTTTGAAGTTGGCGGCTGGATAATCCGGATGGCGGAGGATTCATCAGCTGAGTCGGCGGAGCGTTGGCAAAAAGCGGTGAAACGGCCAAAGCGGGTGGAAATTGCGACGGGTCAGCTTGCGTTCAGCCTGCGGCGCTAAAGTGATGAAAACCATCTTGTGCGTAAGGAGAATATCATGCGCAGCCTCATTCCTCTCATCGCCGGCGCAGCCCTCGTCGCCACCGGTGCCGCCCAGGCCGCGCCGCGCGAGGCTCCCGAAGCGAAGCTGGCGAAAATGATCGAAGGGCGAGTCGCCGGCGAGCCTGTCGACTGCATCAACCTTCGCAACGTCCGTTCAAGCAGGATCATCGACGATACCGCGATCGTCTATGACGCAGGCGGCACCCTCTATGTGAACCGTCCGACCGCAGGCCGCGAGTCACTCGATCAGCACGACACTCTGGTCACCAAGACCCACAGCACGCAATTGTGCAGTATCGATGTGGTTCAGCTTTATGACACTGGTTCGCGGATGAACAGCGGCACCGTCTTCTTGGGCAAGTTCATCCCCCATAAGAGGGTGAAGACGCGCCAGAGGGATTGATCCGGGCCGACGGACGAAGATAACGGCGCGGGCCGGCGTGTAGCGCTTGGCCCGCGCCTTTTTTTATGGGCACTGCGCCTTACGGACGATGCGGCAGCATTGCCCTGGCTCTCGTCCGCGCCTCGAAAACGAGTTTAGCTGACCCGCACCCAGACCCGCGATTTGCAGAAGATGCCGCTGAACAGGCAGCCGCGCGTATTGATTGTGTCGGCGGTTATCAGCTTCACCGTGCCGGAAAAGCTCATATTGATGTCGGGCACGAACACCTTGCCGCGCCACCGGCCTTTGTCGTCCTTGTGAAGATCCTTGAAGATGCGCGTGCCGACCAGCGGGTCGGTGCCGCCTTCGCGCGCGTCCTTCTTGGCCTTTTCATTGGCCCACACGATCGTGCCGCACAGGACAGGCCCGCACGGAGCGATGCGGATATGGACGCTGTTCTTCTGATTGCGCCAGACCCCGACAGGTGCGTCCGGGATCGCAGCAGCCCCCGTCCCCGCCGCCATGACGGCAGTGATGAGGGCGATCGCCGCCCCTCGGAACAGGTTCATTTCGGGCCCTCCCGTCATTCCACGTCATCCATCTAGGTAGCATGGCGGCCTGTCGCAATGGCCGCCATCCATGGCCGTGACGAGCGACCGGTTGCACAGGACGGAAGGATATGAAGGGGGATGGCGAAGACAGGCAGGCCTCGGAGGGACAATGTTGCGGACCTGCCGTCCATTCTCCATGATGAGGCGCGATCGGGGCGGACTTCTCCTCCCCACAGGGAAGGACCATCGTGCGCCGATTTCTCTTCATGACCCTGGCACTTGCTGCCTGCGGATCGCAGGGCGGCGACGAATCCGCGCGGAGCAACGGCACCGTGACGCTCGAACTGCCGCCGGCGACGCCGTTCAACCCCTCCGAGAACGTCTCGGCCCTGGAAAATCAGACAAATACGGCAAGCGATGTCGCCGACAATGCGAGCGTTGCCGAAGATGAACAGCCGGCGCCCAAGGCTGCCGAGACGGAGACCAGCGCCGCCGAGGAAAAGCCCGCTGCGCCCAAACCGGCCGATGCACCACCGAAGCAGGCCGGTTCGGCCGAGACGTCAAGCGAGGAGGCCAGATTGCTTCCCGCCAGGCTGCCGCTGGCCGATGCCGAAATCGCCCGTACCATCGAGCGGATCGGCTTCGCCTGCGGAGAGGTGATCGCTTCCAACCGGGTCGAGAGCGGCGACCAGGAAGCCTATAAGGTCAGCTGTTCGTCGGGGAAATCATATCAGGGCACGATGAAGAACGGCCGCATGTTCTTCCGCGAATGGACCGGTCGGCTAACCCGGGAATGATGGTGGGCAGAATTCTCTCCGGCCAGTCGGAGACCTCCTTTCATGCCGGGCCGGCTCCCCGTTTCTATACCCAAGCGCAACGCTGGGCTATGATGCCCCCATGATCTCTCAAAAGACCCGCTATGCATTGCGCTCGCTCCTCTATCTGGTCGAGGAAGGGAAAGGCGCTCCGGTCCAGCTTGCCCGCATTGCCGATACGCAGCAGGTGCCCCGCAAATATCTCGAACTGATCATGCTCGAGCTCAAGAAGGCCGGCATCGTCACCAGCGCGCGTGGCCCCACCGGCGGCTATCGGCTGGCGCGGCCGGCCTCGGAGATTTCGTTTGGCGACATCATCCGCGTGACGGACGGCCCGATCGCCCTCGTTCCTTGCGCCAGCGTGCATTTCTACTCGAATTGCGGCGACTGCCACGACGAAGCGACCTGCGCCATCCGCAGGGTGCTCGCGATGGTTCGGGAAAGCAGTGCCGGTATCCTCGAAGGGACTTCGCTGGCCGACGCCGCAAGCTGGGAAAGCGCCGTTTCGCTGGCAGAAGGTTCTATTAAAGCGACGAGCTGAGTCTATATACCTATTCCCTAGTAGGGAATAGGTGATTAGGTTTCCCTCAACCAATAGGGGAATCGCAATGAACTTCGTCCGGAAACTCATCGCTGCCGCCGCGCTTGTCGCAAGCCTCACCGCTCCGCTGGCCGCCGTGGCAGCGCCCGCCCAGCTTCTCAATGTCTCCTACGATCCGACCCGAGAGCTTTATGCCGAGATCAATGCGGCCTTCGCCAGGCGCTGGCAGGCGGCGACCAAGCAGCCCATTTCGATCCGCCAGAGCCATGGCGGTTCGGGCAAGCAGGCGCGCGCGGTGATCGACGGCCTTCCGGCCGATGTCGTGACCCTGGCTTTGTCCTACGATATCGACGAGATCGCCAAGCGCGCCAAGGCGCTCCCGGCCAATTGGCAGGCGCGCCTCCCCCACAACAGCGCGCCTTATTATTCGACGATCGTCTTCCTCGTTCGCAAGGGCAATCCCAAGCAGATCAACGATTGGGACGATCTGGTGAAGCCGGGCGTCAAAGTGATCACGCCCAACCCGAAGACGAGCGGCGGCGCCCGCTGGAACTATCTCGCCGCCTGGGGCTATGCCCAGCGGAAATATGGTTCGCCGGCCAAGGCGAAGGAGTTCGTGACCCGGCTGTTCCGCAACGTGCCGGTGCTCGACAGCGGCGCCCGGGGTTCCACCACCACCTTCGTGCNTTCGCCGGCCAAGGCGAAGGAGTTCGTGACCCGGCTGTTCCGCAACGTGCCGGTGCTCGACAGCGGCGCCCGGGGTTCCACCACCACCTTCGTGCAGCGCGGCCAGGGCGACGTCCTGCTCGCCTGGGAGAATGAAGCGTTCCTCGCCGTCGACAAGCTCGGCAAGGGTAAGTTCGACATCGTCGTCCCCTCCCTCTCCATCCTCGCCGAACCGCCGGTCGCGGTCGTCGACGAGGTCGTCGACAAGAAGGGCACCCGCAAGGCAGCCGAAGCCTATCTCCGATACCTCTACACGCCGGAGGCGCAGGAGATCATCGCCCACAATTATTATCGCCCGCGCAATGCGGCGGTGGCCGCCAAGTACAAGGCGCGCTTCCCGAATGTGGCCTTGCTCACCATCGACAAGAATTTCGGTGGTTGGGCGAAGGCGCAAGCCGCGCACTTCAACGAAGGCGCCCTGTTCGACCAGATCTTTGAAGCCGCGAAGCGCTGACTTCCCCGCAGCGGCCAAACTCGGGTCCGGCCATGCGCCGGGCCCATTTTTCTCAAAGGAGAATTTCCAATGCGTTTCCTGCTCCTCACCGGCGCCTCCCTTCTCGCGTTCGCCACCCCCGCTTACGCCCAGGAGGGCGGCCAACCCACCCAGCAGACGACGACGGGCGACGAAGTCCTGTCGGAGGACATTGCCGAGAGCCCGACCGGCGGCATGATCGACACCATCGTCGAAGATCAGGCTGCTGCGGAGGCGCCGCCCGCGCCAACGGGTGATCCCGTCCTCGATCGCCTGAACGCGATGGAATCGCGCATCCGCCAGCTCGAAGCGCGCAATGCGGAGCTGGAACAAGCCGCGGAACTGAATGAAGGCCGGCTGCAAAGCGTCGAGACTAAGACGGCCAAGAATGTCCAGTTCAGCTGGGGCCCGACCTTCGCGGACACGAGCGGCGGGTTCACCTTCAAGCCGCGCGGCGTGATCGAGGCGGATTATGGCGCCTTCTTCGATCGCCGGGGCGGCTATGATTATAATAATGGCACGGCCTTCCGCCGCGCCCGCATCGGCTTCGAGGGGACGGCGCTCAAGGTCTTCAATTACCGCATCGAGGTCGATTTCGCCGGCAATGCGGTGGCCCTGACCGATGCCTATCTGCAATATAAAGGCCTGAAGAACCTGCTGATCACTGCCGGCCAGCACAAGGCGCCGTTCGGCCTCGAATCCAACAATAGCGACAATTACAACGTCTTCCTGGAACGCGGCATGTTCACCAACGCCTTCGGCAATGTCGGCGCCGAGCGGCGGATCGGCCTTTCGGCCGCTTATGCACCGAAGGAGAATATCAATCTTGCCGTCGGCGTCTTCGGCGACAATGAAAGCGGCAGCCGTTCGGCGAGCGCACCGGACGAAAGCTGGGGCTTTAACGGCCGCGCCACTTGGGAACCAATCTTCGACACCGGCAAGATTCTCCATCTCGGCGCCTCGGCCTTCTACCGGACCGAGCTCAAGTCGGGCGACACGCCAGACGGCATACGCCTTTCCGACCGGCCGAATATCCGCATCGACAACGGCAATATCGCCGACAGCGGCGTGATCACCGGCGTCGAATCGGCGCGCTATCTGGGCGGCGAAGCTGCGGCGGTTTTCGGGCCTTTGACCCTGGCGGGCGAATATGGCCGCCTATGGCTGGACCGGCCGACGCTCGGCGACGAGGCGTTTGACGGCTTCTATGCCTATGCGACCTTCTTCCTCACCGGCGAAACACGGCCGTTCAAGGGCGGCAATTTCGATCGGGTGAAGCCGTTCACCGAGGTCGGCAAGGACGGTCTCGGCGCCTTCGAGGTCGCGCTCCGCTTCGACCGGCTCGATCTTGCCAACACTCCCGTCCTCGGCCGCATCGGCAACAAGGCCGAGAGCCTGACGCTCGGTCTCAACTGGTACCTCAACGCCTATTCCAAATTGCTGTTCAACTGGGTCCGCTTCAACGGCACCAACACGCCGCTCGATCCGATCGGAAACCGCACCAAAGGCGATGTCATTGCCACACGCCTTCACGTGGACTTCTGAACATGGCGACGCTTGCACTGCCCCTGCGCCGCAGCAGGAAGCGGTCCTCGATGCCCGGCTTCGGCCTGTCCATGGGGATCACGTTGAGCTGGCTGTCGCTGATCGTGATCATTCCCTTGAGCGCGGTCTTCGTCGCCAGCACCGCCGACGGCTGGACCGCCTTCTGGTCGGCGGCCCTGTCTGATCGGGCGCTGGCCGCCTATCGGTTGAGCTTCGGCGGCGCATTCGCCGCCGCCGCCGTCAATGCCGTGTTCGGCCTCCTCGTCGCATGGGTGCTGGTCCGCTACAGCTTTCCGGGCAAAAGGCTGTTCGGAGCGTTGGTGGACTTGCCCTTCGCTCTTCCGACGGCCGTCGCCGGCATCGCGCTCACAGCAATCTACGCCAATACCGGCATCATCGGCAGGCTGCTCGATCCGCTCGGCATTCCGATCGCCTATCGGCCCGCGGGCGTGATCGTCGCGCTCATCTTCATCGGCCTTCCGTTCGTCGTCCGTACTGTCGAACCGGTCCTGGCGCAGGTGTCGAAGGAGATGGAGGAGGCGGCGACCACATTGGGCGCCACCCGCCTCCAGATCTTCTTCCGGATCTTCCTGCCGGCCATTTCGCCGGCGCTCGCCACCGGCTTCGCGCTCGCCTTCGCCCGCGGCGCGGGCGAATATGGATCGGTGATCTTCATCGCCGGCAACATGCCCTTCCAGTCGGAGATCGCGCCCTTGCTCATCATCACCCAGCTCGAGGAATATGATTATGCCGGCGCCGCGGCGATCGCGGTGGTGATGCTGATGGCCTCCTTCATCATGCTGATGGCGCTCAACCTGCTCCAGGCTTGGCAGCGCCGGAGGATCGGGTCATGAGACGCCGTTCCCCCACCCAGGAAAGCGGCCTGGCCCGCTACACCCTGATCCTGGCGGCCTTGGCTTATGTGGCCTTGATCCTGCTCCTGCCACTGGGCGCTGTCTTCGCCGAGGGATTTCGTGACGGCGCGGCCGCCTTTTTCGCCGCGATTACGGAACAGGACGCCCGCTCGGCCATCGAACTGACCTTGCTGGTGGCAACGATTTCCGTGCCGCTGAACGTCGTTTTCGGCATCGCCGCAGCCTGGGCGATCACCAAGCATGAATTCAGGGGCAAGGCCTTTCTGATCACCCTCATCGACCTGCCCTTCTCGGTGTCGCCGGTCGTGTCGGGCCTGATCTACGTTCTACTGTTCGGCGCACAGGGCTGGTTCGGCCCCTTCCTGCAGGACCGTGGGATCGAGATCGTCTTCGCCTTGCCCGGCATCATCCTGGCGACAGTGTTCGTGACTTTTCCCTTCGTCGCCCGGGAGCTCATCCCGCTCATGGCATCGCAGGGCAAGGCAGCGGAGGAGGCCGCCTTGTCGCTCGGCGCGACCGGCTGGCAGACCTTCGTCCACGTGACCCTGCCCAACATAAGATGGGGCCTGCTCTACGGCGTGTTGCTCTGCAACGCCCGGGCGATGGGGGAATTCGGCGCGGTGTCGGTCGTCTCCGGTCACATACGCGGCGAAACCAACACCATGCCGCTCCACGTCGAAGTGCTCTACAATGAATATAATTTCGTCGCAGCCTTCGCCGTCGCCTCGCTGCTGGCCCTGCTGGCCCTCGTGACGCTCGCCCTCAAGACCTTCCTCGAATGGCGGCATCGCGACGCCATCGCCGCATTGGGACATTGAAATGTCGATCAGAATCGAAAATATCGCCAAGAGCTTCTCCGCCTTCCGGGCTCTGGGAGGCGTGACCCTGCACATTGGCGAGGGCGAATTCGTCGCTTTGCTGGGGCCGTCGGGATCCGGCAAGACCACCCTGCTCCGGATCATCGCCGGACTGGAATTTCCGGACGACGGCCGGATCATCTTTTCCGGCAAGGACGTTACCGACACACCCGCCGCCCAGCGCGGCATCGGCTTCGTCTTCCAGCATTATGCTCTGTTCGGCCACATGAATGTCGCCCGCAACATCGCCTTCGGCCTCGACATCATGAAAAGGCGGGAACGTCCCTCCAAGGAAGCCATCGCTTCGCGCGTCGAGGAGCTGCTGCGGCTCGTTCGGCTGAAAGATTATGGCAGCCGCTATCCCTCCCAGCTGTCGGGCGGACAGCGCCAGCGTGTCGCGCTCGCCCGCGCGCTCGCCCGCAATCCGCGCATCCTCCTGCTCGACGAGCCCTTCGGCGCGCTCGATGCCAAGGTCAGGCGCGAGTTGCGCGATGCATTGCGCATCATCCACAACGAGGTCGGCCTCACTTCGATCTTCGTCACCCACGACCATGAGGAAGCGTTCGCGCTCGCCGATCGGGTCGCGATCCTCAATTCGGGAAAGGTCGAGCAATTCGCCGCGCCGACCGTGACGATCGCGACACCCAAGTCCGACTTCGTCCGCAGCTTCCTCGAATAGGCCCCGCGCCTCCATGTTCCAGCCAAGGAGACCATCATGGTTTTTCGTCATCCCCTCCTGCTTGCCCTTTCCGGGCTCATCGCACTTCCGCTTGCCGCCTGCTCCGACAATGGCGACAAGTCCAAAAGCGGCGCCCTGGAAATATTGAACGTCTCCTACGATCCGACCCGCGAGCTCTATCGCGACATCAACCAGGCCTTCGCAAGCAAATGGCAGGCCGATACCGGCCAGCGCATCACCTTCCGCATGAGCCATGGCGGCTCGGGCAAGCAGTCGCGCGCCGTGATCGACGGCCTCGCCGCCGACGTCGTCACGCTTGCCTTGGGCTATGATATCGACTCCATCGTGGAAAAGGCCCAGCGTCTGCCCGCCGACTGGCAGACCCGCCTCCCCGATAATAGCGCGCCTTACACCTCCACGATCGTCTTCCTGGTTCGCAAGGGCAATCCCAAGAGCATCAGGGATTGGGGCGATCTGGTGAAGCCCGGCATCAAGGTCATCACGCCTAATCCGAAGACCAGCGGCGGCGCCCGCTGGAACTTCCTCGCAGCCTGGGGCTATGGCCTCAAGACGGGCGGATCGGAGCAAGCCGCCGAGCAGTTCGTGAAAAGGCTGTTCGCCAACGTGCCGGTGATGGACAGCGGCGCCCGCGGCTCCACCACCACCTTCGCCGAGCGCGGCCAGGGCGACGTCCTGCTCGCCTGGGAGAATGAGGCCTTCCTGGCCCAGAATGAGCTCGGCAAGAACAAGTTCGAGATCGTGGCGCCAAGCATCTCCATCCTTGCCGAGCCGCCGGTCGCGGTGGTCGACGAAAATGCCGCCAAACATGGTACGCTCGCCGCCGCCCAAGCCTATCTCAACTACCTCTACACGCCCGAAGCGCAGGAGATTATCGCCAGGCACCATTATCGTCCGCGCGACACGGAAGTGGCCGCCAAATATGCGAAGGCCTTTCCGCAATTGCAGCTTCTGACTATCGATCAGGACTTCGGCGGGTGGAGAGCGGCGCAGGCGCGCTTCTTCGCCGATGGCGGCGTGTTCGACAGGATCGGCCCCGGCAAGAAATAGGAGATTGGTGACGCGGGGCGCCTTCTGGGAGATCGTCGCCGTCCCCGACCTACGCGTCCAGGGCTGGAGCGTCGCCCACCACCTTTCCAATCAATACCCATCGGGTGGGCGGCGATGGGCCCTGAACCTTCAGCTGCGCACGATCACCTCATGATGCTCCACTTCGTCGTCGAAGCCGGCAAGCGTCGCGGCGGCGGCCGGATGGACCACGGCGCGCCCGATATCCTCACCGGCAAAGGCCTTGACCGCCTCCATGGTCTGCCAGCGCGATATCACGGTGAAGATGATCCTTTCGGGAAGGACCTGCCTGGTCAGTTCGGCGCCGACGAAGCCGGCAATGGTGCCAAGCTCCGGCACCACGGCGTTGCGAAAATGGTCCGGATAATCGTCAGGACGGCTCGGATCGGCATATCCTCTCCAGATCCTCAATATCATGATGCCGATCCTCGCTTTGCCCGACGGAAGCTATCGCTGGATGGATAAGCCCGAAGCAAGATGACCGCTAGAGAATGTCTCGAAGTAACTTCGCGCGGGCGCCTGTCCCACAATGATGCGCCCCCAAAATCGAGCATGACAATCATGCCGAAAGCGGTTTGAAGGGCTTCCACAAACTGCCGAACTTGTTACGGGACCATAATGACGGAATCGACGAAATTGCGCGAGCGGGCCGTTCGGTGCCGCGAGATCGCCAAGGATTATCATCCTTCGGTGGCGGCGCCACTTTACGTCCAGGCCGCGGATTTCGAACGAGAGGCCTCCCGGATCGAGCGCGAAGGTATCGAACGGCGCGGGAAGGCCCTTTTCGGCTGATCGGGACCTTGGACTCCTCCCCGCTTGTGTCGAACAGGCACCGCACCATCCTCTTTCTCCCTGCACTATTTGTTCTCCGAACCTGAAATGCCTTGGCGGAATAGCGCACCACCTCTTGCTTGATGCCGCGGCACCGGCGAGTTCGGTCAGGTCGCGCTGGACGAACGCGTTCGAACAGCCTTAGTCTTGCCCAGGCCGGCAGCAGAGGGAGGCAAATATGGCAGGATTTCGCGCGTTCATCGCCAGGGGGAATGTGCTCGACCTCGCAGTCGCCGTCATAATCGGCGCCGCGTTCGGCACCATCGTGACGTCGCTGACCGACGATGTCATCATGCCGATCATCGGCGCGGTCTTCGGCGGCCTCGATTTTTCCAGCTACTTCGTCCGCCTGGGGCCGATACCGGCCAGCTTCACCGGCAATCCCAACAATTATGAAGCGCTGAAAGCCGCCGGCGTGCCGATGTTCGGCTATGGCGAGTTCATCACCGCCGTCGTCAATTTCCTGATCCTCGCCTTCATCATCTACCAGCTCGTCCGGGTCGCCAATCGGCTGACCAGGAATGCGGAAGAGGCGCCTGCGGCCCCCGCCGCCCCCACGGAGGAAGTATTGCTGCTGCGCGAAATCAGGGATGCGCTGAAGACGAAAGGCTGAAAGACCCCGGACGTTTCAAGCCAAGTCTTCCTTGCCCGGCAGTTCCGGCCGCGCATGACCAGGGGTACGCGGCGCCGGGGGAGGAGGATGAGCGCAAGCATCTGCAGCGTCGCGCTGTCGCCTCAGAAAGGCGCTGGCAGCGCTGGTTCGGAAAGGCCGAGCCAGTCCGCCATCCGGCGCAGTTCCTGGGCAAGCGCATCCCGGCTGCCGGCGGGCGCCCCCAGCTCCATGTGGATGCTCTGCACCAGCAGGCGCCCTGCCTGGCGGTCCGCTTTCAGGTCGGTACGCGCCACCAGCCGGTCCCCCAGCAGGAATGGCAGGACATAATAGCCATGCACGCGCTTCGCCGCGGGCGTGTAGATGCCGATGCGGTAATGGAATCCGAACAGCCGTTCGGTTCGGCTTCTTTCCCAGATCAACGGATCGAAAGGCGCGAGCAGGGCCTGCCCGTCCATCTTACGGGGCCGTCGCGCATCGCGGTGGAGAAAGGCCGGCTGGCGCCAGCCCTCGACCCGCACCGGATCCAAGATTCCCTCTTCCACCAGTTCCGCGACCGCCACCTTGGAATGGTCCGGCCTCAGCCGGAAATAGTCGCGAAGCTCGGCTTCGGTGGCGACGCCGAGGGCGCGGGCCGAACGTTCGACCAACAAGCGACGGGCGTCAGCCTCGGCCGGCGTCGGCAAGGCGAGGATGTCCGCGGGGATGACCCGATCGGTGAGGTCGTAGACCCGCTCGAAGCTTCGCCGCCGCGTTGCCGTGGTGACATGGCCCGCCCAGAACAGCCATTCGAGCGCGCGCTTCGCGTCGCCCCATTCCCACCAGCCGCCGCGGCTTCGTCCCTCCTGAAAATCGGAAACGGCGAGCGGGCCTTCCTCGCGCACGCGGACGAGGACGGCCTCGACCTCGGCCCGCCGCTCCCCGGCATAGGAACGCAAGCTCTTCCAGCCATATTCGCCGCGGTCCGCCTGCGCCATTCGCCAGCGCAGCAGCGGATGGAGTTCGAGCGGGAGCAGCGAAGCCTCATGCGCCCAATATTCGAACAGACGCCTTTCGCGCTTTCGCCCCCAGGCCGCCCGGTCGAGCAGGCTGCGGTCATATTCGCCAAGGCGGGAAAAGGACGGGAGATAATGGGCGCGAACCAGCACGTTGACGCTGTCGATCTGATGCAGGGCCAGCCGGTCGACGACCCGGCGAAGGTGTCCGCGATCGACGATGTTCGGCTTTTCGCCGCCAAATCCCTGCGCGGCGAGGGCGATGCGCCGCGCCGCGGCCAGGGAGATGGACTGGCTCACGGCTGCGGGCCTCGTCAATCCCGCGGCCCGCTCGCCCACTCCGCATAGCTTGCCGTCAGCGCCGCAAATTCATCCATCGAGGGCAAGGCGGAAAAGCTGTGTATGGCTGGCGTCGTCGCCCATGGCAGCGCCTCGCTGGTCCACGTCTCGATATAGGGTACGAACCAGCCGGAATCGTCCAGCATGGTCGGACGGATATTCACGAACCAGTCCAGCCCAGGCGCGCGCGTGAACATCCAGCTCATGCAATAGCCGCAGAAATAATGGCGGGCCTCGCCGTGAAGGCCTCCGATCACTGGCTCTCCCGACACGATCTCGAAGCCCTCGCTGGGAATGGCGGCGCTCAGCGAATAAGCGCTGCTGCTCATGCGCTGACAGCCGGTGCAATGGCATGCCATCATCAGCAGCGGCGGCGCACTGATCCTGATGCGTACCTTTCCGCAACGGCAGCCGCCTTCCTGCGGCAGGGACAATATGCTCATGATCCAAGTCTTAGCTGTCGGCACAGCCGGCGCAAGACGCTTGCCATCCCAGGCGGGCATCCGGACCTGAACCGACCGTCAGGCGGCTGCTTCCGCTCCCCGTTCGGTCGCAATCACGATCCTGTCGCGCCCCTGCTCCTTGGCGCGCAGGAGGGCAGCATCGGCGGTGCGCAGGAGCGCGTCGGCGCTGCCATGGTTCGGGAAACCCGCAATGCCGAAAGAGGCGGTGATCGGACCCAGCATCCGGCCCTCGTGCTGGATCGAAAGCTTCCTGATCCGCTCGCGAACATCGGCGCAGCGGTTTTCCGCCTGGTCGAGAGCGAATTGGGGGAGGAGCAACAGGAACTCCTCTCCGCCATAACGAAATGCGGTACCGACCTCTCGCGTCGCATTGGCAAGGATGCTGCCGACCGCCCGCAAAATCTCGTCACCCGCATCATGGCCGAACCGATCGTTGAACCGCTTGAAATGATCGACGTCCATCATGATGCAGCTCAGCGGCTCCCCTCGACGCTGGGCATTGGCGACATGCGCGTTGAACATGTCCTCCAGCTGATGCCGGTTGAGCAAGCCCGTCAGCGGATCCACCAAGGCCTTTTTCCGTAAGGCGTCGCGAAGACGAAGATTGGCGAGCGCCAGGCTCACCGTCTCGGCGATCAGCTCGACATAGACATCGGCTATGGCCGGCGCCTCGACCTCGGCTTCGTGCTGCTCGAAATAAAGAAGCCCGATCGTTTCGCCCTGGGCGGCCAGGGGTACACAGCTCGCATTCGGTCGCGTTGCGCCGTCGATGTGCAGGCAGGGTATGTCGATTTGGCCACCGCCGGAACGGTGGAGCTGGCCCCGGCGAAGCGCCCAGCAATGGGTCGGGGCAAATTCGGGTGGCGAATGCAATGGCTGCTGCCAGCTGCAGGCTTCGGCCATCACGTCCCGGTCGCTGCGATGGACATAGAGACGGCCGGAATAAGCGGGGGCGATCTCGGTCGCGAATCGGCTGACGATCTCGGCGAGATCCTCCATCGTATCGCAACCCTGCAACCGCTGCGTCATACGGCCGAGCAGATCGCGCATCCTGCCATCTGCCGCGCGTTCGCGCTCCAGGCGCTGCAGCTCCAGGCCGTTTTCCCGAAAGATCCGGATCGCCTGGGTCATGTCGCCGATTTCGTCGATCTGGTCATGTTCGGGCGGATCGACGGCAAAGTCCTGCCTGGCGAGCCGGGTGACGACATCGCTCAGGCGCACCACCGGCCGCAGGATGCGCTGCCGGATCACGAAGAAAAGGACGAAGAGGAACAGGGCAACGGTGATTCCCAGGACGATTTCCGAAATGGTGCGGAGCAGCTGCGACGCCCTCATCGCCTGCGTCATCGCAGCGTCCATCCTTTGCCCGAGCAGGAACTGGAAGCGTGCGATCAAATTGTCGACCCGTTCCAGGTCGCGCTGATATTCCGCACCGAACAATATCCTGCGCGCGGTCTCCGCATCTCCGCGGCCGATGGCGTCGATCGCCGCCTTCTGCTCGTCCATCAGCAGGTCGGCGCCGCGAAGGCCTTTCCGGAGTGCCTCCAGCTCGGCCGGCTGCGCCCCGACGTCGCGAAGATGGACGATGCGGTCTTCGACCGATTTCAAATCGGCGGCGTCATGCCGATACGCGATCAAATGGGAAGGATCCTGATTGATGACGTAGAGCTGCGCCTGCTCGGTCATCCTGAAACTGTCCTCGACGAGGGCGACGGTCAGCGTTTCGAAGCGGATGCGCTGCTGCACCGCAGCTCGTTCGCGGTCTTCGGCGTTGGACGCCAGCAGCATCGTCGTGCCGGAGATCAGGGCAAGTCCGACCGACACGCCGTAAGCCCAGTTGGTGATCGTCGCGATGCGCATGACAAAAAGCTCCGAAGCGGCTCGAATTGTTCGTGACCCAGACCGCGAAACGCTTCGGATCGAATCAATCTGGAGCGAGGATCATGGTCTAAGCATTTGAATTGAGAATAGCCTTAGTGCTCAAGGCCTTACTTCGCAGTTAAGGATGCGCGTCGCTTTGGTTCAGCCGAGCCAATTTTCGACCTGCAGATCTGCTACACGGGCAAACTCGCTTCGGTTAGCGGTGACCAGAACGGCGTCGAGGGCGATTGCCTGGGCAGCGATTAACATGTCGTTGCCACCGATCGGCCTTCCTCGACGTTCCAGATCAGCGCGCAGAATCCCATAATGCTCGTCGGCGGGATGTTCGAACGGCAAAACGGGCAAAACTGAAAGCACGCGTTCGAGCTGCGCGCTGAGCTTTGGCGCGTTCTTCTTTACAGCGCCGAAACGAAGCTCCGACGCCACGATGATGCTGGTCGCGACATTGGCATCCCCAACCTTGCGAATATGATCGAAAATGCGCCCTTGCGGATGACGCACCAGATCCGAAACGATATTCGTGTCCAACAAGTAGAGACTCACAGTTCGACCGGGTCGGGAACCGGATCTCCGGTCTCGGCGAAATCTTCGTCGATGGTCGGGAGTGTCGCAAGCAAAGACAGGAGCGACATCGATGGTACCGCCTCGATCACCAGCCGCCCGTCTTCCTTGCGCATGATCGCCTCCTTCCCCGGCAATTCGAACTCGCGAGGAATCCTGACGGCCTGCGACCGGCCATTCTTGAACAACTTCACATGACGTTCTGCGCCCATTCGCCTCACCTTTGGCATATGACATAGCCTATGACAGCCTGCAGGACAAGAAAGTCCTTCGCTTCAAACGAGATTTCCCCGTCCTTATGTTCCGGGTAAGGAGATCGGATGCGGGTGGACGAAAGCGACGAATGGGTAGAGCTGCCGGGCGGCGTATTGGCACCCGCTTCCCAAGAGGAGGGTCTCGAGGCGCCGCCGAAACGACGCTGGCGGCGCTGGAAGATCATTCTCTATCTGTCCTTCGTCCTCGCCGTCTTGCTCTTCGCCTGGCTGGCGATCACTGCCCCTCTTTCCAAATCGCTGCAGCCGATCGCGGCGCCCAGCCTCACCCTCGTCTCCGCCGAAGGCAATGCGATCGCCCGGCGTGGCGCCAATATCGGCGCTCCGGTCAGGATTGCCGATCTGCCTGCCCATGTGCCCGCCGCCTTCATCGCCATAGAGGATCGCAGCTTCCGGGATCATCTCGGCATCAGCGTGCGCGGCATCGCCCGGGCCACCTTCAACAATCTGACCGGCGGCCGCCTTCGCGAGGGCGGCAGCACGATCACGCAGCAGCTCGCCAAAGTGTCCTTCCTCAGTTCGGATCGCACCATGTCCCGCAAGCTGCAGGAGGTCTTGATCGCCTTCTGGCTGGAGGCATGGCTGCAAAAGGACGAGATCCTCGAACGTTATTTGTCCAATGTCTATTTCGGCGACAATGCCTATGGCCTCCGGGCGGCCTCCGAACATTATTTCAGCGTTCCGCCGGAAAGACTGAGCGTCGCCCAGGCCGCCATGCTGGCAGGCCTTGTGAAGGCGCCTTCCCGCCTCGCCCCCACCAACGATCTGAAGGGCGCGCGCGACCGCGCGAAACTGGTGATCGGGGCGATGGTCCGCGACGGCGCCCTGACGCAGCGCGAAGCAGACCGGCTGAAACCGGTGCGCCTGCGGCTCGGCGATCGCGGTGAAGATGTGCCGACCGGGACCTATTTCGCCGACTGGGTGCTGCCGGCGGCGCGAGAGCGGGGCGAAATCGGATATGGCGAGCAAAGGGTAAGCACGACGCTCGAAAGCCGCCTGCAAAGACTGGCGGTGGCGGCGGTTCGGCGGGCTCCGCTCGGCCGCGCCCAGGTTGCGCTCGTCGCGATGCGGCCCGATGGCCGCGTCGTCGCCATGGTGGGCGGCAAGAGCTACAAGAACAGTCCCTTCAACCGCGCCACCCAGGCGCGGCGACAGCCCGGATCGGCATTCAAATTGTTCGTCTATCTGGCTGCGCTCCGCGCAGGCCTGGATCCGGATGATCCTGTCGAGGATCGGCCGCTGACGATCGGAACCTGGACACCGAAAAATTACGGCGACCGCTATCGCGGCAGCCTGACGCTGCGTGACGCCTTCGCCTCGTCCAGCAATGTCGCCGCTGTGCGCCTGTCCGAACAGGTGGGCCGCGACAAGGTGATCCAGGCGGCGCGCGACCTCGGCGTCACCAGCCCGCTGGTCACCCAGCCCAGCCTTGCGCTCGGCACGTCCGGCGTGACCCTGCTGGAAATGACGGCCGCTTATGCAGCAGTCGCGGCGAACGGCTATCCGGTGCGGGCCGAGGGCCTTCCGCCGGAAGAAGACGAAAATTGGTTCTCGGGCCTTTGGAACGCCCGAAGCCTGAAGCGCGATTCCAGCCTGGATGATCTGAAGGAGCTTCTGTTCGCCGCCGCCAACCACGGCACCGGCCGCAGTGCCGCGCTCGCCATTCCGACATTCGGCAAGACGGGCACCACCCAGGACAGCCGCGACGCCATCTTCATCGGCTTTGCCGGCGACCTTATCGTGGGCGTCTGGATCGGCAATGACGATAACAGCCCGCTTCCCGGCGGCATGGCGGGCGGCGGGTTGCCGGCCCGGATCTGGCGCGATTTCATGTCGTCCGCTTTGTCCAGCGCACCCGCGCGGAAGGCCGCGCCGCCCCCCAGGGAGATCGAGGAAGAAGAAGGATTGAACGGTTCGATCACCGTCCCGATCGACGGCATCGGCTATGAGCTGGGCGTCGAATTCGGAAATGAGGGCATGACCATTTCCGCCCAACCCGGCCCGGACAATGACCGCCCCCCGGTGCCCGTCGAACTTCCGAAGGTCATGATCCCCATCCCTCCGCCGCCAGTCGAGGAGGCGGAGACGGACAGGCCGTAGACCTCAGACGGAATCATCTGACGACCCGGAAATAACGGAAGACGAAGAGAAACAAGACTCGCTCACGGCCCGATAGGATCGTGAACGAGTCTGGCGGTCGGCCGCTCAGATTTCGGCGGAAGCGCGGGCCCGGCGCGCCTTGCGCCCGTCATAATATTTCTTGGCGAGATAACCGCCGCCAATCGCCAGGCCGAGCGGCCCGAAGGCGCGGCGGGCGATCGTCGGCGCCAGCGCGCCCAGGATCATGCCGCGCGTGCCGTCATAACGTCCTGCCATCTTCTTGCCGATCGCCGCCCCGATAATGCGTCCCAACATGTTCGATCTCCATATGATATTTGGGGAAAGAGCGCTGCAGGGACGACTATGTTCCCTGAAGGTCCCGACCCGCAGGATTCGGGAGGGATTGGAGCGCCTAATCTAGGAAAAGCTCCGCCGCTGCCTCGACGATCGCATCGACGTCGAGCCGATAGTAACGATAGAGATCGTCCAGGCTTCCGGTCTGGCCGAAACGGTCGATGCCGAGCGGACTGACGCGGTGCCCCGCCACGCTGCCAATCCACGACAGCGCCGCCGGCGAACCGTCGATTATGGTGACGAGTCCCGCATCGCCCGACAATGGCGCTAGCAATTGCTCGACATGGCTTGGTGCCACTCCCGTGCCGCTCCAGCGCGCGCTGCGGCGCATGCTCCAGCCGCGATGGAGGAGATCGGGAGAGGTGATTGCGAGCAGGCCGAGACCCGGCACATCGTCCTGCAGCGCCTCCCAGGCCGCCAGCGCCTCCGGCGCGACGGCACCCGCATAGACGATCGCGGCCTCCGCGCCCGGCGACGGTTCGCGCAGCCAATAGCCGCCGGCAACCGCACCTTCTTTCCAGCTTTCGTCCCGCCGCTCGACCTGCGCGATGGATCGGGTGGTGAGGCGATAATAGAGGCTTTCGCCATCCTCCGCCTGCATGATCCGGAATCCCTCCTCCATCAGCAAAGCAAGCTCATCGACGAAGGCAGGCTCGTAATGGCGAAGGCCGGGCTGGCCGAGCGCGATCAGCGGGGGATTGATCGACTGGTGGGCGCCCCCTTCCGGACCCAGCGTGACCCCCGACGGCGTCGCCACCAGCATGAAGCGCGCATCCTGGTAGCAGGCATAATTGAGCGCATCGAGGCCGCGGGCGATGAAAGGATCATAGACGGTGCCGATCGGGAACAGCCGCTCGCCGAAAAGCTCCCCGGCAAGGCCCAGCGCGGCCAGCATCAGGAACAGATTATTCTCGGCAATGCCGAGCTCCATATGCTGCCCGGCCTTGTGCCCGCCCCATTTCTGCGGCGAAGGGATCTTGGCGGCGGCAAAGATGTCCGCCAACTCGGCCCGGCGGAACAGACCGCGCTGGTTTACCCACGGCCCGAGATTGGTCGACACGGTCACGTCAGGCGAAGTGGTGACGATGCGGTCCGCAAGCGCGCCGCCGGCCCGGGAAATATCGAGCAGGATCTTGCCGAAGGCCGCCTGCGTCGATTGCTCGTCGCCCGGCGGCGGAACGATGGCGGGCACCTCGGCGACGTTCCAGGGCGGCTTGCGCCGTGCCCGTGCGATCGGGCTTTGCGAGACGCAGGCGCGCACCGCTTCGGCGCTGTTGCCGCCAAGCCCGGCCCAGGGTTCCCATTCCTCCCCTTCGGCAATCCCCATCGTCTCGCGCAGGGCATGCATCTGGGACGGGTTCATCAGCCCGGAATGATTGTCCTTATGTCCGGCGAACGGCAGGCCGAAGCCCTTGATCGTATAGGCGATGAACAAGGTGGGCACGTCGTCCGCCGCCCCGTCGAAGGCCTCGACGAGCGCTTCGAGGTCATGGCCGCCGAGATTGGTCATCAAGGCGGCGAGGGCGTCGTCGTCCCGGGCCTCCAGCAGCTTCTTGGTGGCCGGAGCGTCCTTCAGCAGCCGTTCGCGCCACGCGGCGCCCCCGAGATAGGTAAGCGCCGCATAATCGGCATTGGCGGCGCCATCGATCCAGGCCTTGAGCTCGGCACCGCCCTCTTCCTTGAACGCCGCCTCCATCAGACGGCCATATTTGAGCGTGACGACACGCCAGCCGCAGCTCGCGAAAATCTCGTCGAAGCGGCTGAACATACGGTCAGCTGTCGTCGCATCGAGCGACTGGCGGTTATAGTCGACGATCCACCAGCAATTGCGGATGTCGTGTTTCGAGGCCTCGATCAGGCATTCGTAGATATTGCCCTCGTCCAGCTCGGCATCGCCCATCAGGGCGACCATGCGGCCGGCATCGGCCTTGTCCATCATGTCGTGGAAGACGAGATAATCCTGGACCAGGCTGGCAAAGGCGGTGACGGCGACGCCAAGCCCGACCGAGCCTGTCGAGAAATCGACCGGAATGCGGTCCTTGGTGCGGCTGGGATAGGATTGCGCACCGCCAAAGCCTCGAAAAGCCTCCAATTGCTCCCGCGTCTGCGTGCCCAGCAGATAATGGATGGCGTGCAGCACCGGCCCGGCATGGGGCTTCACCGCCACCTTGTCATTCGGTCCGAGCGCATGAAAATAGAGCGCCGCCATGATCGCCGTCATCGAGGCGCAGCTCGCCTGATGGCCGCCCACCTTCAATCCGTCCGTGCTGTCGCGCAAATGATTGGCGTTGTGGATGGTCCAGGCGGAAAGCCAGCGTAGCCGCTCCTCGAGCAGCTTCAATGTCTGAGCCTCGGGAATCGGATCGGAGCGTTTCTTCAGCATGGATATGCTCCGTAACAGCGGCGGACGCAATTTCCACCTCCGACTTGCGCGACCATGAAGCCTCGGTCGCCGTCAGGTTTCGGCTGTCAGGCGCCTCGCCCCTGCTCTGACCGTCATGGCATGACGGCCCGCCAGGATGGTCGAGCGCTCCCGGATCGTGTCCATGAACAGCCATTCGCCGGTGGCCCGTTCGGGTGTCAGTTCGATCGTCAGATAGCCCCGTCGGCTCGTGTCTGCCCAGCGCAGCTGCCGGTTATGCGCGACCAGGTCGCCGGCCATGTCCCTGGGATCGATAAAGGGAAATGCGGATTCGTAGCCGGGGGAGGAGACGCTGTGGCCGGCAAATTCCACACCGGCCGGCATGCCGTCCAGGTCGAGATCGAAGGCCCAGCCATTATGACTGTCACCCGACAGCACGATCAGGTCCGCATCCGCCCCCGTCGATGCCGCGAGCAGCCGCCGCCGCGCCGCGGGAAATCCGCCCCACGCATCGAAATTGATCGGCAGGCCGGCCTCGGACGCCGCGAGATGGAGCGCGATCGTCTGCTTTCCCTCCGGCGATGCCTTTTCCAGCATCCATTCCGCCACCTTCGGCGATAGCGACAATTCGCCCATGATCACCTGCTGCGCCAGGATTTGCCACCGCGTTCCCGCGCGCCGCGAACGGGCAAGGCCTTCTGCGAGCCAGCCTTCCTGCTCCAGGCCGAGCATCGTCCTGCTGCTGTCTCGCCACGGTCCATCGCGGAAGGCGGCGAGCGCCGCGCCGACATCGCCGCCCTGCGCCAGGGCCGTGCCGAGCCCGATCGGCATGCTCCGGCCGATGAGGCGCGTTTCCGGACGAAAGAGCGTGGCGAGATCGCCGATCTGATAGCTTTGCCAGCTCTCCTCCCCGACCGGCAGCCATTCCCGATAGGCGCGCATCGCCGCCGCCTTGCGAACCGCCCACGCGCCTTCGCTGGCGTCCTGATGGTTCTGCGCCCCGTCCCGCCACGCATTGTTGGCGCTTTCGTGATCGTCCCACATCATCACCATCGGAAAATATTGGTGCAGGCGCTGCAGGTCGGGATCGGACCGATAAGCGGCGAAGCGGGCCCGATAATCGGCGAGGGCGACGAGTTCGTGCGCGGGCGCGATCACACGCTCGGCGAGAGCGAGCTTGGAACTGGGATAGGAGCCGGCCTGATATTCGTAGAGATAGTCGCCCAGATGCACCATCAGGTCGATATCTTCGCGGCCCGCGGCATGGGCATAAGCGTTGAACCATCCGAACGGCAGGTTGGCGCAGGAAAATATGCCGATCCCGAACCGCCGCACCTGCCCGTCTGGCAGCGTGCGGGTCCGCCCCACGGGGGACAGGGACCCGTCCGGCGCGCGGAAACGATAATGATAGGTCCGGCCCGGCGCGAGGCCCTCCACGACCAGCTTGGCCGTATGATCGCGCTCCGGCCCGCAGGAAACGGTGCCGCCCCTGACGATCCGGGCGAAGCCGGCATCTTCGGACACCTCCGCCTCGATCCGCGCTTCGCCGCCGCCGATCGGCAAATAGCGCGTCCATAACATCATCCGGTCGGGACCCGGCTCGCCGCTCGCGACATTGTGGGTAAAGCCGCTTGTCTTGGCCAGGGCGGCCCCAGCCGGCATGGCCAGGGCGCCCGCGCCCAGCGCGCCCGCCTTGAGAAGCAGGCGCCGATCGAGATCGAGCGCCCTGATCAACCTATCCCTGCCGCGACATGCATCGGCCGGGCATGGCCTGGAAGGCGTTACAACATGATGACCAAGCGGCGCTGAACCGGCGTTCGCATCCTTTCCGATCGGATTGGATGCGAGCCGCTTTCCGTCTGTTTGCCCTGCCGTCCCGCGGGTCGGACGATCCCATCCGACCTGAAATCATCCTATCGCAGCGACAGGAGCTTCAGCGGGTTTTCCAGCACCTTCTTCAGATCCTGGATGAAGCTTGCCGCGTCCCAGCCGTCGACGACGCGATGATCGCAGGACAAGGACAGGTTCATCCTCTTGCGGATGACGATCTGGCCATCCACGACCACCGGCTTCTCCTCGACCTTGTTGACCGCGATAATGGCGACTTCGGGCCGGTTGATCACCGGCGTCGAGACGATGCCACCCATCGGGCCGAGGCTGCTGATCGTGATCGTCGAACCGGAAAGCTCCTCGCGCGTGGCCTTGCCGGCCCGCGTCGCCTCGGCGACGCGCAATATCTCGCGGGCGAGATCCCAGACGTCGCGATTCTCGGCGTTGCGGATCACGGGAACGGCAAGGCCGCTATCGGTCTGCGTGGCCATGCCCATATGGACGGCGCCGGATCGGCGGATGATATTGGCATCGTCGTCATAGCGTGCGTTGATCTGCGGATATTGGGGGAGGACGCGGCACATCGCCGTGATCAGGAAGGGCAGCATGGTGAGCTTGGGATTGCCCCCGCGATCGGCGTTCATCATCGCCCGCGTCTGCTCGAGCGCGGTGACGTCGACTTCGTCCACATAGGTGAAATGCGGTACCCGGCGCTTCGCCTCCTGCAGATTCTCGGCGATCTTGCGCCTGAGGCCGACCACCTTGATCTCTTCATCCTGGCGACGGGCGGCGGCGCCATGGGAAACGGAGCCGCCATTATAGAGCAGATAAGCGTCGAGATCGGCATGGCGAACGCGATCGCCTGCGCTTTTCACGCTCGCCAGGTCTATGCCAAGGTCGCGGGCACGCGCTCGCACGGCCGGCGATGCCAGCACTGGTCCGCCTGGCCGGGCGACCGCGGCTTCGCCGTCGCTGCCGCGTCGATCGCTTTCGCGGCCCTCCGGTTCGGCAGGCCGCTCATCGCCGCGCGCCTCGCCGGCGCTCGGCATCGCCGCCTCCAGAGCGGGCGTTTCCTCGACCAGCCCATCGGCGAGCGCAACCTCGTCGTGACGCGCGCTCTCATCGGGCCGCGGCTCCGCAGCCGGCGCGACCTCTTCGGCGAGAACCTGTCCCTCGGTCTCGATGACGACGAGCACGGATCCGATGGCGATCTGGTCGCCGACTTCGCCGGCCACTTCCAGAACCTTGCCGGCGACGGGAGACTCCATCTCCACAGTCGCCTTGTCGGTCATCATGTCGGCGAGCTGCTGGTCCTCCTCGATCTGGTCGCCGACCTTGACGTGCCAGGCGACGATCTCGGCCTCTGCAATGCCTTCACCGATGTCGGGAAGCTTGAATTCGTAGCGGGCCATGGCCGATCAATCCTCCAATACTTTTCTGAGCCCGAGGCCCAGCCGGACAGGACCCGGAAAATAATTCCACTCCAGCGAATGCGGATAAGGCGTGTCGAATCCCGTCACACGCACCACAGGCGCTTCGAGATGATAGAAGCAGCGTTCCTGCACCAAGGCCGAAAGCTCGGCGCCAAAGCCGGCGGTGCGGGTCGCCTCGTGCACCACGACACAACGGCCCGTCTTTTTCACCGACGCCTCGATCGCCTCGATGTCCAGCGGCACGATCGTGCGCAGATCGATGATCTCGGCGTCGACCCCTTCGGCCTCGGCGGTCGCGAGCGCCACATGGACCATCGTCCCATAAGCGAGGATGGTCACCTCATTGCCTTCGCGCACGATCGATGCCTTGCCGATCGGCACGGTGTAATGGCCGTCGGGAACCTCTGCCGAGGGATGCTTCGCCCAGGGCGTCACCGGCCGCTCGTAAAAGCCGTCGAACGGCCCGTTATAGATACGCTTGGGCTCGAAGAAGAGGACGGGATCATTGTCCTCGATCGCGGCGATCAGCAGGCCCTTGGCATCGTAGGGATTGGACGGGATCACCGTTTTGATGCCGGCGATATGGGCGAACAGCGCCTCGGGCGACTGGCTGTGGGTCTGGCCGCCGAAGATCCCGCCGCCATAAGGAGAGCGGACCACCATCGGCATCGGCCACTCGCCGGCGGTGCGGTAACGCATGCGGGCGGCTTCCGAGACGATCTGGTCGAAGGCTGGGTAGATATAGTCGGCGAACTGGATTTCGGCGATGGGCCTCAGTCCATAGGCGGCCATGCCGATCGCGGCGGCGATGATGCCATTCTCTGAAATCGGAGCGTCGAACACCCGGGTGCGGCCATATTTCTTCTGCAGCCCTTCGGTGGCGCGAAAGACCCCGCCGAAATAGCCGATATCCTCGCCGAGCACGGCAATATCGGGATCGCGTTCCATCATCACGTCATGGGCGCTGTTGATCGCCTGGATCATGTTCATGACGGTCATCGGCGCTTCGCCTCCACTTCGGCGAGCGCCAGCTCGCGCTGTTCCTTCAGATGCCAGGGCATCTCCTCGAAAACGTCGTCGAACATCGATGCGACATCCAGGTTCGGATCATTGCCGAGCGTGCCAAGCTTTTCGGCTTCCTTCTGGGCCGTGCGCACCTCTGCGCCCAGCTCTTCGAGCAGCTTCGCATTGCGCTCCTCGTCCCACTCGCCCAGTCCTTCCAGATGGCGGCGAAGCCGCTCGACCGGATCGCCCAGCGGCCAGCTCTTGCCGGCATTTGCGGGCCGGTAGGCGGTCGGATCGTCGCTCGTCGAATGGCCCTCCACCCGATAGGTGAACATTTCGATGAGGGTCGGGCCCAAATTGGCGCGGGCGCGGTCGGCCGCCCAGCGCGTCGCCGCATAGACGGCGAGCGGATCATTGCCGTCGACCCGAAGACCGGCAATCCCGTAACCGACGGCGCGGGCGGCGAAAGTCGTGAGCTCCGCGCCGGCGATGCCGGAGAAAGTCGAGATCGCCCATTGGTTGTTGACGATGTTGAGGATGACCGGCGCCCGATAGACGCCGGCGAAGGTAACGGCGGCGTGGAAATCACCTTCCGCCGACGCGCCGTCCCCGATCCAGGTGGCGGCGATGCGGCTGTCGCCCTTGATCGCCGAGGCCATGGCCCAGCCCACTGCCTGCGGAAATTGCGTGCCGAGATTGCCGGAGATGGAGAAATAGCCATGCGCCCGGTCCGAATACATGATCGGCAGCTGGCGGCCTTTGAGCTTGTCGCCGCTGTTCGAATAGATCTGGCACATCATGTCGTAGAGCGGATAATCGCGCGCGATCAGCAGGCCTGACTGGCGATAGGTCGGAAAGCACATATCGTCGCGATGCAGCGCATAAGCGGCCGCGACGCCGACCGCTTCTTCGCCGGTCGATTTCATGTAGAAACTGGTCTTGCCCTGCCGCTGGGCGCGATACATGCGGTCGTCGAACACGCGCAGCAGCATCATGTCGCGAAGCATCCTGCGCAGCGTGTCCGCGTCGAGCCGCGGATCCCACGGGCCGACAGCCTTGCCCTCGTCGTCAAGCACCCGAACCAGACTGTAGACGAGTTCATGCGTCTCGCTGGCCGGCGCGGCCACGTCCGGGCGGCGCACGCTGCCCGCGGCCGGGATAGTGATGTGGCTGAAGTCGACTTCGTCACCGGGCCGCGCGTCGGGCTCCGGCACATGAAGGGCGAGCACCGGCTGGTTGCGGCGCTCTGTCTTGCTCGTCATGCCTTTTTTGTCCTCATTGGGCCTTGCCTTGTCCTAAATGGAGTGCCGCGGCTGCCCCCTAATGGATTTTTTTCGGCGATGCACCCCTTGTCGCCTTGCGCTCGCCGACCCGGGGTTGCGGATGATTCGGATTGCGGCGACGACTAGTTAAAATTGGCAATAGGAGCAAATATCCGTGACTCGCTATGTTCTCGCCCTTTTCGCCTTGCTCCTGTCCGGTTGCATGACGCCCGCGCCGATCCAGCCGCCTTCCACCTTCTATGTGATGCGGCATCTCGACACGTTGGAGGGATCTTCCGATCCGGATTTGACGGAGGCCGGACAAAGGCGCGCGGCATTGCTCGCCGACTGGTTCGCCGAAGAACCTCCGCTGGCCATCTTCGTAAGCGATACCAGGCGTGCCCGTCAGACGGCAGCACCGCTCGCCGAGAAACTGGGGATCACGCCCAGGATCTACGATCCGTCGGACAGCCGCGGACTGATCATGGAAGTGATGAAGGAACCGGCACCGGTCCTGATCGTCGCCCACAGCAATACTGTGCCCGATATCGTCTACGCACTGAGCGGAGAGCGGCCGGACCCGCTGGTCCATGCGGATTTCGGCGATATCTGGCGGATCGCGGGCAAGGACCGGACCGTCACGAAGACCCGTTTGCCTTAGAAACATTTCAGGGCGATGGAATCATCCGACTAAGCGGAAAATACGGAAAACAAGGAGCAACGACTGTTCAAGGTCGATAGGACCTTCGGCGAGTCCCTGCGCTTTCGGTCAGGAATATGCCTCCCGCGTCAAAGATCGATGCAGGCGGCGATCGATTCCAGCTTGCGGACCCGTTCCTTCAGATCCGCCATCTCGATTCGGTCCCCGGCCGGACTGCGCGCGCTTTGGCCCTGGAGGCCGCTCAATTCCAGTCGCTTGAGTTCGAGCCAGCCGTGCCAGCCCTTGAGGATGGCGACGAGAGCGATGGTGAGGCCCACCAGGGCGAAACCGGCAAGGGCAATAGCGGTCATGGGTTCGTTCATGTCCATTCTCCGGGGCTTCAGGCGGGGTTCGCCGGCTCGACGCGCGGTTGCCGCAGCTGTTCGATCTCGCGGGCAAGGCTGCTCTCGGTCGACGTGACATAGGTTTCGACCTCGGCCATGCGGCGATCGATATCGCGCATGCTCATCCGAAGATCGCGGGCAGAACTTCGGGCGGTGACGCCCGATCGGAGGCCCCTATTCTCATGGGCGCCGTGCGGACCGGATTTGACCAGCAAGGCAGCGAGACCGTAAGCCAGGATCGTCCACGGAAAGGCGCCGAGCAACGTGACGACGACAGCGCCGATGCGGACCAAGGTGACGTCGACGCCCGTATAATCGGATATGCCCGAACAGACGCCCCAGAATTTGGCATCCCGCTTGTTGAGATAGAATGTCCTCAAAGCCATCGTCTTTTCCCTCCTGATCAGCTTAACCGCGCCTTCAGCGCTTCGAGCTCGGCTTCGACCTTTTCGGCATTGCGAAGCTCCGCGATTTCTTCTTCCAGTGACTTTGGCGGGGCGCCCAATAGCAGCGCATCGGCCGCGCCCTCGGCAAAGTCTGCGCGCCGTTCCAGCACGTCGAAGCGCGAAAACGCCTCGTCGACCTTTGGCCCCGCATACATTTCCCGCATCCGGGCACGGTTCTGCGCGCTCTCCAGCCGGTTCTGGATCGCATTCTGGCGCGAACGCGCTTCCCGCAACTTGCCCTGAAGCTTGGCGATGTCCGCTTCGGATGCCCGCATCGTATCGTCGAGCAGATCGATCTCCGCCTGGAGACCTTCGGCAAGGTGACCGACCTTCTGCTTTTCGACGAGGGCCGCTTTGGCCAGATCCTCGCGATCCTTCGACAGGGCCAGTTCCGCCTTTTCCGTCCAGCTATCCTGCAAACGCTCAAGCTTGCGGATCTGGTGAGCCATCTCCTTCTGGTCCGCTATCGTCCGCGCCGCGGACACACGCACCTCGACGAGCGTCTCCTCCATCTCGAGGATGATCATCCGGACCATCTTCGCGGGATCTTCGGCCTTGTCCAAAAGATCCGCCATGTTCGCCGCGACGATGTCCCGGGTTCGGGAAAATATGCCGCGGGGCCGAAATCCGGTCGGCGCGGGAGCGGCGAACTTCGCCTGGAAGGGGCGTGCCCCCCGCTCTCTCGGAGCCTGGATCGGCCAGGGTGCGGGCGTCGCCGCGACCGCCGGCGGAATGATGGCGAGTTCCTCAGCCATTCGCATCGGTGCCGATGTGGGTCGAAGCATAAGCGACGGAGGGGCCAACCTCGGCCGGTGCCGCCGCCGCAAAAACGGTGGCGCTGGTGAGGAGGATTGCGCCGACGACCGAGACGGCCATGCGCTGGATGTTTCCCAATTCGAACATTGCTGGCTTCCTTGAACCTTGTTGATCCTTCCGCCTGTCCCGACGGTTGCCAACAAGGTTACAAGAGCCGTGCCAAAGTCGCTTTATGGCGGAAAACAGCCGAAAACGAACGTAGAGATGGATATCTGCCCTGCGGTCAATGCCAACAAATGGGAAATCACGCCAATGTTAGGAAGGTCAGGCTATGCGTCGGATTCGCGATCCGCTTTGGTGGTTCCGCGCGTCGCGGAATTGGCATTTTCGGTATCGCCGACATTCGTTTCGCCAAGCTGTCCGCTGCCATGATAAGGCTGCTCGGTCTGGCCCCCATCACCCATATAGCCGTCCTTGTCGGGCTTCTTGCCGGAATGGGGGTTGGGATAGGGGCCGCCACCCGATTCACCGGATCCCCGCGCGCCCGTTCCCATCTCGCCTGGGGCGCTGCGTTTTTCATCGCCGGTCATGACCTGATCCTCGTCCACCTGAAACGAGATAACGACCGCGGCAAAGCACCGTTCCCGTCAGTCGGCCAGTCAATCGGCCTGACGGGCGCGTGCGATTGCGCGGGCAAGGCTTTGGCGGCGAAAGCGCGGTGGCCTGGTCGCGTCCAGGATCTTCGCACCCGCCATGAACACCGCGCCCGTGCAGGCCGCGAACAGCAGATAGCCGCCCGTCCCGGGAAATTGATGGAGATAGTGGAAGCCCCGTTCCACCGCTCCCAAGGCCAGCGCGTAGATGACCGCAAAGGCCTCGAATCTGGTTTTTATCAGGAACGGCCTGGCGAGCTTGTTGAGCATGACCCGGTCGAAGCAAGAAGTGGGCCAATCGCTGTAATGCGGGCGATTCTGCTCTCATCATTAGGGTTTTGTAAACCATGCCGACAGGTGCCTGCCTTGGCAGCCGGCAGGAGGTCCGGAACGACTTTCGCCGCGGAGCGTCACCCAACAAAGCGCGCATGACCCGAAAGGATGCGCGACTTCGACATCCGCTGGCGCAGTGCCGCGACGAACCGTCCCGGCCTGGCCGCACCACGGCCTGGCTGGAGAGCTGATCCGAATCTCATGGCTTTCGATTCCCTCTCGCTTCCGCTGCTCGGTTTTGTCTTCCTCGCCGGAGCCGTGGCCACCTGGCTCGGAGGCTGGCGGCTGGCCCATTATGTCGATGCCGTCACGACGAGGACTGGTGCCGGACAGGCGCTGATGGGGATGCTCCTGCTCGGCGGCGTGAGTTCGCTGCCGGAAGTGGCGGCGGTCAGCACGGCCGCTTCGATCGGCAACGCGCCGCTGGCAGTCAACAATCTGCTTGGCACGGCCTCCATCAACATCCTCATCCTGGCCGTCGCCGACATCGTCTATGGCCGCGAGGCGCTGACTGTCCGGGCCGCGCGGCCGGCCACGCTCATGCAGGGTGTGCTTGCGATGCTGCTTGCCTCCGTCGTGGCCATGGTCGCGACCGCAGGAGACATTCCGATTTTCGGCTTCGGACTGGGCTCGGCCTCCCTTGCTGCGGGCGCCGTGGCTGCGCTGTGGATTTCCTCCGGATTCGAACATCGCCACACCTGGGAAGTCGTCGGCGGCCAAGACAATGCGGAGGACGGGGATCGCGAAGGCGACCCGCGACCGCTCTGGCTGCTCATTCTCCTGATCATGCTATGTGCAGCATTGATCCTCGTTGCCGGCTTCGTCCTGTCTTCATCGGCCGATGCTCTCGCGGAAAAAACCGGCATTTCGGCAGGCATGATCGGCTTCATCCTTGTTGGCCTGGCCACATCGCTTCCCGAAATCAGTTCAACCATCGCCGCCGTCAAACTGCGCCGGTATCAGATGGCGATCGGGGACATATTCGGCACGAACATTTTCAATATCATGCTGATATTTCTCGCAGATCTCATTTACCCTGGCGCGCCCGTCCTCGGCCAGGCGGGGACGTTCGAGGCGATCGGGGCAATTCTCACCGTCATGATGACGGGAATGGTGGTCGTCGGTCTGCTCGAACGGAAGGACAAGGCGATTTTGCGCATGGGCTACGATTCCGTCGCGTCGCTCGCGACCTTCGCAATCGGGCTGTGGCTGCTCAGCCGGACGATGAATTAGGATCCGCACGCAAGAGCAGGCTATCCAAGCGCTGCCGGCAGTCCCTGCCAGAAAATGGCGATTACCGAGAACGCCACGGCCAAGGCTGACGAGGATCGCAACCAGCGGTTCACCCGGTCACCGCCATGTGTCGGCGCACGGGAGAAGCTCCACAACAGGTATCCGTCGGCGATCAGGCAAAAAAAGGTCAGTATCAGGATCAGCGCACGCGCCAGCATCGTTCCGGGGAAAATGCTTGCGATCACGTAGCTGCCGAAGAAATGGATCGCCCAGACGATCAGGCCGCTGAGAAGGAGGGACCAGGCGCGCACCTAGACTGCTCCCGGAAAGAGCCGGACCAGAAGCGCCGCAAGCATGCCCTGGGCAGCCGTATAGCTGATGAAGATCGCCGTGATATCGAAGCTGTTGTTTCGGGGACGCGTGACGAGACCCCTGCTTGTGCGTGCCGCCAGGTAAATGGCCATTAGCACCGCGACCGCGACAAGAATGGCCTGAAGCGCCAGGAAGGCATGCACGATGGCACCCTGGCTGGACAATTGCGGCTGCAGCCCATGGGTCCGCCAGCTCCAATAGTCGATCCCCAGGGCGAGGAGGAGGCCGGCCCCCGCGGCAAGGATCAAGGTCGGCGGGGTCCACAACGTCGTCCGTTCGCGGGCAAGCAGCTTCCGGGCCGTCATTGCGAGCGCGGCAGGGGCGCCATAGCCGACCAGCAATGGGATCAGCCAGACCATGTCGGGCGGCGCCGTCCAGACCGATGGATGGATGCCATAGAGATAAAGATAGCTGAATATGGTCATGAGGAAGATCATGCCGATCACGACGAGAAGTACGATCACCGCCCACCAGCCATGCGTGCTCGGACCGGTCACATAGGTTGGCAGACATATGCCCCCGCCCACTTCCACTTCTTTCGCGGCTACTGGCCGATCGGTTTCCCACAGCCAGCGAAGCACCGATGGAACGGCGAGCACGCCGCTGATCAGGGCCGGCACATAAGCCTGGATCGTCATCAGGAGGAAGAAGCCCGCAGTAAAGATCGCGCCGAGCAAGGGCCAGACGGAAGGGCCCGGCATGATCTGGATATATTGCGGCTCCGCTCGGATCGGGCTCGTGACGATCGTCTCGCGGCGCCCCGTCGGGGCATTCGGAAGGAAATAGCGTCCCTTTTCGACGTCTTCACCGAGGTCCGGATCGTCCCAGAGCGGATAGCGGCTTCGCACCACCGGAATGCTGCGGGTGGAATAAAGTCCGGTCGGCAACCATTCGAGCGTGCCGCCGCCATAGATATTGCCGGCATCCTCCTCGACCGTGAAACGGAAATTGCGGGCGAGGTCGATCAGGAACAGCATTACGCCCGCTGCCAGGATGAAGGCGCCGACCGTCGAAAGCAGGTTCGTGACATCCCAGTCGTGGCCGGGAAGATAAGTGTAGACCCGGCGCGGCATGCCCATCAAACCGGTTAGATGCATTGGCAGGAATGTGACGTGCATTCCCACGAACATCATCCAGAATATCCTTTTGCCGAGGCGCTCCGAAAGCGGGCGGCGGCTCGTCATCCCCATCCAGTAATAGAAGGTCGCGAAAAGCGGAAAAACCATTCCGCCGATCAGCACATAATGGAGATGTGCGACGATGAAATGCGTATCATGCGCCTGCCAGTCAAATGGCACCATCGCGACCATGACGCCGGTCAGACCGCCGAATGTGAAAGTGAAGAGCCCACCCAGAACGAAGAGGGTGGGCGTATTGAAGCGCGCCCTGCCCGCGGCGAAAGTCGCAATCCAGGAGAAGACCTGGATGCCGGCCGGCACGCTCACCGCCATGCTCGCGGCCGAGAAGAATCCGACCGAAAGCCGCGGCATCCCCGTCGTGAACATATGATGCGACCAGACGCCGAAGCTGATGAAGGCGGTGGCGAGCATGGCGAGGACGATGAGATTGTAGCCGACGAGCCGCGTTCGCGCGAGCGCCGGTATCATCATCGTCACCAATGCCGAGGCGGGGAGGAAGATGATGTAGACTTCCGGATGCCCGAAGAACCAGAAAAGATGCTGCCAGAGCAACGGATCGCCACCACGGGTGGGATCGAAGAATGGCCAGTTCAACGCGCGTTCCAGCTCGAGAAGCAGCGTGCCGAGGATCACCGCCGGAAATGCGATCACGATCATGCCGGCGAAGACCAGCATTCCCCATGCGAAGATAGGCATCCTGTCGAGCGTCATGCCCGGCGCACGGGTTTTCAGGACGCCGACGATGATCTCGATCGCACCCGCGATCGCGGAAATCTCGATGAAGCCGATCCCCAGAAGCCAGAAATCGGCATTGATACCGGGCGAGAAGGCGGTGCTGGTCAGCGGCGGATACATGAACCAACCGCCATCCGGCGCCAGGCCGAAGAACAAGGATGCGAAGAAGCAGAGGCCTCCGACGAGATAGGCCCAGAAGGCATAAGCCGAAAGACGTGGAAAGGGCAGATCGCGGGCGGCCAGCATCTGCGGGAGCAGCATGACGCCGAGTGCCTCCATGGCGGGCACCGCGAACAGGAACATCATGATCGTCCCGTGCATGGTGAAGAATTGGTTGTAGGTCTCCTGCGAAAGAATGCCGTTCAGCGGCAATGCGAGCTGCACCCGCATCACCAGTGCGAGGATTCCCGCCAGGAGGAAGAAGAGAAACGAAGCGGCAACGTACCACAAGCCGATATAATTATTGTTGACGACCGTCAGACGCGCCCAGCCTCCGGGCGCGTGCCAGATCCGGTTGAGCTCCGCCAGTTCGCCCTCCGGACGCTTGTCCCTGGTCGGAAAGCGTCGATAGGATTCCGGATCGAAGCCGGTCTCGGAAGTCACCGCTTCGTCTCGAGATAAGCGGCTATTGCCTGCAAATCCTTGCCGGGGAGTATGGTATAAGGCGGCATCCGATTGCCGGGCTTGAGCGCCTGCGCATTGCCGATCCAGCCCATCAAAGCACCGCGATTATTGGGGAGGATGCCGGCGCCGAGTGTACGCCGCGATCCGATATGGCTGAGGTCCGGCCCGGCCAGGCCATTGGCCCCGGTCCCGGCGATGCGATGGCAGGCGGCACAGCCCGTGGACATGAACAGCGAGGCGCCGCGGGCGGCTTCCGGTGAAATGGCGGCTTCTTGCGGCTCTTGCCGCGCGCGCAGCCAGGCCGCGAAGGCCTCCGGCTCATGCGCTATCACGACAAACCCCATCAAGGCGTGCGGGCCGCCGCAATATTCTGCGCATTGACCGCCGAATGTCCCCGGCTGATCCGCCTGGATGCGCATGATGTTTGTCCGCCCGGGCACCATGTCCAGTTTTCCGGACAGGCGCGGCACCCAGAAGCTGTGGACCACGTCGCTCGATTGAAGCTCCAGCACGACGGGCCGTCCGGTCGGAATGTGGAGCTCGTTGGCATCCATCATGAACGGTTGCCTCCGCCTGTCGAGATAGGCGACCCGCCACCACCACATTTCGCCGACCAGCCGCACCCGCATCTCGTCACCGCGGATCGGTGCCGTCAGATTGCGTGTCAGCGAAAGGCCGTAGACGAGCAGTGCCGTCAGGACGACCATGGGGAATAATATCCCGCCCAGCCAGATGGTGCGCTTTCCCCCAAGCTTGCTCCGCAAATTCCCGGTCCCGAACAGCGCGACCCACAGCGCAGCGGCGACGACCAGCATGACCACGGCCGCGACGCCCATGAGGATCCAGGCGAGCGTCGCGATTGATCCGGCGAACGGGCCGGCTGGATCGAACACCGGCGGAGGCCATCCCCCGAGCCAATCCTGGGAGACGTCAGAGATCCTCGAACCTGTAAAGATACGCTGCGACATCGCGCGACTCCTGTTCCGAAAGCGGCATCGCCGGCATGTTGGTATCGGGCACCAATGCGGGCGCGTTGCGGATGAAGGCCGCCAATATATCGGGCCTGTTCGGAAGCTGGCCGGCGATAAGGTTTTGGCCCGCGAAATTCCCGAGCGCAGGCCCGATCCGTCCTTGCGGCCAGCTTATCCCCGGCACGATATGACAAGCGCCGCAGCCGACGCGTTCGATCACCGCTTTGCCGCGCTCGACGCTGGCGCCCGGCATCTGCTGCCGTGCGTCCGGAGGCGGCTTGCAGGCTCCCACGAGAAGAAGCAGAGGCAGAAAGATCTGGGTCGTCGACAAATGTCCCCCTGGCTGACGAAAAGGACCACGTTCCGCATCCGGAACCGACACGGTACCGGAGAGGTTCCCGGTTTCATGGACCTTGCGTGGGAACGGTTGCGGAATGCAGGCAGCGCCATTGCGCTTCTGTTCCTGCCCGCCTGCAGCGCCGTCGACACCGCTTCGGCCGATCGCTTCGCAGCGGATGGAAAAATGATTGCCCTGAGCGGCGGAGCGTCAGGCGCGTCCAATGCATGCTTCACCTGTCATGGTCTCGACGGACGCGGCAACGGCGCGGATGCTCCCCGCCTCGCTGGTCTGGACTCCGGCTATCTGGGCCGGCAGCTCGAAGATTATGCAAGCGGACGCAGACGGCATCCGATGATGGAGCATATCGCGCGACCGCTCACCTCCACGCACCGCCAATCGGTCTCCGCCTTTTACGCCTCCCTGCCGTTCGAGCCTCGACGCCGCTTACCCTCGGCTCCGGCGCCTCGGCTCTATGTTCATGGCGATCCCCAGCGCGGCCTGCCCGCATGTTCCTCCTGCCACGGCTTGCGCGGCGAAGGCATCGGCCCTGCCAACCCTCCACTCGGGGGTCAGCCCGCGGCTTATCTGGCGGAACAGATCGAGCTCTGGCGGCACGGAAAGCGCCGCAACGATCCCGGCAATGTCATGCAAGTCATCAGCCGGCTGCTGAGCCCTGCGGAAGCTCGGACTCTTGCGGATTATGCCGCGAGGCTGCCTGGGGATCCCGCGCATCCGGAATCTCCGGGAGCATTCCCGTCAGAACGTCGTGCCGATCCCAGAAATGATGCTTCAGCGCCGCGCCCACATGAGCTGGAACAAGCACGACAAGCAGCAGGACGAGAAGGTGATGCACATCCTCGGCCACGTCCATGATTGTCCAGCGCGTCGCGAGAGAAAGCTCTTCGACGGGGAGTCGCGGCCAAGGCAGGACGCCGGCCAGATGGAGTGGTCCTGGCTCCGCCAGCGACGACCACATTGCCCAGCCGCTGAGGGGCAGGCCGAAGAAGCACAGATAGAAGAGGCAATGGGTCACATAGGCTGCCTGTGTCTGCCAACCTTGCCGGTCGGCATCGTTGACAGGTCCCGGGATCACGATCCGCCATACCAGCCTCAGCAAGGCGAGGATCAGGATCGACAGGCCGACAGCGCCGTGCACCTCATAAGCGGCCAGCTTGTCGCCGCCGGGATGGATCCATCCCATATACCATCCCCAGCCCAGCTGAAAGAGAACCAGGGCGGCCATGACCCAGTGGAAAATAATGCCAACGGGGGAGTAGCGATCCTGCTCGGTGTGCGTCGCCGCCCAGGCACGAAGCCGCTCGATCATGACGGGAGCGGCAGGCGCTCATGGCGCCGGAGCCAGCGTGCGCAGATTATCAAGGCTGCGGCGAGATAAAGGCCGGCCGACGGGGCCCACATGATAAGCCCGGCCAGTTGCTGGTCTTCGAGGGGTGACAATCCCCATATCGCCGTACTCGCGAGATGCGGTGCGTAGAGCGGGGAGCCGCTGAATGTGAGCAGAGCGCCGAGCAGTCCCATCTGTACCATGGTCACCAGAAGCGCCGCGACGGCCGCGGGGGGCGAAGCGATCCGAAGCGCGCTCCAGAAACCGGCGGCGCTGCCGAGCAGGCTGGCCTGCATCAGCCAATAGATTGCATCACTGGACAGCGCCTGCCCGTACAGGTCCGGCGAATGCCATGCCCAGAAGATCAGCGCCTGCGCAGCCGTCCAGGCGGCCAGGGGCCGGAAGATTGGGGCCTGGCTGCGCGGAAAGGCCGACACGATCATCGGCGCGAGCACCGCCGTCAGCAGGACGTGATGCACGACCCTGACGGAGAAGAGCGCGGAAGCCAGCGCGCAGAAGGGAGAAATGAACAGGAGCAGGAGCATGAACCAGGCCGCGGCGAAGCAGGCGCGTCGTGTGCGCAGAGGCTCGCGGCGAAGCCGATGATAGAGAAAAGGCAGCGCGGCAAGCAGCAGAAGCAAGGCGGGATCCAGATTCCAGCGGTCGAGCCACTCCGCCGGACTCGGCGCAGCCCCGCAATAAGGTATCCAGATCCTCGATCCGGTCATCTCGCTCCGTGACGGCCCCGTTCATCTGCCTCGGTTGTTCGAACTGCGGAAGGCGCGCCGTGGTTCCCGCCAGCGATAATGCGCGATGAACAGAACATGCCGATTTCCCGGTGCTATCGTCGATCGGGCCGCGAAAACAAGCCGCCCCGGGGATCAGGTCGCCCCGGACATTTCTCTCAAAATGCCCCGACCCTGGAACCGACACCGTCCCTCCGCATTTTCAATATACTCGCGTGTGCGCCAGCCGGACGGTGTCAGAGGGCACCGAACCCGGAAGATCCTACGGGAATATTGTTCGATCGCATCCTTGCCGGATGCTGCGCGGGGCCGACAGGAAGGACAAATCGTGGCTGCAACCATCGATTCAGCATATCCGCGGACACTGCATCCGGTTCATGCTGCCTTGCTTGCCTTTTCGGTCCCCTTGTTTCTCGGCGCCGCGCTCAGCGATTTTGCTTATCTGTCGAGTTACCAGGTGCAATGGACCAATTTCGCATCATGGCTGATGGCCGGCGGACTGGTCTTCTGCGGCTTCGCGCTCCTTTGGGCGATCGTCGATCTGCTCCGCGCAGACCGCCGAGGGAAACGAGCGCTGCTCTTGGTTCTGCTCCTGCTGGCAACATGGGTGCTCGGCTTCATCAATGCCTTGATTCATTCCAGGGATGCATGGGGAAGCATGCCTGCTGGCCTCATATTGTCGGCGATCGTGGCGGGGCTGATCCTGTTGGCGACATGGATCGGTTTCGCGACTTTTCGGGCGGACAGGACGAGATGATGCGCGTCAACCTGGCATCCGCCCTCGCCCTTTCGGCCTTGATGACCGGCTGCGGCGGGGATTCTAATCCGGTGCAACATGGTCCGGATGTCGATCTTCCGAACCCTGAGCGCGGCCTCCTCCCCGCCATGGAGATCGCGAAGCCGGCCGAGTGGGGCGAATTGCGGCCGACGGTGCCGTCGGGCTACACGATTTCCGCAATCGCGACCGACCTCAAGATACCGCGCCAGACTCTGGTTCTTCCCAATGGCGACATCCTGGTCGCCGAGGGAAAGGGGGGCGGCGCGCCGAAACTCACTCCGAAAGACGTGATCGCGGGCTATATAAAGTCGAAGGGAACAAGTGCGGTCGGTGGGGGCGACCGGCTGACATTGCTGCGGGATGGCGACGGCGACGGGGTTTATGAAGGCCGCACGATCTTCGCGGAGAATCTGAATGCGCCTTATGGGCTCGCACTGGCCAATGGCTTCCTCTACGTCGCCAATCAGGATGCTCTCGTCCGGTTCGAATATCGAGACGGACAGACCCGGGCCGCTGGCCCGCCCGCCAAGGTCACGGACCTGCCGGCAGAAATCAATCATCATTGGACGAAGGCGCTCGCCGTAAGTCCGGATGGACGATTCCTCTACGTAGGCATCGGCTCCAACAGCAATATCACCGAACGAGGTATGGCGGCCGAAGTGGATCGGGCCATGATATGGCAGGTGGATTCCGAAACGGGGGCCCACAAGCCCTATGCCACCGGCCTTCGCAACCCGACGGCGTTGGCCATTCAGCCCGGCATGGGCCGGCTCTGGGCCGTGGTGAACGAGCGGGACGAGCTCGGTCCGAACCTCGTTCCCGATTATCTGACGGCGGTTCGGCCGGGAGGATTCTATGGCTGGCCGTATAGTTATTGGGGTAGCAACGTGGACCCGCGGGTCCGCCCGCAGGATCCCCGAAAGGTCGCCTCCGCGATCCGCCCCGATTATAGTTTGGGGTCGCACGTCGCCCCGCTGGGCTTGGCTTTCTCCACGCCGGCAATGGGCGCCCGCTTCTCCCAGGGCGTCTTCGTCGGCCAGCATGGCAGCTGGAATCGCGACGATCCCAGCGGATACAAGATTGTCTTCGTTCCATTTCAAGGTGGCCGCCCTGCCGGTCCTCCCATCGACTTCGCGTCGGGTTTCCTGGGAGCGGACGGCAAGACTCGCGGTCGGCCCGTCGGCGTGACCATCGATCCGCGCGGCGCACTGATAATCGCGGACGATCTTTCGAATGCCATTTGGCGGGTGACACCGATCCGTCCATCGCGACCCGACCGAGCCGCGTCGGCGGCGTCCTCACAAAGATCGCCGCGTTAATCCTTCAACTTTATCCAGGCGGGTGCATGGTCGCTGGCGCCTTCGCTTCCCCGCACTTGTCGGTCGACGCCCGCCTCGGTCAGACGCTTGAGGGCTCTGCCGTTGAGAAGCAGATGGTCGATGCGCAGCCCGGCATTGCGCGCCCATGCATTTCTCCAATAGTCCCAGAATGTGTAGATCGTCTCATCGGGATGCAGGTGTCGGATGGCATCCGTCCAGCCTTCGTCGAGCAGTCGGCGATAAGCGGCGCGCGGTTCCGGCTGCATCAAGGCATCGTCCTGCCAGCTTTCCGGCTTGTAGACGTCGGCATCGGTCGGGATGACGTTATAATCTCCCGCAAGCACGACCGGGCAAGGCGCTTCCCTGAGACTTGCGGCATGTTCGATCAGCCGTTCGAACCAGCGCAATTTGTAGTCGAACTTCGGACCGGGCTGGGGATTGCCGTTGGGGAGATAGAGACAGCCGATCAGCACGCCTTGCACCGCCGCCTCGATATAGCGGGAATGGCTGTCGTCGGGGTCACCGGGAAGGCCCCGTCTCGTTTCCACCGGCTCTCCGCCCCGCGCCAGGATCGCCACCCCATTCCATCGTGACTGCCCGTGCCAGACGGCGCCATAGCCCGCCTTGGCCAACGCCGTGGCCGGGAACTTGTCGTCCGGCGCCTTCAATTCCTGCAGGCAGGCGACGTCCGGCTTCGCTTCCTCGAGCCATTCGATCAGGCGGGGGAGACGCCCGTTGATTCCGTTGACATTGAATGTGGCGATCTTCACTTTCCGACGATCTCGATCCGTGTCCTCAGGCGCATCTGCTCGCCGGGCTCCAATAGCTTGAGCCCCAGGGTGGCCCAGTCCGCCTCCGGCTCGTTGAGTGCGGCATTGGCGTGCGTCACAGGCTCGGCCACGAACATATCTCCTTCCATCGGAGAATAGAGCTGGAAGAAGCCGGCGTCCGGCGAAGCAAGACGGATGCGGAACGGCCAGGTGGGATCGTCGATCCTGGCTTCGCCGCGCCAGCCGCCAAAGCCATTGTCGAGATCCTGGGCGCAGATCCGCCGGTCCCGAAGGTCGTAGCGGCCGGCGGCCTCGACCTTCTCGACCGGCAGGACATTCTCATCGACCGTCCAGGCCGAATCGACTTCAGTGTCGAGGCGGGTGTCGATGGTGCAGGTGAAATAAGGATGTTGCCCGAGACCGCACGGCATCGCATCGTCCGACAGGTTGCGGCAGGTGAGGTCGATCGCCAATATGCCGCCGTTCAGGGAGAATATCTGTCTCGCTTCATAGCGCCATGGCCATTGGCCAGCCGCGTGGTGGAAGCTGAGCTCGGCCTCCAGCCGGTCGTGTCGAACCACCTGCCACGGGCTGAGCCACCCCTGTCCATGGAGCGGACTGGGGTCTCCCTCCATATTTGGAGCGAGTGTGACATCGCGGCCACGAAAGCGGAAGCGTCCGTTCCGAATGCGGTTGCAATAAGGAACGAGCGGAAAGCAGGCGGCCTCCAATATAGAAGCTGGGCGACACGGCCGACCGCGCAATACAGGGATAGTTACGTTGCCGTTACGATATGCAAGGCTTGCGATGGCGCCTCCCTGCACCGGCGCGAGGTTCAACGCGATACGCTCATTCCCAAGGAAGATCAGCCTGTCGTCGCCGCCGGATTGCTGTTCCCTGTCTTCGATGTTCATGGCTCGGAAACCAGATTGTGGATAAATATAGATTAGTTCTTGCGGGAAGATTCCCGCGCAAGCTATTTCATGTTCCGGGGATTCCGGGAGGGGTTTGTAAATGAGTAGGATGGTGAAGGATTTCATCGAGATCAGGGATTGCACGTCCCTGGACTCGCTGATCGAACAACTGATCGCGGTTCGGGACAGTCTTCCCACCGATGCCGAGCCGCAGATGAAGATGCGCGGCGACGATTTCTTCGGCCGGCAATTGTCGATCGCCTATTTCCGGCCGCAGACGGCCGAGGAGGCGGAATGCGATGCGCGCTACGCCGGCGCCTATCGGCAATCGCGTGAGCGGGAACTTGCCAGGTTGCAGGACGAACTCGGCTATTGCGCGATACCCGCGGACGGATCGCGCAAGCTGCGCGTGGTGGCCTGATCCGGATCCTTCCTTTCCCATCGCAGAGGAAGGATGAAGCAGGCCGGGGACCGCCCGGCTGAGCTCCACCGCTACCATTCTGCGAAGCTGCCATCTTGGTGGCGCCAGACCGGATTGCGCCAGCGATGACGGTCCTTATGGGCTTCGCGCACGGCTGCTTCGTCGATGCGGATGCCGAGGCCAGGCCCTTGCGGGATGGGCAGATAGCCGTCTTGAGGGGTGAGCATTTCCTTCTCGAGGACGAAATTCAGCAGATCGTGTCCGACATTGTAGTGGATGCCCAGCGACATTTCCTGGATCGCGACATTGGGTGTGCAGGCGGCCAGCTGGAGGCAGGCCGCCAGCGCCAGCGGCCCGAGCGGACAATGCGGTGCGACCGCGACATCATAGGCTTCCGCCATGGCGGCGATCTTCCGGCATTCCAGGATGCCGCCGGCATGGCTGAGGTCGGGCTGGATGATATCGACCGCGCCCGAGGCCAGGAAGGGCTTGAAGTCCCAGCGGGAATAGAGCCGCTCGCCGAGCGCGATCGGAATGCTGGTCAGCTGGGCGATCTGGGCCAGGCCTTCCGGATTCTCGGACAGCAAGGGTTCTTCGATGAACAGGAGGCCGAGCGGCTCCAATGCCCTGGCGAGCTGCTTGGCCATCGGCTTGTGGACGCGGCCATGAAAGTCGAGACCGACATCCATTCCCGCCGCCTGCGCCGCCTCCACCCTTTTCACGACCTCCTCGAACAATTTCGGTGTTCCGAGCCAGTCGAGGTCGGCGGTGGCGTTCATCTTGACGGCGGAGAAACCCTGCCCGCGTCGGGCGGCGGCCGCCTCGCCGATCTCGTGCGGCCGGTCGCCGCCGATCCAGGCATAAGCGCGCACCTTGTCGCGAACCATGCCGCCCAGCATCTGCCAGGCCGGAAGGCCGAGCGCATTGCCCTTCAGATCCCACAGGGCTTGTTCCAGGCCGGCGAGCGCGGACATCAGCACCGGCCCGCCGCGATAGAAGCCGCCGCGATAGGCGATCTGCCAGATATCCTCGATGCGATAGGGATCGTGACCGACGAAGCGGTCTCTCAGCGCCTCCATGGCGCCGTCCACTGCTTCGGCATGGCCTTCGAGGCTCGCTTCGCCCCAGCCGACGGCGCCATCCTCGCTTTCGACGCGGACGAACAGCCAGCGCGGCGGCACGTAGAATGTTTCGATCCGGCCGATCTTCATCGCCTTGCCTCCATCGCTGGTCCTGCCGGCGTCATGGTCCGAGCTCCGGCGACGAGGCCTGTCCCTCCTCCCCTTCCTTGAACCGGTCGGCGTCCCGCTCCTGGTCGCGCGCATGCGCTCCTCCGGCCTGGGATGGCGGGACGATCGGTACCACCAGGCACACGCTCGAGGCCGGAAGGACGTCGCGCCAATCGGCGATCAGCTGCTTATAGGCGCGGCCGACATTGCGGATCTTGCGGTCCAGGTCATAGAGGCCGAGCGCGTTGACGTTGCCGTTCTGCTCGCGCAGGGCAGTGTCCCAGTCGACCTGATCGGTCAGCGAATACCAGGTGAAGCCGACGGTCGGAATGCCCACGTTGCGCAGGCGCAGCACGTTCGCCCATTCCTTCCACAGCCATTGCACCGCTTCCTGTCCGGTCGGGCCCTCGACCAGGTTGGTTTCGGTATGCATGACCGGCAGCCGATAGCGTTCATAATATTGGCGCGTGATCTCGGAATAGCCGAACACTTCGCCCGCCGCCTCGGTATGCCCGTTGGGATGAACGCGATGCTCGTTCGTGCGATAATAATCGTTGCCCAGGATGCAATGCTGCTTCAGCCGGTGATGGAGGAAGAAATGATATTCCTCCTTCGTCATCCCGCAATCCATCAGGAACTCGTACATCTCGCTGTCGACGCGGCGCCCGTAATTGAGGTCGAGCGACAGGAAGCGCCTGGCATTCATGATTTCGGCGGGGCCGATCGCGGCGGGGCTGTCGGCATGGAAATATTCGGAGGATTCGCTCTGGACGAAGATGGCGTCGGAGCGCCGTTTGAGGATCTCGATCATTGCCAGCACGTTCGCTTTGACGATGTGCTTCAAGGCGGTGACGAACCCGAGATCCGTCGTGAGCTGCTCGTTCCACCAGCCATATTTGGCGGAGAAGACCGCGCAGATGAACATCTCGTTGACCGGCGTATAGAGCTGGACCCAGGGATAGCGGTCCGCAAAGGCGCCGGCATAATTGGCGAACTGCATGGAGAAATCCGGATTCTGGAAATCGCCCAGCCAGTCGGGCACGCCGAAATGGCAGAGATCGACGATCGGCGTGATGTCGCGACGCTTCAATTCCGCGAAGGCGAGGTCTGAAAACTCCCAGTCGAACTTGTCGGGGCCCAGGAAGGTGCGGTGGATGGGCGGTCCGTAGCGGAGGAAATGGATGCCCAGTTCCTCGACCAGGTCGAAATCCTCGCGCCATCTTTCATAATGGCCGCATGTCTCCATCTGGTCGACCCGGATGCGGCCATTCTGGATCGTCGGGATGCTGTTCTCGATCCCCGTGCAGAACATGAAATTGGCGATGGCTGCGTTCCTCCCGTCTCCGCGGGACGAGAGCAAGCGGGCCGTGCCCCTGTCTCATCGCCGCGCCATGTCCGTCCGGGGAATAAAGAGCCGCAGCGGATAAAGTTGCATCGGGGCCGACGCGCCGTGCCGGCGGCTCGCCAGGCCGGGGCAAGACAAAGAAAGGGGCCGCCGCGTCGCCGCGACGGCCCCAGTTGTTCGACTTTTATGTAGGATCAGCGACCAATAACATTCGACGCCGAGTTGCCCACCGCGGTTGCCCCGACGGTGTTGCCGGTGACACCGAGGCTGCTGTTGACCACGGCTCCAGCCGGCGCGCCGATCGTGATCGAAGCGTTGGCAGTGGCCGAGATGGCGCCCGTATTGTTCTGGACGTTGGCCAGACCGGCGGCAGCGCCGTTGTTGAGGCCATTCACCGACATCGTGTTGACGGCATAATTGCCGAACGCGACGGCATTCGCGCTGTTGCCGGAGACGCTGACGGTCGAGTTGGTGGCCGCCCCGGTAAACCCGTTCAGCGCGACCGTGTGGCTGATGCCCGTGGCAACGGCACTCACGGATCCGGTGTTGGACTGGCTGTTCAGCACCAATGCCGGAGCGGAGGCGTTGAGGTCGGTCCCATCGAACGTGACAGTCGCCGCAGTCGCGGTCGGAGCCAGCGTGCCGCCCGAATAGTTGAGGGTGTTCGCCGCAACGTTGCCAGCCGCCTGAGCGTTGGTGGCATTGTTGTTCAGGGCGATCCCGCTATTCGCCAGCGCCGTTCCGGCACTGCTGTTCGAGGAGAGGTCAGCATCCGTCACGGCTTCCGCCAGGACATTCGTGCTGCTCACCTGATGGCTTGAGACCACAGCGGACGCGCCGTTGTTGGCGAGGCCGGAAACGGACGCCGTGTTGATGGCCCGGTTGGAAGTGGCTTCGGCCGTCGTGATATTGCCGCTGACGTTCAACGATGAGTTGTTCACTCCGACACCGCCGACGTCGTTGTTGCTGATGAAGGTCGACACTTCGCTGTTCAGCTCTCCGCTGGCCAACTGGTTGTTGTTCAGTACATGATCGCCCACCGAAGTGGCCTCGTTGTCGGCGCCCAGTACAGCCGCCGAACCGCCCTCTTCGCCGGCCAGATTGGTGGCCGAGATGATGATCTGGTTTTCAACGCTGTTAACGTACGAGCGGGCAACATTGCGATTGCCGCTGATGTCGACGCTGGTGTTGCTGACCTCGATCGGGGCACGAAGCTCCAATGTCGACGTAGCCTCCACGTCCACCGCATCGCCGCTCTGGTAGGAATAGAGCGCCGAGTTCACCGCGAACTGACCGCTGACGACGTTGGTGCCCTCGAGCGACAGGCTGTTCGCACCGCGATTGGCTGCGGCTTCGACGGTGTGGACGTTGCCCAGCAGATCGATCGAAGAGTCGGTGACGCTGGTGAGAGCGCCAAGGTTGACGAATTCGATGCTGCTGTCGGCATCAGCGCTGATGCTGGCGCCATCGGCTTCCTGATCATTGCCGAGGACGAAATCTGCCGAGGCGCTTTCATCGTCCGCGAAGGCTGCGACGTTGTTGCCGGAAGCGCTTATCGTATTCGCGGAGACGTCCAGCACGGTGACGCCGTCATTGCCGATCGCCCGGGCGGTACGGATGTTCTCCGACAGCGAAACCGAAACATTGTCGACGGTGTTGGTCGCACCGCCGGCTTCCACCAGAATGCCGCTGCCGTCTTCTTCGCCGACTTCTGCATCCACGCCGCCGCTCAGTTCCTGATAATTCTGAATGGCCGCAGTGGCCTGGAGGTTGTTTGCTTCCAGGGTCAGCGCGCTCGAGCCGACATTGCCCAATGCCGTGGCCGAGAAGGCATTGCCTTCGACGTTCACGGAAGAATCGGTGAAGGCGCTGCCGAGGCTGATATAGATGTCGGCATCGTCACCTTCGTCGCTCTGGACCTCGGCATCGATGTCGGCAGCGCTCACCTGTGCATTCTGCACGGAGAAAGCCGCGTTCACGTCGACGGTGGCATCAGAGCTGACCGAACCGCGCACGTCACCCCCGGCAGCGGCCACGACGATATTGTTGCCGCTGACGTTCAGATCGTTGTCGATGATGCGGTTGCCGATGGCCGAGGCGGCGACATCATTGTCCGAAACCGAGATGCTGCTGGCCTGTTCGAACTGACCGCCGACCCGGATCGAGATCGCTTCTTCGTCGCTATCGACATCGGCATCGATGTCGACTTCGCCGACCCACTGGCCGTTGCTGACGGCCGCGACATTGGCAAATCCATCGCCATCGACGGTCAGGTTGCCGGCATCCACCGACAGAGCGTTGCCGCCGTCATTGCCGAAGGCACGAGCTGCGATCGCATTTTCGTCGATGGAGAGTGCCGAGCCGAGGCGAAGACGGTTGGCAACGTCGACGTCGAGCAGCGAGCCGCTGTCGAAAGTATCCGGATTCGACAGAACCTCGGCGAACACGTCGCCCAGCTGCATCTGACCGTTCTGAACGACATAGCCGGCGCTGCTGGCCAGGATGCCATCGTCCATCGAGATGGCGATCTCGCCAAGGGCCGCACCAGCGATCAGGATGCTGTTCGCATCGACGGTGGCATCGTTCTGGGCAGCATTGCCCGACGCAACCGCATATTGCTGGTTGTTCGACAGGTTGATGTCGTTCGAGACCGAGTTGAAGCCCACGTCGATCGATGCGTCACCGCGGAAGCGAGCCAGCACCTCGGCGTCGAAATCGTTATATTGCAGGCTGTTGATACCCGCGCCCGTTCCAACGTCATTGCCGTCGAGGTTGAGATCGCTGTTGGCGATGTTGCCGGCGGCGATAGCTTCCTGGACGTTGCCCGCAACTTCGAACTCGCTGTCGCGAAGTGCCTGGTTGTTACCGGTGATGCCCTGGACGAGGATGGACGATCCGAGGTTCAGCGCACTGGTCGGGGTGTTGTCGTTGATCTGGATGTTGGAAACGGTTGCGGTGCCGTCGGCGTCCGCGACGATCGGGAACGGAGCCGAAAGCGTGAAGTCGGCCGTGCCGTTGCCAATGTCGAGAGCGACCGCGTCGAGATCGAGCAGCTGCGCCGAATTGTTGCCGGTGGTGATGGCGCGGACTTCGTTCGCGTTCACCGTCACGACATTGTCGTCGACATTGCCCGGAACAGCGGCGCCGATGCTGGCCGCGATGACCGTGTCTTCGGTGACGGCGCGGGTCACGCCATCGACATTGCTCTGATAGTTCACCACGGCGGCGGTGCCGGCGAAGCTTGCAGCAGTGCCTTCGTTCAAGATGGCGCTGGAGGCTTCATTGCCGTTGGTCGAAGTCTCGATCGTGTTGTCGGACACGTCGATGGTCGCACCCTGGGGTTCGAGAACATAGGCCGTGATCGCCGCAGTCTCGGTGCGGGAATTGAGCCAGGCCGCATCGATATTCCGCTGAACGCTGGTCACCAGAAGATCGGCGTCGCCGCCGATAATGACCAGGCCGGGGGTCACGAATGCACCCGAATCTCCGGTCGTGCCGGCGCCGGCGAAGGACATGCCGCTTTCGAGGACGATGCGATTCCCGGCACCATCGACATCGCCGAGGGCGCTGTTGCCGGTGGCCGAAGCGCCGATTTCGTTGTCGCTGACCGAAAGGCTGCCGCCGAACGATTCTGCGGCCACGCCGCCGCTATTGTCGATGTCCGCACCAATGATGGAATTGAGCGTTTCCGCGTTGCGGCCGCCGGCATGGGCGTCGGTCGAGTTGTACTGGTAGCTGGTCACCGCGGCCGAGCCGGCGAAGACGGGGCTTTCGCCGCCGCCGATCGTGACGTTGGTGCTGGCGACATTGCTTTCATATTCGGCGGAGATTTCGTTGCCGTCGACGGTGAAGGCACCTTCGATGCTCGACAATGTCGACGTGCCGAGGGTGTCGATCCCGAGCGAGATGCGGTTGGTGTCGAGCGTCGCGCTCGAGCCCGCGCCTGAATTGCCCTGGACGGTGAGTGCAGCGATGCTGCCTTCCGCCGAATAATTGCCGTTACCGGCAGTGCCGGCGTCGACGATGAGGCCATCGCCGAGGATGGTCGAGGCAAAGCCGTTCGGAACGTCGCCGGTCAGATCGGTGTTGCTGGTGTTGACGGCGGTCCGCGCGAAGATGGTGTTGCCATCTTCTTCAGCCGACGTCGGCAGCCCGCCGAGCAGCGTTTCGATCACGTTATTGTCGGCATTGCTGGTGACCAGGCCCGAATTGATCTGGAAGACCAGGCTGGTGATGCCGTCCGGCGTATCGCCGATCAGGTTGAGATCCCCCGTCTGGTTGATCGTGTTGGCAAGCGCCGTCGCACCGATGGTGTTGGTGCTGACGGTGTTCGACGTCGTGCCTTGCTCATTGGTATTGATGCCGAGAACGGAGTTGCTCGCATCGGCGCTGATCGGCGCGGCATTGTTCTGAACGCCACCGACGGCGGCGAAGCCGTTGACGGTAGCGGAATTCGCGTTGACCGCAGCATCGCCAGCAATTGCCGGCGTGGCCGCCAGCGTGGCGAGGAGTGCGCTGCTGGCGCCGCCGAGAAGCGAGAGGCGAAGGCCATTGAGGCCGTGGGACCGTGCTTTGATAGTCATTCTTATCTCCCTTGTTTTGTTACGGTGACGTCATGACGTCATTTGAAGGTGCGAGGATTTGTACGAAAAACGCTTACATTTTAATGGTCTAGCGAGCTTCTCGGATCAGGTGCCGATTCTGAGCTTGGCGATTTCGATCATTCCCGGTCCGTCGCGGTGCAGGGTGTTGTCGGTGGCGGCCGGGCGCCACGTGACGCGGATGCGGGATTGCGGGATGCCGCGGCTGGCGAGACCGGAGACGACGGCGGCGATACGCTGATCGATCAGCGCATCCCTCTTGCCCGGATCCCATTGCTCGGTGTCGCGGGCGACCAGGACGATATCGACCGCATCGGTCTGGGCAGCGGTGGACGCCTTTTCCAGCGCGCTCAGCGCGCTGCTGTTGAGGCCGGGCGCGCCGACTTCGAACGGGATCTGGATCCAGCTCCCGGTCGACGGGAGCGAGGAGATCGCGCCATAAGTGGCACCGCCTGGAGCAGCCGACTGGCCGGCAGGAACCAGAGCGGGCCCCGGATCCGCATGCTGGCGCAGCTCATCCGCGGATTGCGGCGGGATGCGCGAGCCCATCTTCACGGTCATGCAGGGTTCCGGATCGACCTGGGTGACCGCCCCGACGAGACGCACGACGCCTTCTTCCAGGGCGGTACGGACGCCGAGCTGAAGCGGCTCCTGGCCCTTGGCGCCGACATTGACGTCGAACAGGTCGTTGTCGAAGAAGCGGAAGATGTTGAGGCCGATCTCATAGCCGGTCAGCTGCTTCGACAGGCTGATCGTCTTCACCACCATCAGGCTGTGCGTGTCGACGATGCGCAGATCGATCGCGATCGACTGGTGATAGGTGCGGGCCTTGATCCCCATCTGGTTGACGCCGGCTTCGGCCCCGCCCGAATTGATGTTGTAGTTGAGCTCGGTGATGCCGCCGATGATGAAATAATCCGACTGGGTGATCGAGCCGCCGAAATAGGGGACCCAGGGAACCTGCTGCTTCCCGTCCGCACCGCCCAGCTCGTGGATCTGGCCGTCGCCCAGCTGGCGGCGGTCGATATAGCCGAGCTCGCGCTCCGCGATGGTGGGATCGAAACGTTCCGCGATCCGCACCGCGCCGCCCAGCTTGCCGAGCGCCGAATAGACCATCAGCGATCCGCCCTGCGTGATCGCATTGCCTTCGCTGATATTATATTTGCCGGTATAATCCTTGATGTCGCCCACGGCGATCACCAGCGGCGGCCGCTTCGTCGACGCGACATGATCGGCGAAGCAGGCGAGCGCGCCTTCCATCGGCGTGCGATTGGTGCGTACCGCCGGCCCCATCACTGTGGAGATCTCGCCCGGCGCGACCGTCTGCCGCTGCGGCACGGTGCAAGCCGACAAGGTGACTGCCGCCATGGTCAGCAGCATCGTGGTGCGCAGGAAGCGCGGAGCCCGCAGGCTCCGTCCGTTGAGAATGTTCATGCCCCCTCCGCGACTCAGTTCAGAGCGCCGAAGGTGCAGGCGGTGCTGCCCGACACGTTCGCAGTCTGATTACCCGAATTGGTCTGTGTTGAATTGATCGCCTGCCAGGCGCGACCGCGGACATTGGTCTCGGTGCCGCCGTTCACGTTCGACCCGACCGAGCCGCTATTGCTCTGGTTGCCGGAGACCGTGTTGCCGTCGGTGCTGCCATGGACATCGGTATTGTTGTCGTTGCCGATGGCGTTGGACGAAGCACCCGTCGTGGTGGGCGAATTTGCGACCGTGCTGTTGCTGCCATTGTTGCCGACGGCGCTCGCCGAGACGTTGCAATTATACTGGCGGTCGATGTGGGTGTTGTAGATCGGCGCGGCGTACATGCCGCTCTTTTTCCGCTGGATCATGTCCTGGACCAGGGCCGCATTCGCCTTGTCGGCGCTGGTCTGGAACTGCCAGGCGACGGATTCGCCGTAATTGTTCGCCGCCGCCGGGCCGGCGCATGCCAGGAGAGCCAAAGCCGGTGCGAATATTCTTGTTGATCGAGTCACAACCATCGTCCCGAAATGTGAGGAATCAGAGCAGCGGGATTCGGAACGACGCCGGATTCGCGAAGGACCCGCCACATGCCGACGCCGCCCGATGGCGACGGATGCGGACAAATATGGGCCGAGCCGAAATCACAGAGAGCATCCCCAAAACCCTCCGAGGCCTGCACCCCGGAGTCCCGCCCACGGCCCAAATCTAAAGCCGCGACTTGCCCCCGTTAGATTGTTAATCGCGAATTGTCATCACTTTTTATGAGGAAATGACTCATTTCGTCGCATATTCTCACTTTATGAATAACGAATAGCTGCAAGGAGATAGGTGTATTGAATCCGTTTCGGAGCCGTTCTAGGGCGGCCTCGCGACGGAGTGTCCCGAGGGGTGCGGATTATCATTTCTTATCCGTAATGCTTAACCCTCATTTGGAGATGCGTTTCCTCCCCGCGCGGTGTAGATTGGGCATCCGCCCTTCCTCGAAAAAGACGGCTGATCCGCCGCCATCGAAAGTTGACGATTGTCCAGCCTGCCGCCCCTTCTCCTGGTCGACGACGAGCCCACGCTGCGCCGGACGCTCGAGGCCATCCTCGAATTCGGGGGCTTCGAGAGCGACGCGGTCGAGAATGCGGCCGAGGCGCTGGAGCGGCTGCGCAGCAAGGCCTATTCCGGCATCCTGCTCGATCTCGGCCTGCCGGACGTCGACGGGGCGGAGCTGATCCGCACCATCCGCGCTGAATCCGACATTCCGATCCTGGTCGTGTCGGGGCGGGCCACCGACAATGTCTCCGCGCTCGATCTGGGCGCCGACGATTTCATCGCCAAGCCCTTCCTGCCCGACGAGCTGCTCGCCCGCGTCCGCGCCGTGCTCCGCCGCAACAATCCCGGCGCCATGCCGCCGATGTCGGCGCCGACCCCGACCGAGGTGGAGGAAGAGGCGGAGGAGGCCGGCGTCGAGGAGACCTATTTGCGCGAGGGCACGCTGGAAGCGAAGCTGTTCAGCTTCCTGCTGGAACGATCGGACGAGCTGGTGCCGACCGAGGACCTGCTCGACGCCTTGTGGGGCGAGCGGACCGACCAAGCGCAGAACCATCTGCGGGTGCTGGTGGCGAAGCTCCGGATCCGGCTGAAGGCGGAGGGCCAGAAGCTGCTCATCCTCAACGAATGGGGCAAGGGCTATCGGATGACCGGCGCGACGGACCGGATCCGCAAGTAGCGGGTAGCAAGTAGCCGATAGCGGACGGAGCGGCTGCGCGGGCCAGGATTACCGCCCGCCCGAAGCCCGCCTCAGACGGTCAGGCGCTGACCGGTTCCTCATCGTCGTCGCCGTCGAACAGTTCGTCGTGGAAGGCGATGACCAGGATGGTGGCCAGCGTGAACAGCACGCCGAACCAGGTGCCGGCGGCGGCGCCATCGAGCTCGCTCTGGCCGGCGGGCACCGTTTCGGAGGCGGGAGCGACCGGCGGCGCCGTCGCCGCCGCGGCGGCCGCGGAGGACAGGATCAGAGCGGCCGCGGCCAAGGCATTAACGGTCTTAGAAGCCATGATGAATTCACTCCCTCATCTTCATATCTAGTCCCCAACCCCCAAGACGTCCACTCCGATCCCCCAACAGCTGATCCCGTTTTGCTTTCGGTTTGCAGCATAGCTTCAATAATCGTGTATCGCGGCAATTAAGATTGTTACTAATTAAAGTATATCCGCCGCGGCCACGGGGCATCTGATCGCCTCAATTCCAACCAATGTTAAGATATTCAACCGCCTCCGGAACAAATTGGTCCGAAACGGACTTATCCAGTCATGGAGTTTACTCCAGGTTAAGGCTATTCGCACCAGACTTGTTAGTGCCTGACGCTCATGGGCGGGTATCTCGCCAACGGAAGTGGAAGTCGACTGCTGCCTATGTTGGTAAAGCGTACCCAATCGCGCGCCCCGGAAGAAGGGCATCAGGAAGCGACGCCGGCGGAACCGGGCCGGGCGGAACGATCCCTGACAAGACAGACGCCTTTCCAAGACCCTTTGGCCCAAGATCCTCTGGCCGAACACACCCTGGCAGATCCGAAACCGGGCGAGAGCGCGCAGGCCCATAATCTCGCGCCCACCGCAGCGGAAGCCTGGCCCTTTTATGACGAGGACGAGATTGCGGCGACGGTCGCGGTCCTGCGATCGGGCAAGGTCAACCAGTGGACCGGCGACCGGGTGTGGGCCTTCCAACAGGCCTATGCGGATCATGTCGGCACGGGCCAGGCGATTGCGGTCGCCAACGGATCGGTCGCGCTGGAACTGGCGCTGCACGGCTTCGGCATCGGGCCGGGCGACGAGGTGATCGTCACGCCGCGCACCTTCGTCGCCTCCGTCTTCTGCGTGATGCTGGCCGGCGCGACGCCGGTCTTCGCGGACGTCGACCGGGACAGCGGCAATGTGACGGCGGCGACGATCGAAGCGGCGATCACGCCCCGGACCAAGGCGGCCATCCCGGTCCACCTGGGCGGCTGGCCGGCGGACATGCCCGCCATCATGGCGCTGGCCGAACGGCGCGGCTTCAAGGTGATCGAGGATTGCGCGCAGGCCCATGGCGCCGAGATCGGCGGCCGGCCGGCCGGCAGCTTCGGCGACGCGGCCGCTTTCTCCTTCTGCCAGGACAAGATCATCAGCACGGGCGGCGAAGGCGGCCTCGTCCTGTTCCGCGACGCCGAAGCGCATGACCGGGCGTGGTCGTTCAAGGACCATGGCAAGAACCGGCGCAGGATGATGACCCCCGCCGCCGGCCCGGGCTTCCGCTGGGTGCACGACGCGGTCGGGACGAACATGCGGATGACCGAGATCGCGGCGGCGATCGGCCTGATCCAGCTCGGCAAGCTGCAACGCTGGCGCGCGCTGCGCACCCGCAATGCCGGCATCTGGGCGGAGGCGCTGGCGCCGATCCCGGGGCTGCGGACGCCGCGCCCCGGCCCCGGCCTGACCGGCGCCTTCTATAAATATTATGCCTATATCGACCCCGCGCGCGCCGACGGTGCCGACAATGAAGAGCTGAGGAACGCGATCCTGGCCGAAGCGGCCGCGAAGGGGCTGCGGATCTTTTCCGGATCCTGTTCCGAAGTCTATCGCGAGGCGGCGCTCTCCCATCTTCAGGTCCCCACCCTGCCGGCCGCCCGGGCGCTCGGCCAGGCCAGCCTGATGTTCGAAGTCCACCCCACCCTCGACCCCGACCGGCTGCGCGACCGCGCCGCCGCGGCCGCCGACATCATCGAACGGATCCTGGCATGACGAGCGACGCCATCTCCGCCCTCGGCCGACACCAGAAGAAGGCGATCATCATCCTCTACGATGCCGCCGCGATGATCGTGTCGCTGTGGCTCGCTTTCTCGATCCGGCTCGGCCACTTCCACTGGGCTGCCCGGGATTCGGTGCTCCTGCTTTGCGCCGGCACCGTCATCCTCGGCCTGGTCGCATTGCACGGACTGCGGATCTACCGGATCGTCATCCGTTATTTCGACGTCTATTCGGCGCGGCGGCTGCTGGTCGGCGCGGGTGCGGCAACCGCCATGTGGTTCATGCTGGCCTTCGTTTCCCGCATCGAGAATCTCCCACGCTCGGTGGGCTTCATCTATTTCGGCCTGCTGTTCCTGCTGATGTTCTTCGGCCGGCTCGCCGCTTCCCAGCATCTGACGGCGTCGCAGCCCGGATCGATGGTCCTGGACCGGCGCAAGGGCGGCGACCGCCGCAAGATCGGCGTCGCCATCCAGGGCGCCAATGCGGCCGGATCCGCGCTGGCCGAAACCATCCGCCGGCTCCCGCAATATGAATTGCGCTTCTTCGTCGACGACAATGAGGCGCTGATCGACAGGATGATGCTGGGCTATCCGATCAGGAGCTCCGACGACCTGCGCGAAGCCGTCCAGTCCGGCCGTATCAAGCAGGTCTTCCTGGCGATGGACAATTCGACGCGGACCGAGCGGCTGGCGGCGCTGTCGTCGCTGTCGGGCATGGCCGTGAAGGTGCTGACGATCCCGTCGCACGAGGAGATCATGAGCGGCCGCTACACGATTTCCGACGTGCGGCCGGTGAATGTCGAGGATCTGCTGAAGCGCGACATCGTGCCGGCGATGATGCCGAGCATCGAACGCGGCATCAAAGGCAATTCGATCCTGATCACCGGCGCCGGCGGATCGATCGGGTCGGAAATCTGCCGCCAGGTGCTGGAACAGGAACCGCGCCGGATGGTGCTGCTGGACCATAGCGAATTCGCCTTGTTCGCGATCCAGAGCGAGCTCGACCAGCTGAACGCGCAGCAGCCAAAGGCGCAGCGCACGGAAATCTGCCCGGTGATCGGATCGCTGCTCGACGAAAGGCTGATCGACGGCCTGCTCGGCCATCACGAAATCGACACCGTCTTCCATGCCGCGGCCTACAAGCATGTGCCGCTGCTGGAGGATAATGAGGTGATCGGCGTCCGCAACAATGTGATCGGCACGCGCACGCTGGCGGATGCCTGCGTGAAGGCGAGGGTCCGGCGGCTGACGATGATATCCACCGACAAGGCGGTGCGGCCGACCAATGTGATGGGCTCGAGCAAGAGGCTGGCCGAGCTATACATCCAGGCCCTGGCGCAGCAGCCCAACATGCCGACCCGCTTCGGCATCGTCCGCTTCGGCAATGTGCTCGATTCCTCGGGATCGGTGGTGCAGCGTTTCCGCCAGCAGATCGAGGAAGGCGGGCCGATCACCGTCACCCATCCGGACATCACCCGCTTCTTCATGTCGATCCCGGAGGCGACGCAATTGGTGCTGCAGGCGAACAGCTGGGCGACGGCCGGCGAGGTGTTCGTGCTGGACATGGGCGAGCCCGTGAAGATCGCGGAGCTCGCGCGGACGATGATCTCCTTGTCGGGCATGACCGAACGGAACCAGGAGAATCCGGACGGCGATATCGAGATCGCCTATGTCGGCCTTCGCCCCGGCGAGAAATTGCACGAGGAATTGTTCATCGGCGAGGCGGTGGGCGACACGCTGCATCCGCAGATCAAGATGGCCCATGAACGGTGGGTGCCGATGGCCGAGCTGCAGAATGTGATGGCGCGGCTGAACGCGGCGCTGGCCGGCCATGATGCTGGCGCCGTCCGATCGATATTGTCCGAGACGCTGCGCGAGGATCACCGGATGGTGGCCTGACGGATCGGCAGACGCCGATTCCGTCGTTTTTCCCCGGCCCCTCCCCGCGCGGAAATGCGGGGCGGAATTCCGGGATTCGTGGACCGAAGGTTCAGAAAGTTCGGCTTCCATAGAGCGGAAAAAAGAGCCTTCCCGATGCGGACGGATTGCGGGGCCCGAACGGGGCCGGGGGATCGTGTTCGGCGCAGTTTCCATCGCGGCGGCCATAGCATGGATTGCGGAACATTTGTAGAACGGATGCGGGTGGGTCCACAGTCTGTCCACATATTTTTCGGGTGTGGGGTGTGGGGGTGGGTGGCGGTTGCTTTCCTCGTCATGCCGGGCTTGATCCGGCATCCAGGGGGGTGGCGGCTGCGGTGGTTGGCGGTTGGGCGCGGAGGGGGGCTCCGGGCTGGATCCTGAATCGAGTTCAGGATGACGGTTTGGGGGTGTGGGGGTGGGGGGTGGGCCCCTGCCCTTTCCTTCTTCGTCATGCCGGGCTTGATCCGGCATCCAGGGGGGTGGCTGGTGTGGCGGTTGGCGGGTTCGGCGCGGAGGGGGGCTCCGGGCTGGATCCTGAATCGAGTTCAGGATGACGTGAGGTGTGTGGGGTGTGGGGGTGGAGGTGGCTCCTGCCCTTTCCTCGTCATGCCGGGCTTGATCCGGCATCCATGGGGGTGGCGGGTGTGGTGGTTGGCTGGTCGGGCGCGGAGGGGGGCTCCGGGCTGGATCCTGAATCGAGTTCAGGATGACGGTTTGGGGGTGTGGGGGTGGGGGGTGGCCCACTGCCCTTTCCTTCTTCGTCATGCCGGGCTTGATCCGGCCTCCCGGGGGGGGGGGGGGGCGCCCGGCCCGTGCCTTCGGCGTCCCGCCGGGCTTGATCCGGCCTCCCGGGGGGGGGGGGGGGCGCCCGGCCCGTGCCTTCGGCGTCCCGCCGGGCTTGATCCGGCCTCCCGGGGGGGGGGGGGGGCGCCCGGCCCGTGCCTTCGGCGTCCCGCCGGGCTTGATCCGGCCTCCCGGGGGGGGGGGGGGGCGGTTGCTTTCGTCGTCATGCGGGGGTTGCTCCGGCATCCAGGGGGTGGCGGGGGGGGCGGTGGGCGGGTGCGGCGCGGCGGGGGGCTCCGGGCGGGCTCATGAAGCGAGTTCAGGATGACGGTGTCGGGGTGTGGGGGTGGGGGGTGGCCCACTGCCCTTTCCTTCTTCGTCATGCCGGACTTGATCCGGCATCCAGGGGGTGGCGGGTGTGGTGGTTGGCTGGTCGGGCGCGGCGGGGGGCTCCGGGCGGGCTCATGAAGCGAGTTCAGGATGACGGTTTGGGGGTGTGGGGGTGGGTGGCGGTTGCTTTCCGCGTCATGCCGGGCTTGCTCCGGCATCCAGGGGGTGGCGGGTGTGGTGATTGGCTGGTCGGGCGCGGCGGGGGGCTCCGGGCGGGCTCATGAAGCGAGTTCAGGATGACGGTTTGGGGGTGTGGGGGTGGGTGGCGGTTGCTTTCCGCGTCATGCCGGGCTTGCTCCGGCATCCAGGGGGTGGCGGGTGTGGTGATTGGCTGGTCGGGCGCGGCGGGGGGCTCCGGGCGGGCTCATGAAGCGAGTTCAGGATGACGGTTTGGGGGTGTGGGGGTGGGTGGCGGTTGCTTTCCGCGTCATGCCGGGCTTGATCCGGCATCCAGGGGGGTGGCTGGTGTGGCGGTTGGCGGGTTCGGCGCGGAGGGGGGCTCCGGGCTGGATCCTGAATCGAGTGCAGGATGACGTGAGGTGTGTGGGGAGTGGGGGTGGAGGTGGCTCCTGCCCTTTCCTCGTCATGCCGGGCTTGATCCGGCATCCAGGGCGGTGGCTGGTGTGGCGGTTGGCGGGTTCGGCGCGGAGGGGGGCTCCGGGCTGGATCCTGAATCGAGTGCAGGATGACGTGAGGTGTGTGGGGAGTGGGGGTGGAGGTGGCTCCTGCCCTTTCCTCGTCATGCCGGGCTTGATCCGGCATCCAGGGCGGTGGCTGGTGTGGCGGTTGGCGGGTTCGGCGCGGAGGGGGGCTCCGGGCTGGATCCTGAATCGAGTGCAGGATGACGTGAGGTGTGTGGGGTGTGGGGGTGGAGGTGGCTCCTGCCCTTTCCTCGTCATGCCGGGCTTGATCCGGCATCCAGGGGGGTGGCGGGTGTGGTGGTTGGCTGGTCGGGCGCGGAGGGGGCTCCGGACTGGATCCTGAATCGAGTTCAGGATGACGTGAGGTGGGTGGGGTGTGGGGGTGGAGGTGGCTCCTGCCCTTTCCTGGTCGTGCCGGGCGTGATCCGGCATCCAGGGGGGGGGCGGGTGTGGGGGTTGGCTGGTCGGGCGCGGAGGGGGCTCCGGACTGGATCCTGAATCGAGTTCAGGATGACGTGAGGTGGGTGGGGTGTGGGGGTGGAGGTGGCTCCTGCCCTTTCATCGTCATGCCGGGCTAGATCCGGCATCCAGGGGGGTGGCGGGTGTGGTGGTTGGCTGGTCGGGCGCGGAGGGGGCTCCGGACTGGATCCTGAATCGAGTTCAGGATGACGTGAGGTGGGTGGGGTGTGGGGGTGGTCCCTGCCCTTTCCTTCTTCGTCAGGCCGGGCTTGATCCGGCATCCAGGGGGGTGGCGGGTGTGGGGGTTGGCTGGTCGGGCGCGGAGGGGGCTCCGGACAGGATCCTGAATCGAGTTCAGGATGACGTGAGGTGGGTGGGGTGTGGGGGTGGTCCCTGCCCTTTCCTTCTTCGTCAGGCCGGGCTTGATCCGGCATCCAGGGGGGTGGCGGGTGTGGGGGTTGGCTGGTCGGGCGCGGAGGGGGCTCCGGACAGGATCCTGAATCGAGTTCAGGATGACGTGAGGTGTGTGGGGTGTGGGGGTGGTCCCTGCCCTTTCCTTCTTCGTCATGCCGGGCTTGATCCGGCATCCAGGGGGGTGGCGGGTGTGGTGGTTGGCTGGTCGGGCGCGGAGGGGGCTCCGGACAGGATCCTGAATCGAGTTCAGGATGACGTGAGGTGTGTGGGGTGTGGGGGTGGTCCCTGCCCTTTCCTTCTTCGTCAGGCCGGGCTTGATCCGGCATCCAGGGGGGTGGCGGGTGTGGTGGTTGGCTGGTCGGGCGCGGAGGGGGCTCCGGACAGGATCCTGAATCGAGTTCAGGATGACGTGAGGTGTGTGGGGTGTGGGGGTGGTCCCTGCCCTTTCCTTCTTCGTCATGCCGGGCTTGATCCGGCCTCCAGGGGGGTGGCGGGGGTGGGGGTTGGCTGGTCGGGCGCGGCGGGGGCACCGGGCTGGATCCTGAATCGAGTTCAGGATGACGGTGTGGTGGCGGGTGTGGTGTTGGCTGGTCGGGCGCGGAGGGGGGCTCCGGGCTGGATCCTGAATCGAGTTCAGGATGACGGTGTGGTGGCGGGTGTGGTGTTGGCTGGTCGGGCGCGGAGGGGGGCTCCGGGCTGGATCCTGAATCGAGTTCAGGATGACGGTGTGGTGGCGGGTGTGGTGTTGGCTGGTCGGGCGCGGAGGGGGGCTCCGGGCTGGATCCTGAATCGGGTTCAGGATGACGGTTTGGTGGGGGGTGCGTCGGGGTCGGAGTCGGGGGTGGCGGTTCTGGTCCGGTGTTCGAACAGGGTGGTGTAGCGGCCGATCAGCAGGAGGATGGTGGGCCAGAGCATCGTGTTCCAGAGATCCTTGGCGGATTCTTCCCAGAGGCGGGCGGCGACCCAGCCTTCGCGGTGGAGATCGATGGCTTCGTTGCCGAGCTCCACGGCCAGGACGAACAGCCAGGGGAAGCGGCTGCGGCGGGTCTGGCGGAAGGCGAGCATGGCGGCGAGGTAGAGGAACAAGGCCGCGTGGATGTGGAGCGCATCCTTGTCCAGCCCGGTATAGTCGACCAGGAAGATCTTCAGATCGTGATAGAGGCCGTCCTTGCCCATGATCAGCCCCGACGGCGGGCGGTGCGGGCGGGATCGTCCTTCGGTTTCGGCGCCGGCTCGCGTGCCAGGAAGGTGCAGGCGATCGCGGCGAGGACGGCGATGGCGGCGGTGCGCACCGGATAATCGACCAGGGAGTGGAGCATGAGGGCGGCGGTCGCCACCGATCCGGCGCGGCCGAGCGAGGCCGCGGGCGTCCGCCAGACCGCGACCATCCGCCGTCCCCACCAGAGGAAGAAAGCGCCGAGCAAAAGGATGCCGGCGACGCCGGTTTCCAGCACCCATTCCAGATAATCGTTATGGGCGTGATTGGCATAAGTGCGGGTGCGCCGGTCCGGTTCCTCGTTCATCCGGTACAAGGGCACGAAGGTGCCGAAGCCGCTGCCGGCCGGCATGAAAGCGGGGACGATATCGGCCGTCCGCTGCCACATGATGCCGCGCGTGGTGCCGACTTCCCCGGGCTGCGACGACAATTCCTGCTTCAGCACGGCCCCGGAACCCGCCAGCACGATGGCGCCGGCCGCGAGCATCAAAGCGACCGAGCCGAGCCAGAGGCGGGAGACCCGGCCGGTGAGATCGGTGACGATCATGCCGATGCAGAAGAGGGTGACGGGCAGGAGCAAGGCGAGGCCCATGCGCGACCCGCCGATCGCGACCGCGCCGGCGAGCAAGGCATAGAGGCAGGCGAGGATGAGCAGCTTGGGAATCCTGTCCTGATCCAAGAGCCGCCCGCCGCGCAGGGTCGGCGAGGCCAGAGCGGCGACGAAGGGAAGGCTCATCAGCAGCAAGGTCGCCTGGTGATTGACGTTGGCGAAGAAGCCCACCATCGACCCCCAATTGGTGAAGGCGTAGAAATAGAGCGGGGAATCCCGGCTGCCCGCCTGCTGCGCGACGCCGAGCAGCATGGCGATGACGGCGAGAATGGCGATCGCGACCGGCAGCAGCCGGCTCCATTCGCCGCCGCGGACCAGCAGCGCGACCATGGCGAGAGGCGGCAGGATCGAGAGTGCGGCGGCGATCGCTCCGTCCGGATTCAAGGACCAGGACATGTAGGGCAAGGACAGGCCCAATTGATCGAATGCCCTCTCCGCCACCGCCCGTCCCGGCAAGGCGGTCCAGACACCCGGCGGCAGCGGCACGGCCTGGAGCGCGGCGAAGACCATGAAGAGGACACCGAAGATCATCAGCGCGCCGAGCGGCCCGCGAAAGAGAGAGGCCCCCTGCCGGAAGGCCAATATGGCCAGGATGAGAACGGCCATGACCTGCAGCGCGGCATTGGCGAGCAAACCGGCGGCGCTGGAACCGCCGAGGATCATGCAGGCGGCAAGATAGAGGAAGCCCGCCGCCATCCCCGCCCGCGCCATCAGGATTCGTCCCCCTTCAGTTCGGCGAGGAGCGCGGGATCGGCACCGTTCTTCTTCGCTTCACGCAGGAAGCGGGAGCGCCAGGCCGGATCCTCGCCCAGCTTCGCGATCAGGACCTTCTTCGCCTCCGGATGCTGGGCCAGGAGCAGCAGGATCTTGGCCATGACGGGCGCCGTATCCTTCCTCCCGCCAAGCTTCTTGATCTGGTCGATCGCATCGCCCCACCGGCCCTGCTGGATATTGACCATCAGGGACAGGACCTGCCGCGAGGTGCCGGGCCGGTTCCGTTCCTTGGCCAGATCCATGTAATGGGACGCCTGCGGCAGCCGCCCCGCCTGCCGCGCATGCCAGGCGGCGGCCACCATCGGCGCGTCGGAAAGCGGCGCCCGGGCCAAGGCACGGCGCAATTTTTCCTTCACGGCCATATCCGGCTGCCGCCGCGTTTCCAGCAGGATGGAATTGGCGAGAGCGACGCCCGAAGGCGGCGGGAATTTCAGCGCAAGCGGCGGCGCGGTGGAGGCGAGCAGGCCGATCGCGACGTTGCGGAGGATGAAATAGATGGCGGCAAGCGCGACGACGAGGATGCCAAGGCCGAAGCCGATCGGGCGAAGCCCGGCAGGGAATGGGCCGGAGCCGGTCACCGCCTATTTGTGGCGCGGCAGCATGATCTTGGTCTTGGCGATCCCCTGCTGTTCATCGCCATAACCGTAACCGTAGCCGTACCCATAGCCATAGCCGGAGGTCTTGGCGTTAAACTTGGTGAGGACGCCGCCCAGGATACGGGCATTGGCCGCGCGCAGCCTGTCCACCGTGTTCATCGCCACCGACATCCGCACCTTTTCCGCCTCGAAGATCAGCAAGGTGCGATCGCAAAGCGAAGCGAGGATCGGCGCGTCGGCCAGGCCCAGGACCGGCGGCGCATCGACGATGACGATCTGAAACCAGGCGCCGAGTTCCTTGAGGAGCTGCGGCAGGCGCTGTTCGGCCAGCAGATCGGCCGGGTTCGGCGGCAGCTTTCCGGCGACGATGATCGACAGGTTGGGAATGGAGGTACGGATGATGCTTTCGGACACGGTCGAGGCGCCGACCAGGATGCTGGACAGGCCATGCCCTTCGCTCGATTCCACCCCGAAGGACGGATGGCGCATATCGGCATCGAGCAGCAAGGTGGAGAAACCGAGCCTGGCGAAATTCTGGGCGAGGGCGAGCGACGTCGTGGTCTTGCCTTCGCTGGCGCCGGCGCTGGTGACCAGCAATGTGGCCGGCGCCCCGTGCGGCGTGGCGAACTGGATCGCGCTGCGCAGCGACGAATAAGCCTCGGCGACGGCGGAGCGCGGATTGGCGAGCGCCTCGGTCAGCAGCACCCCCTTTTCGACCTTCGGAATGACGCCCAGAGCGGGAATCTTCAATTTGGCTTCGAGATCCTCGAGCTTGCGCACCGTATTGGTGAAGAATTCCAATGCGAAGGCGGTGGCGAGGCCGGCGAGCAGGCCGAGCAAGGCGCCGACCAGGCCGTTGAAGATCGGATCGGGCTTGAAGGGCGAGCCCGGCCGTTTGGCCGGATCGACGATCGAGATAAGGTTTTCGCCGGTGCCGGCCGAGGCGCCGACGGCCTTGTAGCGTTGCAGCAGCGCATCGTAGAGCTGTCGATTGGTATCGAGATCGCGCTGCAGGATATTATATTGGATCGAGCGGCCGCGCAGATCGAGCACGGCGCCGCGCAGCCGGTTGACCCGCCCACGCAATTCCGCCTCACGCGCGGCGGCGGCCCGATATTCGGCCGCCAAAGCCGAGACGACCGACGTCGATTCCCGGCGAAGATCCCGTTCCAGCGCATCGATCTGCGATTGGAGATCGACCATTTCGGGATGGTCCGGCTTCATCGCATTGCGCTTCTGCTGATAATCGGCGCGCAATTGCGCGAGCCGCGACCGGATCCCCTGCGCCGTCGGATTCTGAAGCGTTTCGGTGGTGGTGGTGGCCCGCGCCTGATTATATCTGGCCTGGGCCGCGACCCGCGCATTCTGGGCCACGCTGAGTTCCTGGTTCGCGGCCGCCAGCGACGCCGCGTCGAGCGACTGGCTGGCCTGCCCCTCGCTGCTGTCCTCACCTCCGGATGCGACCGAGACGATATTCTGCTGCTGTGCATATGCGACCAGCTTGCGTTCCGAATCCTCCAGTTTCTCGCGCGCGTCGGTGATCCTCTTTTCAAGAACCTGACGCGCATAAGCATTGGAATCGAGACCGCGTTCGATATGCGAACTGATCGCGCCTTCGGCCACCGCATTGGCGATACGCGCCGCGAGCGCGGGTTCGGCATCGACATAGGAGATTTTGGCGAGGCGGCTGTCATCGACCGGCTCGACCTTCAAATTGGTCGAGATTTTGGACGCGGCCTGATCCAGTTTCGACTGGGGCGAAGCGGCGGGATCGGCGAAATCCTCACGCGCGGTAAGGTTCAGCTCCCGCGCCACCCGTTCGGCGAGCGAGATGCTGGCGAGCAGGCCATATTGGGTCTGCAGTGATTGCGGATCGGTGAGCGGCACGGCCTTCTGCCCATCCCCCATGTCGACCATGGTCATACTCTCGGCATTGATTTCTATGGTCGCGGTGGCACGGTACATGCGCGTCGTCAGGATCGTCGCGAGCGCCGCCAGGCCGATGCCGACGACCAGGCCGGCCAGGATGACCCAACGATGCTTGACGATGATCCGCCAGATTTCGAAAAGGCCGAACTGCCCTTCGCGCGCCGGCGCGGCCATGGCGGGGCCGATCGGGAAGCCCAAGGCGGTCGTGCCGGCCGGGGCCGTCGCGAGAGCGCGGGACGCGGGAGCGTTCAAACCGGGATTGTCAGCCAAAATTCAGCAAACCTAAAGAACGAAGGGCCGGAACAAGGCGATAAGAGGTATGGTGCTGAGCGCATCCCGCCAGGCCTGCTTGTTATTGTTGCCATCGACGATGATGATATCCGCCCCGAACACCTCCGGATCCTGCATTTCATTGTTGCGGATGGCCTTCAGATCGAAGGCAGCCGCCATGCGTTGCCCTTCGATGGTCCGGAAGACGACGACGCGGCGAAGATCCGCTTCCTTGGTCGTGCCCCGGGCCAAAGCGATGGCCTGCATCAAGGTGGTCTTTCCCACCAATGAATAAGCGCCCGGCGCCTGGACGGAACCGTCGATCGTCACCCTTTGACCGGCGGCTTCCTTGAGCGCGACCTGCACATCGGGATTTTCATAATATTTCTCGCCGAGCTTCCGTTCCAGGTTCCGGCTGAACTCGGTCGGCGTATAGCCTTGCGCGCGCATCTGCCCGATCAAAGGCAAGGCGACATTGCCCAAGGCATCGACCCGGAAATCCCCGGTCAGATCCGGCGCGCGATAGACCATAATATTGACCAGATCGGAGGGGCCGAGACGATAATCCTCGCTCACTTCGAGCTGCTTGATCGGATCGGGCCTGGTGAAGCCGGACGGCGCATAAGCGATATCGCCGCTGCGCCCGCTTGCGCAGGAGACGATCAGGAAAGCGAGAGCGACGATTGCCAAAGGCCGGCGGGGTATCGACCGGAAAAGCATAAAAGGAACCACCTTTCAGTACACAGGCATATCGCCCCCGTCCCCTTTCCAACTCCTAAACATCCAGGTCGGGCACGAAAAGCAGAACAAGGTCCGAAAGCGGATGAATCTTTAGCATGGGCAAAAGCCCTTATGTAGGGCATCCGGGACGCATCCGGATGCTCCATCGCGCCGTTACAACCGTTCGCCGCGCGAAAAGCTCCGTGCCGGGACGCCGGCCATGACCGAACCGGGCTCCACGTCCCTGGTGACCAACGATCCGGCGCCGATGACGGTGCCGGCGCCGATGGATATGTTGGGCATGACCGTTGCGCCGATCCCGACCAGCACGCCGTCTCCGATCCTGACTCCGCCGCCTAAAAGGACTCCCGGCGCGATATGGGCAAAATTCCCCACGTGAACATCATGTTCAACCAGAGCGCGGCTGTTGACGATGGCGTGCCTTCCGATCCGAGCGTCGGCCTGAACGATCGCACCTGCGCAAACCAGCACGCCACCGGAAATTGCGGCGCTGGGGCTGATCACCGATGCGGCATGGAAGATTGGAGGGAAACGAATATCCTCCATTTCCTCGGCCAGTCGCCTTCGTGCTTCATTGTCTCCGATGGCGATATGGAGAAGATCGTCCGTATCCATAGCCTCAAGCAACGGGCCGGCTACCTGCACCCCGAGCAGGATCTCACCTCGTCGTGTTTCATCATCGTCATGGAAGGTGATGGCATCGCCGCCGGCGGAGTGCAAAGCCTCCAGGGCGACCTTGGCATGGCCGCCGGCCCCAAGAATGCGGATCATCGCCATCTATCGCTCCCGCCTTTCACCGCTTCGCCCCGAGCCGAGGAATTCCGGCATGGTCGCCTCGCCCGCCGCGGCGATGCCCTGCGGACGGAGCAGCCTCGCCAGGGTCAGGCCCAATATCTTCAGGTCCAGCAGAAAATTACGATTGTCCACATACCAGACGTCCAGGGCGAATTTCTCTTCCCAACCCAACGCATTCCTGCCGTTCACCTGGGCCCAGCCGGTGATGCCCGGCCGCACATCCTGCCGGCGCCTTTGTTCCGGCGTGTAGAGATCGAGATATTGCATCAGGAGAGGACGCGGCCCGACCAGGCTCATCTCGCCCCGGAGGACATTGATCAGCTCCGGCAGCTCATCGAGGCTGGATGCGCGAAGGAAGCGCCCGAGCCGGCCGAGCCGCTCCCCGTCGGAAAGAAGTTCGCCGCGCGCGTCCCTGGCCTGGGACATGGTGCGGAACTTGACCATGGCGAACGGTCGACCGCGCAGGCCCGGCCGCACCTGCCGGAACAGGATCGGGCGGCCGAGGACCAGGGCGACGCAAAGAGCAACGGCCAGCATGACCGGCGACAGGATGATCAAGGCCGAACCGGCGACAAGGATATCGAAGAGGCGCTTCATCGCGTCACGTCATAAACCCGCATGCCGCATGATATCGGCATTGACCTTGCGGACATCATAAATATCCTCCGCCAAGCGGCGCGATGCGGCGCCCATGGGATAAGCAAGACCGGGCGTTTCGACGAAGCGAAGCATGGCAGCGTATAAGGCACCGGCATCGCGCGGCGGGATGAGGATTCCGTTCTCCCCATCCTTCACCGTATCGCGGCAACCCGGCGCGTCGGTCGTTATGATGGCCCGCCCCATGGCCATCGCCTCCAGCACCGATCGCGGCGTGCCTTCCCGATAGGAGGGGAGGACATAGACGCTGCAGGCGGCAATTGCCGGGCGAACGTCGTCCAGCCTGCCCAGAAATTCCACACCGTTCGCGACCATCCGGTCCAATTCGGCCTGAGAGATTGAATCTGGCGAAGGGTCGAGATAACCAACCAGCGCGACGCGGGCATGCGGGTGCGTAGCTTTCAACCGGGCCGCAGCCCAGCCATATTCACGGACGCCTTTGTCGCCCAGCAATCGAGCAATCATCAGGAATGAATACGGAGCCCCCGCGCCTGCCAATTTGAACCGCGCCAGATCGATCCCGGAGCCGTTGACGATCGCGGTTCGCTTGCGGGAGCCAATCAGGCGCAATTTTAGGAACAGCCTCCGATCGTCTTCATTTTGGAAAAGTGCGACGTCCGCTTTGCTCAGCGCGACCCGATAGAGAATGGAAGCCGCGACACGACTTGCCAGTCGGCGCAATTCTCGCCCGCCTGTGAAGGAAAATCCCAGGCCAGTAACCAGCGCGACTACGCGTTTGACGCGCCCTCCCCCTCCGGCAAGGGAGCCAAGGATAACCGGCTTGATCGTATAGGCGATCAGGACAGTAGGTTTCGTTTCTCGTATGAGGCGCCGCACCGACTGGTAGCCCGCCAGAAGGTCGACTGGGTTGAGGCTGGCATTGCTGAACGGGACTTCGCGCGCTTCCGCGCCGAGAGCGGCGACGAGTCGTCGTGTGCCCTCATCCAGATTCGGCGCGGCCGCCACGACCCTATGGCCTGAGGCAACAAGATCCGCGATCAGCGGGCCACGGAAATTGATGAGCGAGGGGGCGTAGGAGCCAAGCAACAAGACGATTGAGGACGGAGCGGGTGGGCCAGCTTTCATCGGGATTGTTCTGTTGGGTGCATGAGACCCACGGCGGACGGTATCACATTGTGTTGATGAGTAGATGACGACAACAAGGAACGACGGTAAAGGATCACAGTCGCGTAAAGCAGCATGATGGCGGGCATCACCATATATTTCTGCCGAAGCCCAAGTCCTACATTGTAAGTGACGATGCTCAACGTCGTGATGAGAATGATTGAGTAGATTAGACAATAGCGTATGTAGGGTACACTCGCGCTCAGGCGGATAAGCGCCGGCAGGCGCCAGATCAGCGATCCAAAAATGATCAAGATCGCTACGTTCTCGAACGACACAATGAACCCCATTGCCCCAGTTGCATCGAAAAAGAACGGGCGGAATAAGAGGCTCGGCACCTTGAGGATGAAAGGCAGGTCGCCCATTCCCTCGCCAAGCGTGCTAGACATCCCATATTCCTGCTTGCTTGCCAAGAAATCTGCGATGGACTCAGGGCTAAAGAGGGAGACTTTCAAGGAGGCAGAGACAGTTGTGGCGACCGCCACAAGGGCGCCTCCGGCGATTGCTAAGATCGGCAGCTTGAACCGGGCTTTAAGCCTGGCATCGAACACCAAAGTCAGTAGCAACGCCAGGGTTGATATCGCGGCGATGTGGGGCCTGAATGCCACCATAATGGCAAGGGCGAGGAGAAAAGCTGGAAACCGCTTTTCGATCCGGATCATTGCCCAGATGCACATTGCGGCACCCATGAAGAGTGGTGCATCCTTACCGATAGCAGCCGTCCAAAAGTGCAATCCCGGCAGGAAGAACAAGCCGATTAACGGCAACGTTACCCGTTCCTGCAAATCGGTCGATACCTCCAGGACGGAGCGAATGAGGAAAGCGATACCGACCATCCCGAAGGATTGAAATAGCAGAAAAAAGTCCAGGAATGACCCACCGGCAAGGCCTTTCAAATATTGAACTGTCTGCGTTACAAAAACAGCTCCAGTCGTCAGGTCCTCTCCAACCCATTTTTCAGGACCCATATAATATGCTCGTGCGTCCGAGGGCGTAGCTAACGCATATTGCCAATATCCAATGGCAGAGATGATGTGCAACACAAAGCAAGCAAGATATATCTTGCCATCAACCTTTGTATGCTCCGAAGAAGCGATAAAATAAGCCAGGGCGCTTATACAGATACCTATTAACGAGTAGAGTATCATCGCCCCTTTGCTCTCTCTACCAAGCAAGGGGCATCTCCGACGACACGATCAACAACGCTCCGATAGAGGATCAGGTGGCGCTCCGCACAGGCGTCCATGCCGAAGTCTCGGGCCAGACGCACGGACCCAGCACGGAACCCTTCTGTCAAATGGGGATCCTCTATTAATCGAAGCAGATAACCGGCTAGCGACACGGCGTCTCGTGGGGCTGCAAGAAAGCCGTTTTTGCTCTGCTCGACGACTTCACCACATCCGCCCACGTCAGTCGCAACAATTGGAAGCCCAGCGTGTAACGCCTCTATCAAGCTAATTGGCAGGCCCTCCCACAAGGATGTCATGAGGAAAATGTCGGAAGCGAGCAGAAGGTCCTTCACGTCCGAACGAAGTCCGAGAAGAACCACCTTGCCTTTCAAACCCCTCGCTTCAATCTGCTGCTCCAGGTTGCTCCGCTCAGGCCCCTCCCCAGCAATCTGAAAAATCAAGGTACCCGTCAGGTCAGGCCGCTGCTGAAATATCCGATCAGCGACGTCAATAAGTGTTTCGTAGCCTTTGTCCCTGTATAGCCTACCCACGCTCAAAATCGTGATCGAGTTGGTCGAGGAGCTCCGTCGCTGAATTCCCTCGAAAGCTACGGCATTCCGAATCACCGTGACAGGTACGGTCGTGCTGGCCTCAAGCAGAGCCCTGCCCTGCCGCGATATCGCCACGCATTGATCGACGCCTTTCATCAACAGGCGAAATGCCCGCCTGCTGATTTTAAGATGGCTTGTGTGGTGAGTGTAGATCGTAGGTATTTTTCGAGGCCAGAGCAAAAGCCTAAACAGCAAACCTGACAGAAGATGGATATGTAAAATATCAGGTCTGAATTCCCTGTAAACGGTGAGAAGACGCCACGCCCCATAGAGTGGGTTTCGCCTTGAGTGGTGACCGAGGTCGAAGGTTTGTACGGAGCCTTTGGCTAGGATTTCCGCAAACCTTTGCTCAAAGGATGGTGAATTACCTACCTCCCTCGCCTTAGAGATGAAGGCTATTGCGGCGGCAGAGCCATTCTTTACATGCTCGGTGGCGAGATCGCGAACCAGAGCCTCCGAACCGCCTGGACCGCGGGAAGCGAGCAAGTGAAGAATGCGCATGAAATTCCCATCCAGAGTTCAACCGTTCAAGTAAGTTGGGCATAATCCAGGCTATTTTTCACAATGCGGTGTTTTCCGCTGACCTCCCGTGGGATATCGTCGACGTAGGTTAACTGTATTTCGATCGCGCCACCAAGCCTGTCCCGCAAGTTTCTTAGAAAAATCTCCTCGTCCACAGAACGGTAAGAAATTGGATCCGCGTCAATCAATACTTCGATGGAAGACACCTTGCTCTGGATCACTTGAAATTTCCGAATGCCATGAACATTTTTAACTGAATTTGATATGTTGCCAAGATTGATCCGTCCTCTCTCCGACGAGTACACAAAGTCGTTCGGCCTGCCCTCTATGCGCTCCACCAGAGGCGTTTCTCTTCCGCAACTGCACTTGCTATAGGACAATCCCACGCGATCCCCGATTTGATATCGGATCAGTGGCGTCCCTCTCGTGCCGAACGCAGTAACCACCAACTCGCCTTCTGTGGCAGGCTGCCCTTTTTCGTCGAGCACCTCGAACACTCCGGTTAGCAACTCCAAATGTAACTTACCCGCAGGGCATTCGGTGATGAACGGGGCCCCCTCGGACGAGGCATATTGATCATGAACTTCACACCGGAAATACTCTCTTAGGAAATCCCGCTCATGCTCCGTCATTGCCTCGGCTGTTGGAAAGATGGCCTCCAGATGGCCTTCGAACTTTAGCCCCTGCATATCGGCGCAACGCGCAATCTCTAGCATAGAAGAGGGGAAGCCTATCATAGCGTGAGGAGAGAAAGTCTGCAGGTCGCGCAAGTAAGAGCTCACGGTAGTGGCGTTGATATGAAAGGTCGAATAATAGCGGATCCGATCCAGCCAATTTGTTCGCCCATAGGTTCGGGTCCTACGAGAATTGGGAATTAGCGCCTTTCCGCTGAACCAGGCCATGCGCGGTTTGGAGCTTTTGACGAAACGTTCCCGAAACAGATCGAGCATCGCAGTCCGCTCTTGAAAATCGTCCCAGCGGTAACGCACCTCAATCGCTGCGCCTGTCGTTCCGCCCGTCTTCGCGACATATGCTCTCTCTTTTGGCAAGGTCGCTATAATTTCGCTATTTGCACGCAGATCCTCTTTTGACATCATCGGCAATTCCGCAATTGTCGCCACCTTGATGGCGGCAAGGTCGATACCCCTGAGCCGCTGTCGATGCCAGGCGGAATGCTTTGCGGCGAAACACAGGAAATGGTTCAAGCGCTCATTCTGAATTTGGATTAGGTCCTCATAACCCGCAAATTCTCGCTTCGTGTGGAAGAGCTTCCATTCAGAGTAAGCGCCTCGCCGTCGCTTCCGCAGCGACCGATGATTTTCCACAGTGACCATCAGATTCTGAAAGGCTTCAGGGCTGAGGTCGTAAAGTCGCTGCAAAATCTCAGCCATTTTGACGCCCGCATTGAAGGACGCAATCCCGCATCATGCAGGACTGATGCCGCTAGGTGGAGCTAGTTGCAGTCACATGATTGGGCAAGCTCACAAAAAGGATCAGACCCGTCATAAGCACCCCATAGCGACAGCCCGGGCATTTTGCGCGAGGAGATCCACCGCGATCCTGTCCATTTCCCATTCAAACCTTGGAACGCGAGTCAATGCTGCGGGACTGAGAGGCATGTCTCACGAGTAGGGAAGCGAGCCCTAGCAGCATCCGGGCGAACGGAAGTGGGCTATGCAACTTAATTATGTTGAATCGGAATGGGAGCCCGAGGAGAGCGGCAATTGGTCTGTGCCATTCGCTCCTGCCGTGTCCGAGGTCGCGAGCGCGCTGCAGAGCCCGCGCGGCCAGTTTTGGATGGCCCGTGGCATATAAGCGAAGCATGATGCGATAAAAATAGTCCCCCAGTGCCGTCCGCCGGACATCTTCCCCCACGTAGTCGGAGCTCATAGCCAAGATCATCTCTCCCACATCGAGGGAGGATGAAAAATTCTCTGGACGTAGCGTAATTCGATCAGCCGACGAATGGATGACGTAAACCCCGCACCCTTCCCGAGATGATGTAAAACGGGCACCGCGCAGCACACTGCGCATCACCATTTCACCGTCCTGGTTGCGCCGCACCGCTTCGTTCCAACCACCTATGCTGCGCAAGAAACTCGTCCGCCACATGATGGAACATGTCCCCACCGTCCGCCCCGCTCCCATCCAGGACAAGAAGAGATCGTCGGCCGAGGAAAAAGACCTGTGAATGGGAGGACGTTCCCTTCCGCCCGAAAGCTTGAGCAGCCGCATGGGCCCGAATGCTATATCTGCATCATCTTCACATATCTTATGCGCTAAGCCCAGGAGCATCGGCCCCTCGATGAAGTCGTCACAATCAAGAAACATGACATAATCACCGCTGGCAGCCAGCAAACCCTTATTCCTGCTGACCTGTGCCCCCAGGTTCTCCTCGTTGGTGATCACGCGAACAAGAGCCGGATCATAGTTTTTTAGTCGCTCTGATGTCAGGTCCAGCAACCCGTCGATGACTACGATGATCTGGAATTTGACGCCCTCTTGCGAGAGAACGCTGTTTACTGCACGCTGGATTGTCGCCTCGGCTTTATATGCCGGAATCACGACTGTGACGCTGGGATTTATCTTTTTCATATGGAGCTCGAACCAATCTATTTTTGGCCTTACAGACACGTCAACTACCGAATCCCACGTGATAGCACAGACGAAAGCCTTAGGAGGGACGAGCGAAAAATTATTGTGGATATCCCTAATAGCGTTTCGGGATGGCCGATATTTGATTTCAGATTAGCAGCGGATTCGGAAAGACCAAGGTTATACAATATCTTTTCCCTTTCATTAATTCTTTGTAGTATTGCTCTTCTATACTCTAGTCCCTGTTTCCCTTTCGTTCCCAGACCGAAAGGATTTAGGCGCCTTAACCGCTGCACAGGGGAAACGAGATTGTTAGAGCTAATAAGACTTTGCGACGCGTTGGACGCGTGGCGTCTATAGAACTGAAGTACGTCAGGTAGCACAATTGCAGTCCGGAGCTGATGCGCTAGGCCATTGATCCAAGTGTCATGGGCGGGCGCCTCGGCGGGTATCGGCAGAACAATGTCTTGCCATTCTCGACGATGCGCCGAGCAGCAGCCCGTGATGAAATTACGTTGCGCACCCCCATACCGCTTCATGTTCTCAAGCTTCGTCACGCCGTTCGATTTCAGATCCGCATTCACTATAAGTTGGTCATTCATCACAACCATTGTCTGAGGATTTTTATCAAATGCAGCAGCTACCCTCTCAATTCTTTGGTCAAACCAGACATCATCTTGGTCCGACAGGAATATGATTTCACCGCCACACAACGAAAGCGCCTTTTCAAAATTCTTTATATAGCCCAAGTTGCTGGCATTCCGATGTATCTGCACGTCAAAGGGAGCTTTGCTCCGGAAGGCCTCGAGGATGCCGATCGTACGATCGTGTGACCCGTCATCACAGACCACGAGCTCGTCCGGCAGCAGGGATTGGGAGGAAAAGCTATCCAGTTGAGCTTGCAGATAATTGGCGCCGTTAAAAGTGGCCATGGCGATCGAGATAGTTCTTCGCATAGGGCGACGCACTCACAAGCGAGATTGAAGGCAGCCAAACGACCGTGGCCGCAAGGCATATCATAATCTGGAGCGCAATCCCAAAGAGGAGCCGAAGCGATCCATCGCGAGGACGGACGGATGAGACGGTGGCATTGGTCAACCAATTGCCCTGCACGTACCTGCCAGTGTCGGGTTGCCTCATTCGTCCTCCGCGGGGGTCGGCGCCTCGCACCAGATCGCCACGGTTGCTGTTGCCATGTCTGCCGACGCTCGCCATGAAGCGTTTGAGGAAATAATGAACAAATCGCTCCGAAAAACGCTGAAAGTGCTCCGGCGCATTCGTGAGGGGATTCGCTCCGCGCGAGATCCGGGGTTAGGCGTCCGGACGCGCTTCATGCGCGATAGGTCGAGCGCCGCCTATCAAAACCTCTTCAATCAGCCGCACCCTTTGGTGACAATATGCATCGCCACCTACAATCGGGGACCATTGCTGCTGGAGCGATCCGTCGCCTCGTCGCTTCGGCAAACCTATCGGAACATCCAGGTCATCGTGGTTGGCGATTGCTGCACCGACGACACAGCACGACTGATGGCGACGGTACGCGATAACAGGCTCAGCTTCGTCAATCTTCCGGAACGCGGGAATTATCCGACCGAGCCACTGCTGCGCTGGATGGTCGCAGGGTCAGTTCCGATGAACCACGCGCTCGGCCTGGCCGAAGGTGCCTTCGTCACCCATCTGGACGACGATGACGAACATGGACCAGACAGGGTAGAAAAGCTGCTCTCGTTCATCCAGCAGGAACGCGCCGACCTGGTTTACCATCCGTTTCGATCGGAGAATGAAAGCGGCGGATGGACCGTCAACGAGGCCAGCCGCTTCGCCCGGCGCAATGTAACCACATCCTCCATATTCTATCATCGATGGTTCACGGATCTGGGATGGGATCCGCTCTCCTATCGGCTACGCGAGCCTGGCGATTGGAACAGGCTGCGGAAGATCCGGTTCCTGGGCGCCCGGACGCGCCGCCACCCTGACATCTTGTTGTCGCACTTCCGCGAACGGAACCAGCGAAATGATTAAGGGCGTGCTTCCACGATAAGATCGTCGAAGTCAGGCCGGCTTTCGAGGCCGCGGAGCTCGGGATGATCGCTTTCCCCCCACCGCACCCGTTCAATGCGGGTGTAGCCGCACTCGCGAAGGAGGCTTTCGAGCTCCGGCTGATCATAAACGAATACGTGGCCCCAGCGCCGCATCGCATCATTCATCATCTGGCAAAGGGTGGCAGGAAACCAATTGCCGTGCGGCATCTGCACCAGCTTGCCCTCAACATAATCGCGCGCGATCTTGGCAAGGTCCGGGGTCGAGATACGAAGAATTCCATCCGATTTCAGCACCGATCGCGCGTGCGTGAAAAGCTTCCTGGCATCGTCACGGGGGATATGTTCGATAAAATGCTCGGTATAGATGAGCCGCGCCCGATCCGTTCCCATCGGCAGCGGCTTCCTCAAATCCCAGACAAGGTGGCCGTACCCGTCAATGTCGAGATTCGCCCAACCTTCGAGACGGCGGCTTCCGCTTCCCAGATGCAGACGATCATAATGATCGAGCCTGCCGCGGGTGAGAAGGCGCCGGACCCGCCCCACGCCCTGGTTCAGATTCCAGAGAATGCGAACCGCCAATTGCTTCGGAGAGGTCATGGCGGCTTGTTAAATGGCCCGCCAAAATATGTCTCCCGAAAAGTTGAATCCGCACCGGCGGATCTCTGCTATGGCGTCTTACGTCGCCTTGTCCCGAAGAGTTCCCACGCCTTCAGGAAGACCGCCGACCGGATGGCGAACCCAGCGGCGACGTATGTTGCCGCGCCGGCAATGGCGCAGGTTCCCAGCAGGAGGACAGGCGACAAAGTGAGAAGCTGACGCAATCCCAGCACGATGATCGCCATGAATATGGCGGCAAAGGCCACGCCTCGGATGTCGGCCAGCTGGTGCAGGACGCCATAATTCATATTCCTGCCAGCAGGACGGGCGTTCACGACCAAGGCGAGGATGCTGTAGACGAGCTGGCTCCAGGCCAGACCGATGATGCCGAAGAAGCTTCCGGCCACGATCGCGGCGATTCCGATCGCCTTCTTCCACAATTCATTCCTGATGTAGCTGGACGTATCCCCTCGCGCGAGACTCATCTGCACATTGACGCCCTGCATCGGCAGCAGCATCCCGGCGAAGGCGAGGATGGTGAGGATCGGAGCAGCGGCCAGCCATTTTTCACCAAAGAGGACAAGGATAACCAGATCCGAGAGCAAGGCGATCCCCGTCATTGCCGGGACATTGAGGAGCATCACGAACTGGATGGCCAAGCGGGCGCCGCGGCGGAAGGCCGCTGGATCCTCCGCCTTCTGCGCGAAAAGGGGAAAGGCGACACGGTTTATGAGCCGGCCGACCAATGCGCTGGGCACCAGTTGCGTGCCGTGGGCGCGATTATAGTAACCGAGGTCGACGACGCCATGAAGCTTGCCGATCAACAGGGCGTAACCCTGAGTGTAGGAGACTTCGAGCAGGGAAGCGAAGCCGACCCAGGAACCGAAGCCGACGAGCCTCTTCATATGCCGGAAGCGAACGTGCAGCGCCGGTCGCCAATCGCTCATCATCCAAAGCATCGCGCTGTTGACGAGGGCGGCAGCAGCGGTCTGCAAGGCAAGCGCCCAAATCCCCGCGCCGGAGAAGGCGGCCGCCAGGCCGACGGCGCCGCCGCACAGCGAGGAGGTTATGCCGACCTTGGTCAGCCGATCGAACTTCAATTCCCGCGTCAGAAGAGCAGAAGGGACAGCACCCAAAGCCGAAAAGACCAGCTGGGCGCCGGCCACATACATAAGGGGACCGATCACCGGATGGCCGTAAAAAACAGCGATGGCCGGGCCAAGCGCCACCAGCGCAGCCGCCAGCAAGATGCTTGCGAACAGATTCCACCAGAAAACCGCGCTTTCCTCCTCCCGGGAGGTGTCCTGCCTCTGAACGACGGCCGCGGTCATGCCGCCTTCGATGAAAACGGCGGAAAGGGAGGTGAAGAAGGTAACGATCGCGACGATGCCAAAGTCGGCAGGGGCGAGAATGCGGGCCAAGATTACCGAGACGGCGAAGTTCAGAACCAGCCGAATGGAGATATCCGCGGCGCTCCATTTGCCAGCGGCCACGCCCTTCTCGACGCTCATTCGATGGTCCGATGTCCACGAGACATGTCCAGCCGACGCGTCTCCACCGCCAAGGCAAGTCCCCCCATCCGCCTATCAGCAGCCGTCGGCGTGCCGATCGTCCACATCAGCCGTTCTCAATGAGATCGACAATCTTGTCGACAGTCTCGAGGTCAAGATCAGCATAGATCGGCAGACACAGAACTTCGTTGGCTATCCTTATGGCATGGCCAAGATTGGCCGGTCGGGCGGAGGGAAGATCCCGATACATGGGGAAGGAAGAAATGAGCGGGTAGAAATATCGCCGACTGTAGATTCCGTTGGATTTCAGGAGATCGTATAATTCGTCACGCCCAATGCGGAAATCCGCCTTCACAAAAATCGGAAAATATCCGTAGTTGCCGGCGACAGAATCCGCCACGGCCAAGCAATCCACACCCTGCACGCCATCGAGAGCTTGACGATAATATTCGGAGACGATCCGTCTTTTTTCGATCTCCTCGCTCACATGTTTCAGCTGCAGAAGACCGAATGCCGCATTTATCTCCGACATCTTCCCGTTCATACCGGACGTGACAACGGTCACTTCATCGACGAAGCCAAAGTTCCGGAGATGGCCAATACGGGTCTTTGCGGCTGCATCGCGCGAGATGATCGCGCCGCCTTCGAACGTGTTGAAGACCTTGGTGGCGTGGAAGCTCAAGGTGGAAAGATCGCCACAGCCCAATATGCTCTTGCCATTGTCCCTGACACCGAACGCATGAGCGGCATCATAAATGACATGGAGATCGTGGCGGTCCGCAATTGCCTGAATCGCCTCCACATCGGCAGGGTTGCCATAGCAATGAACGGGCAGGATGGCGACCGTATCGGCGGTAATGGCAGCCTCGATCCTGGCCGGATCGAGGTTGCAGGTCATGGGATCGATATCGACGAAGACCGGGGTGAATCCGGTCCATATCAAAGCGTTGGTGGTCGCGACGAAGGAGTAAGGCGTGGTGATGACTTCACCGCGCCTTTCGAGGAATTGCAGCGCGATGATCAGCGCAACGGTGCCGTTATTCACCAGCGAAACATGCTCGACGCCAAGATATTCGCCAAGACGATGCTCCAGTTCCTGGTGGAACGGGCCGGCATTCGTCAGCATCTTGGTGTCCCAAATCTGGCGGAGCGATTCCGTGAAGGCTTCCAGCGAGGGGAGCGAAGGCCGCGTTACGAAGATCGGCTCGGCCTGCCGATCATTTTCCTTGGAACCTGTCATACGCGTTTGCTGCCGTCCTCTCGAAAACCAAGCGTCGGGAAGTCGCCCCCGCGGCGGTGCTTCTGGAAGAGAAGCACGTTCCCCGTTTGGGTCAATTAAAATGGGCAAAGCAGATATAGGACTGATTAAAAATCATAGCGGAAAATGCTAATGTCCTCAGCATATAAATCCCCGACCTGCCTCACCAAATCCGGTGTGTAAAGCTTGCGATAGTCGACTGCTTCGCCTGAAAGATTGGTGTGAGCAAAATGCGGCGCAGCCCCCAAATTCTGCCTAATGAAATCGTAGGTGGGGGCAAGGTCCTCGAGCCGGCCGATATGCTCCGGGAGCGGCTTTCTATCCGAGTCACACACGAACAGCCATTGCGGCCTGAAGACCCCATCCAGTCGCACGATGTCCCTGCGAGCCAACCAATCCTTCACGAATATCTCGAAACTTCGAAACTCCGGCACCTGATATCGTTCCGATTTCCAGATGCCGGCACGGGCTTCCCCTATTCCAACCCCGCGGCGCACGAAGCGATATGCCGACACCAACCTATCCCACGGATTGCGGACCACCGAAAATAGCGGAAGCGCGCGGACTTCAGATGGAGCCCAGCGACAAATATCCGATGCGTGAGGATGACCGACGAAACGCCCATATAGTGCCAAGTTGATGCTGGTTCCTGCGGCCTTTGGGACATGAACAAATACAATTCCCGCCCGCAGCCATAGCCTCGCCCTGCGCCTGACAAGCACAGCTCGGCGCAGTTCCTCCGGGAGGTGTCGATAGGCGTTCCTCAGGACCGAGTTCATTCCGCGCCCCGATTCAACACGCCATTTCAACGGGCATTTGAATACTCAAAATTGGTGCTCTGCCTGTTTGATTCCGCCGCACAGGGTTGCGACCTAGTCAAGTGAGCGCTGCCGTGTCCATATGACCCGCCCACATCAATCCGAATTGTCGCACGCTTCATTCGCCATTATGATAACTCGCTGGGGATTATATGGCGGCAGAGCTTGCCCGACATTATCGCGCTTTAGGCTTGCCCAAACGGGCGAGCAGAGCCGAGGTGCGTGCGGCTTATCTCGAGTTGGCGAAGAAGTGGCATCCCGACATCAATCGCCGCCGCAATGCACTGCAGAGATTCCAGCAAATCAATGATGCCTATCTGGCGCTGGTAGATCGGGACCCTGGCGAGTCGGTACCGGCGCGTGCGCCGAATGGACACGAAGCGGCACCGAAGCGCGTGCGCATTCCCGTGCCGCTTACCTGCTCGCGCTGCGGCGAGGCGACGGCGCAGCCGCGCCAGGCGAGCTATGCCTCGATCTTCTCCCTGCTGCTGTTGAGCTGGCGCAAGGAAAGCAGCGGAATCTTCTGCCCTTCCTGTGCCCGAAGGGAATCGCTGCGATCGAGCCTGATATCGGGGCTGTTCGGATGGTGGAGCCTGCCGGGCCTGGTGCTTACTCCCCTGGCGGTGCTGCGCAACGCGCGGGGCGGCAAGAGCGATGATGCCGCAAACCTGAACTTCCTGTGCCACAATCTGCAGGCCTATGAGGCGGCCGGGAACGAAGAAGCGGCGCGGCGGATCGCCTATATCCTGGCGCGCACGCCCAGCAGCGTCGCGGTGAAGATCAACATGTCGGTGGCGGCGCTGATCGCGAGCGACGCGGCGCCCCCTGCCCCGCGGCCGGACGAATGGAAGCCGCGGATGGACCAGAGGCTGCTCCACATCGCGGCGGCCGCGGCGGTGCCGGTGGCCGTCGCTTTAACGGTGGCGCGCCTGATCGTTTAGGGGGGATTGCGCCATCCTGCGGCGGAGATCGTCGACGCATCGCCGGGCGGCATTGCCGTCCCACAGATCGGGGCGCCTGCGCTGGGCGGGCGGGGTCGCCAGCGCCTCGTCCAGCCGCTGAACGAGCGTGGCGGCGGTGGCCAGGCGATTGGTGCCTTCATCGATGGTGATCGGCCGCTCGGTATTCTCGCGCAGGGTTAGGCAGGGAATGCCGAGATAGGTGGTTTCTTCCTGTACGCCGCCGGAATCGGTGACGACGGCCGAGGCGCCGACGACGAGGCCCATGAAGCGGACATAAGGAAGCGGATCGATCAGCCGGATGCCGGCCGCCTCCAGCCCTTCGCGGAGGCCGGTTTCGGCCAGGCGGGCGGCGGTGCGGGGGTGGACAGGAAAGACGAGCTGGAGCCTCTGCTGTACCTCGCGCAGGGCGGCGGCCAAGGCTTCCAGCTTGGCCGGATCATCGACGTTGGACGGGCGGTGCAGGGTGACGACGCCATAAGGGCCATCGGGAAGGCCGAGTTCCCCGCGCATGTCGGCGGCCTCGATCTTCGGCCGGACAAGCTCGAAGCTGTCGAGCATGATGTTGCCGACGCGGGTGATCCTGTCGGCCGGGATGCCTTCGGACAGGAGATTGGCATCGCCATCGGGAGACGGCGTCCAGAGGACATCGCACAGGACATCGGTGGCCAGCCGGTTGATCTCCTCCGGCATGGTGCGGTCGCGGGAACGGAGCCCGGCCTCCAGATGCACGGTCGGGATGTGCAGTTTCGCGCCGACAATCGCGCAGGCCAAGGTGGAATTGACATCGCCGACGACGACGATCCAGTCCGGCCGATGTTCGACGGCGACCTTTTCATAGGCGATCATCACGCCGCCCGTCTGTTCGGCATGGGAGCCGGAACCGATGCCGAGATGGTGATCGGGCGCCGGCAGATGCAGATCCTCCAGGATCGCGCCCGACATGTTGCGATCATAATGCTGGCCGGTGTGGACCAGGACGGGCGCGAAGCCCTCCGCGGCGGCCAGAGCGTGCCAGAGCGGCGCGACCTTCATGAGATTGGGGCGCGCAGCGGCGATGAGATGTACTTTGGTCTGCAACCGATCGGTCCCTGTTCGACTTCGGGAGGTGGATAAAGGGGTGGGGTTAATTTGGGCTCAATGACGTGGGGGTTTTGGGGTGGGTTGGGTGACGGTGGAGGTGTGGGGGTGGTCCCCTGCCCTTTCCGCCTTCGTCATGCCGGGCTTGATCCGGCATCCAGGGGGATGGCGGGTGTGGTGGTTGGCTGGTCTGGCGCGGAGGGGGGCTCCGGGCTGGATCCTGAATCGCGTTCAGGATGACGTCCTGAGGGTGTGGGGGTGGGAGTGGCTCCTGCCCTTTCTTCGTCATGCCGGGCTTGATCCGGCATCCAGGGGGGTGGCGGGTGTGGTGTTGGCTGGTCGGGCGCGGAGGGGGGCTCCGGGCTGGATCCTGAATCGCGTTCAGGATGACGTCCTGAGGGTGTGGGGGTGGGAGGGGCTCCTGCCCTTTCTTCGTCATGCCGGGCTTGATCCGGCATCCTGGGGGGGGGGGGGTGTGGGGTGGGCTGGGCGGGCGCGGAGGGGGGCTCCGGGCTGGATCCTGAATCGCGTTCAGGATGACGTCCTGAGGGTGTGGGGGTGGGAGGGGCTCCTGCCCTTTCTTCGTCATGCCGGGCTTGATCCGGCATCCTGGGGGGGGGGGGGTGTGGGGTGGGCTGGGCGGGCGCGGAGGGGGGCTCCGGGCTGGATCCTGAATCAAGTTCAGGATGACGATTGGGGGTGGGGGGGTGTGGGGTGGCCCACTGCCTTTTCCGCCTTCGTCATGCCGGGCTTGATCCGGCATCCAGGGGGGTGGCGGGTGTGGTGCTGGCTGGTCTGGCGTGGAGGGGGGCTCCGGGCTGGATCCTGAATCAAGTTCAGGATGACGATTGGGGGTGGGGGGGTGTGGGGTGGCCCACTGCCTTTTCCGCCTTCGTCATGCCGGGCTTGATCCGGCCTCCAGGGGGGTGCCGGGGGTGGTGGTGGCTGGTCTGGCGTGGCGGGGGGCTCCGGGCTGGATCCTGAATCGAGTTCAGGATGACGGTTTGGGAGTGTGGGGGTGTGGGTGGTCCCTGCCCTTTTCGCTCTCGTCTTCCTAGGTCGACCAGCCGCCGCCGAGGGCCAGGAACAGGGCGATGAGGTTGGTGGAGAGCTGGGCTTCGGCCTGGGCCAAAGCGGCTTCGGTCTGGGCGAGGGAGCGTTCGGCCTCCAGGACGATCTGGAAGCCTTCGCGGCCGGCTTCGTAGCGGAGGCGGGCGATGCGGGCGGCTTCGCCGCTCTGTTCGCGGGCGCGGGCCAAGGTGGCGACGCGTTCGCGTTCGCGGGCGTAGCGGGCGAGCGCGCTTTCGGTTTCCTCGAGCGCGCCGAGCCAGGTGCCGTCGAAGGTGGCCAGAGCGGCGTCGGCATCGGCTTCCGCCTGGGCGATGCGGGCGCGGGCCAAGGCGGTGTTGGGGAAGGACCAGGAAATGAGCGGGCCGATGCCGAAGCGGAAGGCCGAACCGGAGGCGAGATCGCCGATCGACGTGGCGGTGGAGCCGATCGAGGCGCCGATGCGGACATCGGGATAGAGATCGGCCGTGGCGACACCGATGCGGGCAGTGGCGGCGGCGAGCCGGCGTTCGGCGGCGCGTATGTCCGGCCGGCGGGCGAGCAGGCCGGCGCCGTCGCCGACCGGGATCGGCGCGGCGAGGGCGAGCGGCCGCACGCAATCGGCGACCTCGCGCGGGAAGGAAGCCGGCGGCCGCCCGGTGAGCAAGGCCAGCCGGTAGAGCGCGGTCTGCCGCTGCGCCTCCAGCGTCGGGATGGCGGCGCGGGTCTGTTCCAGCAAGGCGCCGGCCTGGCCGGTTTCGAGGGCGGTGCCGCGCCCGCCTTCGAGCAGGCGGCGGGTGAGATCGAAGGTGCGCTGCTGAACCTCCAGGCTACGCCGGGCGACCTCCAGCTGCCGGCCGGCGCTGCAGACATCGGCGAAGGCGCGGGCGGTTTCGGCGGCGACCGAGATGCGGGTGACATCGAGCGCGGCCTGCTGCGCCTCGACATCGGCGCGGCCGGCCTCCACAGCGCGGCGGATGCGGCCGAACAGATCGAGCTGATAGCCGACGTCGAGCCCGATATCGTAGGTTTCGCCGGTGGGAAGCTTTTCGTCCAGGCCCTGCGCCTGGCCGGAGGCCTGGCCGTAATTGACCGAGCCGGCGATATCGGTGGAGGGCAGCCGGTTGCTGCGGACTTCGCGCAGGACGGCGCGCGCCCGCGCCAGATTGGCGGCGGCGACGCGCAGATCGGTGTTGGCGCGCAACGCCTCTTCGACCAAAGCGTCGAGGCGGGCATCGCCGAACAGGCTCCACCAGCGGCCCGGCGGCTCGCTGGCTTCGAACAGAGGCGAGGCGGTGCCGAGGAAGGGCGCCTGGGCCGGGGCCTCGGCCGTGGGCGAGGCGAAATCGGGGCCGACGGTGGTGCAGGCGGAGAGGCCGAGCAGAAGCAAGGCGGCGAAGGACCGGATGCGCATCATGCCTTCCCTTCCTCCGGCGTCAGCGGCGGCGCGGCGGCCGCCCGGCGCCGATCCCGCCAGGATTCATATCTTTCCGCCCAGCCGCGGGTGAGCACGTAGAAGACCGGCGTGAAGATGAGGCCGAACAGGGTCACGCCGACCATGCCGAAAGCGACCGAGGTGCCGAGCGACTGCCGCATCTCCGATCCCGGCCCGACCGCGATGGCGAGCGGGATGACGCCGAAGATGAAGGCGAAGCTGGTCATCAGGATCGGCCGCAGCCGCTGACGGGCGGCGGTGACGGCGGCCTGGAAGCGATCCTCGCCATGATCTTCCGCCTGCTTGGCGAATTCGACGATCAGGATGGCGTTCTTGGCAGCGAGCGCGACCAGCACGACCAGGCCGACCTGGGTCAGGATATTATTGTCCTGGCCGCGCAGATTGACGCCGACCAGAGCGGCGAGGATGCACATCGGCACGATCAGGATGACGGCGAGCGGCAATGTCAGCGCCTCATATTGGGCGGCCAGCACCAGGAAGACGAAGAAGACGGCGAGCAGGAAGATCATCGGCGCGGTATTGCCCGCCGCGATCTCCTGATAAGCAAGGCCGGTCCATTCATAGGTGAAGCCCGGCGGCAGCTTTTCGGCCGCGAGCTGCTCCATCGCCGCCAGCGCCGCGCCCGAGGAGACGCCCGGCGCGGCCGCGCCCTGCAGCTCCACAGCCGGCAGCATGTTGTAGCGGACGACGCGCGACGGGCCGCTATCGTGGCGGAGGGTCGCGACCGAGGAGAGCGGCACCATTTCGCCGCTGACCGAGCGGACCTGCAGCCGGCCGACATCGGCGAGATCGTCGCGCGCGGTCGGCTCCGCCTGGGCGGTCACGCGGAAGGTGCGGCCGAGCATGTTGAAATCGTTGACATAAGTGGAGCCGAGATAGGTGCCGAGCGCGTCATAGACCTGGTTCGGCTGGACGCCGAGCAATTGCGCGCGATCGCGATCGACATCGGCGACGATGCGCGGCGAGCCGGTGTTGAACAAGGAGAAGACCTGGGTGACCTCCGGAACCTGGGCGGCCGACATCATCATGTTCATGGTGACGCCTTCGAGCGCGCGATAATCGACGCCGGATTTCTGCTGCAGCATCATCATGAAGCCGCTGCCATTGCCGAGCCCCTCGACGGCCGGCGGGGCGATGAAGAAGATCTGCGCCTCCTCAATCTCCTGCGCCATCTTCATGGTCAGGGTGCCGGCCAGTTCGGTGGCGGTCATGCCTTCCTCGCCGCGGCGTTCCTCGAACGGCTTGAGCTTCAGGAACATGGTGCCGGCATTGGAGGCCTGGGAGAAACTGGCGCCTTCGAAACCGGCGAAGCTGCCGGAATTGATGATGCCGGGCGTTTCGAAGGCAATGCGCTGCGCCTTGTTGACGACTTCGGTGGTGCGATCGAGCGAGGCGCCGGGCGGCAATTGGATGATGCCGATGAGGACGCCCTGATCCTGTTCGGGGATGAAGCCGGTCTGCGTGTCGAGCAGCCGCCAGCCGGTGAGCGCGAGCAGGCCGGCATAGACGATGAGCAGCATCGCCACCATGCGCACCGCCTTCGCGGTGAAGCGGCCATAGCGATCGGCCAGCCATTCGAAACTGCTGTTGAATTTCTGCCCGGCGACCCGCACCGGCCGCAGCCAGCGCGACCCTGCATCGACCGCATTCACGTCGTGCGGCTTCAGCAGCAAAGCGGCGAGCGCCGGCGACAAGGTCAAGGAAACCAGGAGCGAGATGATCGCCGCCGCCGAGATGGTGATCGCGAACTGGCGGTAGAAGATGCCGGGAATGCCGGACACGAAGGCGGTCGGGATGAAGACGGCCGACAGGACAAGGCCGATGGCGATGAGCGCGCCCGACACTTCCTGCATGGTGCGGTGGGCGGCGGCGCGCGGCGCCATGCCTTCGCGGATATGTTTTTCCACCGCCTCCACCACGACGATGGCGTCGTCGACGACGATGCCGACGGCGAGGACGAGGCCGAACAGCGACAAAGAGTTGATCGAGAAGCCCAGCGCGAGCTGGACCGCGAAGGTGCCGATCAGGGCGATCGGGATGGCGACGATCGGGATGATCGAGGCGCGCCACGTCTGCAGGAAGGCGATGACGACGATGACGACCAGCACGATCGCCTCGATCAGGGTTTCCTGCACCGCATCGACCGACGCCTGGACATATTCGGTGGGATTGTAGGGGATGGTCCAGCCGATGCCGGGCGGGAATTCCCTGGCCGCATCCTCCAGATCGGCCAGCACCCGGTTGGCGGAATCGAGCGCGTTGGAGCCGGGCTGCTGGATCATGGCGAGGGCGACGCCGGGCTTGCCGCCGAACTGGGCGCGGACGCCATATTCCTGGGATCCCAGCTCGACCCGGCCGATGTCGCGGATGCGGGTGATGGATCCGTCGGCGCCGGTCTTGATGACGACATCGGCGAATTCGGCGGGATCGCTGAGCCGGCCCTTGACCTCGATCGGCTGTTCGAAGGCGGGATTGCCGCCCGCATAAGGCGGCTGGCCGACGGCGCCGCCGGCGACCTGCACATTCTGGGTGCGCAGCGCCGTGACGATTTCGCCCGCGGTCAGGTTGCGGGCGGCGGCGCGATCGGGATCGATCCAGATCCGCATCGAATAATTGCCGCCGCCGAAGACGAGCACGTCGCCGACGCCCTCCAGCCGGAGCAGCCGATCGCGGACCACCGAATTGGCGTAATTGCCGACATAATCGATATCGACCTGGGGATCTTCGGCGGTGAGCGCGGCGATCATCAGGAAGCCGACCGCCGCCTTGTTGACGGTGACGCCGATCTGGCGGACCTGTTCGGGCAGGCGCGGCAAGGCGGTGTTGACCCGGTTCTGCACCAGCACCTGCGCTTCATCCAGGTCGGTGCCGGGCTCGAAGGTGACGGTGACGACGGTCTGGCCCGACGAGGTCGAGGAAGAGGACATGTAGAGCATGTCCTCGACGCCGTTGATCGCCTGTTCGAGCGGCAGCGACACGGTTTCGGCCATGCTTTCGGCGGAGCCGCCGGGGAAGAAGGCATTCACCTGAACCGTCGGCGGCGCGATTTCCGGATATTGCGACAGCGGCAGCTGAGGATAGGAAAAGACGCCGATCAGGGTGATGAAGATGCCGATCACGGCGGCGAAGATCGGCCGTTCGATGAAGAAGGCTGAAATGTTCATGGCGCCGATGCCCTAGCGCGACGCCGGGCCGACGGGCGTCGCCGTCGAGGCCGGCGCGGAAGCGGCGGGCGCGGCCGAACCGCCCTCCGGCACCGCCAGCGGCGGCACCCGGCCGGGCTTGGGCTGCACCTTCTGGCCCGGAAAGGCGCGCTGGATGCCGCCGATGATGACGCGATCATCGGGCGAGATGCCGCTGCGGATCACCCGCAGATTGCCGATCACGGGGCCGAGATCGACCGGGCGCGGAGCGACGACATTGGCCTTGCCGACGATATAGACGATGCGGCGGGCGGCATCGGTGACGATGGCGGTATCCGGCACCAGCATGGCGCGATAGGGATTGGAGCCGGCGAGGCGCATATGGCCGAACATGCCGGGGCGCAGGAAGCCGTCGGGATTGGCGACCAAAGCGCGGGCGCGGATCGTGCCGGCGCCGGTCTTGACCTCGTTGTCGACGAAATCGAGCCGGCCGGCATGGCTGTAATCGGCTTCGTCCTGGAGGCGGATGCGGACCTGGGTGCCGGGCGTGGCGCCGGCATCCTGGCGCAGATATTTGAGCAGCAGGGCCTCCGATCCTTCGAAGGCGAAATGGATGGGATCGGTGGAGACGATGCGGGTCAGCACCGTTTCATCGGCGCTGACGGCGTTGCCGGGATCGACCAGCCGTTCCGAGATGCGGCCCGAAATCGGCGCGGTGACCCGGGTGAAGCCGACATTGAGCTGCTGGGCGCGGACCGCCGCCTGGGCGGCCGCGACATCGGCGGCGCCGGCGCGGACGGCGGCCAGGCGCTGTTCGACCTCTTCCTTGCTCGCCGCCTGCGATTTCGCCAGCGTTTCCGATCGGGCGAGCTCGGTGCGGGCATTGACCAGGGTCGCCTGGGCGCGGGCGAGCTGGGCCCGCGCCTGATCGAGCTGGGCCTGGGCGGGCCGGGCATCGACGGTGAACAGGGTCTGGCCGGCGCGGACATATTGGCCGTCGCGGAAGGCGACGGTGCGCAGGTAGCCGGTGACGCGCGGCTTGACGTCGACGCTCTGGACCGCCTCGAACCGGCCGACATATTCGTCCCAGTCGACCACCGCCTCGACCCGCGGATTGGCGACGGTGACCTGTGGCGGCGGCGGCGGCGCGGCCGATTCGCCCTTCGAGCAGCCGGCGAGGAGCAGGATCGAAGCAGCGACGGCGGCGGCTAAAGCATTGATTTTCATAATGCGCTTGTTTTTCCGAAAGGCGTAGGCCGAAAAAGGGGCGCTCCGACCGCCTCCCCCAACAGCGTGTTCGCTCAAGTCAACGGGCGCTGACTAGGCTTCGGCCCAGACGGTGTCAACAAGTGTAGACCCGACAAGTCAGCAATTGTTGACGTGGGGCGTGCAGATGATAGACCGGATGCCATGTTGTGCCCCATACCCCGCGCCAAGAATGCCGCCGCCACCCGGCAGGCGATGCTGACGGCGGCGCGGCGGCGGTTCCTGCAGGAAAGTTACGAGAATGTCGGGCTGCGCGACATTGCCGGCGATGCCGGCGTCGACGTGGCGCTGGTCAGCCGCTATTTCGGCAGCAAGGAAGATTTGTTCAAGGAAGTGCTGCGCGAGGGCAAGGAAGACAAGTTCCAGGCGGGGCTGAACGCGCGCAACCTTCCCGCCTATCTGACCGCAATGGCGCTGGAGCAGGACGGCCAGGGCGATATCGCGCATCTCGAAAGGCTGCTGATCGTCGTCCGATCGGCTTCGTCGCCCAAGGCCGCGGAACTGGTGCGGACGGCGTTCCGCGACGACATGCTGGCGCCGATGGCCGCGTTGCTGGACGGAGACGATGCCGACATCCGCGCCAGCCTGGCGCTGGCGCTGCTGATGGGCACGACGATCCTGCGGACGGTGATGTCGGTCCAGCCGATCTGCGAGGCGGAGGGCGAATGCAGCGCGGGCGACCGGCTGGTGAAGCTGTTCGAAGCGGCGCTGGCCGAGGCCGGCGCCGCCCCCAAATAGCCTGAACGAAGCCGAGCGCGCCGGGAAGGATCCGGGCGCTCAGATGCTCAGGCGAGGCAATTGTCGAGCAGCCGCTCGAACGCCGGGCCGCCGCGCACCGGATCGGCGACCGGCAGGCCGAGCCGTTCGGATTCGCTGGCGCACAAAGCATCGGCTTCCTCCGCCGACAGCTTCGACGTGTTGAGGCTGATGCCGCCGCAGCGAATCGCCGGATTGGTGCGGCTGCCGAGGCGGAGGTGGAGATCGATCGTCTCCTGGAGGCTGGGCAGGACATAGCCGGGATGGCCGAGCACATGTTCGCGGCCCGCTTCGTGGCAGACGACGATCACGTCGGGCTGGCTGCCGTGGAGCAGGCCCAGCGAGACGCCGGCATAAGCCGGGTGGAACAAGGAGCCCTGCCCTTCGATCACGTCCCAATGATCGGGCGCGGCATCGGGGCTGAGGATTTCGGCGGCGCCGGCGGAGAAATCCGCCACCACCGCGTCCATCGGAATGCCGCCGCCGGCGATCATGATCCCGGTCTGGCCGGTCGCGCGGAAATCCGCGTCGATGCCGCGCGCCTTGAAGCCGCGGGCGATGGCGAGCGCCGTATATTTCTTGCCGAGCGCGCAATCGGTGCCGACCGCGAGCAGCCGCTTGCCGGTGCGCTTGCGGCCGGTGCCGATCGGAATGTTCCTGGGCGGCGTGCGGATGTCGATCAGCCGGCGGCCGAGCCGTTCGGCAGGCTCGCGCAGCTCGGGAAGATCGGCGAGGCGCATATGCATGCCGGAGATGAGGTCGAGCCCCGCCTCCAGCGCCTCGACCAGGCCGGCAATCCAGGAGGGCGGGATGAAGCCGCCGCTATTGGCGACGCCGATCACCATCGATTTGGCGCCCTTGGCCGCGGCTTCGGCCGGGGTGAGCTGGGGCAGGCCGGTGGTCGTCGTCTGATCGTCGAGCTTATATTCGCCGATGCACAGATCGCCGGCCCAATCCCGCAGCCCATAGGCCGTCTTGGCATAGCCCGGCTCGCGATTGTCGCCGAGGAACAAAAGATATGGCTGCGGAAGGGTGATTGCTTCTGCGGCCGGGAGATTGCTTTGCTGGTTCACTATCGAGCCTTGTCTTCATGATCGGTCCGCGCCGCCCAGGCGACGCGGATGTTGAGAGAAATCCGGGACCGGATCGGGCAAGACGGATTTTTCCGTCGCTTCCGATCAGGCCAAAACCAGCCGTCCTAGAAACTGGGGTCAAATGCAAGAGGATCATATGCGCCCGTTTCGCACGCCGCGCGCAAGCGTGCCGGGCGCGATGGCCGGGCGTTGCGTCGGAGCCGAACGAGCGGCCCCCGCTCCGATCCTGAACTTTTCCCCTGTTATCAACCGATAACGCTTCCTCAGCGGAAGGAATCGGATTTCCATATCCGCAAATTTCGTGAAAATGCAACCGGATTCAGGGGGTGCAAAGCCTTTGCGCCGGCTTATGCCAGCCGCTAGCTAATCGCGCAACGGCGACAGGAGGAGCAAAAGGTGCGGCCAGTGGCGAAGCCCGGATCGATCCTGCGGAAATATCGGCGCGAGAGCGGCTGGACCCTGGCCTTCGTCAGCGAGCGCACGGGATTGCCGGTATCGACCCTGTCGCGGATCGAGAACGACCAGATCTCCCCGACCTACGGGCAGCTGAGCAAGCTCAGTAACGGCCTGGCGATCGACATCGCCAAGCTGCTTTCCGCGGTGCCGATCGAAAGCCAGGACAATAAGCAGCGGCGGAGCGTAAACCGGATCGGCAGCGGCGAAATATTGGACATGGCGCAGCAGACCCTGCGCTATCTGAGCTCCGACATCCTCCACAAGCAGTTCACGCCGATCATCGGCGAGGTCAAGGCGCGGACGCTGGACGAGGTGGACGAGTTCCTGAGCCATCCCGGCGAGGAATTCATCTTCGTGATCGAGGGCCTGCTCGAATTCCACACCGGCGCCTATGCGCCGGTCACGCTGGTGCCGGGCGAATCCGTCTATTTCGACAGCGCGATGCCGCACGCTTATCTTGCCAAGGGCGAGGACAGATGCCGGATCCTGTCCATCTGCTCGGCGCCGTGGATCACGCCCGAGGGCCGCTGATCCCGATCTGCTTAGCGCGAAGCCTTCACCGGAGTGAAGAGAAGATCCTGATAATCGAAGCTGAAATCCGCCAGCGGCGAGACCGGCTTCATGGTGATACGATCGACCTTGCCGTCGGCATCGAGGCTGAAGGTCATGAAGGCGGGTTCCATGCCCCTGTCGTTGAACGCCGTCCGGAACGTATCATATTGCCAATGTTCCAGCGTCGCGCTGAGCCCCGGCGTGTGCGGGAAATCGACCCGGAGCCTGTCCCCCACCCTGCGCACCGAGATCGTCCCGTACCAGGGATCGGCATAATCGCCGGCGTAGCGGATCAGGGGAAGCGACGGCCCGACCCTGGCCCGCGCCGCGCCTTCGGCCTGGACGGCCTTGACGGCGGCAGCCGCGCGCCGGGCCTTGTGCGCGGCCAGCTTCTCGGGCCATCCGGCCTTGGGCAGGCCCAGATAATGATCGAGCAATTCGTACATCAGGCCGCGAACGATCTGCCCCTCTTCGCTGTTCGTGGCGATGGAGAAGCCGACATTGCGGTCGGGGATCAGCACCACCGCGGTCAGCGAGCCGAACACGGCCCCGCCATGCCAGACGATCTTGGCACCGCGATAATCCTGGACGTCCCAGCCGAGCGCATAAGTGGAGAACATCGGCTGGGTCGGCTGCAGATCGGCCGGGACCGGATCGACCGGCTGCAAGGTGACCGGACGCCACATCTCGGCGGCGGCCTCCGCGCTGAACAGGCGGCCATCACCTTCCGGCAGCTTGCCGTGGGCGAGCTGGATCATCAGCCACCGCGTCATGTCGTCGGCGCTGATCGCGAGACCCCCGGCCGGGGCGACGTTGGACGCCTGGTCCGCGGTCTCGTCGAGCGGCTCCAGATCGCCGAGCCCGCGGATCGGGCCGTTCAGCCGCGCATGCGGCCGCGCCCGATTGGCGGTTGCGATACGACCGGCATCGTCGACGGTGGAAACATCCATGCCGGCGGGGCGATAGATGTTGGCCTTGACGAATTCCTCCCAGGTCTGGCCCGTCACCTCCTCGATCAGCTGGCCGGCGGCCATGTAGAGGACATTGTCATAGGCATAGGCGCTGCGGAAGCTGGTGGCCGGCTTGATGTAACGGAGGCGCCGCACCGATTCCTTGCGCGAAAGGTCGCTGCGCGGGACGAACAGCAGATCGCCGGCGCCGAGGCCAAGCCCGCTGCGATGGACGAGCAGGTCGCGGATCGTCATTTCGCGCGTCACCCAGGGATCCCACATGCGGAAATCCGGCATGTGATCGATGACGGGATCGTCCCAGCCGATCGTGCCCTGATCGACCAGGATGGCGAGCGCCGCGACGGTGAAGGCCTTGCCGGTCGATCCTGTGGCGAAAATCGTCTCCGGGCCGACCGGCTCCGGCTTGCCATGGACGCGGACGCCATAGCCCCGGGCAAGAGTGGGCTTGCCATCCTCCACGATCGCGATGGAGACGCCCGGCGCGCCGAACGATCGGCGAAGCGCCTCCACGCGCTGGTCGAAGCCAGAGGGCGGCGCGGCCAAGGCCGGCGCCGCTAGGAACGATGCCAGCGCCCATGCTGCGAAATATCTCATACCGCCTCCTTCGCTACCCGACAGCCTTCCGCGCCCTGCCCGGCCCGGAAGCCGGCGGGGCCAGCTTGCCCAAGCCGGCCCGTGACCGCAACAGCACCCAGATCAGGGCCGCGCCTTTGCCCCGCCGTCAGGCGATGCAGGCGTCGAGCAGCTTCTCGAAGGCCGGGCCGGGGCGCATCGGATCGGCGACCGGCATTCCCAGGCGGTCGCATTCGGCGGCGATCACGGCTTCGGCTTCTTCAGGCCCGAGCTTGGCCGTATTGAGACTGACGCCGGCGCATCGTATCACCTTGTTGGTGCGGCTGCCCTGGCGGATGGTGAGGTCCATCACCTCTTCGATGCTCGGCAGCGGATAGGTCGGATGGCCCATGGTCGTGGTCCGCCCCGCCTCATGGCAGATGACAAACACGTCGGGCTGGCTGCCATGGAGCAGGCCCAGCGACACGCCGGCATAAGAAGGGTGGAACAAGGATGCCTGGCCCTCGATCACGTCCCAATGATCGGGCGCGGCATCCGGCGACAGTATCTCGGCGGCGCCCGAGATGAAGTCGCCGACCACCGCGTCCATCGGTATGCCTCGGCCGGCGATCATGATCCCGGTCTGGCCGGTGGCCCTGAAATCGACGTCGAGCCCGCGTGCCTTCAGCCCGCGGGCGATCGCGAGCGCGGTATATTTCTTGCCGAGCGCGCAATCGGTACCGACCGTCAGCAGCCTCTTGCCGCCGCGCTTGAGACCCTTGCCGACCGGCAGGTTCCGCGGCGGCGTCCTGATGTCGATCAGCGCGCGCCCGGCCCGGTCGGCGGCCGCCTTCAGCTCCGGGATGTCGACCAGCCTGGCATGCATGCCGCTGACGATGTCGAGGCCGGCCTCGATCGCCTCGATCAGGGTCGGGATCCATTTGGGCGAGATCATCCCGCCGCTGACGACGACGCCGATCACCAGCGACCTGGCACCCTTCGCCGCCGCCTCGGCCGGCGTCAGCACCGGAAGGCCGGTGGTGGTGGTCGCGCCGGGCAGCGCATATTCGCCGATGCAGAGCTCGCCGGCCCAATCGCGCAGCCCGAAGGCCGTCTTCGCATAATTGGGGTCCACATTGTCGCCCAGGAACAGCAGATAGGGGCGCGGCAGCTCACGCACCTGCGCTTCAACCTGGCCAGCGGCCGTCATCGTCGACACTTTCTCGATCTCCTGCTTAGCATGTCCGATTCCCGGAAGGAATCCTGTTGGGGACTCTCATGGCTTAATCCGAACATTTTTTCCATACGTAAAATCACACGATATCGCCCGCGACGCAACAGAAGAGGTTTGGGCCTGCCATAGCTGGCGGCTATGCCCCTATACTTCTCCCCGAGGGATGGACCGGCGCGGAGCTGAAATTTCCTTATACTCGGAAGTCGAAAGGCCCGGCCAAGGTCCATGTCCGGGAACCGGTAAAAAGAAAGCGGACGGTGACCCAAGCCACCGCCCGCTTTCTTTATCCATAACCCGGGCGACAGGCCATATCCTGTCCCACACCCGAGGCTCGGGACATCGCCCCGATCAGAAATCCAGTTTGACGCCAGCCGTGAAGTAACGGCCGATCGTGTCGTAATGGGTGCCGCCAAGCTGAATCGCGAGGGGCGGATCCCGGTCGAACAGGTTGCGGACATTTCCGAAGAAGGTGAACTTGTCCATCACCTTGAACTGGGCACCGACGTCCACATAGATGCGGGAGCTGATGTCGTTATTGACGATATTGGTCTGGGCCTCGTTGAACTTGCCGCCGCCCACGTAGCGGACGCGCAGATCGAGACCGAGCGCGTCGCTCTGGTAGGTGGTGCTGAACGTCCCGCGCCAGTGCGGAGCGCCGCCCACCACCGTATCGCCGACGCTGCCGATCGGCTGCAAGCAGCTGTTGAGGAGGATGCAGGTCGGCGTCTGGGTCAGCAGCTTGTCCGTCCAGTTCGCCAGGACGCGGAAGCGCAGCGAACCCGGCAGGCTCGAAATGCTGGACATCGGCAGCAGATAGGAAGCTTCGATGTCGATGCCGTTGGTCTGCAGGCTGGCGATGTTCGCGCTTTGCGCGCGGACTTCCGTGATCGTTCCGGTGACGGGATCGCGGGTGATGCGGGCGCAGGCCTCCGCATCGCCCTGCGAGCAGTTCAGGGTAAGATCCCGCGTGTCGGGCGCCTGGATCGCACCGCTGATCTTGATGTCGTAATAATCAACCGACAGGTTGAAGCCCCGCAGGAAGGAAGGCGAAACGCTGGCGCCGACGGTCCAGGTCTTGCCGATTTCCGGGACCAGATTCGGGTTGCCGCCCGTCAGCAGCCTGATCGTCGGCGTGGCATCGTAGCCATTCTGTCCGTCGACGGCGCCCGGGGGCGGATCGAGATCGACGACGTTCCTGATGTTCAGCCCACTGACCGAGAACAGCTCGCCAATGCCCGGCGCGCGGATGTCGCGCGAACGGGTGGCCCGGAGCAGGAGACTGTCGAACAGGCGTGCGGTTCCGCCGACCTTCCAGGACCATATTCCGCCGCTGCGATTATAGTCGGAATAGCGGGCCGCGCCGTTCAGCTCGAACTTGACCTGATCGGTGTCCAGCAAAGGCAGCAATATTTCGCCGAAGCCTTCCTTGACGTTTGTGCGGCCGCTGGTCGGGTTGCGATACAAAGGCGTGCCGAAGATGCTGGATGCACCCTGCCTGTCCAGCTCCCCGTTCGTTGCGATATTCTCCTCCCAACGCGCTTCGGCGCCGAAGGCGACGCTGACTTCGCCGGCCCAGAGAGAGAATGGGCTGCCCTGGAGCCGCACGGCGGCGGAATCGAGCTTGCTGGTGCTGAAGGAGCTCTGGGTCCCGGTCACATAGTCGATCGCAGCCGCCGAGGGTGCGCCGACCCCGAACGGATTGAAGGCGACGCAGGCGGGGTCGTCATTGGCCGGGTTAGCATCCGCATTGACCGCGCAGACGATGCCGCCCGGGGTCTGCACGGCGTTGACCGCGCGGGCCAGGTTCGCGCTGATCGCCGAGTTGCGCATGAACTGCTTGCTCTTGATTTGGCCATGACTGAAATGGGCGTCATATTTCCAGCCGCCGCCGAGACTGCCTTCGATGCCCACCGCGCCTTCGAAGGTTTCGCGCTCCGCCTCGAACTGCAGGAAAAGCGCGTCGCCGGACAGACGCCCGAGAAGAAAGCCCGGATCCCCGGCCAGAGCCAGTTGATCACGGATAGTCTGAGACAGGAAGGGATTGGTCGCCGAAATGTTGAGGGCGATCGCCGAGGTGTCGGGCAGGAACGGCTGGTTCACCCGCGTCCTGCCATAAGCGAAGTCGGCCCAGATCGTCGCGCCGGCGCCAACGTCGTAGCTGACCCGCGCATAGCTGCCGATACGCTCCAGCGGGCTCCTGACGTTGATCGTTTCATAGACGTTGATCGCGTCGGCAGCTGTCGCGGGACGCAGGCTCCCGTCGGGATTGAACAGCTGGCCGGCGAGCGAGCTGGTGAGGATCGTACCGCCAAGGGTGACGGGCTGCCCCGCGACGATGAGGTTGTTGTTGATATTGGGCTGCAGCTCGAGCTGGCCGCCGCCGATATTGACGAAGTCCGCGCCGTACCACGGGCGATCGTTCATTCCATTGGGGCCGATCCGCTTGTCGCGGACATATTCCGCGCCGACCATGAAATGGCCCCTGCCGTCGGCGAAATGGGTGCCGAACGAACCATCGAAGCCGTAGCGAAAGCCATCGCCACGCGAGGAGATGCCGGTATTGGCGCCCAGCGAGAAGCCTTCGAGATCGTCGTTGAGGATGATGTTGACGACGCCGGCGACGGCGCCCGAACCCCAGGCCGCGGATGCGCCGCCGGTCACGAGTTCGATCCGCTCGACCAGATTGGTCGGAACGAAGTTGAGGTTGTTGTCGCCGATGAAGCGCCGTCCGTTGACCAACGTAAGGGTCCGCGCGGTGCCGAGGCCGCGCATGTCGACCGGCGCGGTGCCGCTGCCGGTATTGGCGACCGTTCCCGCCGGATTGGACGTGTTGCGGATCTGCGGCTGCTCGTTCAGCACCTGCTGGAGGTTCGGCTGTGCGGCCTGGCGGATTTCGGTGTTGCCGACGACCGTCGTCGGCGTCGGCTGATCGAAGCCGGCGCGCTCGATGCGCGATCCGGTGACCACGATCTCATTCTCATTGCCGCTTTCCCCGGCACCCGCCTCTTCGGCGGGCGTGTCGTTTGGCTGCCCCGCCGTCTGGGCGTAAGCAGGAGCGGCCGCCGCGAAGGACGCGCCGATCGCCAGCATGCTGGCGCCAAAAGTGAGCCGACGGCGATTTTCCCCACGAATTGTCATTTCTTGACTTCCCTCCCGGATGATAAGCTGCAGATGCAACGGATCTTGCCCCGTGAATCGGGGGCTTGCCGCACATGTGCACAATTATTTCACAAATGAAAATCCGTCTTCGTGATATTCAAAGAACCCTATTGGGATGAAACAAGCCTGAACGCGCGAGGACGATGCCTGTCCTCTCTGCGGGCGTGGCGCCGGCGCAACAGTTAAAGAAAATTTATCCGCCCGGAAAATGACGTGCATCGGAGGGGCCAAGCTCGCCTCGCACCGCCCGCCAGACGGCACTTCCGTTGATCGTCATTCTGTACGGGCTTGAGAAGCCGGTGGCTCAATTGCACCACTGGCATCAGACGAGCCGTTCGACTCAAAGACGTGACAGGTGTAGAAATGAAACGGGCGGCGATCAATGACCGCCGCCCGCTTCCCATTATCTTCCTCAGCAGAACGAAGGCGGATGCCTTTGCCGCCTTCGGTGAGGTTAGAAGTTTACCTTGGCTCCAAAGGTGAAGTAACGGCCAATGGCATCATAATGCGCGCTGGCGGTGGTGTTGATCGGCGGCGCCTCGTCAAACAAGTTCCTCACATTTCCAAAAAAGGTGAACCTGTCCATGACCTTGAACTGAGCGCCAAGGTCGAAATAGGTCCGTGCGGAGATCTTGTTGTTGGACAAATTGACACGGCCGCCCGTCCCGTCAAGCAGTTCGTTGAACACGCCGCCACCGACATAGCGGACGCGTGCATCGAGGCCGAACGTCCCGTCCTGATAGGTTGCGCTGAACGTTCCCCGCCATTTCGGAAGACCGGTGACGCCGTCACCCACATCACCCGCCAGATTAACGGGCCCAGTCCTGCCGGTAGCATAGAAACCAGTGTCGAAAACATAATCCTTCACGTACGTCGCCAGGGCACGGAAGCGGATCGAACCCGGCTTGTCGCCCATCAACTGCCGTACCTGCAACTGATAGGCGGCCTCGAAGTCCAGACCGCTCGTGGAAAATGAGGCGATATTCTGCTGGTTCGTCAACACCTCGGTCAGGGTTTGCGTGACAGGGTCACGCGTGATGCGGTCACAGGCTGCCTGACTGCCGCCAGCGCAAGCCGCCGTGAGGTTGGACGCCGAGATAACGGTGATCGCACCACTGATCTTGATGTCGTAATAATCGACCGACAAGCTCAAACCAGGAATGAAGCTCGGCTGATAGGATCCGCCGAAGGACAAGGTCTTGCTGGTCTCCGGCACGAGATCCGGATTGCCGCCGGAATAGGTCGTCACCTGGGCCGGGTTGGGATTATAGCCGGGGATGCCGGTGCGGCCCGCCGTATCCAGATCGACTTGCGGGCCGATATTGACGGCCCTGATAGAGAACAGCTCATTGATGCTCGGCGAACGGATGTCGCGGGAACGAACGATGCGCAACCTCAGGTCGTTGAACAAGCGGGCGGTGCCACCGAGCTTCCAAGACCAAATGCCGCCGCTGGTGCTGTAATCGGAATAGCGGGCGGAACCGTTCGTGTCGATCTTGATGCCTTCCGCATCGATCACCGGCACGACAAGTTCGACAAAGCCTTCCTTTACGTTGAACTTGCCGGCGACGTCAGAGGTGTAGAGCGGAATGCCCAGCGTCGGAGCGGTGGCAATTTGCTCAGCCGTACGGAAGCCGCGCGAGGATTCCCATCGCGCTTCGACGCCGAATGCGACCGTGATCGGTCCGGCCCACAGCGAAAACAAATCGCCCTGCACTTCCGCGCCCATTGCATCCAGCTTTGCGATCGCGCTCGCACCCTGATCGGCAGTGACATAGTCGATCGCCTCTGCCGAAGCATTGCCGGATCCGAAGATATTGAGCGGACGACATGCGGGATCGTCGTTCGCGGGATTGGCGTCCGCATTGATGGCGCAGACGATCTGGCCGCCGCTGGAAACCGCATTGATCGCATTGAGGTAATTCGCTCTCACGCGGTTGTCGTTGAGTGCCTGGGTCGTCTCGAGTTCGCCATGGCTGTAATGGGCGCTATATTTCCAGCCATTGCCGAAGGTGCCGTCGATGCCGATTGCGCCTTCCTTATATTCCCGCTCCGACTCGAATTTCAGCATGAAGATGTCGGTGAAGGTACGGGAATATAGGAAGCTGGTTTCACCGGCCGCAGCCAGTTGATCCCGTAGCGATTGTGGGAGGAAAGGATTGGCCGCGGAAACCGTGATCGGCCCGGCGCCGAAATCGCCCGGAGTGATATAGTCCGGAAAAAAGTCGTAACTGGACCGGACGCGTCCGTAATTGGCGTCGGCCCAGATCGTCGCACCGCCAATATCATAGCTCACGCGACCATAAACGTTGAGCCGTTCGAACGGTCCCGCCAAATAGATATGATCGTAAAGGTTCGAGGCATCCTCGCCGCCGATATTCCCGACGCCCGGACCACGATAAGGGCGCAATGTCCCGTCATTGTTGAAGGTCTGACCCGCAAAAATCCCGCTTCTGATCAGGCCCGACTCGCTTCTTACGGCATTCACGTCATCGGCGATCACGACCTGTCCGTTGAGAACGGTCTGCCCGCCGCCGCGCAGGCCCGGGCGCGACTTGCGGCCGTGAGGGGAAATACCCTTGTCGTCGACATATTCGGCGCCGATCATGAAGTGACCGTTGCCGTCGGCGAAACTCGTGCCGAACGCACCGTCAAGCCGATAGCGTTCGCCGTCGCCCCGCGAGGAAATGCCCGTCTCGGCGCCCAGCCTGATGCCTTCAAGCTTGGTATCGAGGATGATGTTGACGACGCCGGCGACGGCGCCCGACCCATAGGCGGCGGAGGCGCCGCCGGTGACGAGGTCGAGCCTTTGCACCAAGCTGAGCGGAACCACGTTCAAATTGCCCTCGCCGACGAAGCGGCGGCCGTTGAGCAGGACAAGGGTGCGGTTCGTACCGAGGCCGCGAAGATCGACCGGAGCGGTGCCTGAGCCAGTATTTCCCACCGTCGTTGCCGGAAGGACCGACGGGCGGACCTGCGGCTGGTCGTTGAGCACCTGCTGCAGGTTGGGCGCCGCCGCCTGGCGGATTTCGGTGCCGCCGACGACCGTCGTCGGCGTCGGCTGATCGAAGCCGGCGCGTTCGATGCGCGAGCCAGTGACGACGATCACGTTTTCATCGTCGGTTTCGCCGACACCGGCCTCTTCGGCCGGGGTGTCGCCATCAGGAGTCGTCTGCGCCATTGCAGGCGCCACTGCAAACAGGGAGGTGCCGATCGCAGCCAGGCTGGCATTCAAGATCAGATTGCTACGATATTTATTGCGGATTCCCATGTCTCATTCCCCCTATATGAAACGAACGTGGACCCTGTTCCATCGTTCAAACGACCTATCCAGGATTCGTCCCGATATTCCTGACATACATTTTTCGCATATGAAAATAACACACCTGGATGCGTGCCGGCTGGAATAGGGCGGCTGACCGTCCTCGACGGCCTCCCGGAGCCCCTTCCTCTCTCTTGAAGTGGCGCAACGGCCACAGTCGAAAAAAAAATTTCAGCTCTCGTGTGCGGCGTCCAGCTCGGCAGCGCGCGTCGCCTCGACCTTGCGTGTCGAGCGGTCGAGCGCGAGCAGCAGTCCGGCGGCGATCACTGTGAGAATGAAGAGGCAGGCGAAATAGACCGGTCTCGAGGTGCTGCTCCAGAAGCTTCCGACGAAGCCGGCGAACAGGCTGCCCGCGCCCGTGACGAGGAACCAGGAGCCGACCGTGGTTGCGCCTGCCCTGGGCGGGGCGAGACGCGCGAACAGACCGAGGCCGGTGGGCAGGATGTAAAGCTCGCCGAAGGTGAGGATGAAGAAGAAGAGTACCAGCCAGATCCAGCTCGCCTGGGCGGTGGCGACGGCCGAGACGATCGCGAGAAGGCCGTAAGCGGAGCCGATGATGAGAGCGCCGATCGCCATTTTCTGCATCGGGCTGCGTTCGCGCCCGGCCTCGGCCTTGCGGCGCCAATGCGCCAGCAGGAAGGGCGTCATCACCATCACCAGCAAGGGGTTGAGGGCGATGAACCAGGTCATCCTGATCTCGAAATCGCCGACCATCCGATTGATTCCGGTGTCGGCCCAGAGCGCGATCGTATTGCCGATCTGCTCATAAGCGCCGCGAAACACCACGACCGACAGGCCAATGGCGAGCAGCACCGCATAGGTGCTGCGATAATTTACGGCGCTGCCGCCATCGATCGCCACCGGAGCAGCCTTGCCGCGCGGCTGTTCCGGCGGGAGATAGCGTCCGCCGACAAGATAGATAATGAGACCGCCGACCATGCCGATGCCGGCGGCACCGAAGCCATAATGCCAGCCATAGACCTCACCCAGGGTCCCGCAGATCAACGGCGCCAGGAATGCCCCGATATTGATGCCGACATAATAGACATTGTAAGCCCAACCCCTCCGGGGGTCGCGAGGCCCGTACAGGTCGTTGATCTGGCTCGGCAGGCTTGGCAGGAACAATCCATTGCCGATCGCGATCGTCGCCAGCGCGAAATAGAAGAGTGACTCGAAGGCCATCATGAAATGGCCGGCGGCCATGACGCTGGCGCCGATGATCACCGCCTTTTTCTTGCCGAGCCAGCGATCGGAGATCGCGCCGCCGATGATCGGCGTGAAATAAGCGAAGGAGGTGTAGGCGCCGTAGATATAGGAGGAATGGGTCTGCTCGATCAGCAGCTGCTTGGTCATGTAATAGACGAGCAGCGCACGCATGCCGAAATAGGAGAATTGTTCCCACATGTTTGTGAGGAACAGGATCGTCAGGCCCCGCGGCTGGCCGAACCAGGTCTTTTCCGCCGCTTCTCCCATGCCCGCTGCACTCATGAACAAGCCCCCTTATGGAAATCATCGAGTCCGGGTCGATAACAGAGGATCCGGGGCCACAGAAGCCGGACTTGCATCGATTGACGAAAGCAAGGCGGAGCGCCCGCGACTCTCCTTCATCCATCGGGCGGGCGGCGGACGGGAACGATCTTCAAGCGAAGCGACCAAAGTCCGGCAGCCGGAAACCTGGTCTTAATCGATCGCGCCTAAGAGCGAAGGATGAAATCCTATCTTTCCTCGCTGCCGCGCGCGCTGATCGACGTCGGCGAAGCCCGGACCCCGACGGGCCGTGCGCTGCTGGAAGAACGATATCGGGCGCTCCAGCGCCAGATCCCGCTGCTCTACATCATCGCCTTGGCCAATATATTCGGCGTGGTCCTTTCCAACGGGGAGGGCATCACGCAATTCCTGCATCCCGCCACCGCATTGGTGGCCCTGGTGGTCGGCCGCATGTTCTACTGGATCAAGCGACGACGCCAGGCGCTGACGCCCGACGAGATGCTGGGCCAGCTACGCCAGACGCTCCTGCTGACCGCATTGTTCAGCCTGCTCTTCTGCTGGTCCGCGATCGACCTTCTCCGCACGCCGGACGACGCGCATGCCACCCACGTCATCCTCTTCTCCTGCCTCGCCATGCTGGGCTGCGCTTATGGCCTCAGCCCCTTTCCGAGCGCCGCCCGGCTGCCTTTATTGCTGTTCGGCCTGCCGCTGGCGGCCGGCTTGATCCTGTCCGCCGATCCCGCCCATGTCGGCATCGGCATCAGCCTCGTGCTGACCATCCTGCTCGTCCTCCGGCTCATGAACGTCCAGAACGAAGCTTTTTCGGAACTGGTGAGATCCCGCACCCAGACCGAGAGCGAGAAGGAACGGGCGCGCCGCGCCGAACGATCGGCCGTTGCCGAAAAGGCGAAGGTGCGGGCGATCGCGGACACCGATCCGCTTACAGGCGTCGCCAACCGCCGGGCATTCCTGGACAGGCTCGAGCGCCACATGGGCGACGAAGAGCGCAGGACGATCTCGCTGATGGCGCTTGTCGACCTGGACGGATTCAAGCCGATCAACGATACGTTCGGTCACGCTGCGGGCGACATCGTGCTCGCCGCAGTGGCGAGACGACTCACCCGCGCGGTCGGCCGCGCCGCGTTTGTCGCGCGGATGGGCGGAGATGAATTCGCCATCCTGGCCACGGATCAGGACCAGGCTTCGGCCGATGCGCTGGCCACGGCGATCTGCGCGGCGCTGCGACGCCCATATCGGGTAGAGGGGCGTCAGTTCAGGCTGTCGGGAAGCTGCGGCATGACCTTGATCCAGCCCGAAGAGCGGGACTTCCGCCATTCGCTGATCTGCTGCGACACCGCGCTCTACGCGGCCAAGGACAATAATCGCGGCTCCGTCTCCTTCTTCTCGCCCGCCATGGCCGACAGCAACCGCCGCCGCGTCGCCATCGAAGGCGCGTTCCGATCAGACGACGTCAAGGACCAGATCCAGCTCGTCTACCAGCCGATCTATGAGCTGGAGACCGGCATCCTATGTTCGTTCGAAGCGCTGGCGCGCTGGTCGCACTCCGTGCTCGGTCCCATTTCCCCAGCCGAGTTCATCCCGATCATCGAGCAGATCGACGTGATCGAGGAGGTCAGCGACTTCCTGCTGCGCAAGGCGGCGGGCGAGGCGGTGAAATGGCCCGAAACGGTCAGCCTTTCCTTTAACCTGAGCGCGGTGCAGCTCTGTTCCGGCCAGACGGGCGACACGATCCTCGCCATATTGAAGGAGCAGGGCCTGCACCCGTCGCGCCTTCAGATCGAGGTCACGGAGACTGCCTTGCTCGCCGATTTCCAGGTCGCACGCGCCAATCTCAAGATGTTGAGCGATGCCGGCGCACGGATCGTGCTCGACGATTTCGGAGCCGGTTATGCGAGCCTGTCCTACCTGCGCGAGATGAATTTCGATGCGATCAAGCTCGACGGCTCGCTGGTGACGACGGCGGCAAGCTCCGAAGCTGCCGAACGGCTATTGCGCGGCGTGCTCGGCCTTTGCGCATCGCTGGGCCTTCCCTGCATCGCCGAGCATATCGAAACGCCCGAGCAGCGAGAATTCCTGCAGACGCGCGGCTGCGAATTCGGCCAGGGCTTCGCGCTCGCGCAGCCGATGGACGCCCACAAGGCCCGGGCGATGGCGCGATCCAAGCTGATCGCGATCGGCAGCCGTCAGCGCAAGCACCGGCAAGCCGGCTGAGACTCTGCCGCGCGCCCAAGGTCCTTATCCGGCTGCGGCTCCCGGCTTCTGACGGGCGCGATCGCGCCGTCCGATGAAGAGGCCGGTCAGCGCCCAGAGCCCGGCGATGATCGCCCCGACAATCGCGGCGAGGGCCGTCGAGCCGACAGCGACGAGGCCGGCATTGGCCCAGGCCGAGATCGCATCGCCACCGCGATAGACGAACGTATCGATGACGTTCTTGGCCTTGTACTTGGTCTCGATATCGACGGCAGTGAACAGCATCTCGCGACCCGGACGGACGAGGGCATATTCGCCGACGCGCCGGACCACCATGACGACAGCGAGGACCGGGAAAGTGGCGGCGATGGCCAGCGCCCCGAAGCCCAGCATCATCATCAAGGGAACCGCAGTCAGCAGCACCGTCACGCCGAGGCGCCGCGCGATCCGGCCGGTGAAGAAGAGCTGCACGAAAATGGTCAAGGACTGAACGACGACGTCGATGGCGCTGAAGACCTGAGTCTGCTGGACACGATCGGGAAAGACCGCCTCCACCACGCGCGCCTGCTCGAAATAGAGAAAGGTGGAAACGGAGGTGAGCAGGATCACGAACAGCGATATGGCCAGGAGATAAGGCGATTTGAGAATGAGAGCGAGGCCCGCCCAGATGCTGCCACCGATCGGCCGCGTCGACGCTTCGGGGGCATCAAGGGCGCCCTGGCGGTCCCGCCAGGCCAGCAGATAGCGAACGCATAACAGGGTCGAAAGCAGCAGCGCGGTCGACAGGAGAAGCAGGCCGGCAAGACCGAGCGGCTCGACGAGGAGCCCGCTCAGCAAGGGCCCGGTCAGACCGCCCATGCTCATGCCCGCCGCGATCTGCCCGAACAGCCGCCGGCCCTGTTCGCTGGTGAAGAGATCGGCCATCAGGCTCCAGGCGATGGAGATGACGAAGAGATTGAACACCGACACCCAGATGTAGAAGGCGCGGCCGATCCAGACATTGTCGGGGTCGGCGATCAGGCTGAAGGCGAAGCCGGCCATGATCAGGCCCGAGCCTATGTAAGTGACCGGAAGCAAGGTGCGGCGCGGCAGCCGGGCGCTGAGCAGCCCATAGATCGGCACGACGACCAGGGTGGCGAGAAAGGTGCCCAGAAACAGCCATTGGAGATTGTCGACGCCGCCGGCGATGCCGAACGTCTCGCGCACCGGCCGCAGCATGAAATAGCTTGCGAACAGCAGGAAGAAGAGGACGAAGCCTCCGACCACCGCCGGCACCTCTTCCTTTCGCGCCACGATGATCCGCGCCAGGACGCCATCCGGCGCAGCTTCTGTCGAATCCGAAGTCAAAGTCCCCTCCCCATTTTCAGTCTGATTGGCCGATCGTTTTTTGACGCGGAGGACCCGCGCTCCCGGACCAGTAAACTAGGGTCCGGACCCTAGATGGCAGCGATATAATCTTCCATGCGCTTGCGCATCGCCTGATCCGGCAATGGCCCCCGCGCCGCCCCCATATTGTCATCGACGTAGCGGGCCTGCGCCATTCCGGGAATGGCGATCGGGCGGGACGGGTGGGAGACGATATATTTGAGGAAGACCTGCGCCCAGCTCGCCGCGCCGATCTCGGCTGCCCAATCGGGAAGCGGCTTGCCCTGGGTCGCCTCGAACAGCCGGCCGCGACCGAATGGCAGGTTGATCATGACGGCCACTTGCCGGTCCTGCGCGAGCGGCAGGATCCGATCCCCCGCCCCGCGATTGTCGAGGGCGTAATCGACCTGGATCGCGTCGAGCGGCTCACGGCGCATCACCGCCTCGAAATCGGCATATTGCGTGTCCGAAGAGGTCGTGATGCCGACCGCCCCGACGCGGCCCTCGGCCTTGAGCTCGCGAAGGATCGCCAATTGATTGCCGACGTCGCGCAGATTGTGGACGGCGATCAGATCGATATGGTCGGTCCTGAGGTTACGGAACGACTGCTCGACCTGCGCCACCCCCTCCTCGCGGCTGTCGACGCCCACCTTGGTGGCGAGGAACAGTCTGTCGCGCACGCCCAGTTCCTGAACCAGCTGGCCGGTCACGGCCTCGGCCCGGCCATAGGAAGGCGCAGTGTCGATCACCTGGCCACCCAGCTCTGCGAAACGGGCGATGGAAGCCTTCAGCGCAGCCATCTGATCAGCGCCCTGCGGATCATTGTAGCGCCGCGACGTCCCGACACCGACGAGAGGGACATCGCGCTTCGTTCCCGGTATCCGGACCTTATGCAGGGCGGCAGCCGACGGGGCCGCCCCAGCCTGTGCCGCGGCCGAAGTGGCCAGAGGCAATGCGGCAATAGCGCCCAGCAGGGTACGACGATCGATCATTCCAACCTCCTCACGCCCCCGCACCACGATGCAGGCAATGCCGGCGCCGGTCAAATCAGAACTTTTCCATTCGGGTGTCAATGACCCAGTGGTGCCAGGGGTAGGACGATCCGAGAATATCCAGTCGCAAAACAAGTCGCGTCCCCGAAGCTTCTTTCCGGATCGTGCGCGTTGCTTTCGGCGCATCGCCTCGGGGTCCGGAAGTCTGATATAGAGCCGCAACGATCCCCTGATCCGGAGGTGAACGTGCGCGGGCTTCTCCCCTTCCTGCTTTTCGTCCCGATGGCCGCGGTGGCGGCTCCACCGGGCGGCCCGGCCGCTTCGTGGAGGTTGCCGATGAAAACGAGCCAGCTCGCGCCGGCCGAACGCGACGCCATTTTCCGCGCCGCCGGGTTCCGCAAGCAAAACGGAGGCTGGACCAATTGCGACGGCAATGGCGAGGGCCGGCTGGACGACGAATGGGTCGATGGCGGCGCCATCCGCGACCTCGACGGCGACGGCCAGGCCGAAATCATCCTGGTCGATTCCGGTATCGCCTGCCACGGCATGACCGGCCAGGGCTATGCGATCATGGCTTCATCGCCTGCCGGCTGGAAAAGCGTTCATTCCAACAGCGGCATCCCCAAATTCCTCGCGACACGAGGCGCAGGCGGCTGGCAGGATATCGAGGTGGGCGGCCCGGGCTTCTGCTTCCCGGTGCTGCGCTGGAACGGCAAGGAATATGCGCTGCTCCGCCACCAATATGAAGGAAAACCCTGCCGGCTGCCCGGTTAAGCTGTTTTATCGCGTGACGTTCAACCCCAGAGCGCGGGCTCGGGCGGGTGGACCGTTTCGCCGTCGTAGAGCAGGCGGGGTTCGCGATCCTGGCCGAACAGCAAAGGCGCATCCAGATCGACGAACGCGCAATTCTGGGCCACCAGCACGCCGGGCGCCATGGCGAGCGAGGTGCCGGCCATGCAACCGATCATCGTTTCGAAGCCGCGCACCTTCGCAGCCTTCAAAAGCCGCATTGCCTCGGTGAGGCCACCGGTCTTGTCGAGCTTGATGTTGACGACGTCGTAGCGACCGACAAGCTCTTCGACGTCGGCGGCGACGTGGCAGGATTCGTCCGCACCGATCGGCATGGATCGTTCAATGCCCGCCAATGCGCCGTCCTGCCCGGCCGGCAAGGGCTGTTCCAGCATCGCGACGCCCAGCGCAGCCAATTCAGGCATCATCTCTTCCAGCCGCGCCGCATCCCAACCCTCGTTCACGTCGACGATCAGCCGCGCACCCGGAGCCGCTGCGCGGACCGCGCGCAATCTCGCCAGATCGTCGCCGCCGTCGCCGAGCTTGATCTTCAACGTCCCGTGCTGCTTGCTCCTTCGTTCGGCAGAGCGTGCCATCTCATCGAGGGTGCCGATGCCGACCGTGAAGACGGTGGCGACAGGCCGGAGCGGCGCGAGCCCGAGCAGATCGGCGACACGCCGGTTCTGGCTCTTGGCCCGCCAGTCCCAGATTGCGCAATCGACGGCATTGCGCGCAGCGCCCGGCGGGAGGTCGTCATGAAGATCGTCCCAATCGGCGCCGCCCTTCAGTGCCGACAGCATCTCTTCGACCTGCGCGAGCACGCTTTCGACGCTCTCGCCGTAACGGGACGTCGGACAGCTTTCGCCCTGGCCGCGATGGATGCCGTCGTCGAGGGTCACGACGACCAGGTCCGAGCTTGTCCGGACGCCGCGCGCGATCGCGAACGGAACCGCATAGTCCCAGCATTCCCGCCGCACTTCCGCTTTCTTGAACATCGCCAAGCCCCCTTGCTCCAGCTCATCGATTAGCGCCGAACGGCGCCGAAGCAAGTGCACACCAAGTCATTTGAGCGGACAAGGAAGAAGCGCTCAGGCCGCCGCTTCCGCAAACAGCGCAAGCCCTCGCATGATCTCATCCTCGTTCAAATTGCCGAAGCCGATCAGGAAAGCGGATTCGCCCGCTTCGAGCATGCCAGCCGCGGGCGCAAGCGGCGCGAGCCCGACGCCGAGCCCGGCGGCACGATCCGCAATCTCCTCCGCGGTCCTCGTCGATTTCAGCGCAATGGCGGCATGCATGCCGACCGGCGCGCCGATAATCCTGGCGCGGTCGCCGAACACCGACCCGACCTCCGCCACCAGCCCGCGATATCGTTCGCGATAGCGCGATCGCATGCGCTGCAAGTGCCGCTCGAAGCTGCCGTCGTCGATCCATCGCGCCAAGGCCGCCTGCGGAACGATGCCGCCACCATAATCGCACCAAAGCTTCACAGCCGCCACGCGATCGCGCAGCCAATCCGGTACGACCATGAAGCCCAGGCGAAGTCCGGGCACGAGAGTCTTGGAGAATGTGCCCATATAGACGACGCGTCCGGTCCTATCGATGCTCGCCAAGGGAATGAGCGGCCGCCCGTCATAGGCGAACTCGCTGTCATAATCGTCTTCGAAGATCAGAGCATCGGTGCGCGATGCCCAGGCGATCAGGGCGCGCCGCCGGGCCAAAGACATGCGGGCGCCGATCGGGAATTGATGGCTGGGCGTGACCAGGACGATCCGCTTGCTCCTGCTGTCGGCGGGAAGGAGATCGGCACGGATGCCGTCCCGATCGACCGGCGTCTGGATCATTCGGGAGCCGTGCAGCGCCATCAGTTTCAGGATGATGGCATGGCCGGGCATTTCCAGTGCGACCTCGCGATGCTCCGGAAGGGCGCGCAGCATGACGTCCAGGCTCTGCCCGCTGCCCGACGTGACGACGATGTTGCGGGCCGGGACGGTCAGGCCGCGGCTCCTGCGCAGATAGGAAGACAAGGCCTCGCGCAAGGGCATGTGGCCGAGCGGATCGCCATAATCGAGATCCTCCGGCGCGAGATCCCGGCTTGCCGCGGCAAGCGCCGCGCCCCAGCGCCGGCGCGGGAAGGCGCGAAGATCGGGCCGCACGGCGCGAAAGTCGATCAGGAATGCCGGGGACGATTTCTCGGGAACTGCAGCAGCCTCTTCGGCCGGGGCCGCACAAGCGGAAGGAAGAATGCCGACCTCCTGCACCACCGCGCGCGATCCGCGTCGGGCGGCGACGAAACCCTGGTCCGCCAGCCATTGATAGGCCTCGACCACGGTCAGACGCGCCACCCCCAGCTGATCGGCGAAGGCCCTGCTGGCGGGCAGCCGCGTACCCGGCGGCAACATGCCGGAGCAGATCATTTCGATCAGCGCGCGCCCGATCTGGTGCGGCAGGGTGGCGCCGGAAGATCGGTCGATGGGGACGTGGAGCTCCATAAGAAGTCTGATATTACAGTCGGAAACTGGTCCTTGACCAGACTTCTTTTCGGTCTGAAATGGATGCCTCGGAGACGGTGAAGGGACGATCGGCGGTGGTGGAAGCATTGAATCTCGCGCGCACTTCATCCGGCGACGGCGCCCACATCCTGCGCCCGCTCGACCATTATGATATCGATCCGGTCACCGGCTTCGTCCCGTCCGCCGATCCGCTCGAGCGGCTGCCGCCGCGCTACGATCCGTGGGAAGGGCTGGTCCCGTCGATCGCCCCGCTGATCCGGTCCGGCCGGATGAGGGCGGAACTGGCACAACTGCCGTGCCTCGGGCTCGACGATCTCTGGTCGGATCCGGAACTCGAACGAGCGCTTCTGATCCTCACCACCTTCGCCAATGCCTGGGTCTGGGGAGGGTCCGAGCCGGACTTGAAGATCCCGGGCACGATCGCAATGCCGCTCGTCGATCTCGCCGCGAAGCTCGATCGCCCGCCGATCAGCCATTACGGATCGATGGTGCTGCACAATTGGCGGCGGGTCGACCGCAGCCGACCCGTTTCCGCCGACAATGCCCAGATGATGATCGGCTTCCTGGGCGGGGTCGACGAGGAATGGTTCTACCTCGCGTCGATGGGCGTCGAGCTGGCGGGCGCCGGCCTGCTGGCCAGCATCCGCGAGGCGGCCATCGCTTCCCATGAAGAGGATGACGAGGATCTTACCCGCAAGGCGCAACGAATCGTCGACGGGATGGAGCCCGTCATCGCGGCGCTCGAACGCATGCGGGAATGGTGCGATCCCTATATCTTCTACCATCGCGTCCGCATCTTCGTCGCCGGCTGGCCCGCGCCGGGCGTGGTCTATGACGGAAGATGGACCGATCCCCGTCGGCTCACCGGTGGAAGCGCCGGGCAGAGCGCGCTGATCCAGGCCATCGACGCGGTGCTGGGTGTCGTCCATGACGGCACAGCCACCGGCAAATTCTTCAAGGAAATGCGGACCTACATGCCGCGCCGGCATCGCCGTTTCGTCGAGGATGTCGAGAGGGTGTCGCGGTTGCGTTCCCGTGCCGAGACCGGATCGGAGACACTCCGCCGAGCCTATGATGCGGCCATCGCCCAGGTCGACCGGTTCCGGCTGGCCCATCGCCGGATCGCCCATGATTATATCACCGTACCATCCGGCATGGCCGCCGACGCGATCGGCACCGGCGGCACCATGCTCGCCAAGTTTCTCGACGATGCCCGGCAGGAGACCAGCCGGCTTGCATTCGACGGCTCGCAGGCTAGGGATCAGGCGGACGCATGATGACCAAGATCACCTTCGACCATTGCCTGGAACTGGACGCGGCCGATCCGCTGGCGGAATATCGCAGCGCGTTCCTGTTGCCGGAAGGGCTCATCTATCTCGACGGCAATTCGCTGGGCGCCCTGCCGGCGGCCACTCCCGGCGTCGTGGCCGACGTCGTGCAACGGCAATGGGGCGCGGATCTGATCCGCAGCTGGACCTCCAACGACTGGATCAACGCCCCGCTCCGCGTCGGCGCCAAGATTGCGGGGCTGATCGGCGCCGGTCCGGATGAAGTGATCGTCGGGGATTCCACCTCGGCCAATCTCTACAAATTGATCGTGGCGGCTCTGGAGGCGCGGCCGGACCGGACGATCGTCCTGTCGGAAGAAGGCAATTTCCCGACCGATCTCTACATGATCCACGGTGCGATCGCGACCGTCGGCCGAGGCTGCCGGCTTGAGACGCGGCCGCGCGAGACGCTCGCCGACGCCATCACGCAGGAGGTCGCGCTCGTCCTTCTCACCCAGACCCATTACAAGACCGCTGACAAGCTCGACATGGCGGCGATGACGGCGCGCGCGCATGAAGCGGGCGCGCTGATCCTCTGGGATCTCAGCCACAGCGCCGGGGCGGTGGAAGTGGATCTGAACGGGGCCGGGGCCGATCTCGCCGTCGGCTGCGGCTATAAATATCTGAACGGCGGCCCCGGCGCACCGGCCTTCCTGTTCGTCGCGAAACGCCATCACGGCAGGTTGCGATCGCCCTTGTCGGGATGGATGGGCCATTCGAGCCCGTTCGACTTCGTCGACGATTACCGGCCGGCCGAAGGCATCAGGCGATTCCTGTGCGGGACCCCGCCGATCCTGGGCATCGCTGCGCTCGAAGTCGGCGTCGACCTGATTGCCAGAGCCGGCATGGCGCGACTGGCGGAAAAGTCGCGGCACCTCTGCTCCTTGATGATCGACCTGGTCGAGCAGGAATGCGACTTTGCCGGGCTCCAACTGGTGACGCCCAGGGAGGCTTCGCGCCGCGGCAGCCATGTCTCCTTCCGCCATCCCGAAGGCTATGCGATCGTCCAGGCGCTGATCGAGGAGGGCGTGATCGGCGACTTCCGCGCGCCCGACATCCTCCGCTTCGGTTTCACGCCCCTCTATGTCGGCTTCGCCGACGTATGGGAGGCCGTCCAGCGTCTCAAGACGATCATGGCCGACAGGAGATGGGACCGCGACGATTACCGGGTCCGTGCCGCCGTCACCTGAACGATCTTCCGGATGCTCGAGGCTGGTCGACCTGGCCTGAGCGAAAGGGCTCGAGGTCCGGCCGGACGGCAAACTGGAAAACTGGTCCCGTTCCACCATCGGACCCACGGGGAGTCTGGACACCGTCCGCCCCTGCTGGCAGGCTTCAATTATCGTGCGAAACCTCCTTCCTTTCCTCCTGCTCGCCATGCCCGCTGCCGTCGCTGCGCAGGAAAAGCTGCCGATCGTGCCGCCCCACCATGCGCAAGCCATCGCCGCCGAGGTTTCGGGCACGGCTGCGAAGCGCAATGTGCAGGCGCTGTCGCTGCATCACCGCATGCGCGGGTCCGAAGGCTATCGCGCCGCCGCGGAGCTGATCCGGGACCGGCTGAAATCCTATGGCCTCAAGGACGTCGAGATCCTGTCCTTCCCGGCCGACGGCAAGATCTTTTACGGCACCCAGCGTTCGCGTCCGGCCTGGAACGCACGCTTCGCCGAGCTGTGGGAGCAACGGCGCGAGGGTACGGAATGGACGGATGGGGAGCGTATCGCATCCTGGGCCGATCAGCCGCTCACGCTTGCCCAGGACAGTATCAGCGGCGTGGCCAATGCCGAGCTGGCGGATATCGGCGCCGGCACCTCGCCCAGCGATTATGCAGGCAAGGACGTGCGCGGCAAGATCGTGCTCACCTCCTCGCAGCCCGAAGCCGTCGCGCGGCTCGCAGTGACCGAGCGCGGCGCCGCCGGCATAATCTCCTGGGCGCAGAACCAGAAGAGCGGCTGGTGGGGCGAGGATGACGATCTGATCCGCTGGGGCCATCTCGATACGTGGAAGGATCCCGCCTTCGCCTTCATGGTCTCGCCGGCGCGGGCGCGCGCCTGGCAGGCGCGGCTGGCCAAGGGCGAGACGATCCGCCTGCGCGCCAAGGTCGATGCCGGGCGCAGCCCGTCCGCCTATCTGATCCCCACGGCATTGATCCCGGGCAAGGACAGGAACAAGGAAATCGTCCTATCCTGCCATCTCGACCACCCTTCGCCGGGCGCCAACGACAATGCGAGCGGCTGTTCCGGCATCCTGGAAGTGGCCCGCAGCCTGAACCGGCTGATCTCCGACGGCCGGCTGCCGCAGCCGGAGCGGACGATCCGCTTCATCTGGCCTTGCGAGATGGAATGCACGATCGCCTATCTGAACGCCCGCCCGCAATGGGTGAAACGGACGCTGGCGACCATCCATCTCGACATGATCGGCGGCAATACCGACATCACCCACGGCAATCTGAAGGTCGAAGGCTCGCCGCCAAGCCTGCCGAGCTTCGTTTCCGACATCGGCTTCGCGATCGCCCGCTATGTGGACGATCAGTCGCGGCTCTATGCCGACACTGGCGAAGCGGCCCTGCCCCTGATCGAGCCCGACGGGACCAGGAACCCGCTTCACGCCAAGATCGGCGGCTTTTCGGAAGGGTCGGACCATCAGATCTGGGCCGAAGGCAGCTTCCGCGTGCCCGTCCTCTATCTGGCCGATTGGCCCGACATCTACATCCATACCAACAAGGACGTGCCCGCCAATCTGGACAGCACCAAGATGCGTCGGGCGATCTTCATCGCGGCGGCATCCGCCTGGTCGCTCGCGAATCTGACCCAGGACGACGTGCCGGCAATAGCGCGCGCCAGCCGGGGAGAAGCCGTCCGCCGGACGGCGCACCTGATGCGGCGATCCGCCACGCCCGCCGAGGAAGCGCGTTTGCTGCTTCATGCCGAAGGCCTGGAAGCCGAGGTGGGACGATCCCTGGGGCGCTTCGGCCTCAGCGCCGATGTCGCCACGGCGAGCGAGGGCGCACCGATGTCCGCGCCGGCCGAGCCGGCTTATGGCATGGTCTATCGCCGCAATTCCGCCCTGAAGGGGCCGATGACCGGCTTCGGCTATTCCTGGTTCGCCGATCATCTTGAAAAAGCAGGATTGCCAAGGTCCGCTTTGCTGTCGCGGCGCGCCGGGGAGGATGGACCGAGCTTCGATTACGAGACATTGAATCTGGTCGACGGCCGCCGCACCGTTCAGCAGATCGGCGATGCCATCGCCGCCACCATCGCGCCGGTGCCGATCGAGGAGATCGCCGAATATCTGGCGACGCTAGACCGGCTCGGCGTCATCCGCGCCGGAGCCGATTGACGTCCGTCCAGCCAGGGTGAGGAGACGAAGGATGCGGGTCCGGACTTCGCTGATCGCAAGCCTTGCGGCGCTTGTCGCCGCTTCGTCTCCGGTTCACGCCGCCAACGACCCTTTCATCGGGACCTGGACGCTGGATGTCGCCAAATCCACCTTCACGCCGGGACCGGCGCCGAAAAGCAAGATCCTCGTTTTCGAGCCGACCGCGGACGGGATGGTGATCAAGGAATGGGAAGAGACGCCGAGCGGCGAGATGCTCTATTTCACCATTCCCTACAGCTTCGGCAAGCCGGTGCCGCAGACCGCGATCCCGGCCTATGACATGCTGACGGTGGATCGCATCGACGACCGCACCAACGTGGGCACGATCGAGCTCCGGGACAGGATCATCGGCCACCTCCTGTCCACCGTCTCCGCCGACGGCAAGACCTTGATCCTGAAATCACGGATCAGGCTATCGGACGGCAGCGAGCGGTCGCAAATGTCGGTCTTTTCACGGCGATGATGGCCAAGGCCCGCGTCGGCGCGGACGTGCGCGCGAAATGGGGGAATTCAGGCGGAAGACAAAGGCGGGCAGCCGGCATGCAAAAATGGGCCATCATGACGCTGCTGCTTGGCCTGATTGCGACGGGCAAACTCGTCGCCGCTCCGCCACCCGCCCCGGCCTTCGTCACGGGCGACAGCGCGGCGGACGCGCCGCAATTGGTTGCCGAGGACCTCGAGCCCTGGCTCGACGCAATGGTGCCAGCCGCGCTCGAACGCACCGATATTGCCGGCGGCGCGATCGTGATCGTCAAGGACGGGCGGATTCTCTTCCAGAAGGGCTATGGCTATTCGGACGTCGCCCGCCGCAAGCCAGTAGACCCGGGAGAGACGATGTTCCGACCGGGATCGGTCGCGAAGACCTTCACGTGGACGGCGGTCATGCAGCTTGTCGAGAAGGGCAGGATCGACCTCGACGCCGACGTGAACGCCTATCTGGATTTCAGGATTCCCCGGCACGGCGGCAATGCCGTGACCATGCGGATGCTGATGCATCATAGCGCCGGCTTCGAAGAAGCCGTGAAGGGAATGATGGCGCAAGACGCGGCGAGTCTGAAGCCGCTGGGCCTCCACCTGAAACAAAGCGTGCCGGCCCAGATCTATCCGCCTGGCCGCATTTCGGCTTATTCAAACTATAGCACGGCGCTGGCGGGCTATATCGTCGAACGCGTGTCGGGCGAGCCGTTCGATCTTTACATGGAGCGCCACATCTTCGCTCCGTTAGGCATGCGCCGATCCACGTTCCGCATTCCGCCCCCACCCGCTTTAGCGCCGTTTGTCTCCAAGGGTTATCTCACCGCGTCACAGGCGCCGGGTCCATTCGAGCTCGATCAACTGGGACCGGCGGGCAGCATTTCTGCGACCGTCGGCGACATGGGCCGCTTCATGATCGGTCATCTCGAACAAGGAAACGGGTTGATGCGCCCTGACACGGCGCGGTCGATGCATTTCGGTCGCGACCGGCCGATCCCCGCGCTGAATGGATTCAGCTACGGGTTCTTCGAATATAACCGCAACGGGCGGCGCATCATCGGCCATGGCGGCGATTCCCAATATTTCTTCAATGAGCTGAGAATGTTCCCGAACGAGAGGGTCGGATTCTTCATCGCCCTCAACAGTGCGGGAAAGAATGGCGGCGCCTATCCTGTCATGGAAGGAATATTCGATCATTTCCTGAACCGTTACTTCCCCGCCCCGGAAGCGCCCCTGGAAAGAACGGTGCCGACGGCCGCCGCTCACGCCGCCCTTATCGCGGGACGCTACGAAAGCTCGCGGCACATCGAATCCAGTTTCATGAGCCTGGTCTATGCGATCGCGCAGCAGGTGGACGTGGCCGCCAATGAAGACGGCACCATCTCCGTGACCGGGGGCGGCGGCTTCTACGGCGCTGACGGCGCTGCGAAGAAATGGCGGGAGATCGGGCCGTTCGTATGGCGCGAAGCGGGCGGCGACGATCTGCTGGCGGCGCGGATTGAGAATGGGCGCGTTGTGGCCTTTGGTACCAATAGCGGCGGACCCACCGCATTGTGGCTGCCTGTCCCGCTCCATCGCTCCGGCGCTCTCAACCTGCCCTTGCTCGGGGCAGCCTTCACAATCCTGCTGATCGCAACGCTGGCCTGGCCGATCGCACCGATATTGCGGCGGCAATTCGAACGGCCGGCGTCTCATAAGGGCAAGGAGGCAAAGCTCCATTCGCTGTCGCGGGTCGGCGCCTTGCTGGGTGTCGTGTTCACCCTCGGTTGGGCCTGGATCTTCATAGCGGCCATGAACGACCTGTCACTTCTGAACGCGACGCTGGATCCCTGGATCAGGCTGCTTCAGCTGGTGGGCGTGTCTGCCGGCCTCTGCACCGTGGCGACCATCTATCTTGCCTGGCTGACGTGGACAAAAGACCGCGGCTGGTTCACCCGGATCGGCAACAGCCTGCTGGCGGCAGCTCAGCTGGCCATATTGTGGATCGCCTTTGCCTTCCATTTCATCACGCCAAGTCTCAGATTCTAGGAACCGGACCGCATCGATCCGCTCTCTTCGCGAGAGATCGGAGACTAAAGGATTTGAGGGTTTCTACCTGGAAGCTATCGACAATATCCTCGGAAAATCGGATCCACGCGCCTATCTGGCAGAAGAGGTGATGGTGCAGTGAACAAGACGGGCGAAGATCTGACAGCGTTGTTTGCCAGCCTGAACGCCAGCCTCGGCGATCGGTTCGTCACCTCCCAGGCCGTGCGCGACGCCCATGGCCGCGGCGAGGGTCTTCACGACATCATGGCGCCCGACGGGGTCGCATTTCCCCGCAGCACGGAAGAAGTGGCGCAGATCGTGCGCCTTTGCGCCGATCATAAGGTGCCGATCATTGCCTTCGGCGTCGGCACGTCGCTCGAGGGGCAGATCCAGGCGCTCCACGGCGGCATCAGCCTCGACATGTCGCAGATGACGCAGATCCTGGCGACAAGCGCCGCCGATCTCGATTGCCGCGTCGAAGCCGGCGTCACCCGCGAGCAGCTAAACGCCCATATCCAATCGGACGGGCTGTTCTTTCCGCTCGATCCGGGCGCCAACGCGACCCTCGGCGGGATGGCCGCCACCCGCGCCTCCGGCACCAATGCGGTGCGCTACGGGACGATGCGGGAGGTCACGCTCGGGCTGACCGTGGTGACGCCGCAGGGGGAAGTCATCCGCACCGGCGGCCGCGCCCGCAAATCCTCGGCCGGATATGATCTCACCCGTCTCTATGTCGGCAGCGAAGGAACGCTTGGCGTGATCACCGAGCTGCAACTTCGGCTGTTCGGCATCCCGGAAGTGATCGCCGCAGCAGTGTGCCAGTTCGAAGATCTGGCGGGCGCGATCGAGGCGGTCACCGTGATCCTGCAGATGGGGATCGACATGGCCCGCATCGAATTGCTCGACGAACTGCAGATGCAGGCGAGCATCGCTTATTCGAAGCTGGACGGTCTCCGCGAAGCGCCGACCTTGTTCATGGAGTTTCACGGCTCGCCGGCCGCAGTGGACGAGCAGATCGCGCAGGTCGGGGAAATCGTCGGCCAACTTGGCGGCGGCGCCCTGCAACAGGCGAAGGTCCAGGAAGAACGCAACCGGCTCTGGACGGCCCGCCACAATGGCTATTGGGCGGCGCGCGGTCTGAGGCCCGGCTGCGAAGCTTTCGCGACCGATGCCTGCGTGCCGATTTCCAACCTGGCGGCCTGCATCACGGAAACCAAGGCAGAAGCCGCGGCATCGGGCCTGATCTGCCCGATCGTCGGACATGTCGGCGACGGCAACTTCCACGTCCTGATCCTGTTCGACCCGAGCGATCCGGCCGAACGGCAACGCGCCGACGCTTTGGCCGAAAGCATCGCGCTGCGGGCGCTCCATCATGGCGGCACCATCACCGGCGAACATGGTATCGGTCTCCACAAGCTCGGACTGATGGAGGCGGAGCATGGCGAAGCGTTGAAAGTGATGCGCGCAGTCAAGCAGGCCTTGGACCCGGACGGCATCATGAATCCTGGAAAGACTATCCCCGCCGCTTGAGGTCCCCGGATTCGTCCGCTTCACGACGCCGGACGGCGAGATCAATCCTTGCCGGCGCGCACCAGATCGCCGGACTGGACCGGCCGGTCCCCGTCCGCCGCCGGAAGCAGGATGTCCACGAAGCTGGGCGGAATGGCCGCGCAGGAAAGCACGCTTGGTCGGTCGCAAATCTGGAAATGCAAATGCGGCTCCGTCGAATTGCCCGAGGAGCCGAGGCTACCGATCACCGTCCCGGATCGCACGCGTTCGCCGACCCGGACCTTCACGCTGCCGGGGCGAAGATGGGCATAGACAGAATATTCGCCATTGCCATGGTCGATGACCACGCCGTCTCCGACGACCCCGGCCTCCCCCGATGCGAGATTGCGGGCCTGGCGCTCCCCGATCCGCGCATAATAAGCGTTCATCGCCTCGTCGGGTTTGCGCAGCAAGGGTGTTTCTTCCGGGCCTCCTGAAACCAGCTTCGCGACGACACCGTCGGCGGCCGCGACCACATCCGCGCCATAAGCGTAGAAATCGGCATTGGCGTCGCCGGCTCCGCTATGGCTGTTGCCGTCCGCATCGACGGCGATGATGTCCAAGGCGAATTCTTCGGGGACGGCCCAGCGGTGGGTCGTATGAAAGCTCGCCGCCGCAGCGACCAGCCAGGTCCGGGTGCCGGCGAGCGGCCAGCGGAACCGGGTCGCCGAGCCGGCCGCGTCGATCGGAATGAACGCGCTGGCGACCTCCGATCCCATATCGTCCGCCCGCGCCGTGACGCGAACCCTATTACGCGCGCCGCGATAGGCAAAGACCTGCTGCATGAGAAGCAGGGCCTGGCCGGGCATTATCTTCGTCTGTTCGGAAAAGCTTGCGTCGCCGAGCAGCCGACCGTCGCAAAACTGGAAGGGCGCAAGCTCCAAAATTCCCTGCGCCTTGACGGCTTGCGCCGTTCGGACCGCGGCGTCGAGCGAAGGTCCCTTGATCGATCGTGTGTCGATGACGCGATCGCCCTCGAGCAAAGCAATCTCTATTTCTGCGATGGCGCGAGGGACTTTGCCCTTGTTCACGACGGCAATATTCTGAACCAGCAGTCCTTGTATCCCGCGGATGCTGTCCAGCGGATAGGGCCGCACGACCTTTTCAGGACAGAAGCGGATTTCGAGCTTCTCTGCCGGAGCGGCCTTGCCCGCCGACGCAAGAAGCACCGTCAGAGCCAAGGCCAAATATCTTATAATATCCCCTCCTCGACCGTCATGCCGACGGCCAATTCCCCGTTCGAAGATGAGCCCTTTTCCCATGAGAGTCCATTGCCGATCGGACGGCTGCCGGGACTGGCCCGCTTGGGCAAGGCCATGACAACGTCCGACCCTTGACTTGAAGGTTGGCATTGGCGACCCAGGATGGACATTGGCAACAATATGGGCTCCGGCATGCGACGCATCATCACTTCCCTTATGGCCCTGCTGTTGGTGGCGACCGGGCCGCAGGCAGCTTCCGCGCAGGCCACCGCCAAACCGGTTCTCCACGGCCGCCATTGGGTCGCGATCACCGGCAAGCCGCTTGCGGCGACGGCGGGCGCCACGATCTTCGCCAAGGGCGGAAATGCCGTCGACGCCGCCTGCGCGATGCTGGCCGCGACTTCGACCATGTGGGACGTGCTGTCCTGGGGCGGCGAGACGCAGGCCTTGATCTACAATCCCAAGACCAAGAAGGTGATCGGCATCAATGCCCTCGGCGTCGCGCCGACGGGGGCCACGCCGGACTATTACAAGCAGCAGGGCATGAAACATCCGCCGGAATTCGGGCCGCTCGCGGCGGTGACGCCGGGGACGCCGGGCGGCCTGCTGGTGATGCTCGCCGAATATGGGAAGCTCAGCCTCAAGGAGGTTCTGGAGCCGGCCATCCAGATGGCGGACGGCTATCCGATCGAGAAGCAGACCGCCGATTATATCGAGCAGAACAAGGAGCGGATCAAGCAATGGCCCTATTCCCGGGCCCTGTTCCTGACCCATCCCGGGCGCGCGCGCGAAGCGCCGGACGCGGGCGAGATCTTCCGCCAGCGCGATCTCGCCGCCATGCTTCGCAAATTGGTCGCGGCAGAGCAGCAGGCGCTTGCCGCCGGCAAGAGCCGCAAGGAAGCGATCCAGGCGGCCTATGACCGTTTCTATCGCGGCGACATCGCCGAAGAACTGGTGCGAAGCACACGCGAGCAGGGCGGCCTGTTCACCATGCAGGACCTGGCCGACTGGCGGGTGCGGATCGAGGAACCGGTCCAGACCAGCTATCGCGGCATCCAGGTCTACAAGCTGCGCGAATGGACGCAGGGCCCGGCGCTGCTCCAGGCGCTCAACATCCTGGAAGGATATGATTTGAAGTCGATGGGCTATAACAGCGCCCGCTACGTCCATACGCTCTATCAGGCGATGAACCTCGCCTTCGCCGATCGCGATTTCTATTATGGCGACATCTATGCCGGGCCGGAGGAGCCGATAAGGGGCCTTCTCTCCAAGGATTATGCCCGCAGCCGCGCCAAGCTGATCCGGCCCGACCGCAACGATCCGAATATCGGCCCGGGCGATCCCTACCCGTTCCAGCGCGGCCGCAATCCCTATCAGAACCTGCTTCGGGACTGGAACCGCAACCGCAGCGAGCTGGACGCCCGCTCGACGCCTCCGCTCGCCCAGGCCGAATTCGAAAAGACCTTCCGCTCCGGCACGACGACCGTGCAGGCCGCGGACGCCGAAGGCTGGGTGGTTTCGATCACGCCGAGCGGCGGCTGGATTCCGGCGGTGATCGCCGGCCGGACCGGCGTCGGCCTCAGCCAGCGGGCGCAAAGCTTCGTGCTCGATGCCGCGGACGGGCCCTATAATGTCATCGCCCCGGGCAAGCAGCCGCGCGTCACCCTGACCCCGAGCCTGGCCCTGAAGGACGGCAGCCCCTTCCTCTCCTTCGCCGTCCAGGGCGGCGACACGCAGGACCAGAACCTGCTTCAATTCTTCCTGAACATGGTCGAATTCGACATGAACGTGCAGCAGGCCGCGGAAGCGCCCAATATCAATTCCTACCAGATGCGCGCATCGTTCGGCGAGCATGAGATCCAGCCGGGCGGGCTGCTGCTGAACGAGCAGATGCCGCCCTGGGTCCGATCGGAGCTGGATAAGATGGGCTATAAATTGAGCTACGGCCGCAAGACCTCAGGCCCGATCAACGCGATCTATTTCGACCGCGAGCATGGCACCTTCTGGGGCGGATCCAGCAATCATGGCGACGATTACGGCATCGCCTGGTGAGACGCGCCGGGCGTACCTGACTCGTCCCGGATACGTCCTTTTTCTCCTTGTTTTCCCGTTAGTTCCGGGTCGCCAGATGATTCCATCCGCCGTGAATCAAGTCCAGGGCGAGGCGTTCATCGGTCGGAAGGCTGCCGGGCGATGAAGGCGCCCGGCGTCGCGCCGGTCGGCGCGCCGTCGCGCCACACCGCAATGCCCCCGACCAGCACATGTTTCATTCCCACGGCGAGGCGTTCGGGATGCACATAGTCCGCCTTGTCGGCCACAGCCGCCGGATCGAAGATGGCGATATCGGCGGCCTTGCCGACGGCGATCTCCCCGCGATCATATAGGCGCAGATGCCGGGCCGGCAGCGACGTCATCTTGCGGATCGCCTCGGCAAGCGGAAAGAGTTTCAGATCGCGGCTGTAATGGCCGAGCACGCGGGCGAAAGACCCGCTCGAGCGCGGATGCGGGGCCGCCTGATAGACGCTCCCCTTGCCGATATAGGATCCGTCGCTGGAGATCATGTCCCAGGGCTGCACGAGCAGCCTCTGGACATCCTCTTCCACCATAGCGCCGGCGGTGATGATGATCGTCCCTTTTGCATTGAGGAGGAGGTCGACCATGGTGTCGAAGGGATCTTCTCCTTTCGCTTCGGCCATGAGGGACAGATATTTTCCGACGAGATCCGGCTGACCGGGCGCGTCGACGATGCGGATGCTGTCATAGCCGACCGCCTTCACCCAGGAGAAGCCGCCCCGATAGCCATTGTTGGTCGCGTCCCGGAGCGCCGCCTTGGCCGCCGGATCGGCGAGCGTGGTCCGCAGCGCCGCGATGACGCTGTCCAGGCTCTGCGAGGGGCGGATGGGCGGTTGGCCCGGAAAGACCAGGATATTGGCCAGCCGATTGGTCTGGGCGCCATCATAGGGATAGATGTCCGCCACGATATCATGTCCCTGGGCGCGCAGCGCATCGATCCGGGCGACGAGGTCCGCCGACTTCCCTTTGTTGGACAAACCCACCGCCTTCAGGTGCCCGAGCTTTGCCGGGATGCCGGCAGCGATACCGATCTCGGCGGTCTCCAGTTCGGAGGCCAGGAACTGCTTGACCGGATCGCGGGAATGGGAATCGAACGTGCCGTCGAACGGCTTCACTTCCCTGGCGAGCGCGACGATTTCCTCGCGCGGACTGAACATGCCGGGATCGTACATCAGCCCGGCGGACAGGCCGACGCAACCCATCGCCATGCCTTCGCGGACCAGCGCCTTCATCCGGTCCATCTCTGCCTCGGTCGCCGCTCGCTTTTCATGGCCCATCACGGCCTTGCGAACGCCATTATGGCCGACATAGCAGAAATGATTGGTGCTCGATCCCTTGGCCTTGAGCGCCGCGAACAGGGTGCGAAGCTCGTCCGGCGACCGAAAGCCGTCAGCGCCGATCGAAGAGGTAGTGATCCCCTGGGCCAGGATCTGCGGCGCCAGGAACGGCCCCTCGACGCCCGTCACCGATTCCAGCACATGGCTGTGCGGATCGACGAATCCCGGCGCGACCGTCAATCCACGCGCGTCGATCTCGGTCTTCGCCTCGCGGTCGCCGGCGGCGCCGACGAAGAGGATGCGGCCACCGCCAATGCCGATATCCGCGCGGCGCGGCGCGGAGCCGGTACCGTCATAGACGGTTCCGTTGCGGATGATGAGATCCAGCCCGGCCTCGGCGGCCGGCGCGACGGCCGCCCCCGCCAGCAGGAAGGAGGCTGCGATCAATTTCGTGAAAATTCCAGCTTTCGTCACCACAGATCCTCTTATGGGCTGTCCTTGCCTGGACATTTGAATAGAGCCTGATTGCTCGCGACTCTTCCCGTCTGTCAATCGGCGCGGCAAGGCGCGATCCTCGCGAGGATCGTCCGGCGCCAGGCTCGACAATGGCGAAGAGACTCCGCTTGCCCCGCTCAGGGTGCCCGAATGATGATGAAGGAGATATTGTCCGGTGCCCCGGCTTCCAGGGCGGCGGCGAGCAGGGCATCCGCCATCGCCTCGATGTCGTCGCCGGCCAAGCAGGCTTCGATCTGGCCGACGCCGACCATGTCGCTGAGGCCATCGGTGCACAGGAGAAGGAGGTCCCCCGCTTCGATCGTGCCGCTGCTGATATCCAGCCGGAGCGTCGCGGCGGCGCCGACCGCCCTCGTGATGACGTGGGCGCTCGGGTGGGACGGAGCATCGGCCGCGGCAATGACGCCGGCATCGATCAATTCCTGGACGACGCTGTGATCACGGCTGATGCGGTAGCAACGGCTGTCGCGATACAGATAGGCGCGGCTGTCGCCGGCCCAGAGACAATGATAGTGATCGTCGGTCACGATCAGCGCCACGACGGTGGATCCGCTGATGTCGGACCCGCCTTTCGCCTCGCTGATGCCGACCAGTTGCGCATTGACCTGCTGCACCGCCGCAGCCGCGGCATCGGCGGTGACCGTACCGCCGGCCGCGCAGGCACGGAGCGCGCCCGCCACCAACTCAGCCGCCACGTCGCCCGCCCGATGCCCGCCCATGCCGTCGGCGATCGCCCACAGGCGCGCATCCGGCAAGGCCACGAACCTGTCTTCGTTGAGGGAGCGCACCTTGCCGACATGGCTGCGCGCGGCACAGCGATACGCGCCGGCTGCCTGCGGCGCCACCGGCTCCGGCTCCGCCTGCTGCTCGCTAATGAAGCGGCCGAGGAAGCTCACAGGCCGCCTCCGTTGTTCAGATCGCGCATCTTCTGTTCATAGGCCGAAATGAAGGCACGATTGATCGAACCGTCGAGATCGTCGCGCATCTGTGCGTCGAGATCCCGATGGACCTGTTCATATTCCGTCCAGAGCGCGCTGGACCTTCCCTTGAGGAACAGCTTCTGCCCTTCGATCCGCTCCTCGATCCGCTTGGGGCTGGCAATATCGACCAGCGCCAGCAAGGAAGCGCGAAAGCCGCAAAAGGTGCTGAGGAGATGCCGCTTCAGATCCTCGAAGGAGGCCTTCAGTGCGGCCGGACCGGACAGGAATCCGCTGTCGCGCGAAAGCAGCAGATCGATGGCCAGCCTCTGGGTCGGGGCCCATTTGAACGGATTATTGTCCTGCTGGCCGATCGTCGTCCGATCCATTCGATACTGCGTCTTCGCGCTGCTTCGTTCGCTCATCAGATCGCCGACCCCCAGGATCATCTGGCGGTAGATGGCACCCGCGCGGCGCATCACGTCCGCGGGATCCTCCTCGGAGAATGCCGACGCGTCGAGCTTGGCGCCCTCGCAAAATGCCTCGAGAAGCGAGCCGTCACCGGTCAGCGGAGGCGGCTCCGGCGAATCCGCCCAGTCGCTCGGTATCTCGGCACGGTCCCCGAAGGGCGCGGCGAGCACCATCGTCTGGTTGAGCGGATTGGTGGCCTGGGAAGCGAAAGGGGACGGATCGACCACCACCCGATACTTGCCGAAGCGGAAGGCGGCGCCGAGGCCCAGCGTCTGTTCGGACCCCGTCTCCATCCTCTCCCCGTCCGCGCGGAACACGCCGTTGGCGCCCAATGGCCGAAGCCGCAACGCGCCGTCGCGATAGCTGAGCTCCAGATGCGTCCGCGACACCTCGCATTCGGGATCGGCAATGACCCAATCGGCGGCCGGATCCCGGCCGACCCGCGTCGTGCCTTCGTTCAGCATGCGCGCGTCGACCGGGTGAAGCTGGTCGCTTTCGTGAAAGAGCTTGAGCAGGAACATCAGGCGACGCGCCGTCCGAAGCGGCCGGCCTGAGGCGCCGCCGCAGCCGGGAGATCGACCCGGGTGGCATTCAGGGACGGGTCCGCGGACACGCTTTCGGGATTGCCGGCTGCGCGCTCCTCGAGCGTCGAGGCGAGCGCGTTGAAGCCGTCGAACAGATCCCCGAATTCGTCCCGCCGGCCATGCGATATGCGATAGTCGAGCCTTCCGTTGGCGGCATCGGCCAGCGCCGATTTGAGCTGCCGGATCGGGCGGGCGAGCTGGCTCGCGATCGTATAGCTTAGCGCCAGCACGATCAGGAGCAGGGCCGCCCCCAGACCCAATAACAGGCTACGCGCACTCGCCGCCGCGGCTTTCAATTCGCCACCGCCGACCACCAGCTCGATCGTGCCGAAAGGCTGGCCGGCATAGCGGACGGCGCGCCGGAACCGGAAGCCTTTCTTCGGCGTCGAGGTGACGATCTGGTCGGAGCTCGAGGCCAGAACCGTCTCGCCCTCGACGGGTTTCAGCAAGGTGCCCAGCCGCGCCGGATCGCTCGACCCCCTGATCCTGCGATGGGCGTCGGCCATGACGATCCGCTGCACGTTCGGATCCTTGGACGCAGCGGCGACGAATGCCTGCACCGGCAGCCAATCCTGCTGGGCAGCGGGCAATCCGGCATTTTCGACTGCACGCAGGGCCACGTTGGTGGCGACGAAGGACGCGATCGATGTGCCGGATGTAAGCGCCATGCGCTCCATCATCTTATATTGCCTGTCGAGCACCGCGGTGATGCTGACCAGCAAGGCAACCGCGGTGGCGACGCCCATGACGAGCGTCAGCCGCCATTCCAGCGATAGGCCGCGCCGATGCTGGCGCCGTTCGGCAAAGAGCGCCTCATATTCCCGTCGCAGCGTGTTGGCGACATCCGCGCCGCTGGCGAACCGCTTTTCGGGCTGCTTCGCGAGCAGCTTGTCGACGACGAACTGAAGGCCGCGCGGGCAATCGGGAATGGACGCGGCGATAGGGTCCGGATTTTGCTGCGTGATCTGGAGGGCGATGGTGGCGAGGCTGGATCCGCCGAAAGCCGGCTGGCCGGTGATCATTTCATGGAGGACGGCCCCCAGCGAAAAGAGATCCGAGCGATGATCGATCTCCAGCCCCAGCGCCTGTTCCGGGCTCATGTAGCGGGGCGTCCCCAACACCTGGCCGACCTGGGTCCGCAAGGCGTTGAGTTCGGCGCGGACCCGATCGGCCTCGCCGATGCGGGCGATCCCGAAATCCAGGATTTTCGCGCTCGCGCCATCCTCGCACAGGACGATGTTGGACGGCTTGATATCGCGATGGACGATGCCGAGCCCGTGCGCGTAATGCAGCGCACGGGCGATTTGTCCGGCGATACGGATGCTCCGCTTGAGCGTCAGCCGACCATGTTTAGCAATATGTTCGTCGAGCGGCTCGCCGTTCAGCAGCTCCATCGCGATATAGGGATAATCGTCCGCCTCACCGACATCGTAGATGGTGACGATATTGGGATGGGAGAGCGCGCCGGCCGCCTTGGCTTCCCGCAGGAAGCGGGTGACGATCTCCGGATTCTGCCGGAACTCGTTCTTCAGCACCTTGATCGCCAGGACGCGATCGATGCTTGGATCGTGGGCGCGATAGACATTGGCCATCGCGCCCTCGCCAATGAGTTTTTCGATCTTGTAGCGACCGATCAGCTGCACCATCGTTCCTTAAAGTGTGGCGCCTTTCAGGCATGGGCCGCCAAGGTAATGATGAAGGGTTAAGTTTGGATTGCCTTTAGCGCGCAAAATCAGGGCCTTGCCCGGACGGTGCCTTGGATGCGCAAGGCGCGGTTGAGATCGTTGCGGATGACGGCGCTCGACGGATCGAGGCTCAAGGCCTGACGAAGCAGCGTCACCGCCCGATTGATCGACCCGGAATTCATCGCCGCCAGCCCCTGCCCGCGAAGCTTCGAGGCCTGGGCCGCATTGGCCGGCCGCTGCGCCGGCTTCGATGCGGGCGAAGGCGCCTTCGCCGCGCCCTGCGCGGGGCCGGTCTTCTGGCTTGGGGCGGCTCCGGGTTTGGGAGCCGGCTTGCGCACCACGGCCGGGGTCGGCGCGCGGCCCGGCAATAGAATGGTCTGGCCTGGTCCGACCGAACTGGGCACCGCGATATCATTGTAACGGGCGAGCGCGAAGAACATCATCGGATTGCCGAGGTGGCGCGCCGCCAGCACCGACAGGCTGTCCCCTTCCTTCAGCGTGTAACGATGGTTTTCGGTGCCGAGGAGAATCTTCGGGTCGCGATCGATCTGATCGATCAACTGGCGCGCGACCGAATCGCCCGGCTGCTTCTTCAGCACAGCCATCAACAATTTCCGGGCCGGAACCGGTTCGCCGCGATTGAGCAATTCGATCGCTTCCATGACCTGGCTGCGTCCCTTCCAGCCCGTGGCGGCGCTTCCGGAAGCGGATTCCACCGCTCCGGTGTTCGTCTTCCCGCCGCAGCCGCCCAGCAGCACGGTCGCCAGCACGGTCGCCATGATGAAGCCGCGCCGCCTGCTGCGGCCCGAGGCGAAAACGGTCATGCGATAATCCTATTCTCTAGATCATTGATGATGCGGCCGACGGGGTTCGCCAGCCTTGCTTGCCAGGCCGGGTCGACGGCGAGGCGAACGAATTCGGCGGCACCGAGCGGCCTGGAAAAATGAAAGCCCTGGAAGATGGCGCAGCCAAAGCCTTGCAGCATTTCGACCTCCTCGCTTTTCTCCACGCCTTCGGCGAGGATGCCGATTTCGAGCCCTCTGGCGAGCTCGATCAGGCTCCGGCAGATGGCCTGGCTGTCTTTGTGCATGTGTACGTCGAGAACGAATTCGCGATCGATCTTCAGCCGATCGAACGGAAGCTTCTTCAAATAGCTCAGGCTCGAATAGCCGGCGCCGAAATCGTCGATGGAAATGCTGATGCCCGCAGCGCGGAGCGCGACGAACAATGCCTGCGTGCGATCGACATCCTCCGCAGCCGCGGTTTCGGTCAATTCCAGTTCCAGCGCCTCCGGCGGCAGCCGGTGCCGCTCGAGCGTCCGCAGGATCATCGATTCGAGCTTGGGATCCCGCAACTGCGTCGCGGATAGGTTGACCGCCACCCTCAGTCCGCCAATGCCGCGCCTCTGCCAATTGCGGGCCTCGCGACAGGCGGCGTTGAGGGTCCACATGCCGATTTCGTTGATGAGGTTGATGTCTTCGAGAATGGGGACGAAGCGGCCTGGCGAAATCAGTCCGGCCTGAGGATGGTGCCAGCGAAGCAACGCCTCGGCACCGATGAGCCTGCCGCGGGCGAGGTCGACGACCGGCTGGAATTCCATTTCGAGCTGGCTTCGGGCAATCGCATGACGCAGATCCTGTTCGAGGGAGAAACGCTCTCGCGCTGCCTGAACAGATCTTCCGGGCGCTGCGGCCTTGGTTGCGTCGGCCGGTCTCTGAATCGACACCAGGGCTCGGGTCAGCACTGCGGCGGGATCGTTTCCGTCCACGCCGAGAACGCCCGTCCCGACCTCCAGGTCGGGAATGATGAGCCGGTCGCCGGCTTCGATTTCGCCGCCCAGGGCATAGCAGATCGCCTGCAATTCCTTCCGTCCGCTTTCCGCCGGACTGTCACGAAACCAGATGGCGAAACAATCCCGGTCGATATGGGCGAGTGGCCGGTTCTTGCCGACGGCGGCGGCCAGGTTTGCGGCGAATGCCTTCAGCGCAGTCTCGGCACTTGCGGGATCGAATGCGGACAAGCGGTCATAATCGGAAAAGCGGATCGTACCGACCAGGGAATCCCGTGGATCCCGGCCAATGTCCTCGGCAATCTGCAACAGCAGATATTCGCGGGTCGGCAATCCTGTCAGCGGATGGCGTTGCACCCAGCGATGCTGAAGCGCCTCCGCTTGTTCGGTCAGTTGCGAAATGCCGGCAAGGATCGTGTCGATCTCGTTCTCGCCCGCCTCCGGTTCGAGCGTCCCGGCACGGCCGGTATGCGCCGCGAGCCTGCGGGCTGCGACGCCAAGCGGACCGAGCAGCCTGTGAAGAGAAATGAGTGCCGCCGCCGTCAGAGCGATCGCGACGGCGACGAGACCCGCTTTCAGGCCCGGCGGCAGTGACGGCAACATATAGAGCAGCCACCCAGGCGCGGCGGCCGCCGCCGCGGCCAGCACGATCCTGGTCCGGTAGCTTGGCTTCCGGCGGAAACGAACGGCCTTACGCGCTGTCTCTTGCAAAACCTGTCTCGACCCGTGGTGTCACGAGCGAGACCTAACGCCATCTTATTGTTTATTTCTTAAGCGCTTGGGAGAAAGTTCCTCCCCCACCATTACCATGCCGGCCAAGCCTGTTCCATTCCCTTGCTACTTGGCCAGGCTTTTGCGCATGCCGTAGACGAAATAGACCGCCAGACCGACAGCATTCCAGGTCAGGAAGTAGAGCTGGGTCTTGCTGGGCAGACTCCAGAACAGATAGGCGCAGCCCAATATTCCGATGAGCCCGACGAGCAGGGCCCCCGGCGTGCGGAATGGCCGGAGCATGTCGGGTGCGCGCTTGCGCAGGATCAGCATGCACAGGCCGACGGCGGCAAAGGCGATCAGGGTGCCGGCATTGGCCAGCGCCGCGATCTCGTCGATCGGGAACACGCCGGCGATGATCGAAACCAGCACCGCCGTGACGATGGTGATGCGCACCGGCGCCCCGCGACTGGAGATCCTGGCGAGGCTTTGGGGAAGAAAGCCGTCGCGGGCCATCACCAGGAAGATCCGGCTTTGGCCGTAAAGGAAGGCCAGTAGAACGGTGGGCAAGGCAATGACCGCAGCGGCCGCGATGATCGTCGCTATGCCCGGTTGGCCAAGCTCGCGCAGGATGAGAGCCAGCGGTTCCGGGCTGTCGGCGAAAATGGTGAAGGAAATGGCGCCGACCGCCGCTGCCGCCACGATCATGTAGATCAGGGTGCAGATCAGCATCGACCCGATGATGCCGATCGGCAGATTGCGCTCCGGATTCTTGGTCTCTTCGGCGGCCGTCGAAATCGCGTCGAAGCCGTAGAAAGCGAAGAAAATGATCGCCGCCGCCGCCATCACGCCGCGTTCCACGCCGTCGGCATCCATGGTCTTGCCGAAGCCGAAGGGCATGAACGGGTCGAGATTGGCGCCGTCGAAATGCGGCAGCGCAACCGCCACGAACAAAGCGAGCGTAGCGATCTTCACCACCACCAGCACCGCGTTCACGGTGGCGCTCTCCCGCGTGCCGATCATCAGCAGCCCGGTGACGACGGCGATGATGAAGATGGCTGGAAGATTGACGATGCCGCCGAGCTGCGGCCCCTGCATCAGCGCCATGGGGATGCCCAGCCATGCGTCCAGCAGAGGCGCGGCATAGCCGGACCAGCCCACCGCGACGGCCGACACCACGAGCGAATATTCGAGGATCAGGCTCCAGCCGATCACCCAGGCGAAAATTTCGCCGAGAACCGCATAGCTGTAGGTATAGGCGCTCCCGGCAGCCGGCATCATCGTCGACAATTCGGCATAAGCCAGTGCAGCGCAGGCGCAGATCAACCCGGCGACGGCGAAGGAGATCAGCACGGCCGGCCCCGCCCGATCGGCGCCGACGCCGGTCAGGGTAAGGATGCCGGTGCCCACGATCGCCCCAACACCGAGCGCCACCAGATGCGGCCAGGACAGGGTACGGGCCATGCGATGTTCGACCGGCCGCTCGTCTCCAAGAAGGATGGCCTTCTTTCTCAGCATCTTGCTAATCGGATCACTCCCCCAAAAGTGTCGCGGCGCGCGGCGCGCACGCTTGTCACGCCCACGTGCCTGCCAAGGGCCTCCGGACGCAAGCGACAAATCTTCGATACTAGAGCCAGTTTTCCTAACGCGTGCCGGAAGGCCGCCCAAGCATCGATCCCGTCCATATCGCTGCAGCGCTGCATCAACATAGAATTTCTGATCCTTTGCCCTAACTTTATTCGATTGCCTGCCCGTTGTCCCGCCACCCATGGTTCAGCCCATATCGCGCCAGACGGGAGTCGGAGGAGGTTGCTCTCCACAGCGGCACCGGAATAGCGCAAGGTTGCTGGCAGATCCGCCAACGGAGGGGCTCAATGACGATCAAATGGATTTCAACTCTGCTGCTCTCGGCCGCGCTCCTGGCGAGCCCGGCGACGGCGCAGGATCGCGCAGCGGAAACACGGCCCATCCATGATCGCAGCCAGTGGCTGCCGCCATCGGTTCCGACGTCGGACGATGTGCTGCGCATTCCAGCCCCTGCGGGGTATAATGCGCCGAAGGGATCGTTCGTGCTGGTCGGCGGCCGGCTGTTCGACGGCACCGGCGCGGCGGCACGGCCGGCGACCATCGTGGTCGAGGGCAAGACGATCACCGCCGTGCTGAAGCCGGACGACCGCAACTGGCCGAAGGACGCGATCGTCTATGACGTCACCGGTAAGACGGTGATGCCGGGGCTGATCGATCTCCACATGCACCTGACCTTCCTCGATGCCGACGATATGAGCGTCTATTCGGACTCCAATATCAGCGGTGCGCAATCGGTCATGCGTGGCTTGGGCCGCATGGGAATCTACCTTCAGTCCGGCGTCACCAGCGTGCGCGATGTCGGCTCGCATGGCGACGCGCCGTTCGTACTCAAGAAATTGCAGGCAGCGGGCGAAATTCCGGGTCCGCGCATCTTCGCGGCCGGCCAGCTCATCACCATGACCGGCGGCCATGGTGCGGGGCACGCTTTCGGGCCGGGCTATCCCGAGGTCGGGGACGGCAACCCCAATTCGATGGTGCGGATCGCCTCCGGCCCCGACGAATGGCGCGAGGCGGTGCGCATCCAGTTCGCCAAGGGCGCGGACCTGATCAAGCTGGCCAGCGAATATAGCCAGGCCGAGATCAGCGCCGCGGTCGACGAAGCCCACTCGCTGGGTCTGCCGGTCACGGTCGATGCCGAGACGCAATATATCGACATGGCGATCAAGGCCGGCGTCGATTCGATCGAGCATCCACTGCCGCGCAGCGACGCCGCGATCGCGCTGATGGCCAAAAAGGGCGTCGCATCGGTGCCGACATTGATCCCCTACCGCATCATCACGAGGTCGAGCGGCGGCTATTTCGGCTCCACATCGCGCCGCTTCCAGCTGAACGAAACCACCATCCTGGACATGGCCCGCAAGATGCGAAGAGCAGGCGTGAAGATGGGGATCGGCCTCGACCTGATCATGAACTGGCCCGAATATATGCCCGGCGCTTATATCAACGAGCTCGAATCCTTCACCCAGATCGGCTTCACCAGGACCGAGGCGCTGGTCGCGGCAACCAAGACGAGCGCCGAGATCATGCGCATGGGAGATCGTCTCGGCACCATCGAACGCGGAAAGCTGGCCGACATCATCGTGGTGGACGGCAATCCCGACCAGGATCTGAGCGCGCTGAAGAAGGTCCGCACGGCCTTCGTCAACGGCCGGCTGATGCTGCAGGACGGCAGGTTGTTCATGCCCGCTCACGAAGAAAAGCCGCTGCCAAGCGCGAAATAGGATCGGGAACGGATCGGGAGGCGGCGATGATCCTTGTATAGGGCCGGCGAGCTGGCGAATTTCGTTATGCGACAGGCTCTATTCAAATGATTAATCCGCACGAGACCAGGGCCGACGGTCGGAAAAAAGAGGAGAGCCAACGATGAAGATGAAGCCGTTCCTGCTCCTGTCGCTTTGCGCTCTGCTGGTCGGCGCCGGCCCCGCCGCGGCGGCCGAACATCGCGCACGCGATCTCGGCGTGCCTTTCAAGGGTCAGACGGGGCCGCTGAATGCCATCACCGACGTCAAGGGCGTCGAAGTCGGCCAGACGACCCTGATCAAGGGCAACGGAAAATTGCAGAAGGGCATCGGGCCCGTGCGCACCGGCGTCACCGCAATCCACCCGCGCGGCAAGGCATCCACCGAACCCGTATTCGCTTCCTGGTTTGCCCTGAACGCGTCCGGTGAGATGACCGGAACGACGTGGCTGGACGAACGCGGGCTCCTCGACGGACCGATCATGATCACCAACACCCATAGTGTCGGCGTGGTGCGGGATGCGGCAGTCGCCTGGATGGTCGAAAAGGGGTGGCCGGCCCTTTGGCACGCGCCGGTCGCCGCGGAGACCTTCGACGGGTTCATCAACGACATAAACGGCTATCACGTCACCAAGGAGGATGCGCTCGCGGCGATGCGCACGGCCAAAGCGGGACCCGTCGTGGAAGGCTCGGTCGGCGGCGGCACCGGCATGATGTGCAACGGCTTCAAGGGCGGAAACGGAACGTCGTCCAGGGTGCTGACGGTCGGCAAGCAGACCTATACGGTCGGCGTATTCGTGCAGTGCAATTACGGCAATCGGGGGGAGCTGAAGACCATCGCCGGCGTCCCCGTTCCCGAGTTACAGAATGTCCAGAAATTCTGCTACGAAGATCCTTCGATCGAAGGCCAATATTCGCGCTACTTCGCCAAATGCCCCGATCCCTCCCCCAAGCAGAATGGCGATCCGCCAAAAGACGGCTCGATCATCGTCGTCGTGGCGACCGACGCGCCGCTGCTTCCGCATCAGCTGAAGCGTCTGGTGAAGCGCCCTTCGCTGGCGCTCGGTCGGCTGGGCGCGATCAGCAATGACGGCTCGGGCGACATCTTCATCGCCTTTTCCACCGCCAATACCGGCATGCTGAGCGAGAATGAGCCGTCCACCGGCCTGACCATGCATCCGAACAACCTGCTGTCGCCGCTGTTCAACGCGACGATCGAGGCCACCGAAGAAGCCATCGTCAACGCGATGGTGGCTGCCGAGACGATGGTCGGGGCAGATTCATTGCGGATGCCCGAACTGCCGGAAGATCTGCTGGCGCAGATCATGGCGAGACACGCCGCCGCCAACCGGAAGCGTTGAGGCGACGCGGTCGGCCTGGGCCTTTTAGCCCTCCCCTAAAGGGGATGGGCCAGATGGGGTTCAAACTGGCTAGCTGGCCTTCCGAGATTCGATCCATTCATTCACCCGCCGTTCCAGCAACGGCAGCGACATCTGGCCGCTTGCCAGTATCGTGTCGTGAAAGCCCTTGATGTCGAACCGGGGACCGAGGGTGGTTTCCGCGCGCCGGCGCAATTCCTCGATCTTGATCATGCCGATCTTGTAACCTGTGGCCTGGCCCGGGGAGAGGATGTAGCGCCGGACTTCCGCACGAATCTGGCCTTCGGCTGCCGGCGAATTCTCCCTGAAATAATCGACCGCCTGCTGTTCGGTCCATCCCTTCGAATGAAGACCGGTGTCCACGACGAGGCGGATCGCACGCCAGATCTCGGTCGTGAGGCGGCCGAAATCGGAATAGGGATCCTGGTATCCGCCCATCTCCTTAGCGAGCTTTTCGGTGTAGAGGCCCCACCCCTCCTGGGTTGCATTATAATATAAGGCGGTTCGGAACTTCGGAACGTTGGTCAGCTCCCGCGCGATCGAGAATTGCATGTGGTGGCCGGGATTGCCTTCATGATAGGCGATCACTTCCATTTGCGGGATCGGCATCGCCTTCATGTCGATCAGATGCGCGTAGAAGACGCCCGGGCGGGTGCCGTCCGCCGAAGCCATCAGATAATGTTGCGGCGCTCCCGCCTGCTCGCGATAGGGCTCGACCCGCTTCACGATGACGTCCGCCTTGGGCAGGATGTTGAAGAATTCGGGAAGCCTGGTCTTCATCCTGGCAAGATGGGCAGTCGCCGCATCGATATAGGCCTGCCGGCCCTCATCGGTGTTGGGATAATAGAAGCGATCGTCGTCGCGCACATATTTGAAGAAGTCCTGCAGCGACCCCTCGAAGCCGACCTTCTGCTTGATCGCTTCCATTTCGCCCTTGATCCGGGCGACCTCGTCGAGACCGATCTGGTGGATCTGCTCCGCGGTAAGGTCGGTGGTCGTCGAATTGGCGAGCATTTCGGCATAATAGGCCTTGCCGTTCGGATTCTTGCCGACACCGGTCGCGACCACATCCGCCTTCGGGCGCTCCGCCTGGGCCCAAGCGACGATCTGGCGGTGGGCAGGCCCCCAATCCTCGATCAGAGCTTTTCGCACGGCTGCCTTATATCGATCCGCCTTGGCCTGATCGATCTTGCCCGCCTTGACGAGGCCGGCGATCTCCGCCTGCGCATCGGTCCAGACGGCATTGTCGCCTTCGCCCCCGAACGGTGCACCCGAACTGAGCGCGGTCGATTGCTCGATGACGCCGTCGAAGGAAAATTGAGGCGGCCGCGCCCCGGCGGCGGCGTTGATCTTCGCCCTTTCCAGATTTTGCAGAAGCGCACGCGAAATGCCGCTGATGCGCGCGATATAGCCATCCATATCCGACGGCTCGCTCACCGTGTGCACGGAAAGAAGGAAGCGCGTCAGCATGGTCTGCGGACCGAAGTGGGAAGTGATGACATATTCGCTCCGGCGGAATTTGTGGGCCGCCGCCGCCATGTCATATTGTTCGATCCACAGATCGTAGGAAAGCTTTCCCTCCGCCGTCAGCTTCGACCGGTCGAATTTCGACTTGAGCTCCTCTACGGATTTCCGCTTCCATTCCAGCACGCGGGCCATGCCGGCCTCGGACATGTCATCGAATTTGTCATTGTCCTTCCTGTCGCCGCCATAGCTGCGCGTCATCGGACTGAAACCCAGCTGCTCCTCATATTTGGCGTCGAACCAGGCGTTGATTCGGGCCGTCTCGGCCTCGGCCTGCGGATTCGAGGCAGCCGCCTGCGCGATGGCGGCGATCGCCGGCAGGCCATGAATGCCGGCGATCGACAAGGTCGCGGCGGTGGCCAGCCGCATCGCCCGCTGCGCCGCGCCGGTCCGCCGCGAACGCCCCTGTCCAACCCATCCATCACTCGAAACGGGCACGTCCATTATCTTTCCTCTTCCGATCATATTCACGGTCATCAATGCGACGCAGGAGTTGGCGTCAAGCACCCCAGACCTTTTCATAGACTCGCAGCAGATTGCCGCCGAGCACCTTCTTCAACTCCGCGTCCGTCCAGCCCCGCTGCATCAGGCCCTGCGTCACGTTCGGCAGGTCGGTGATCACTTCATAATCCTTGACCATGAACCAGGGCGGATTGTTGCTGTGCGCGATCGGCGGCCAAAGCTCTGGGATGATCACGCTGATATCGGGCCGATCGAACATGAAGTCCGGTCCGAGGGCGATATGATCGACGCCGACGAGACGCTTCAGATAATCATATTGGTCGAGATGCTTGTCCAAGGCGACCTGCGGCGTCAGCGGGATCTTTTCGTCCTTGCGGCTGCGCGCATGAAAATCGTTGATGGTGGTGAGGCCGATCGTGCCACCGGTCCTGGCGATCGCCTCGATCATCCGGTCGGTCATGTTGCGCGGATTATCAACCAGCGCCCGCAAATTTGTGTGCGAGCAGATGATCGGCATGCCCTTCGACATTTCGATCGCGTCCCAGGATGTCTGGTCGCCCGTATGGCCGCCGACATCGAGCACGATATTGAGCTTGTGAATCTCCTCGACCAGGCGCCGCCCGGCGGCACTGAGCGGTACGGTCGGCGCCCAGGCGCCGCCCCCGAACGAATCCTGCACATTGTAATTGATGCCGACAATCCGGAGCCCGAGCTCGTGATACATACGCAGATTGCGGATGGCCGGCATTGTCGGACCGCCGTCCGAGATCAGCGGGTGGGCAGCCTGCCAGCCGGACAGATGCCCGACCTTGCCGTCCTTGTGCGCCCGGCGAATGTCGCGAACGCTTTTGACCTGGGTGATGCGGTTCGAATATCGATCGCAGAAATGCAGCAGGCTCACGAAGCTGTCGATCCCGCCCATGCTTTGATGCCAGACATCGACCCCGGCGGCCTCGAGCATGCCCAGATACCGCTCGGTCAGCCCGGACGGGTCGAGGCCGTCGATGAGGATGGTCGAATCCTGGAGCCGGCGCGCATCCTTCACGCTGACGTTGCCGCCGCGGTTCTGCGCAAACGCGCCCGGCGCGGAAAACGCGGCCGCTGCGCCCAGCGCGGAAAATAGAGCCTCTCTCCGGTTCATTGTCGTTCTCCTCTAACATATCGACACCGAACGCCGGTCAATCCGTACATCGGGTGCGCACGGCGTGACACGATCAGCACGCCGATCGGCGGCAAGTGGCGCGGGAGACAGCGGCCAAAGTCCATTGGCAAGGTCCACCGCCGCCAAGTTCCGGCCAGGCGGACTCACGAAAGAAGCAAGGCAGGATTGTCCTGCAGCCGACGCCGTCGGAAGGCAGACAGAACTCGCGCTGATTCATCGCAAAATGGAGGTGACGACGCCCGAAGACGCCGTCACCCCAATCGTCAGAATTGGAAGCTCGCATTGACACCGATGGTCCGGGGGCGAAGCCGATAGGCGCGCCCGCCACCCAAGAGATTATCAACCCAGGTGAGGTCCTTACGGTTGGTCAGGTTTTTGGCGAACACCCCGACCTTTATGTTGTCGATCGTGATACCGGCATTGAGGCCGAACAGATGATAGTCGCCGACCCTACCGGTCTCGAAAAGCGTGCTGTAGTAGCTGCTGACATATGTCCAGTCACCCCGGATGAAGGCTTCATTTCCGCCAATGTCGAAGCGCTTTTCAAGAGCGAAATAGGCGTTGTGATCGGGCGAACCCGGCAAGTCGGCGTCTCTGATCCCTCCCGAAAGCGAGAGCGAATCCGGGTCATTTCCCAGAGTGGCTTTCGACCAGGATGCCGAGAATTGAGCGTAGAAATCGCCAGGCAACCGGCCGGACAATTCAAATTCCACGCCCTTCACCGTTGCACTACCGGCGTTGAAATAGAAACCTGCGCCGAACGGAACGGTCAGAAGTATAACCGGAATACCCTTCCAGTCGGTATAGTAAGCGGTCAGAGAGCCGCTGACGTTACCGCTCAACGACTGAAACTTGAAGCCAGCTTCATATGTGTCGACCTTGTCAGGATCGAGCAAGCCTTCCGGAGGACGACGCTCGGAGCCATCTGCAAAATCGAACAGCCCATTTCCATCAGGATCGTTGAAGGGGTCCAGAGTGTTTTGAATTTGCGGCTGACGGAAGCCCTGCGCCCATTGGCCATACAGAAGAATCTGCTCGCTCGGCTTGTAGGCGGCGTTGATTTTCCAGTTCACGCCATCGATGCTCTTCTCGAAACCCTGCAGCCCGTTCGCAATGGTGGGTTCGTCCGACTTATCGAGGAAGATCGGATACGACATATTGAACTTATAGTAACGAGCTCCGACGGTCAAAGTGAACGGATCCCACGGCGTGAACGCCGCTTCGCCAAAGGCTGCGAATTGCTTGGTCACCAACTTGCGTTCAGGGCCTTCGCCAAGGAGCTGTTCAATTGTGAATGTCGGCCCCGGATTATCGGGAGTACCCGGATCGAAGACAGTTCCGCTGTAGCGCAGATTCGCAAAAATATGCTCCGAGCGGTTCTCATAATAGAGGCCGGCAACGATACCGAGCGGCCCGTCCCAGTCGGACGTGAACCGAGTTTCGTTCACGAAGATATTGTGGTACTTGCGCCCAGCGGAATAGGTTCCGCCTAATATTGATACGCCATAGAATCCCAATGACAATTGGCTATTCGCATTGTAATCTATATAAGACGTAGAGTTCAACAGAGAGCCCCAGTCCCAGCTATATTCTGCAACAAGATTTGATAGATTCAAAGTTGCATTACTGAACTCGTCGGAATTGCTGAGTGGCCCCGTTCTGGGAGCGACCTGAAGATAATCAGTTTCCGACACATCGAGGTTGATGTAGCCGAGACCGTCCTGTTTGACGCGCTGATAAAGGTGCATCGCGTTAAACGACAACCCCTCCATCGGTTCCCACAAGATACTGCCGCGGAAGCCCGTCGTCTTTGACGCGCCAACATTTTCGCGATCGCGCGACTGCACACCCAGGGCAGTCTGGCCGATGATGTCCGCCGTGGGCTGGCTTCCGGCCACGTTATCGATATAGCCATCATCGAAAACACGATAGGCGACCAGGCGAGCCGCAAGCTGATCCTGAATGATCGGCAGGTTGAGCACACCGTGAAGCTGATAATTGTTGCCGCCACGACGAGCGGTGCGCGAATATTCCGCTTCGACCTTGCCTTCCACATCGTTCAGGTCAGGCGCGTTGGGAATGACGCGAACGGCGCCACCAAGTGCGCCCGATCCGAACAGAGTGCCCTGCGGTCCACGCAGAACTTCGACGCGCTGAACGTCAAACAGCTTGGGGTCGGAATTGCCGGCCTGGTTGCCGTTGATCTGGGTGCCCAGCCCGGTGACGGGCACTTCTCCGAAATAGCTGCCGGTCGGGGTGTTCGTCGAGATTTGGCTGCCGGTGCTGATGCCACGGATGATGATCGTGTTCTGACCGTTGCCGCGATCCTGGTAGCTGACGCCCGGAAGCGACTGAAGGTAATCGTCCATTCCGACCAGATTGCGCTTTTCGATCTGGTCCTCGCCGATTGCGCTGATCGCCATTGCCGTATCTTGCAGCGTCGTCTCACGACGCGTTGCGGTGACGACAATTTCGTTGCCATTTTCCTGGCCCTGATTGCTGGCCTGAACGGCGTCGTTGGCGGGCTCTTCGGCTTCAGGGGTCGCCTGGGCGAAAGCCGGTGCCGCCCAGATCAGGGCGATGGCGCAACCATATTTGATATCACCCAGTTTCATCGTTTCGTCCCCCTTATGTTGGATTGGGTTCCTCGTCCGCTGTGCGGACCGAAATGTGTCTACCCCTTGTTTATGTTGACTTTCGGTTTGGAAGCGCAAACCAGTATTGCTAAGTTGCAGCCATAGCTTATCTTAGGCTGCGCATTTCCAGGGCGACGTCGATCCTGCATCTGCCTAGACGACAGGCGCGCAACAGCTGCGACCGAGAGCCGGGAGCGGTAGAGATTCTCTTTCTACGACTCATAAAAACTTGGCATTGCCGGGGGGTGCTGGCGAGACACGGATTCCACCGTGATCAGTGCGGCCGCAAGCGCGTAGACAGCGCGATCTACACCATGGTCGCTTCAGACTGAATGGTCTGAATCCTGCACGCTGTCTCAACAGGGAGTTTGATCGTGCGCCGGAGGCTGCGCGCAATCGGCGGCCGATGGCCGCAGGTGCGACATATCGCGATTGCCCTCGCCATCATCCCGCGTTTCACGCCGCCGGGCCGGCCGACTGCCCCCTGACCAGCTTCGTTCGAGGCGCCGTCCCCACGCGATGGTGGCGCCGGCCCTTCGAGGCAGCGGTTCTTGCGATGAAGACATTTTCGCCAAGGCCTACCCGATCGGAGCCAGCCTGGGCGGTACGATCGAAGATCGAGGCAAATACAGAGTCGGAAATCGCGGCTTTGCGCTGCTCATATTCGCCGGGATCGACCGGTCGGACCGCCTTTGCGGGGGATCCCGAATGAAGCCAGCCGGATTGCAGGACAGAATGGGGGGAGATGACGGAGCCGGCCGCGATGACCGCCCCGTTCCCGATCGCGGCTCCATCGAGGATGGTGGCATTGTCCTCGATGAGACAATCGTCCCCGACCGTGCATCCGTGGATGACGACATTCTGGCCGGCAGTGACCCGCCTGCCGATCTGCACCGGGCAGGGTTCATGAGCGATATGCACAATCGACCCCTCGCCGAGCCGGAAATCCTCGCCGATCCGCGCGAAATTCCCCTCGGCGCGAATGACGGCGCCTGGCCCGAACCAGGGATCCGGGCCGATCGTGAGGCTGCCCAGCAAGCTTACGCGCGGGCCGCAATATCGCGGCGCCGATTCGAGGCTGGGAGCGGTATCGCCATAAGCCGATATATGGGGCAGCTCGGCAACCAGGAGGTCGCCGAGCGCGCAATGGATGTCGACGTCGAGATGGAGTTCGCGAGCGACCTTCGCCGCCAGGGTCAAGAGGGCCTGGGGCTTGAACCGGCGAACGGCCGTCCTGCAATATGGCTGGAACGGTGCGAGATCTCGGCACCCCAGATAATGCGCAGCCAGATAGCGGCCCACTGCCAGCCGCTCGTGACCAAGGGCCATGCTGTGCGCCAGCAATTGCCTCGCGGCATCCGGATCGTGACTCCGCAAAGCCGCTTTCAGCACCTTCTTCTGTTTGGCGGGCTGCTGCATGGCAATGCTCAGGCGGCGGCGTTTCCCTTGCGACCGTCGACGCCTTCGTCGGTCGGTGCGGCGGGATCCGCTGCCACCAGTGGATCGCTTCCCAGCAGTTCGTCGACGGCGCCATAGGGATCCAGCCGGCGCGCGGCGACCTTCGCCACCGTGGCGTCCAATCGTCCGTTGCCGGTGCGCTCCGCGAGTTGCCGAAGCACCCGGTCGCGCAGCAGTGCTTCGACCTCATTCCTGATCGCTTCGAGATCCCGGCGGTCGGCGTCGCCGCTCTCCGCCGCCCAGACACCATGCTCCTCGATAGCGGCGATCAGCTCATCGATCCCGCTATTCTCGGTCGCCGACGTCTTCACGATCGGGATACGCCAGGCTAGGCGCGGCGTCCCGAGGGTCATCATCTGCGCGAAATCCTTGACCGCGCGGTCGGCGCCCGGCCGATCGGCCTTGTTGACGACGAGGATGTCGGCGATCTCGATGATACCCGATTTGATCGCCTGGATATCGTCGCCTGCACCGGGAATGGTGACGAGGCAGACAGTGTCGACGATGCGCACGACCTCCACCTCTTCCTGCCCGACGCCGACGGTTTCCACCAGGATGATGTCGAAGCCGAGCGCGTCGAGGATGTTGACGACGCGGTTGGTCGCCCGCGCAAGGCCGCCCGAATTGCCGCGATTGGCCATGCTCCGGATGTAGACGCCTTCGTCGAGAAACCGCTCCCGCATGCGGACGCGGTCACCCAGGATCGCGCCGCCCGTAAATGGACTGGACGGATCGACCGCCACCACCGCGACGCGATCATAGGATGCCCGAAAGCCAGCCAATAGCGCGGCCACGAGCGAGCTCTTTCCGGCGCCCGGCGGCCCGGTGATCCCGATGACCTTCGCGTGCCCGGTATCGCCGTGGGTCGAACGCACCACCTCCGCCGCTTCGGGTTCGTCATTCTCGACGATGGACAGAAGCCGAGCGGTCGGTGCGACTTCGCCCTTCCTGGCCCTGGCGATGAGGTCGGAAATCCTGCTCATGAGGCCGGCCGCCGCTTGTCCAGCGGCACCACCGCCACGGCGATGGCCTTGGTCACCAGCTCGGGCTCCGCCAGCACGCGCGCGGAGGAATCGTGCGGCCCATCGAGCTGGATCAGCTTGTGGGCGGTGCATTCGAACGTGCGCGACGTATTCCCCGTTTTGACGAGCGTGGCACGGATCTCGATATAATCGCCGCTCCAGACCGGCCCCAGGAACTCGGCATTCATGGCGCGCATGAGACCTTCATCGCCATCATGCCTGATCAGACCCTCGGTCACCGCATCGCTGAACAGCTGCAGGATCCTGGCGCCATCGACCAGGCCGCCTGCATAATGGCCGTCAGCCGTGGACATGCGCAGCCGGATGACATTCTCGATCATGCCGCCACCTCGCTCGTCTGGGCCCGCAAGAACTGATCCCGCACTTCCCGCCGTGCGATCTTGCCGATCCCGGTGCGCGGCAGATCCCCGACGAAGTGGACCGATTTCGGGGTCTTGTACCCGGCCAGCTGCTGGCGGCAGAAGGCAAGCAATTCCTTTTCCGGCATTTCCGCACCCAGATGGAGGACGACGAAGGCATGGACGGCCTCGCCCCAATTGTCGTCGGGCACGCCGACAACGGCGGCTTCGCGCACGGATTCATGGCTGAGCAGAGCCGCTTCGACCTCGCTCGGGATCACGGTCACGCCGCCCGACTTGATCACTTCCTTGACGCGTCCCGAAAGGACGAGGAAGCCGTCTTCGTCGATCCGGCCGATGTCGCCGGTTCTCATCCAGCCATCCCGCATCACTTGCGCCGTGGTGTTCGGATCCTGCCAGTAGCCGGCAAAGAGAGTCGGCGACCGCGCGATGATTTCACCCGGCTCGTCACCGCTGCCAGGCTCCCCGTCTTCTCCCAATATGCGCAATTCGGCACCGATCATGGGACGTCCCACCGTGCCGAGTTTCGGTATCTGGCGCGACGGCCCTTGCACCGTCAGGCACAATTGCTCGATCATTCCGTAAAACTGGACGAATTCGGTGTCGGGGAGAAGCCCGGCCAATTGCGTGATCAGTTGCGGCGGCATCGGCTCGGACGCGTAGGAGATGAGACGAAGCGAGGCCGGCACTTTCGCGGGAATATGTTCGATCAAGCGCCGGAGCGTCGTCGGCACGGCGTCGACATGGGTGATGCCGTGCGCCTCGATCGCCTCCCAGGCGCCGCGCGCATCGAAATGCGGCATGATGACATGGGTGCCGCGCACCAATGTGAGCGGGATCAGATGTTCGAGGCAGGACGAGAATAAGGGAAGGAAATGCAAAGTCCGTTCGCCGTCGCGAAGTCCGAGCTCCAGCCCCATGACCATGGCCGTGGTGCAAAGGCCGCGATGCGTGTGCACCGCTCCCTTCGATCGGCCGGTCGATCCCGACGTGAACAGAATCAGGGCAGGATCGTCTTCGGCGACGGAGACGGGCTGGACCAAGGGTTCAGCATCGGCAAGCCGGCGCGCATAGGAAAGATGGCCGCTATCGGAAGCTTCGTCGAGCGACAGGATGTGCTCGATCCCCGACGCTTCCAGTTCCGCATCCGATCCGGCGAGGTGGCTTGCAAGCGCGGCAGCGACGACCAGGACCTTCGGACGCATCTGGCCGAGCGCGGCCAGTGCATCCTTCTTCTCCCACCAATGATCGAGCGGTACCGCGATCGCCCCGAGCAACGGAATGCCAAAGATGATCTCGAGGAATTCAGGTCGGTTGGGAGCCCATAATGCGACCCGGTCGCCCTTGACCACGCCGAGACCGGCGAGGACGGTGGCGAACCGGCGCGCGCGGTCGCTGACCTGCGCATAGGTGCGGGTCAGATCGCCGAAGATGATCGCCGTGCGTTCCGGATCGGACGCCGCGGCATGAGACAGGATCCCGTCCAGACGCAGCCCGGATCCATGCGTGCGGAGTGTCACCGACCACCATCCCATTGTCTGACATAGTCGATGATCGCGGTGGTTGGCGTGCCCGGCCCGAAGACTTCGGCCACACCCGAATCCTTCACTTTCGGAATATCGCGCGGCGGCAGGATTCCGCCCATGATCACCAGCACCTCTTTGGCCGCCTGCTCCTTCAGCGCCTTGCAGATTTCTTCTGCAAAGTGGAGATGCGATCCGGACAATATGCTGAGGCCGAGGACGTCCGCATCCTCTTCCAGGACCGTACGGACGATCATCTCGGCCGTCTGGAAAATCCCCGTATAGATGACTTCGAAACCGGCATCACGAAAAGCCCGGGCAATGATCTTCGCCCCGCGGTCGTGACCGTCGAGTCCGGGCTTAGCAACGACAACTCGTAGCGGCGCTTTCATTTATTCCTCCAATACTGAATTAGTAGACGACCGGCGGACTGAAGTCGCCGAACGCGCCGCGCATCACGTCGCAGATCTCTCCCACGGTCGCATCGGCGCGGATCGCGCGGCAAACCGCGGGCATGGTATTTTCATTGCCGCGCGCCGCGCGTTCCACTTCCTTCAATGCTTCCGCATGTTCGGTTGCGTTGCGCATGCGGCGGATCGATTGCGTGCGCTTGATCTGCCGCTCGCCCAGGCCGGGATCCAGCTCGAACTCCTCGAAGGGAAGATCCTCTTCCGGATCGACATGGACATTGACGCCGACGATGAACTCGCTCTTGTCCTCGAGCGCCTTTTGATAGGCGGCCGCGGAGTCCGAAATCTCGCGCTGGATGAACCCGTCTTCGATGGATTCCACCATCCCGCCCCGGTCGAGTACGCGCCGCAGGAGCGCTTCCGCTTCCTCCTCCAGGCGCTGGGTCAGGTTTTCGACATAATAGGAACCCGCCAGCGGATCGACGATGTCGGCGACGCGGTTTTCCAGCGCCAGGATCTGCTGCGTCCGCACGGCGATCTTGATCGCGCCTTCGGACGGGATCTGGAACGCCTCATCCTTCGAATTGGTATGCAGCGACTGGGTGCCGCCCAGGACGGCCGCCAGTGCCTGGATGGCGGTCCGGGCGATATTGTTGTCGGGCTGCTGCGCGGTGAGGCTCACCCCTGCGGTCTGGCTGTGGGCGCGCATCATCCAGGAGCGGGGATCCTTGGCGCCGACCCAGTCGCGCATCATCCGGGCCCAGAGGCGACGGGCCGCGCGCAGCTTGCAGATCTCTTCGAAGAAATCGTTGTGAATATCCCAGAAGAAGGAGACGCGCGGCGCGACCTGATCGATCGGGATGCCGCGCTTGGCGGCTTCCGTCACATAGCAATGCGCAGCACCGAGCGTGAAGGCGAGTTCCTGGACCGCCGTCGCCCCGGCCTCCCGGATATGATAGCCGGAGACGCTGACCGGATTGTAGCGCGGCATGGTCCTGGCCGCATATTCCATCGTGTCGACGACCAGGCGGACGGATTGGCGCGGCGGATAGATATATTCGTTCTGGGCCGTATATTCCTTGAGGATATCGTTCTGGCATGTGCCGGTGATCAGATTGTCGGCTACGCCCTGTTCCTTCGCCACCGCTTCGTACATGCCGATCAGCACGAACGCGGATGCGTTGATGGTGTAGGAAGTGGAAACCTGATCGAGAGGGATGTCCTTCATCAGAAGGCGGACGTCCTCCAGCGTGTCGACCGCAACGCCGATGCGGCCGATTTCCGGAATGGCGACCGGATGATCCGAATCGCGCCCGAGCAAGGTGGGAAGATCGAAGTCGGTCGACAGCCCGGTTTCGCCATGGGCCAGCAGATATTTATAGCGGCCGTTCGTATCCTCGGCAGTGCCGAAACCGGCGACCTGGCGAATGGTCCAGGGCCGCGCCCGATGCATGGTGGCATGAACGCCACGCGTGAAAGGGTATTCGCCCGGAAAGCCGATATCCTTCAGCGGGTCGATGTCCTTCACGTCCTCCGGCGTATAGAGATCCTTGATGGGGAGGCCGGAAAGCGTCGGAAACTCTTCCTGGCGCCGGGGCATCTTTTCGAGGCTGGCGGCGAGCGTCTTCGCTTCCCACTCGGAGGGATTGGCGGACGTTTTATATTGCGGCGTTGAATCGGTCATGAAGAGCCTCGAATGCTGGGAGTGTTCCGACGACGGTGGGTGACATCACGATCGTCCTTGAAAGGGTGATTTCCGCTACGCCTGAATGCGCTGTAACGTCGAGGCAGCCTGCCTCTGGATTTGCACAAAGCCGGTTCGCCTGAAGTCCCGGGAGGATCGAATTGATCCATGGCAGATGCCGCGTCCATGCGCCAAACCGGCACCGAACGCCAACTTGCCGGCGCCGCCCTCAGCACACATAGAAAATCTATCGGCTGACCGACAATCCGACTTGTCAATTCCGTCGTCCGCCTTATGAAGTTCGAACATTCATCTGCCCCGCTAAGTACGCGCCGGATATGGCACGCCAACCAGGGGTGCGTGCAAATGACTAATCTTAATCCTCAGGCGGAGATCAGCTAATGCCCAGGGAGCTACCCAATCTTGACTGGCTGCGGGTCTTCTCGGCAACCGCCGCGACGGAGAGTTTTGCCCTGGCTGCAGCGGAACTGGGCGTCACGCCCGGCGCCATCAGCCAGAGGATCAAGGCGCTTGAATCGTTCCTCGATATCAGCCTTTTCCAGCGTTATCCGCAGGGCGTCAAACTGACCGAAGCGGGCAAGCGCTACGCACAGCGCGTGCTTCCGTCGCTGGAACAGCTCGCAATGGCGACGCGGGAGATGACCTCGAACCAGAATACGCGCGCGGTTCGCCTGACCATATTGCCGGCTTTGGCCCAGCTGTGGCTTGGCTCGCGCATGGATCATTTCCACAAGCTTCACACCAATGCGACCATAGAGATCTGGGCCGATGCGGCTGTCGTCGATCTGCGGACATCGAATTTCGACGTCGCCATTCGATATGGCAGGCCGCCTTTTCCAGGCTGCGACTACCGCGAGCTCTTCTTCGATCAGCTCGTGCCCGTCGCAAGCCCGGAGCTTATCGCGACATCGGAACTGGACGATCAGGGCCTTCCGATCGGCGCTCCCTTGATGATGGACACATATTGGCAGAGCGATTTCGACGATTGGCTCGCAAGCTCCGGCCAGAGGCGGCCGGCGAATCTGATGACGCAGACCTTCTCGCTTTACTCCATGACCGTCGAAGCGACGGTGCATGGCAGAGGGTTCATGATCGGCCACACCGCCTTGATCGGGAGCCTGCTGGACGAAGGAAAGCTGCAAATCCTGTCCGACAACAAGGTCACCGCCCAGAATCAATTCTATCTGCTGACCAAGACGGCCGTTCCCCTTTCGGACGGAGCCGAAACCTTCGTGAACTGGATCCTCGAGCAGGCAGCGCCGTCGGAGACGCAGATCGTACAGCGCCACTTGTACAATAAGCGCCTGTCCATGCAGAGCAGGTCGCAGGCCCGGAAGTCGCTGCGCGCCGACCTCGACGAAACGGACGACATGGACGACACGGACGAGACCTGAGCGTCGCGCCTGGCGGCGTTCGGATAGAGGCCGCCCGGCGCTTTCCCCCTCCGTCGGATCACCTGCCCGACGTCAAGCCTTCAGCGCGTCGGCACGGGTTCCGGACCGGAATAGTCGTAAAAGCCGCGGCCCGTCTTGCGGCCATACCAGCCGGCCTCGACATATTTGACCAGCAGCGGCGCCGGCCGGAACTTGGGATCGCCCGTGCCCGCGAGCATGACGCGGGTGATTTCGAGGCACGTGTCGAGCCCGATAAAATCGGCGAGCGTCAGCGGCCCCATCGGGTGATTGAGGCCTAGCCGACAGGCGCAGTCGATGTCCGCCACGGTCGCCACGCCTTCGCCGAGGGCGAAACACGCCTCGTTGATCATCGGCATCAATATGCGATTGACGATGAACCCCGGCGCATCATTGGCGCGAACCACCTTCTTGCCGAGCCTGGCCGCATAGGCCTCCACCATTTCGACGGTAGCTTCACTGGTGGCAAGCCCGCGGATCAGCTCGATCAGGCCCATGACCGGCACCGGATTGAAGAAGTGCACGCCGACGAAGCGGGCCGGATCGGGTGCCGCCTGACCCAGCCGGGTTATCGGGATCGACGAGGTATTCGACGCGAGGACCGCCTCGGAGCCAAGGACTGCGCCCACTTCCTTGAAGATCGAGCGCTTGACGTCCTCACGCTCGGTCGCCGCCTCGATGACCAGGAACGCGTCGCTCATCGCCACGAAACCGTCGACGGCTTCGATATTGCCCAGCGCCGCATCACGATCCTCGGCGCCGATCTTCTCCTTCGCGACCAGTCGATCGAGCGCCTTGGCGATTCCCGCCTTTCCCGCCTCCGCACGATCCTTCGACACATCCGAGAGCATCACGCGATAGCCGGCTTGCGCCGACACCTGAGCGATTCCCGCGCCCATCTGCCCTGCGCCGATCACACCCAAAATCTGCATCGAAGGAATCCCTTTTTTTCCGATTTGCGCCCGCGACCGATCGGTTCGACAGCGCTGGTTAGTCCGCGCAGCCGGAACCGCAAACCAATAATATTAAGCCGGTGCAGCAGTATTTCTGCTGCCGATCCGGCTGCTCGCCGGGAGGGACATCGTGCAGGATTGTTGATCCTGAGGGCGAGCATTTCTGGTTAGGCAGGCTGGCGAAGACATGCCAGTTCTCCGGCGGCGACCACAAGCGAGGCCGACCTTTCGGTCGGGCAATGAACCGCATGACTTCACCCTGCATCGGCATTTGCGTGATGGACGAGCATTCGGGCTATTGCCTGGGCTGCGCCAGGACGCTTGGCGAGATCGCGGAATGGTCGATGGCCAACCCTTCGCGAAGGCAGCAAATCATATCGACCCTGCCCTCCCGAAGAAGATCCATGGCCGGCAGATTTCAGGGACGCGCCGAGGATTGAGAGAATCGGCCCCTCACCGGGGCCGCGCTCCGCTCGCTCACGGCTATATCGAACCGAAATCGGCCCAGCTTTCTCTTTGTTTTCTGTTATTTCCGAGTCGTCAGATGATTCCATCTGCCTTGAAATAACGCTCAATCGCCTTGAGCGGTGAACTGGCGGCGCAAGTCGACGATCGTGCTCCGGATATGGGCGTGGGTGGCCTTCGCAACTGCCTTGGCGTCGCGATCGAGCCACAATTGCAGGATCGTGCGATGCTCGTCATTCGCACGCTGATCGCGGCCAAAGGGTTCCAGATGCTTGCGCACATAGCGCTGGCTCAGCACGTGCAGCCGCTCGAGCAACATGGTGGTGATCGCCTGGCCGGACGGGCGGATCAGCGCCAGGTGGAACGCCCGGTTGAGCGCGCCGACACCATCGCCATGCGCTTCGGTCTCCTCATCCAGCGCGTCGTGCGCCATGGTCGCATGCTGCCGCTCGGCATCGGTCGCGCGCCTGGCGGCCAAGGCGACGACCTCCGGTTCGAGCTTCAGCCGGAGCGCAAACACCTCCTCCGCCTCGGCCGCGCCAAGCGACCGCACGAAATAGCCGCGGTTGACGTGGTTGCGCACCAGGCCTTCCTGTTCCAGCCGCGTCAGCGCCTCGCGAAGCGGTATCTTGCTGACGCCGAGTTCGGCGGCCAGCGCATCCTGCCGGATCGCCTGGTCGGCGGCGACGGTCCCGTTGAGGATCCGATCGCGCACGAGATCGACCAACTGGTCGGAAAGATTGCGGATGACAAGATTGTTCATAGGCTTCGTTTCGACGATCCGCGTGAAGCAGCGGCTCCCGTATCTGCCGCAGCCAAGGGACAAGCGCAACTCACGCAAAGCGCGCGAGATGGAAGCGCGACGGATCGACCGCGGCGGCGACCATGCCCGTCGGGCGCCTGTTCGCCGGATCAGCGATGGGATCCCTCAAACGACGCTGAAGCCGGCCCAGAACGGGTCCTCGCGATCGATCCAGATGGTGTTGAATCCGGTGGCGATCGCCGATCCTTCGATCGAGGGCACGATCCCGTCCAGGTCGCCGACCTTCGCCGACGCCTCCACACGGCCGATGAAGCGGCTGCCGATATAGCTTTCGTGAACGAAACGGTCGCCGACATTCAGCCGTCCGGTCGCAACGAGATGCGCCAGCCGCGCCGACGTGCCGGTGCCGCAAGGACTTCTGTCGATCGCACGTTCGCCATAGAAGACCGCGTTGCGGCCATCGGCGCCATCCCCTTTTGGCCGATCGGCCCAGAGGAGATGGGTCACGCCACGGATGCTCGGCTCGATCGGATGGACGGGTTCGTAGATCTCACGGAGCATGGCACGGATGGTGCGGCTGAGTTCGATGATCCGCGATGCGCCCAATTCGTCCAGGCCGGCATAGGGGCCCTGCGGCTCGACGATCGCATAGAAATTGCCGCCATAGGCGACGTCTATGGTCAGCGGGCCGAAACCGGGCACGTCGATCGCGATCCCGCGCGCCGCGACGAAAGCCGGCACGTTCCGGATCCGGACCGAACGAACGCGATCGCCCTCCGCATCATAGCTGATGGCCAGCGTGCCGGCGGGCACTTCGACGACCAACTTGCCCGGCTCGCGCGGCTGGATCAGCCCCTGTTCGAGCCCGAAGGTCACCATGCCGATCGTGCCGTGGCCGCACATCGGCAGGCAGCCGCTGGTTTCGATGAAGAGGATCGCGACGTCGGCGTCGCCGCAGGGCGGGTAGAGAAATCCCCCGGACATCATGTCATGTCCGCGCGGCTCGAAACACAGGCCGGTGCGGATCCAGTCGAACCGGTCCAGGAAATCGAGCCGCCGCTCGGCCATCGAGACGCCGCGCAACAGCGGCGCGCCCCCCGCCACCAGGCGCACCGGATTGCCCGCGGTATGGCCATCGATGCAGAAGAAGCTGTGACGCATGATCGCCCCCCGCCGTGAAGCTTAGGTTGTCACGGCTTAGTTGGCCAGCGGCCGGGTGCGCGCCGCTTCCTCGACCATCGCGACGACTTCGGCACGGCGTTCGCCGGCGAGCGGCAGGCGCGGCGGGCGCACCCGTTCGGACCCGCGCCCCATAATCTCTTCGGCGAGCTTGATGGACTGAACCAGATCGTGATCGGCGTCCAGGTGAAGAAGCGGCATGAACCAACGGTAGATACGCCGTGCCTCGATCCAGTCGCCGCGATCGGCCGCGGCGATCAGCGCGACCGATTCACGCGGGAATGCGCTGGTCAGACCCGACACCCAGCCGGAGGCGCCGAGCATCAGGCCTTCGAGGGCGACATCGTCCAGCCCGGCCATCACCGTGTAGCGATCGCCATAGCGATTCAGAAGATCGGTGAAGCGGCGCGTGTCCGGTGCGCTTTCCTTGACCGCCACGATATTGGCAAGCGGCCGGAGCGCATCGAGCGTCGCAAAGCCGACGCTGACGCGATAAGCGGGGGGGTTGTTGTAAAGCATGATCGGCAGGCCGGTTGCTTCGGCGATGGTGCGGAAATGCGCCGTCAATTCATCCGCGGTCGGGACATAGACCATGGCGGGCAACACCATCAGCGCGTCGATACCGATCTTTTCCGCAGCCTGCGCATAAGCGGCGGCGCGACGAGTGGTGAATTCCGAAACGCCCGTGACGAGCGGCACGCGTCCACCGACCGCCTCGACCCCCGCGCGCAGCACGGCGAGCTTTTCGTCCGGGTCGAGCGAATTATTCTCCCCGCATGTGCCGAGCAGGATCAGGCCATCGACGCCATCATCGACCAACGCCGTCAACACCCTTTGGGTCGCGTCGATGTCGACCGAACCGTCGGCGGCGAACTGTGTCGTCGCTGCCGGATAGACGCCTTTCCATAAATTGACTTGACCTGTCACCGGAATCTCCCTTCAATGGATCGTATACGGTATATCTTGGTCCTTGCAAACGGCTTTGGTCCCCGCAGGGGCCGATGCCAGCCAAAATGGAAAGAGGCGCATGAAACTTTCGCATCTGATTGACGGGGAATGGATCGGCGCGGATGATTCCTTTGCGAGCCTGAACCCCTCGGACACCGACGAGATCGTCGCTCATTGTCCGAAGGGAGGCGCTACCGAGGTGGATGCGGCGGTGACGGCGGCACGGCGCGCATTCGACGGCTGGTCGTCGGCATCGCCGGAAGTGCGTTCGGACCTGCTCGACCGGGTGGCCGGCACATTGACCGCGCGCGCGGCCGACTTGGGGGAATTGCTGGCGCGCGAGGAAGGCAAGACCCGCGCGGAGGCGACCGGCGAGGTCATGCGGGCCGCACGCATCTTCCGATATTTCGCGGGCGAAGCATTGCGGCGCCACGGGCGGACGCTGGAATCGACGCGTCCCGGCATCGATGTCGAGACCTGGCGCGAGGCACTGGGCGTAGTGGGGCTGATCACGCCGTGGAATTTCCCGATCGCGATTCCGGCATGGAAGGCGGCGCCGGCGCTGGCCTTCGGCAATACGGTGGTGCTGAAGCCAGCCAATCTGACACCTGCGGTAGCCCATGAACTGGCAAGGATCATCCAGGAATGCGGCGCACCGGCCGGCATATTCAACATGGTGCTCGGCCAAAGCGAAGCCGGCGCGGCGATCGTCGCGCACCCGGGCATAGACGCGGTTTCCTTCACCGGCTCACAGGCCGTCGGCAACAAGGTCGCCCAGGCCGCGGTCGCGCGCGGCGCGCGGGTGCAGCTCGAAATGGGGGGCAAGAATCCGCTCGTCATCCTCGCCGATGCCGACCTCGAACGCGCGGTCTCGATCGCCATAGACGGCGGCTTCTTCCAGACCGGCCAGCGCTGCACGGCATCCAGCCGGGTCATCGTCGAGGATGCGATCCACGACCGCTTCGTGGCGGCGCTCGCGGAGCGTGCGAAGGCCCTCAAGGTCGGGCCTGCGCTCCACCAGACCACCCAGATCGGCCCGGCGTCGAGCCAGAGCCAGTTCGAGCAGAACCTGCGCTATATCGGCGTCGCCACCGCCGAGGGCGGGCGGCTGATGACCGGCGGCGCGCAGTTGCGCCTCGACACGCCAGGCTATTTCATGAGCCCCGCCGTGATCGCCGACACCGCGCCCGACATGCGGATCAATAATGAAGAGGTGTTCGGGCCGGTCGTCTCGACGATCAGGGTGAAGGATTATGACGAAGCGCTGGCGGTCGCCAATCACGGCGCGTTCGGCCTCTCGGCCGGCATCGTCACCACCAGCCTCGCCCATGCGCGCCACTTCCGCCGTAACGTTCGCGCAGGCATGGTGATGGTCAACCTGCCGACCGCCGGGGTCGACTATCACGTCCCCTTCGGCGGCACTCGAAGTTCCAGCTACGGGCCGCGCGAACAAGGCTTCGCCGCCATCGAATTCTACACCCAGACCAAGACCGTCTATATCGGAGATTGAGTGAATAATCGCGCGCGGCCGAAGCGCTGCAACCCGGCGCGCTAAAATCATTGGCGCGCCGGGCTTCTGCAATCAGGTGCGAGCGAAGAGCGCTTCACGCTGCCGGGTGGCGCGCGCCGCCCGGCCCTTCTTCCCGCCGCGCCATTGGCGCGGACGGAGCATCCCGGACATCATTTCCTGGTCGGCAATGGCACCTCTTCATGGGCCGGCCTGTAGATGCGGCCATCCTGCAGCATCAGCCGGCCGTTGACGAAGGCCGTGGTCACCTTGCGCAGTGCGTTGAAATCCTCGTCGGGATTGCCGTCGACGACGATGATGTCGGCGAGCTTCCCACGCTCGATGGTGCCCAGGCGATCGCCCATGTGGATGATCTCTGCGCCCGTCTTGGTCGCCGCGACCAGCGCCTCGGTCTTGGTGAAGCCGATCCGATTGAACGTTTCGAGCTCGTCGATATAGGATCCGGGCAAATAGCCCGTCCCGGCCAGCGCGACGACATCCAGGCCGATGCCCATCTTCACGCCCGCGCGGCGCAATTTGGCCGCCATATTCTCGATGGTTCGCTCGTTAAGTTCGAAACGGCGCGAGGTGGAGCCGAAATAGCCGCCGCTGCCCCGCATGATCACGCGATAGGCGACCAATGTCGGCACCGATGCGATGCCCTTTTTGGCCATCAGCGCGATCGCGGCGTCGCTGCGCGGCAGCGGATGCTCGATCGAGTCGACGCCGGCCTTGATCGCCATGTCGATATAGTCGGTCTCCGAATCGACCGTGACCGGCAGGCCCAGCGAGTGGGCTTCGTCGACCGCGGCGCTGATCTCGGCCTGGCTATATTCGCTGGCCAGCTTGATCAGGTCCGCGCCCTTGGCGAACTGGATGCGCACCGCCTCGCGCCATTCGTCCGGACCGGAGGCGATCCGCACCATCGCATTGGGGTTGCCATTGCCGAGCTCCGGATAGCCCGGCCCGAAAGCATGAACCCCGCCATGGCCGCCGGTCATGGTGATGAGCTGGCCGGCCGCGAAGATGCGCGGGCCGGGAAGTTCGCCGGAAGCCTGGAGCCGCTTCAGCACGAACGGCGCATCGCCATGCGAGCCGACATCGCGCACGCTGGTGACACCAGATTCCAGATAGACCGCCATGCGTTTCACACCGCGCATGACCGATTCCACGCCACTCAGATTCGCGGACGAATAAATGTTCGCGCCATCCTCCGAATTCAGGAAGGTGAGGTGAGAGTGAAGATCGATCAGGCCCGGCATCACCGTCTTGCCGGTGACGTCATAGACGATCGCGTCCTTCGGCCAGTTGCGGTCGTCCGGCTTCAGCACGGCGGTGATCGTCTTGCCCTCGACCACGATGGTCGCCGGCCGTGCCGCCGCGCCAGTGCCGTCAAACAGCCGGCCGCCGACCAGCACGAACGATCCCTTCGGCGCATTATACCCCGCAGGGGCGGGGATGCGCAGCACATCGTCCGACGTCGGAACCGATGGCGGCAGCCACTTGTCACGCTTGTGGAGAGGGCGGGCCTCCGGACCTTGGTCCTGCGCCAATGCGGGCGTAGCGATCAAAGCGGCCGCAAGCATCAGTCGGGAAATCCAACCGGTCATCCTATTCTCCTCTTCACTTCAGTCATTTCGGCCGGGGCCCCAATTCGATGACCGCTGCCGGTAACCTTCCGGCTCCGTTGACGCAGCGGCTGTCACCATGTTCGTATACTAAACACGGTATTCTGTGGTGGGCGCGAGTCAATGCAAATCCGCGTGGGCGCTGCGTCGATCGGTCGGAATTCTGGATCATGGCCTCGCTGTCGGCTCGGGACCTCCCCCTTCCACCTGCGCCCCGCCAGGTGCAAACCGATCAGGCTTTGGCCGAGGAGAGGCGCAGCTTCATTGCGGCGCGCGATCCTTATCCGGCAGCGCGAATTTCAGCGCGGCCTCGGCCATCGCATGATCGTCCTCCGCAGCCGCGCCGCTGACGCCGATCCCGGCAATGGTCTTGCCGCCGCTGACGACCGGCACGCCGCCCGCGATCGTCACGATCTCGGATATGGCGAGAAGAGAGAGTTTCTCCTTGTCGGGAAGCTGGCCCAGCAACTGGGTCGGCGCACCGACCACCGCCGCGGTCACCGCTTTGCTTTCGGCCACCTTGAGACTGATGAAGGAAGCGTCGTCCATCCGCTGGGACAGGATCACGCGTCCTTCCCGGTTCACGATGACGACGGAGACCATGTTCCCCTTGGCCGCCGCAAGTTCCACCACCTTGCCGGCGATCTTCTGGGCATCGGCCAACCGGACTTGCCGATCATGCTCCGACTGCGCCGCCGCGGGCATGACGGAGACGGCGGCGAAAAAGCCAGCCAGAATCAGGTTGCGACACACCGGGCTTATCATTCTCACGATCCTCTCATTTGACATTCTTTTCGGGCGGTGCCGCCGGCCGAGCCAGATAGGCATGAATATCCTTCACGTCCCTTTGGGTCAGCACGTCGGCGAACGAAGCCATGCCGGCATCGACAAACGCACCGCCCAGCACGATCTGTTCGAAGGCGTCATGCCGTTCGGAAGGCATCTTCCACAAATCGGGATAGGTGCCCGGCATGCCCGCCGCACCATGGCAGCGCGCACAATTTTCGCCGAACAGCATTTCGCCTCGCGCCGCCTGGGCGGCCGTGCCGCGATATCTGGCCGGCGCCGGCACGAGCGGCGTCGCTGTCCGCAACGGCGGCAATTTGGGCTGAGCCGCAGCGCCGAGCTTGAAGACCAGCAACCGGGCCTTGTTTTCGCGCTCCAGCGCCGCCCAGCCCGGCAGATAGGTGGGAGCCAAAGCGCCGCCGAAGCCCGCGGCGACGGCGAGATATTGGGTTCCGTCGATCTCGTAGGTCATCGGCGCCGACATGATGCCAGTCCCGATATTGATCCGATGCAGGACCTTGCCATCCCGTCCGTCATAGATGTTGAGATAACCATCGGCCGAGCCCTGAACGACAAGACCGTTGCCCGTGGTCATGACCCCGCCGCTCCAGAACGGCATGACCTTCGAACTCCAGACCATTTTCTGGCGCACCGGGTCCCAGGCCTTGAGCACCTGTTCGAAGCGCGGCTTGGGCTGCCCAGGCTCGACCGGTGGCGCGTCCCCGCCGAAAAGGGGACCCATAGCGGGAATTGTATTCTCGACGCCCTGCACCACCGAATAGGGCCGATAGGGTTGCGGCGCCCGCTTGAAGGTCATCGACGTCTCGAGAACGGGAATATAAACCAGGCCGGTCGTCGGATTGTAGGCCATGGGCTGCCAATTGTGGCCCCCGGCCTCGGACGGCCAAACCGTCTTTTCGCCATCCTTATAATCGGCGCTGGCGTTGAAGACCGGCCGCCCCGTCTTCAGATCGACCCGATCGGCCCAGGTGACGATCGTGTATTTCTCTGCCGACAGCAATTCGCCCGTCACCCGGTCAAGCACATAGAAGAAACCGTTCTTGGGCGCCTGCATAATGACCTTGCGGATCTTGTCCCCGATCTTGATGTCGGCAAGGATCATGTTTTGGGTGGCGGTATAATCCCAATTTTCCTTGGGTGTGGTCTGGTAATGCCACTTCTTGCGTCCCGTGTTGGCGTCGAGTGCCAGAATCGAAGAAAGATAGAGATTGTCTCCGCCCGCCGGGCTGCGCTCGTAAATCGGATGCGGGCTGCCATTGCCGGTGCCGACATAGACGATGTTGGTGTCCGGATCGTAGACGATCGAATCCCAGGCGGTGCCGCCACCGCCCTTGTTCCACGCAGATTTCGGATCCCAGGTCTTGCGCGCCTCGGTCACCTCCGGATGCTCGTCGGGCCCGGCGGCAGGATCGCCCGGAACGATGAAGAAGCGCCAGGCGAGCTTGCCGGTCTTGCGGTCGAAAGCGCTGGCATAGCCGCGCGCGCCCATCTCGCCGCCGCCATTGCCGATCACCACATTCCGGCCGGCGACGCGCGGCGCGCCGGTGATCGCATAGCTGCGGCTCCGGTCGGTGATCGTGTCCACCTTCCAGATCTGCTTGCCGGTCTTGGCGTCGACCGCGGCAAGATAACCGTCGAGCGTCGCGACATAGACTGTACCGTCCGCCACGGCGACGCCGCGATTGACTACGCCGCAGCAGGTGATGCGCGCAGCCTGGCCGTTGGTTTCAGGATCATATTGCCAAAGCGGTGCGCCGGTCTTGGCATCGAGCGCATAGACGATGCTCCAAGGGCCGCTCAGATACATGATTCCATCGACGACGACCGGGGTCGCCTCGATGCCGTGATGGGTGCGGCCGCCGCGCACGACGAAATCGTCAAACTCCCAAGCCACGCCAAGCTCGGCCGCATTGGATCCGTCGATTTGAGCTGCGGTGTAGAAGTGCGCCGTTTCCTGTTGCCAGGCGGTGCCATCATCCCGATCGGCACCGGATCCGCAGGCGGCGACCGACAGTGCCGCCACGACCGTCAAAATCCAGCGCATTGCCCCTTGTCTCATCCCGTTCCTCGCAATCCCACACCCCGGACAGGCCTTTTTCGCCCAGCTTCTCCTGTCGCTGACAGATCTGCCCTCAATGTCTTTTGATTGCCACCAGATTAGAATTGCGTGACGACCTTTCAGGCCGGTCCTCGCGCTTCCGGGCGGGGGCGGAAGGTTGGACTGCGTTCACATCCGACACGCTTCGGCTGCGATCTCAATCCACCTTCCTGACATTGTCCTGCGCATTCCGGTCGATATATTTGATATAGGGATCGATGCCGACGAAGCTTGGCTTCCGGTCAACGACGGCCGTCAGCCGCTGCTTGCCGGTGCGCAGGCGCTGCGGCTTCAGCATCATGACATTTTCGCGCCGGAAGTCGTTCGCAGCGGGATCCGCGGTGAAGATGCCGACATCGATGATCTCGTCGAGCGGCGCCTCGGTCTCGATCCCCTTGCCGTCCGCGTAACGCTTATGGGCTTCGACGGTGAAGGTCACATCCCATTTGCCGTCGGCACGACGGGTCGCCTGTGCGTCATTCGTCTTCAGATCGTAGAGCGTGATGTGCTGGAACAAATCAGTGATGAGCTGCTGATGCTCCGGTTTCGCCTCGGCGCGAAGAGCAGCGACCAGATCGCTCGAAGACGGATAGGGCGCTCCCTTGAAGGCGAACTTTACGAGCAGGGATTGCAGCGCACGGTTGACCGCGGCCTCGCCCATGCGATCCTTGAGCAGGTACATGACGTTCCCGCCCTTCTGGTAGCGGACATAGGCTTGTTCCTGCACGCGCTCCAGCGGCGGTTCGGCGACATTCTCCTTGCCGCGCGCCCCGAGATAGCCTTCCATCCCCCGCTTCAGGAAGCGCCGGATCATCGCCTCGCCATAACGTTTCTCCATCACCATGATCGCCGAATATTGTGCCAGCGTTTCGCTGAGCACGGTGCTGCCTTCCATGTCGGCGCCGGTCAGTTGGTGGAACCACCATTGGTGCGCGAGTTCGTGCGCGGTGACATAGGCAATGAAGTCGACGCCCTCGCTTTCATCGATCTTGGCGATGAAACCGGCCCCTTCCGAATAAGGAACGGTACCCGGGAACGCCTGAGCGAAATTGTTGTAGACCGGGAATTCGATGATGCGGAACTGCTTGAACTGATACGGGCTGAAATTCTTCGAAAAATAAGCCAAGCCGTCCTTTGCGATGTCCACGAACCGGTCGACATTATAATGATGCTCGGGGTGGTAATAGACCTCGATCCCGATGTCGTTCCATCGATCCTTGCGCACCTTGTACCTGGCGGCCTGCATCGAGAAGAAGTTCAGGATCGGGGCTTCGGTGCGGAAGTGCGCGATCTGCCGATCGCCCTTGACCTGGTGCGAGATCCGCTGGCCGGGCGCGATCAGGACCTGGTCGGCCGGGCCGGTCAGCGTGACATCCGCGTGCACATAATCGCTGTCGTGCCTGAGATAGGTGAAGGCACGGGCACTCTGATCCTCGAGCTTGCTGAGCTTAAGATCGGGCTGGAGACCGTATTTGCTTCGGGTCGCGCGATCCTGCAGCAGCGGCCAGCGCGACACGCCGAGATTTGGCGTCAGCGCGAAATTGTTGAGGAAGGTGCCGTTGGAGACGATGCGGTCCTCATTGCCCGAATTGCGGAATCCGTGCTGTTCGCGCACCGTCTCGAAATGGATCTCCCGGCGCTCGCCCGGCGCCATCGGCGTATCGAACGTATAGATGCGGAAGTTGAAGTCGCTCAATTCCTTGGTCAGCCGCGCACCGGGCACTTCGAGCGAGCGCATCTTGATGCCCGGCTCGATCATGGTTCCGATGAAGGACTTGGTCACGGACGGATGCGCCCACGACACGTAAAGCTGGGCGATCGGCGCACCGGTCTTGTTCTCGATCACATAGCTGCCGCGCGTGACGGCACGCGGCGCATCGGGATAGATATCCACGTGCAGCCTCATGTCGGTGATCTTGGGCTGCGGATCGTCCTCGTAGGGCAGCAAAGTCTTTTCGTAATCCGCGGCCCAGCGCTGGCTCTCGTTGAAGGTCGGAAAATCGTTCAGGATATAATTGTTGTTGTAGATCCAGCCGCCGAGGCCGGCCATCAATACTGCCGCGGCGCCGGCGATGATGGCGGGCGTCCCAGCGAGGCGCTGGGGGAGCTTCCTGATCCGCATCGCCAGCGGCGCCGACGCACCGCGCCGCCACAAAGCATAGGAAAGCACCGCGAGTATCACCGCGCCGCAGGCCCAATAAGCGCGGTACCAGGCGGCTATTTCGGCGAACTTGCCTAGGCCGTTCATGTCGGAAAGCGGCGTCGGCGGCGTGGTCGCATAAAGGTAGAGGTGGCTCTCGAATCCCATCGTCGGCAGGATCGTCTCGGCGATGAAATAGAGCAGCATGATCAGCAGGCCGACGAACTTGTGCGGCGCCAGGGTCTGCACGAACACCGCCAGCACCGAATATAGCACCATGGTGACGAACCAGGGGGCGAGGTACCAGGATAGATAATGGCCGATCTCGATGTCGGTGAAGCCCTTGAGCAATTGCACCGCGACCGCGGCAATTATGCTTATCACGCCCATCGCCAGCAGGACGAAGCTGATGGCCAGGATCTTGGGAACCAGGAACGCCCAGTCGGGCGACGGCGTCGCGTCGACGATTTCATGAATTCGGCGCTCGCGGTCGCGCCAGACCAGTTCGCCCGCATAGAAAGCGGCAATGAACAAGGGAATGGTCGTGAACTGGGCCAGAAGCGTCTGGATCATCACGCGCGTGACCGGATAGATGATCGTGACGCTGTCGTCGCCTGCCAGCCAGAGCCCGACGACGGTGTTGATGAAGGCAAAGCCGAGCAGGACGATGAAGACCGGCCCGCGCAGCACGCCCTGCACTTCGAATCGGGTCAGCGCCGCCAGCGGGCTCCAGCCGAGACCGCGATTGGTGGGCGGCGGCGGAACTGCGCCGGAGGCAGGCGCCGCGACCTGCGCTTCCCGGGCTTCGCGCCGCGCGGATTTGCGGTCGGCGCGGGTCGAAACCCGCTGGCGGGTGAAGGCGCGCCAGGCGAGCGCCAGCAGCCCCAAGGCCACGGCGCCCCAGATCGCGCGGCTCTGCAGCATCAGGCCAAGGAATGGCGGGAGCATCGTGTTGCGGTCATGCGCCGTCCAATATCTAGTCACATGAGCAAGCGTCGCGAGGCCGAACGGATCGCTGAGCGTCGAGGCCGCGCCGAATTCCGGCCGCCGCAGATAGACGCTGGTGAACAGATATATGGCCAGCACGACCAGTGCGCCGACATAGGTCGCGATCATCGAACGGGTCGCCGTCGCCAAGGCGAAGAAGCCTGCGCTCATGACGAACAAGGTCGGCACGCAGAACAGCAAATAGACGTAGAGATAGTCATAGAGGCGGATCGGACCGATAGTCTCGGGATCGGGACCCGGTATGACCACCGCCATCAGCGCCCCCAGCGGGACGCTGAGGAAGGCAAATGAGGCGGCGAGGAACCCGCCCGTGAAGCGGCCGAACAGATAGTCGAATTTCGAAAGACGGGTGGCCTGGATGATCGGACCGAAGCCGGTTTCGTCATCGCGCAGCACGACGTTCGACACGAATGCGGTGACGATGAACATCGCGAAGATGCTCCATATCATGCTCATCATCGCGATCGCGAAAGGCGAGTTGCGGAAAACCTGGCCGCCCCAGCCGATCCTGATATCGTCCGAGACCACCGACGCGAACGTCAGCAGGAAGAAGATGATGCTCGTGCCCCAGAAAATGGGTGATTTGAGCTGGTAGCGAAGTTCAAACCCGACGACGTGACGAAACATGTTGAAGCCCCTCAGGCCGCGCGGCGAAGCGATGACAGGGTCGAGAAATAGACATCCTCGAGGTCGCCTTCGACCGCGCTGAAACCGTTCCCCGGATCGCTGTCGGCGAGCACATGGATGACGGTCCGTCCGCCGGAGAGGCGGGTGGCGATGACGTCATAGGCCTCGCGATGTGCGTCGAGCTCCTGCTTGTCGATCGCCTTCTTCCAGACGCGCCCGCGCATATCCCGGATCAGGTCCTGCGGCGCGCCGACCTGGACGATGCGTCCGCCGGCGATGATCGCGGTGCGCTGACAGAGGTTGGAAATGTCCTGGACGATATGGGTCGACAGGATGACCACGATGTCTTCCGCGACCTCCGAAAGGAGGTTGAGGAAGCGGTTGCTTTCCTCTGGATCGAGGCCGGCGGTCGGCTCGTCGACGATCAGCAGCCGCGGCTGGCCGATCAGTGCCTGGGCAATGCCGAAGCGCTGCCGCATGCCGCCCGAAAAGCCCGCAATAGCCTTGTTTCGAACGGCCCAGAGATTGACCTGGTTGAGCAAGGCATCGACCGCCTCCTTCCGCTCCCGCCCGTCGCTATAGCCTTTCAGGACGGCGAGATGATTGAGCATGTCGTAGGCCGAAACGCGCGGATAGACACCAAAATCCTGCGGCAGATAGCCGAGCGTCCGGCGCAGCGCATCAGGCTGGGCCAGCACGTCGATCTCGTCGAAGCGGATGGCGCCGGAGGTCGGCACCTGCAGCGTCGCAATGGTGCGCATCAGCGTCGATTTGCCGGCGCCGTTAGGCCCGAGCAGCCCGAACATCCCGGCGGGCACCTCGAGTGACACATTGTCGAGGGCGCGCGTCCCGTTCGGATAAACGTGTGTGAGATTTTCAATCTTTAGCATCGGAAATCCTGTGATCTGTCCATCCAAAGTGAACGCTAATGCTTTTCCGTCCGCCAGTCTGGCCGGAATGCCCCCACCATATGATCGCAACCGGAAGCGGCCTGCGAGGCGCCACGAGGGACACGGACACGGGGAGCTTCGAGCGTTAGACCCGAAACCCCCCACGACCCATCATGACACTCCGGGTTTAGAAGTTGTAGCGGCCCGTCAAACCAAAGGTGCGCGGACGCCAGGTTTGAATCTCGACGCGGTCGGCCGGCTGAAAGTTCAATCGTCCGATAATGTCCCGCGAGTTGGTGAGGTTGTTGACGAATGCCGAAATGTCGAAGCCGTCGCGGCGGATGCCCAAGCGGGCGTTCACCTGATTCTGACTGTCGGTATTCAGGGTCAGCGGATTGAACCCGACATTGCCCGGCTTCGCGTTCCACTCGCTCCTGTAAGTGTATTGGACCGTCCCATATACCCGGGCGTCGTCCCAACCGATCGGCGTTTCATAATCCGCGGTGAGGTTGATGGTCCACGGGGTCGCGAAACGGTCGCCCTTGCGTGTGATCGTGTTCGTCGTGCCGAATACGTAGATCGTTTCACGCTGGGTCGCATCGATATAAGCGAGATTGGCGTCGAGCGTCAGCCCGGCGACCGGCGTGAAGGTGACCTGCGCTTCGATACCCTGGCTGCGCGCCTTGCCGAAATTATCGGTGAAAACGCTGAGGCAGCCTGCCGGGACCGAGCGGCTTCGCTGAACGTCGGTCCACTCGGTATAGAAGACGTCTGCCGCCACGGACAGGGTCCTGCCAATACGGCCCTTGGCGCCGACCTCGTAGGACCAGGTGCTGTCCGACGTGTAGGTTGCCGGGATCTCCGTCAAGCCGAGCAGTTCGAGACCCGCCAGACAGGCAGGGGTATAGTTTGTCGGATCGACTTCGGAGGAGGTGTTCACCCCGCCGGAGCGGAAGCCCTTGGCGGCCGTGGCGTAGACCATGAAATCGTCGCTGAAGTCGTATTGAATGCCGAATTTCGGCGTCAGCGGCTTTTCCTTGCTGCGGCGGATCGGGCTAATGGACGGCGTTCCCGTCACCACGTCGGTGTCGATCTGCTGGGATTCGAACTCGAGAACCGAATAGCGAAGGCCTGCGGTCAGCGTCAGATTCTCGAACAATTCGAAATCGACCTGGCCGAACAAGGCATATTGCTTGTCGACGATCCGGGAGAAGGAATCCGCCCAATTCCCGTTGGCGCCGACCGGAAGCGTAAGGAGGGGTCCGAGTACAGGCCCGTACGCCGCGATGAGGAGATCAGCCGGGAGATAAAGAGCGCCGCCCAGCGCATTGCGCGCCGTGTCGAATTCGTGCGAGGCTTGTCTCGTCTTTTGATAGAACGCCCCAACCACATATCTCAGGCGCGCGTCAGGATCATTGGACTGGACCCGGAATTCCTGGGTAAATCCTTTTTGAACCATATCCAGTTCGATCGTCACGCACTCGCCGCAATTCGGATTGTTCGCGTTACCCGGCAGAGTGAGATCGATATCGAGCGGACCGCTCCCGCCCGCGAACGGCAGAAGAGGATTGTAGAACGGAGCAAAGCCAGGGCCCAGCACGTCGAGCAGGAATGCAGTGCCGTCGTCCGACGACCTGATCTTGCGATTGATATAGGCGGTGTTGCTGATCAGGCTGACCGGGCCGACGTCCCATTCGATCTTGTTCTGAGCGAGAATCGTCCTGTCCCTGCCGGTCGAGGCGACGCCCTGGCCGGATTGGAAGAGCGGCGGCTGAGGCCGCGTCGAGCCTTCCTTGAACGTCCAATAGGTGCTGGAATCGTCCTTGAGGGCCTTCTGGTAGAAGACCGATGGCGTGATCGTCAGCGTATCGATCGGCTTGAACATCAGTGACGCGTTGGCGACGAAAGTGCGGGCCGAGTTCGAATTCTCCTCGGCGGTGCCGCGGCCGGGCCGGTAGGGAACCCGATCGATATAGCCGCCGTCGCGGCGATAATTGGCGTTGATGCGGAAGCCCAGCTTGTCCTGGATCAGCGGACCGCCGATCGCGGCGCCGGCTTCGTAACTGGGATCGCCATGCTCGGTGAAAGCCAGTTCCGCCCGCGCATTGCCGACAAATTCGGTCAGGTTCGGCTTGGCGGTGATGAAGCGAATCGCGCCGCCCATCGCGCTGGCGCCGAACAAGGTGCCCTGCGGGCCGCGCAGCACTTCGACGCGCTCGAGATCGTAAAGCGCCGGATAGAAATTGTTCATCAGCACGAGGTTGCGGATATGGACCGGCGTATCGTCGATATAGAGGCCGGTCATGGTTGCGCCGACCGACGATTGCAGCCCGCGAATCGCAATATATTTGATGTTGGAGAAACCCTGGGTCAGGGTCACGCCCGGCGTGTAGCGGACGAGGTCCTCGATATTACGCACGCCCTTCTGATCGAGCTTTTCCTGCGAATAGGCCACGATGCTGATCGGGACGTCGAGCGCCGATTCCTCGCGACGGCTGGCCGTGACGATGATGTCGTTCGAGTCGCGCGGCCCCGCCTGTTCGGCCTGCGCCTCTACCGGCTCCGTCTGCGCCATTGCCGGTGTGCACAAAGCCATTGATAAACCGGAAACGCCCGCAAGCCAGACACCGGCACCTGAAAGTCGATTGCGCATATTCTTTCCCCCCACAAGCCCATTTTTTTCGGGCATTCGCAGCTCGCGGATCGATTTCCGCGGTTCTCCCACCTCAAGCTGCTTGCAAAGCTTATGTAAGTGGGCAATGCGCCGCAATTCACTAATGCTGAGGCTAAGGCTCAGGTTTCTTGATGCCTATGAAGGTAAAGCGTAGTAAAACTAAGTCTAACAGTAAGAATTATTGACTCTGAACCTTTGTGCGCGCTCGGGCGGCTTGGCAGGCTGGCCTGAACGAGCCAAGTCGAGATGGAAATCGCCTCAACAGGTTCATTACGCCCCGCTTGGAGCGCGTTGCGCAAGACAAGGCGCGAGACCCCCCTCCGCCCATTGGCTGGCGCGACGGCTACGCACCAGCACTGCGAAGGTCTATAGGCCGGCCACCTTTCGCTTACTGGCCGAGCTCCGATATCTGAACGATATTGTCGTTCGAGTTGCGATCTATGAAGGTGAGGTACGGATCGACCCCCGCGTAGGCCGGCCTGTTCTGCGTGACCAAACGGACCTGCTGCTCGCCCGAGCGGAGCGGCAGCCGCTGCATCGACAAGACGTTTTCGCGGCCGAAACCGAGATCGCCGGGCAGTGCGGTGAACAGGCCGACATCGACCTGCTGGTCGAATTTCGCCTCCCGTTCGTTGCCCTTGCGATCTGCGTGAGTCTTTGCGGCAGCGATGATCATCGTCGTTTCGAACTGGCCATTCGGCAATCGGCGAACATTCGCCTCCTTCATCCGCAGGTCGTAGAGCGTGATGCGGTAGAATTGGTCGAGGATCAGCTCGCGCTCCTGCGGCGTGCGGGCGACTGCCAGCAAGCCATCGATCAAATCGCTCGACCTGGCATAAGGCGCGGGTTTGAAACGATATTTGGAAAGAAGCTCGCGGAGCACGGCGTTCACGCGCTCCTCACCCAGGCGTTCCTGGATGAGGTACATCACGATCGATGCCTTGTTATAGTGAATATAGCCCTGATCGCGCGTCCGGCCGAGCGGGTTCTCTTCCCCCTTCTCCAGCCGGCGCCCCTGGAGATACTGATCGAGTTCATATTTCAGGAACTGGCGGATCTGATCCGGGCCGTAGCGATGCTTCATCACCATCAGCGCCGAATATTGCGCCAGCCCTTCCGTCAGCAACTCGGCGCCCTCCATATCCGCTGGCATCAACTGGTGGAACCAATATTGGTGCGCCAGTTCATGGGTGGTGATGTAGGCGAGGAAATCGAGCCGCTTCGGGTTGCTGAGATCCATGTTGAAGCCGACTTTCTCGGAAAAACCGATGGTGCCGGCGGCCGAGTTCGCGCCGCCTCCATAGCTCGGCCGTTCGATGATCCGCGCATAGGGATATTGATAAGGTCCGAAATTGGTGCGGAAATAATCGAGCGCGTCGTCCATGACGCTCAGCATTCGGTCGATATTCTTCGGATGCTCCGGATGGTAGTAAACCTCCAGCTTCACGCCATCGGAATTTGCCCTTTTGACGGCATAGCGCGCCGACTGGATCATGATGAAGTTGATCGAGGGAATTGGCGACACGAACCGGGCGATACGGCGTCCGTCGACGACGGTGTCGGACACCCGCGCACCGGTCGCGACCAGCGTCTGATCGGCGTCGGTCGTCACGGTGATGTCGGTGTTGACACGTTCCAGGCCCGCATAATTCTTCGCCTGCGCCGAACGATCTTGCAGCTTCGGCGCTTCGGGAGCGGGCGAAAGGCCATATTGCTCACGCTTTCTCTTGTCGTCGAGGAAGCCGAGCCGGCTCATCCCCAGGATCGGCAGGATCTGGTGATTGATGATATAGGTTCCATTCGCCGCCGGCTGGGCGTCGACCTCGTAATTCTGGGAATCGGGCAAGGCAGCCAGACCCTGTTTCTCGACGGCCGTCCGGAACGATACGGTTCCGCTCGCGCCCGGCAGCAGCGGCCGGTCGAAGCGATAGATGAAGTGATTATTTTCCTTGTCTGCTTGCACCAGCTTGGCCCCGGCCACCGATTCAACGCGGAGCGGCGTGGGCAGACCGGGGATCATGCGGATGTGCAAGGTCTCGATCGGCGCCGATGTCCGGTTCGCGAAGCGATAAGTGCCGTCGACATACATCGCGCCGCGTGACGGATAGAGATCGACTTTCATCCTGACGTCGGTCAGCGTCGGCTGCGGCAGGTCCACATAGCGCGAATAAAGCTGCTCGTACCGGGCCAGCCGGCGCTCCGCCTCATCACGGTCAGGATATTGGTTCAGGACATTCATGTTGTAGAACAGGAAGCTGCCCATGCCGACAGTGAGAGTCAGCGCGACCGCCAGGAATGCCAGCGGCTTGCCCCGCAGCCTTGCCGGCAAGCTACGCCACTGGCCCTTCAGCGTGACCGCGGTTCCCCGCCGCCACATCAGATGGCCGATCACGACCAGCAGCAAGGCGAAGGCCAGCCAGTAGAAGCGGAGCCACCAGCCGACCGCGCCGCCATAGTTCGACCCGTTCATGTCCGACAGCGGCATTGCCACGGCCGCGTAGTTCAGCAGCGGATGCCCCAGCCCGATACTGGCGAAGACGATGCCCGAAATGAGATAGAGCAGCATGATGCCCCAGCCCACGAACTTGTTCGGGCTGAGCGCCTGGACCACGATCGAGAGCACGGAAAGCTGGATTACGTAGAGGATGCTGGGCGCAACGAACCAAGCCAGCCACCGGCCGAGCTCGATATCCTTCACACCGCCCATGAGCTGGTAGAGGATCGATTCGACCATGATCACCGCGACGCCGAGCACCAGCAGCACGCCCGCGACTCCGGCAAGTTTCGAGACGAGGAGGATCCAGTTGGGCAGCGGCGTCGCGTCGACGATCTCATTGATGCGACGTTCCCGCTCGCGCCAGACGATCTCGCCCGAGAAATAGATCACGATCAGCAGCGTGATCATTGCCGAAGCCCCGGTCACAGTCTCGACGATCGCGAAAGTCCGGGGCCAGATCGGAACCCCGTAAAAGAGACCTGCGAGATTGAGCGTCAGATAGAGGTTGATCGTCCCGACGATCGCAAGCACCCAGAAAGCGGGGCTTTTGAAAACCAGCTTCATCTCGAGCAGTGTGCGCACGACGAGCTGACGCCACGCAGCCTGCCCCGGCCTGTTGTCCGGCAGCCGTTCGACCAGGACCGGCTCGATCCGGGCCAGCTTCTTTTCCCGCGCCAGCTGACGCTTTGCCTTGCGCCCCGAGGCGCCGCGCTCGGCGAACCTGAAACGCCACACCGCAATCGCGACGATCGCCGCCGAAACCGCCACCCACAACAGGCGATTGCCGAGCAGCAAGCCGGTCAGCTCCACCGCCTGTGAATTCGCCTGAACCGGGCTGAGGTAGCGGATCGCCACGCCGTAGGCGACCGTACCGAACGGTTCGAAATAGGCGGCCATGGTGAGGTCCGGCAATTTCCGCAGCGCCGAAGTGAGCGCGAAATATGCGAACATGAACACGATCACGGTCAGGTAACTGTAGGTGACCGAACGGGTCCAGCTGGCGACCGCGAAGAAGACCGCCGAGGTAATGAAGATGTTGGGCAGAGCCAGGACCAGATAGCCATAGGCATAGTCCCGAAGCTGGTTCGGCCCGAGATGCTCGGGATCGACCCACGGCATGTAGGTGCCGATCCAGGTCGCCAGCGGCACCGCCAGGAAGGCGACCGCGGCGCCCAGGAAAGCACCGCTGAACCGGCCGATCATGTAAGGGAACTTGCCGACCTTGGTCGATCGGATGATGCTGCCGAAGCCGGTTTCGTCGTCGCGCACCACCACATTACCGACGAATGCGGTCGTCACGAACATGAAGAAGATCGACATCATCAACTGGATCTGCGCGACGGCCGTGGGCGCGTTCGTATGGATGTTGCCGCCGCTGCCGAGGCGGATCGATTCCACCGTCGTCCCCGCGAAGGTCAGCAGGAAGAACATGATGGCGGCAACCCAGAAGACCGGGTTGCGCAGCTGGTAGCGCAGCTCGAAGCGCGCGATCGTCGCAAACATTGTCCTGCCCCTTATGCGGCTTGCTGCGCGGCCGGACGGCGTGAGCGCACCAGCGTCGACAGATAGACGTCCTCCAGCCCGCCCTCGACCGGCGCAAAGCCGTCGCCCGGATCCTGATCGGACAGGATGTGTACGATGGTGCGGCCCGCCGTGAGGCGCGTCGACACCACTTCATGCGCGCCCTTCACCTCGTCCAGCCGTTCGCGCTCGATCGTCTTGCCCCAGATGGTGCCGCGGCTCCGCGCGATCAGCTCGGCCGGAGCTCCGTCGAGCTGGATCCTTCCGGCAGCCAGGACGGCCATGCGCGGGCACAGGTCGGCGACATCCTCGACGATGTGCGTCGAGAGGATGACCACGACATTCTCGCCGATTTCCACCAGCAGGTTGTAGAAGCGATTGCGCTCCTCGGGGTCGAGGCCGGCGGTCGGCTCGTCGACGATGATCAATTCCGGGTTGCCGATCAGTGCCTGGGCAATGCCGAAGCGCTGCCGCATGCCGCCGGAAAAGCCGGCGACCGATTTCGTGCGGACAGTCCATAAATTGGTCTGGGCCAGCAACGTCTCGACCGTCGCCTTGCGGTCGGCGGCGGAGACGACGCCCTTCAGCGATGCCATATGATCGAGCAGCTCATAGGCAGAGACGCGCGGATAGACGCCGAAATCCTGGGGCAGATAGCCCAGGGTGGCGCGCAGGCGACCGGGTTCCGCCAGCACGTCGATATCACCGAATCTGATATCGCCGGCCGTCGGGGTCTGCAGCGTCGCGATCGTCCGCATCAGCGACGATTTGCCCGCGCCATTGGGCCCGAGCAGGCCGAACATGCCCTTCCCGATCGAAATGGTTACCCCATCCAGAGCACGCGTGCCGTTCGGATAGACATGCTCCACACCGTTCAACTGCAGCAAGGCAACCTCCTGAAATGTTCAATGTCGTGGGCGCTACCGCCCCAGCTCGTTTGACTGCGGACCACGACCCGCTTAAAGCATCACCGACCAATATGGTCTGTTACCGACCGATCTGGTCGGTTGCAACCCCTTATTGGAGATTGACCAGTGCGAAGAAAGCCATGTTAGGGTCGCGCCATGCCGAGACAGACCAAGTCCGAAATCAATGACGAAATCCTCGATTGCGCCGCGGGACTGTTCGGCCGGCAGGGATTTGCGCGCACCTCGATCCAGCAGGTCGCGGAGGCGCTCAATTATTCGAAGGCCGGACTGCTTCACCATTATCCCAGCAAGAAAGCGCTCTACGAAGCCGTTCTCGACAAATATGAATCCAAAGCGCGGGAGCGGATAGCCGAGCTCGAAAGTCTTCCCGCGGGGCTCGAGCGTGACCGCCGCATGATCGAGGGCTCGATCGAACAGGCGTTCAAATGGCCGGGCATGATCGAGTTCGGACATTTTATGGTGCGAGACGGGCTGAGCGAGGAGCCGCGCTTCGTCCAGCTCGGGCTTGAAGTGATCAGCTCGTTCGGAATCGATTTCGACGCGCCGGACCTGGAAAGGATGACAAGGGCATTCAGCGCACTGGCCGGGATAAGCTTCAGCGCCCGGATTGCGAAGACCATGAAGATGGAGCGGGAGTTTCGCGACCATATCAGGACTGCGGCGATGGACGCGCTTGGCCATGGCGCACGGCGCCCAGTGCAGAAGGTTTCGTAACCGGGCCACCGCCCGCCGACGAGGCCCATTCCTACGTTGCCCCATGGGAGAAGGGCCGCTCGCGACTGACGGGAAAGCGCTCACCAGATGCGCACCCGCGCGGCGGGATCGAGATATATGTCGTCGATCATCCGGACGGGGATTCACCCCCCATCTCCCGAGCCACGGCTTCGGCACGTTCCATGACGCGCAATATGTTGCCGCCGGCCAGCTTGGCGAGTTGCGCGTCGGTCCAGCCGCGGCGTGCCAGTTCGACCAACAGGGCAGGATAGGTTTCCACGCCTTCCAGGCCTTCGGGGACCTCCGGAATTCCGTCGAAGTCGCTGCCGATCCCGACATGATCATGGCCGACAAGCCTGGCGATATGATCGATATGGTCGGCGATCTGGGCGAGCGTCGCCCGCGGCTGTGGATGTGCGGCTTTCCAGGCCGCGATAGCCGCTTCGGCCCGTTCGGGCTGCCCGATATAAAGTCCGGTATAAGGCGGGGCGTTGAACCGCGCCTGTTCCGCCGCGAGGTCCGCATAATATTTCGCGGAGGGCGCCGACATGTAGAACGGCACGAACGTCACCATCACGACGCCGCCATTGGCAGCGACCAGCTTGAGCGTCTCGTCGTCCACGTTGCGGGGATGATCGACGATCGCGCGTGCGCCGGAATGAGAGAAGATCACCGGGGCGCGGGCAATGGCAAGCGTATCGCGCATGACGGTCGGCGCGACATGGCTCAGATCGACCAGCATGCCGATCCGGTTCATTTCCCGGACCACATCCTTGCCGAACGCGGTCAGGCCGCCATGTTTGGGCGTATCCGTCGCGCTGTCCGCCCAATCGACGTTGAGCAAATGGGTGAGCGTCATATAGCCGACGCCAAGCTGACGATATTGCCGCAGGGCCGCCAGACTGTTGTCGATCTGGTGGCCGCCCTCCACGCCCAGCAGGGAGGCGATCTTGCCGGCACGCTGAATGCGGCGGACATCGGCGGCCGTCCGCGCCATTTCGAACGTGTCCGAATAGCGGGCAACGATCGCATGGGCGAGATCGATCTGCTCGAGCGTCTGCCGGATCGCCGCAGGCCCGGTGACTTCGGCCGGGATCCAGACCGACCAGAATTGTCCGCCGACCCGACCCTGGCGCAGCCGCGGAATATCGGTCTGCAACGGCTTTTCCAGCCTGCGCGTGTCGCCGCGCAAATCCACGGTGAGGGCCTTGTCGCCGTACAGATCATGCAATTGCCACGGCAAATCGTTATGGCCGTCGATGATCGGCGTGCGCTTGAGAACCGCATCGACCCGCGCCTCGAGCGTGGATTGTGCTGCGGCGGACGGGACCGCCAGCAATGCGGCGAGACCGCCGACCAACATATGTCCGAGCGTGCTCCGCCCGATGCGACCGATTGAGTGCCCCGTCCCCATGATCGGAGACGATAAACAGGGCAGTCCACGATCGGCAAAGCATTAACTCTGAGCATCAGACATAGTAATTCTGGTGCAGCGCGCATCGAGCGCGCGCGATACGCGACTTCAAAAATCCTTGGCGCGTGCCTGCGCTTCGGGCGTGAGGAAGCCGCGCACCGTGGCTTCGGTTTCCAGCGCCATGGCGTCGTGGAGATTCGAATGGAAGCCACGATTGATGGCGCGCTTGACGTCGGCCACGGCCACTTGCGGACGTTCGGCAATGGCCAAGGCCAGCTTTTCCGCTTCATCGAGCAACGCCGGCGGCGGCACGAGTTTCCAGGCGATCCCGACCTCCAGCGCCTTCTTCGCATCGTGGCGTTCGCCCAGGATGAGGAGCTCCTTGGTGATCTGCGGTCCGACCTGCTTCGTCAGCAATGCCGTCACCCCGCCCGTCACGAACAGGCCGTAGCCGACTTCCGGAAAGAACCAGCGGGCATCGTCGGCGAACAGCCTGAAGTCGCAATTGATGACCCATTCGAGAGCGCCGCCGACGCACCATCCGTGCACCGCGGCGATGACGATCTTCCGGGAATCCATGATCTGCGAGGTCACCTGCTGGATGGACTCCACCCAGGCTTGCGTGGCCGCTTCCGACAAGGTCTGCGAGTCGAGATCCTTGAGGTCGTCGCCCGAACAGAAGGCCCGTCCTTCACCATGGAGGATGATCACCCGCACGACGGGATCGCTTTCGACCATCGCCAATGCCTCGGAGAGATCGTCGACAAGGTCTCCGTTCATCGCGTTCAGCCGCTCGGGCCGATTGAGCTTGATCCAGGCGATGGCGCCTTCGGTCCGGGTGATGATCGTTCCTGCCATGAGCCGATCCTTCAAACGATCATCGGTTCGTCATAGGAGCCCCAGACGTCCCTCAACGCGCCGCAAATCTCGCCCAAAGTGGCGCGCGCCTTGACCAGCTCGATCGTCTTGGGAAGCAAGTTCGAATCCTCGGTCCGGGCCTGCTGCTTCAGCTCCTCCAGCAGCATCTGGATGTGCGCGAAATCGCGATTGGCCCGAACCGCGTTCAGGCGCTCGACCTGCAACTGGGTGCATTGTTCGTCATAGGGGTGAATCTCCGCCTCCGCGGCTTCGCTAGTCTCGTCGACATAGCGATTGACCCCCACGGAGATCTTCTCGCCGCTGTCGACCTTCTTGAAGATGGCGTAAGCGGAGTCGGCGAGCTTCTGCTGAAACCAGCCTTCCTCCACCAGCTTGATCGCGCCGCCCATTTCGTCCACTTCCTTGAGTACCCGGAGCATCTCCTTCTCCATGTCGCGGGTGAGGCTCTCGACGAAATAGGAACCGCCGAGCGGATCGACCACGGAGGTCACGTTGATCTCGTCGCGAATGATCTGCTGGGTGCGGATGGCAAGCTTCATCGCCTCCTCCGTCGGGATCGCGAAGGCTTCGTCCAGGCCGTTGGTGTGCATGCTCTGGCATCCGGCCAGGACCGCGCCGAGCGCCTGGATCGCCGTTCTCATCAGATTGTTGTGATGTTCGACCTTGGTCAGGCTCATCGCTGCCGTCTGGACGTGCACGCGAAGCCGCATTGATTCCGGCTTCTTCGCACCGAACCGCTCCGACATGATCTTGGCGTAGACGCGACGCGCCGCCCGGAACTTGCAGATCTGTTCGAAGAAATCCTGGTGGCTGATGAAGAAGAATGACAGGCGCGGGGCGAAATCGTCGATATCCATGCCGGCATCGATCACCTGCTCGCAATAAGCGATGGTGAAGGCCATGATGAAGGCGATTTCCTGGATCGCGTTCCCGCCGACATCGGACAGATGATAGCCGCTGAGGCTGATCGGGTTGATCTTCGGCGTGGCCTCGGTGCTGTACATGATGAGATCGCGGAGCAGCCTGACGGCGGGCTTGACCGGATAGATCCACTCCTTCTGGGCGACATATTCCTTGAGCGGATCGGCCTGGAGGGTGCCGTTGAGCTTATGGAGGTCGCAGCCGCGCTGCTCGGCCACGGCGACGAACATCGCGTAAATGACCCAGGCGGAGGGATTGATGGTCAGCGAAACGGAAATCTGTTCGAGGTCGATCCCGTCGAACAGCCGATCGACATCTTCGATCGTGTCGATCGCGACCCCGACGCGGCCCACTTCGCCAAATGCCATCGGATCGTCGGAATCGAGGCCGAGCAAAGTCGGGAGATCGAAGTCGGTCGACAGGCCGGTCTGGCCGGTCGCGATCATATATTTGTAACGATTGTTGGTCGCTTCGGGATTGCCGAATCCGGCCACCTGCCGGATCGTCCAGGGCCGGCCGCGATACATGGTGGGATAGGCGCCGCGGGTGAAGGGAAAGGCGCCGGGGAAGCCGAGCTCGTCAGCCGGAATGTCCGCGACGTCGGCGGCCGTATAGACGCGCTTGAGCTTTATCCCGGATTCGGTTTCGTAGACCTCCCGCTCCTCAGGCCTGCCGTTCAGGGCGGCGGCGAGCTCATTTTCCTCCCATTCCGCCTGCTTGCGCAGGATGTCCGCAATTGCCTCTTCCGAATATGGCGTCTTCATTCTTCGTTTCCACTTTCCCACCCGAGCAATGCGATCGCCGCGGTGCGCGGATCGTGCACACGCTCCACGACCAACTGAAGCTCCTTCTCCACGCCGCCGGGACCTGCGTTGAATTTCTGCTGGAACAGGTGTTTGGCGACGCCCAATATCCGGGTCCGGCACGTCTTGCGGAGCCGGTCGGCCAGCTCGCCGCTGGTCGCCAGATGCTCGCGATGCCGAAAGATTTCCGCCTTCAGCTCCTCCATCCGCTCGCCCGACACCGAGCTTACGGGGATGATGGGCGGGTCCCAGGCCTGGTGCCCGGCATGACCCCCGAGCGCCATCATGCCCTTCAACGCCGAGACCGTCGCTGCGGCCTCCGGCTTGTCCGACTTGCTGACCACGTGGATATCCGCAATCTCAAGGATACCGGCCTTGATCGCCTGGATATCGTCGCCCAGGCCGGGCGCGGACAGGACGACCACGGTATGAGCGGCGGTGACGATCTCCACTTCGTCCTGACCGACGCCGACCGTTTCGATGATGATCGGCGAATAGCCGGCGGCGTCGAGGATATCGACCGCTTCCAGGGTGGAGCGGGAAAGGCCGCCGAGATGCCCGCGCGTCGCCATGCTGCGCACGAAGGCATGATTGGCTTCGGCGGAATCGTTCATCCGCACGCGATCGCCCAGGATCGCACCGCCCGAATAGGGGCTGCTGGGATCGACCGCGATGACACCGACCTTGTGACCGGCCGAAGTGAAGGACTTGATCAGGGTCGAAACCAGGGTGGACTTGCCGGCTCCGGGCACGCCCGTGATGCCGATGATATGGGCCTTGCCGGCATGTTTGTAGAGTTGGGCCAGGGCCTCGACAGCCTCCGCATAGCCGGCCTCGGCCCGGGTGATCATCCTGGCGATGGCATTGCGCGATCCCGCCAGCACCTCCGGGACCAGGTCCATCGAAGGCTTGTAGGATGCGCGTGCCGACCTGTTCATGCGCGCAACCGCGGTCATATGCGCCCGCGCGCGGCGACCAGATCCGTGATCGTGGTGACGATCAGGTCCGACCTGGCTTCCTGCGGGACGATCACGTCGACCCCGCATTCCATCAGAGCTTCGTAATCCTGGGCCGGAATCACTCCCCCTGCCACGACGAATATATGCTCGGCGTCCTGCTCGCGCAGGCACCGGCACAGCTCGCGAAACAGCGGCACGTGCGATCCCGAAAGCAAGCTCACCCCGATCACGTCGACATCCTCCTGGATGGCGGCGTTGACTACCTGAGCGGGCGATTTGTAGAGCCCGGAATAGATCACCTCCATGCCGGCATCCCGCAAGACGCGCGCGACGACCTTCGCGCCGCGATCGTGACCATCCAGGCCGAGCTTGGCGACGAGCACCCTGATCGCGGTGGGCGGGCCTGCTTCGGTTCCAGAGACGCTCGAACCGGAAGTCGTTGCTATATTTCCGTCAGACATGATGATGGGGGCTCCGATGAGTTGCGGTCACGCTGCTGCGAAACCGCCGCATTAGGACAAATCCATCCGCCCGCGCTACGCACAGATCGGCGCAGTGCTTCGGAATTGGACTCCGGTCTTCGATCCTGTGAGGCTTCATCTTTTGTCCAGCAGCCCCGCGTCCAGGCAGTCACCGATGGCACGGCCGATAATCTCGACGCCCAGATCGATCTCCTGCGGCGTGATCGTCAGCGGTGGCGCCATCCGCATCACCCCACCCATTCCGGGCAATTGGACGATATTGATGTTCATCCCGAGTTCGAAGCAGCGCCTCGACACCGCAGCACCGAAAGCGGGCACGGCGCGCTTGGTCTGGCGGTCGCCGACGAATTCTATGCCCGCCAGCAATCCCCTGCCCCGGACATCGCCGATACATTCGTGATTCTGCTGCAGGGCGCGCAGGCCCGCGTCGAGGCGCTCGCCCATGCGCGCCGCATGATCCGTCAATTGGTCGCGCAGGATGATCTCGACCGCCTTCAGTCCGATCCGGGCAGGGAACGGGTCGGAAACGTGGGTGGTGTAGAAGAGGAAGCCGCGTTCATGGCATTTTTCCTCGATCTCCGGCGTGGTGATGGTGGCCGCCAGCGGCAGCCCGGCGCCGAGCGTCTTGGACAGCGTGATGATGTCCGGAACGATGCCATGATGTTCGCAGGCGAACATCGCCCCCGTACGCCCCAGCCCGGTCTGGGCTTCATCGGCGATCAGCAGCATGCCGCGTTCGCGGCACTTTTCCTGCAATCGGGCGAGATAGCCGAGCGGCGGTTCGATCACGCCGCCCGAGCTGAGGATCGGCTCGACCAGGACCGCCGCGAGCGAGCCGACGCTCTGCCGGTCGACGAGGTCGAAGGCGAAATCCAGCATGTCGAGCTCGAAATTCTCGCCGGCCCATTCGGGGCGACGATAGACGTAGGGCGTCGGGATCGCCATCACGCCCGGCATCGGCGGGCCATAGCCGCGACGCTTGGCCGAGAAGGTGGTCGGAAAGGTGGCGCCAGTCATGCCATGCCACGCATGGTCGAAGGCAACGACCTCATGCCCGCCAGTATAGAGTTTGGCGAGGCGCAATGCCGCCTCGTTGGATTCCGCCCCGGTGCTCAGCATCAGGGCCTTGGTGAGCTTGGGGCCCAGCAACTCCGCGAGCACTTCCGCCAGCTCGAGCACCGGGCGACTGAGCAGTCCGGAGTAAAGATGGACCGGCTCGCGCGCGGCCTCCGCCATCGTCGCAACGATTTCCGGATGGGCATGACCGAGGATGGCGCTCATCTGGCCGGAGGTGAAATCCAGGAAGGCCTTGCCCTGTTCGTCATAGAGCATCGCGCCGGAGGCGCGCTCGACGATGCAGGGCAGGAATTTCGAGCCGTAGCGGATCAGATTGCGGGTGAGTTCGGCTATGGTCGGCGCCGTTTCCGACCCCGGGCTGCGCTGCGCGCTGGAGAATATGTGGTCTTCGGTCTTCATAGCGTGAGGAGGCCTTTCGAATCTGCGCCGGACAAAGCCCGAAAAATCACCTTCCGTGCAAATCACTTATTCGGGGGGAAGGTGCAGAACTTCTAATGGTCAGGGCCTGCCGAAGCCGCCGCCAGCCTGCCGATGCGGACGGCCCGGCCACCCGATGCCTTTGGCATCCGGCGATCCTATGTTAGTTTCCACTTCAGCCGTCGGCGAGTCGACGGCCACGAGCGTATTGGAGTATCGGCGTGGCGGATTGCAGGCGGGGAGGACATGGAGGCTGATGCGACGGGCGCTACCAAGCCTCGACTGGATCCGGGTCTTCGCTGAAACCGCCAGCACGGAGAGCTTCTCTATGGCTGCGGAGCGGCTTTGCGTATCGCCGGGCGCGGTCAGCCAGCGGATCAAGTCGCTCGAAGCCTATTTCGGCCTGGAACTGTTCACGCGCCATCCGCAGGGCGTCGAACTGACGGCCATCGGCCGGCGCTATGCGCAACAGGTCCTCCCGGCACTCGACATTCTCAACTGCGCGACCCGGGAGGTCGCGTCGGCCGGCGGCAGCCAGATCGTTCGATTGACCGCCATGCCGGCGCTTGCCCAGCTTTGGCTGGGTCCGCGTATGAACGCATTCTATGCGCTGCACCCCCATATTTCGGTCGAGATCTGGGCCGACGGCAATATCGTGGACCTGCGAACCTCGCAGTTCGACGTCGCGTTGCGTCACGGCAAGCCGCCTTATCCCGGCTGCACGAGCCGGCAGCTTTTCGTCGACGAGCTCGTCGCGGTCGCCAGCCCGGCGTTGCTTGCCGAGTCGCGCCTGGGCCCCGACGGCCTGATCGAGGGTGCGGCGCAGATGGTCGATTCGTTCTGGGCCGACGATCTGGATCACTGGCTAGGTGGGGCAGGCATATCTCGGCCCGCCGAACTAAGGACGGAAATCTTCTCCCTCTATTCGATGGTGATCGATGCGACCGTCCAGGGCCGTGGCTTCATGATCGGACACAGTTCGCTGATCCACGGCCATCTTCGCCGCGGAGAATTGCAGCTATTGTCCCCGTGCCGGGTGCGCTCCCCGAACCAGTTCCATCTCCTCACCAAATCGGCCGTCCCGCTATCCGATGCGGCCGCTTCGTTCGTCGATTGGGTGACGGCGGAAGCGGGCGCCGCCCTCGATGGCGACGAGACGGCATCTGCCGGGGACGATGAAGGTCCCGGCATCGGTTCGATCGACGATGCCGGTCAGGGAAAGGCGCGCCGGGCCGCCTGACCATCGTCCGAACCGGTCCTTTTCTCCAATTGTGAAACGCCGGCATTCCAATAGAGCCTGGTCCACCTTAACGACCAGCCGCTGGAGCCTGGTCGTTTGAGGTGGAAGCGCTTCGCGCTTCCACCGAGGCGTGAATCAGGCTCCATTCAAATGTTTAGGGCTTCACCACCGGCAGCCAGACCGCCGAGGATTGCTCCCGGGACCGAAGGATCGAAATGGTCGCCGGACGATAATCGCCGGGCTTCGCGTTGAAAATGTTGGGCACGAAGGTTTGCGGATTGCGATCATAAAGCGGGAATTGCGACGACTGGATATGGACCATGATCCTGTGGCCCGGTTTGAAGACGTGGTTCACATTGGGCAGTTCGAAGCGATAGCGTTGCGCCACATTGGCGGGAATGGCGCTCGGATGTTCGAAGCTCTTCCGATAGCGGCCGCGGAAAATGTCCTGAGAGATTGACAGCTGATATCCGCCCATCGACGGATTGGACGGATATTGCGCGGGATAGACATCGATCAGCTTGACGACGAAGTCGCCGTCGGTGCCGGTCGTCGCCGCAAGAATGTCCGCGATCGGAATGCCCTGCACATGGACCTCCTTGTCCAGCACCGGGGTTTCATAGACCAGCACGTCGGGGCGGCTGTCGACGAACCTCTGGTCCTCGACGAGCCATTTGCTCCAGGGCTTATAGCCTTCCCCGGTGCTGCCATATCCGAAGAAAGGATCGAGGACCGGGCGCGGCAGGAACGGCACCGGCTTGGCGGGATCGCTCACATATTTGTCGCTGGCCTTGGCTTCCGTCGGGCGATCGAAGGACAGCGCGTAATCGGCCTTGAGATAGAGGGGCGTCATCGGCGTGGCGCAGCCGCTCTGGCATGCCACCGGCCAGTCGTCGAAATGCTCCCATTCGTTCTTGCCAGTATTGTAGACCGTCACCCGAGCGAGATTGGCCGGCGGCCCGTCACGCAGAAATTGGTTGAAAAACGGCATCACCATATCGCGGCGATACTGTTTCGCGGTGTCGCCTTCCCACGAGAGCGGTCCGAGCGAATAGCCTTTGCCGTTGATCTGGCTGTGCGACCATGGACCAAGAACCAGCCAGTTGTTGGCACCATGGCCAGCCGCCGTCAGCGCCCGCCAGCTCTGGTTGGCGCCCCACATATCCTCCTGGTCCCAAAGGCCCTGTTCCCAAAGCGTCGGAACCGTCGAGGGACGCGCGGCGAGCAATTTGTCGAGCGCCTGGCCCTGCCAGAAGCCGTCATAAGCCGGGTGGGCGAGCAGCCGCTTGATCCAGGGCAGCTTGTCGAGCCCATGCGCGCGCAGATAATCGCCGGTCGATCCGGCACGAAGCATCTCTTCATATTTGTCGTAGATGTAGCTGGGCGTCACGGCGCCGTGGCCGCGCTGCGCCGTCTGCATCTGGATATAGCCCAGCATGATGTTGCGGAAAGCGCCGTAGTGAAACCAGTCGTCGCCCATCCAGGCATCGACGAGCGGGCTTTCCGGAACCACCGCCCGCAGCGCCGGGTGCGGATCGAACAGCGCCATGATGGCGGTGAATCCTTCGTAGGAAGAGCCGATCATACCGACACGGCCATTCGATTCCGGCACGTTCTTGACCAGCCAGTCGATCGTGTCCCAGGCGTCGGTGCTGTGATCGTTCGATGTCGGATTGAGCGGGCCGCGCAACGGCCAGGTCAGGACATAATCCCCCTCCGACCCATATTTGCCGCGAACGTCCTGGTACACGCGGATATAGCCTTGTTCCACGATCTCCTCGTCACCGAGCGGCAGCGTTTCCAGCATCGAGGGACTGACGGAGCGGCTGGAACGGCCGGCCGCATCATAAGGCGTGCGGGTCAGGATGATCGGCGTGTTGCGCGCACCCTTCGGAATGAAAATGACGGTATAGAGCTTCACGCCATCGCGCATCGGCACCATTTCCACGCGCTTGATGAAATCCGCTTCGGGCGCCTTATTCTCGAAACTTTCGGGAATGTCCTTGAGGCTGACCGTATCGTCGGGCGGCGCAGACCGTGTTTGCGCGAAAGCGAAGCCGCCCGCACCTGCCGAAGAGAAAGCGAACAGGAGGGCGATGACCCAATGTCTCAACTGCCTTGCGTTCACGGCTCTTCTCCTCTGTCACGTCCGCCGGTCCGATCGTCCCGCGGCGAAAATCTTGGTATCGGGTTCAGTTCGATCGCGGTCGGCAACGGTTCATGGATTTCCCGTCCGCGCGATTCGTTCGTTCATGGCAGCGACGGCATGGTCGCGCTTGGTCCAGAGATAGAAAGCGACGACGCCGGTGACGATCGGAAGCATGAAGCCGAATTCGTCGATCGCATAGGCGGTCTGATCGCCGCGCGCGAAAGTGAGCGGCGTGAAAATCGTCTGGATGAAGACGTTGTGGCTGCCATGCATGATCGCGGCCGGCCACACGCTTCCGGACTCAAGGCGCAGCCACTGCATGATGAAACCGACGAAGGTCACCATGATCGTGAAGCAGAAAATGGAATACCAGGCCGGCGCACCGAAATTGTAATTGGCGAAGAGAATCAGCGGAAAATGCCAAGCCGCCCAGACGAGTCCGCCGAGAAGGCCGGCGCTGGTGAAGCCGAAGCGCTGCACCAATTGCGGCGCCATGAACCCGCGCCAGCCGATTTCTTCGCCAAGGCCGGAGGCGATACCCGTCAGCATCGAGGTCGTGCCGATGAACAGGATGAAAAGAGGAATGAACAGGGCCGGATCCGTAATGCCCCAGCCCAGGCCCGCCGCAAGCTTGCCGATATTCTCCATATTGGGAAAACCGCCCAGACCGGTCAGCCAGATCAGGATATAGGCGACGGCCGAATATCCGATCGGTATCAGATATCCCAGCAAGGGATAACGGCTCCTGCCCCAGCCCAGGCCGAGCAGGCCGATGTCGCGCTTCTTCAGCCAGATTGTGGCGATGGCGGCCAATCCCGGACCCCACATCAATGCATAAACATAGCCGGCACCGCCGCCGCCCACGTCTCCGCTGTAAATGATCAGCGCCCAGGGCAATGCACAAAATGCGATCGTCAGAGCGAAGAAGGTGGGAAGAATCGATCGCGCCGGTCGCTCCGTCATAGGCCCTCCCCTCCGATGGCGCCGGCATTCAAGCCGATTTCGAGCGCATGCTTTTTCGTGCCCTGCGGCCGGGTTCTGCGCCACCGATCAGATGAAGTGATGACAAGGTCCTGCCCGAGTCACAACATCAATATTCCTGCTGCCCAGACCCAGAATTACTGCACCTGGGCCTGGCGCGGCTCCGGCCGCGCGCCATGATCAGAGCGATGCAGGCGAAGTGGGCGACGGGGCGGACGCAGGAGATCTTGTTCAGGGCTGGTGAGAATAACTACGGCAACAGCCAGCAAAACTGGTTTGCTCAGACGGCGATGCCCTCAACATAAATGAGGAAATGTAAGGTGCCGGCATCGCAACCGCCGGCGGGGAATGAAAAGCGCAAGCGCGGAGAGATGATGACTGCCAGCCCCGCATCGAAACCCCCGACCCTGGCCGACATCCCGTCGCTGGCGAACGGGATATTGTGCGACCTGCTGGCGCCGGCGCCGCCGGCCGACCTCGAAGCGGAGATCCTGTCTCGCCACCGAGCGGGCTTTTCCTTCGTCTCCTTCACTATGGCGACGGATTACGAAGCATCGCCAGCCCAGATCTATCCCGGCCTCGCCAAGATGCGCTACAATATCGGCCGCTATTCCGACGACATCATGCTGGTCGACGGGGTCGACGATATCCGGGCGGCAAAGGCGTCCGGCAAGATCGGCGTCGGCTTCCATTTCCAGGGCACCGAACCGGTCGGCCGCGACCTTGCGAATATTGGCGCATATTACCAGCTCGGCGTGCGCTGGATGCTCATGGCGTATAATTTCCAGAACAATGTCGGCACCGGGTGCATCGAGGCCCAGAAGAATGACATCGGCCTGTCGGCGTTCGGCCGGGACGTCGTTGCCGAGATGAACCATGTCGGCATGATCGTCGATTGTTCGCATTCCGGCTATCGTACGACCATGGACGCGATGGCGGCATCGACGCAGCCCTGCATCTTCTCCCATTCCAATCCACGCGTCTTGTTCGACCATCCCCGCAACATCCGGGACGACCAGATCAAGGCCTGCGCCGAAACCGGCGGCTTCATCGGCATAAATGGCGTGGGACAGTTCATAGGCGAGCCCCATCAGGTGACGGTCGAAACCGTCGTCCGAAACATCGACTATGTCGTCCAGCTGGTCGGGCCGGAGCACGTCGCCTTCGGACTGGACTATATGACGCCCGCCCATTGTCAGCAGCTGTTCGACTTTTACGACGGCAAGGTTTCCAAGAAAATCGGCATGCCCGAGCTGCCATGGGGCTTCCTCAGCCCGACGGCGGTGCCGGAACTGCTCGAGCAGCTGATCGCCAAGGGATATTCGGAAGATGCGCTTCGCGGACTCATGGGGGAGAATTTCCTCCGCGTCGCAACAGCGGTCTGGAAATAGGATCTTTGCTGGCCGGGATGATCCCTTCGTGAGCATCACGAACAGCGCAGGCATCCATCTTGCCGCGCCCGTCCGGCCATGACGGCGAATCCCATCGACCAGAATGCGGATGGCGCTCCCGACGAAGTCGGACGAAGCGCCCTGAGGAAAGCGGCCTGGCGGCTGCTCCCTCTGCTCGGCCTTGGCTACGCTTTGGCTTATATCGACCGCCTGAACGTCAGCTTCGCTGCGCTTCAGATGAACGAGGATCTTCAGTTCAGCGCGGCCGTCTACGGCCTGGGCGCAGGCTTGTTCTTTCTCACTTACGCCTTGTGCGAAGTGCCGTCGAACCTGGTCCTCATGCGGGTCGGCGCCCGGCGCTGGATCGCCCGCATCCTCGTTAGCTGGGGCGCGATCTCGACCGCGATGATGTTCGTCGAGGAGCCTTGGCAATTTTACGCATTGCGGCTGCTGCTCGGTGCCGCCGAGGCGGGCTTCTTCCCTGGCGCGGTCTATTTCCTCAGCCGCTGGTTTCCCGGCGCCTATCGCGGCCGCGCAATCAGCGGCTTCTACGTCGCACTGCCTCTCTCCACCGCCGTTATGGCCGGCATGTCCGGACTGATCCTGGACAATCTGGACGAAGTGGGCGGCCTGGGCGGCTGGCAATGGCTGTTCCTGCTGGAAGGCTTTCCGACCATCTTGCTCGGCATCATCGTCTGGTTCCGCCTCACCGACCGACCCCGCGAAGCGAACTGGCTGACCGAGGCCGAGCGCAACTGGCTCGAGGCGCGGGTTGTCATTGAAACGCACGCGCTGCGGATGAAGGAGGTCTTCGGCGCCATGCTCCACCCTTGGGTGTTCATCCTCGGCGCGGCCAATTTCATCCTCCTCGGCTCACATTATGCCTTTCATTTCTCGGCGCCGACCATCCTGAAACTGGAAACCGGGTTGGACGCCACGGGGATCGGCTATGTCGTCAGTGCCACCGCCTTGCTCGGCGTGCCGGCCATGCTCGCAAGCAGCTGGTATTCCGATCTGCGCCGGGATCGTATCCGGCAGGCGGCGTTGCTGATCGGCGTCGGTGCGTCCGGATATCTCCTGCTTGCCATGGCCGACGGGCCGGCGATGGCGCTGACCGCCTATGTCCTCGCTTCGCTCGCCAATTTCGCGCTCCAGGGCGTGATCTGGGCCATCCCCGGCGATCTCTTCCGCGGCCGTCTTGCCGGCGTCGCCTTTGCTTCCATCATCACCATTGGCATGTTCGGATCGTTCCTCGCGCCGATCGGCTGGGGCGCCCTGCACGATGCGACCGGCAGCTACCAGACGGGCATATTGGTGCTGCCCGCCTTGCTGCTGATCCCCGTGACCCTGCTCTTCGTCCTGCGCGCTCGCGCGCGCCGGCAGCCGCTCGAATCGGCCTGACCGAAGCCGCCATCGTCAGCGCGGCCGACGATCAGCCGCCCCAGGTGGACGTCAGCAATCGCTGGAAGTTTCCGCCGAGGATCGCCTTGATGTTCGCGTTCGAATAATTGCGCCTCAGCAGCTCTTCGGTGAGGTCGTAGATCTTCAGCGGATGATCGAAGCCGTCCGTGTCCAGTTTGTCGCGGAAGGCATAGCTCGATTTCAGGCTGGCGCGCATCGCCTTCTGCACTTCCGGCGGCATGTCGTCATAGCCGTTCAAATCGGCGTCGCTGCCAATGCCGACATGATCGATACCGGCCAGCTTCACGGCATGATCGATATGGTCGACGATATTCGCCACCGTGGTCGGGTCCTTGCTGGTGACGAAATTGCGTACGCCGCTGATCCCCATCACCCCGCCTTTGGCGGCAAGGGCCTTGATCGCCTCGTCGGTCTTCAGCCGCGGATGATCGTTGAGCGCGCGGCAATTGCTGTGGGTGATCGCGATCGGCTTTTTCGAGATGGCGATCGCATCGAGCGTAGTGCGATCCCCGCAGTGCGAGACGTCGACGAGCATGCCGACCTTGTGCATTGCCTCGACGATCGAAATCCCGAAATCGGTGATGCCGCCATCGACCCGTTCGGTCGAGCCCGACCCGATCCGGGTCTGCGAATTATAGGTGAGCTGCGAGCAGCGCTGGCCGAGATCGTAGAAGAATTTGACGTCGTCGGCCTTCAGGAAATGCTCGCTATTCTGAACCCCCATGATCACGGCGCATTTGCCGTCCCGCTTGGCGCGGACGATGTCCGCCATCTTGTCGACGCCGGTGAAGACGTGCGAATTCACCAGGAGATAATGCTGCCAAAGCGCGAAGAAGCTGAGCACCTGGTCGCGGGCGTCGGTGCCGGCAATCCCCACCCCATGATTGAATGCGGAGATCCCGCTCGCGCGGAAATCAGCGGCCATCTTCTCCGTCATCGGCGCCGGGCCGATATCGATCTTGATGGGGCCCAGCATATCGATCACCAGCGATTCCTGGACGAGATCGACGACCTGCCTGGGATAGGTGCGTGCCGGATAAGCGGAAGTCTGGGCGCGGATCGGCCGGCTGATGAAGGGCGCCGCCGCCGTCGCCGCCAAGGCGCCACCAAGCATCTGTCTGCGTGAAAACGGCACTATTTTACGTCCTTCCATTGGCTCTGTCATGAAGAGGGTCGCCGACGCCGAACCGCACCGGCGAACAAGGCCCCTCCGTTATTTTATGGACGCGAAGGTGTAGAGGAATTCGGCATAGCCCATGGTCGCATCGACGATGCCGGCGACCTTGGGATTGGTCGAATCGATAAGTAGATATTCGTCCGGAGCATGGGCATTGCCGCCGGTGCCCAGTCCGAAGCGGCCGACCGGCTGGGACACCGGTGGCTGGGTGAAGCTGCCACCCGGCCAGCTGCCCGCCAGGCGGACGCTGATGTTCGGCCGCACGCCCAATTTCTTGTAGGTGGCGATTTCGGCCCGGATCAAGCGGCTGTTCGGGTCCGTTTCGGTCGGGTCATAGCCGCCGCTGACGTTCATCTCCACGTCCTTGAAACCACGCTTGTCGAGATGCGCCCGCAGCTTCTTGACGGCCTCGGCGCGCGTCTGGTTGGGAACGAGCCGGAAATCGAGCTTGGCGACCGCGCGGCCGGGCAGGATCGTCTTCCCGCCGGGACCCGTATAGCCCGCGACGAGCCCTTCGATATTGACCGTCGGATCCTGCATCAGACGGACCATCGCATCCTCAAGGGAAAGGTCGTCGACCCAGTGGGGTACGCCAAGATTCTCCTTCATCCGCGCTTCGTTGGTGTGCTTGATGCCCTCCCGGATCATCTTCTTTTCGTTTTCGGTGAGAAGCCGGACATTCTCGAACCAGCCGTCGATGGCGGGCTTGTTGCCGTCGGGCGTCACCAGGGTCTGCAAGGCCTGCACGAGGCGCCAGGCGGGTGAATCGACGATGGCCTTGAGGCTGGAATGGATATCCTTCTTCGGCCCGCGGCCCCATTTCTCGCCGCTGGCGACCAGTTCCAATTCGATTATGCCCTTGGCGCCCAGCTCGATCGTCGCCCCGCCTTCCAGATCCTGCAGGCAGGTGGGCATGAAGACGCCGTCGCACTTGCGGAACGCCGCTAGCACGTTCGGCTTGGTGACGAGCTGGTGGATGTGCGGCGATCCGATCTCCTCTTCGCCTTCGCAGATCAAGACGAGGTTGACCGGAAGCTTGCGCCCGGCAGCGCGGATCGCATGAAGCGCGGCGAGGAAAGTCGCTTCAGGCCCCTTATGGTTGGCCGAGCCGCGTCCAAGCATGACGGTGCCGAGCCCCTCGCGCTCGCCCAGCCTGCCTTCGAGCGGTGGCGAGGACCATTCAGCCGGGTCATATTGCTTGACGTCGTACATGAAATAGAGGCCGAGCGTACGCGGCGCGCCGACGTCCAGCGTGCCGAAAACGCCGGGATGGCCATCGGTGGGAACGACCTCGACGTTGGAAAAGCCCGCATCCCTGGCAAGCTGGGCGAAATATGCCGCGCCTTCGGGCATGTTGCGGTCTTCGGCGGCGATCGAAGGAAGGGCGATCCAGTCCCTGATCCGCTTGATCGAGGCCTCCTTGCCCGCCTCCGCAGCCTTGCGGATGTCGGCCAGCGACCCGGCCTCGGCGAACAAGGCCGCGGGCTGCACCAGCGCCGCGCCCGCGCCCAGCGCCGCAGCCCCGCCGATCATTTCCCGGCGGGTCGGTCCGTCGATGTCGCGAAAATCCATGTGGTCATCCCCCAATGCGTCGATTTCTCGAGGGAGATTGTGCTGGCAATTACGGGGAACGCAACGCGCAATACCTAAGGCTGAGGCTGAGGACTTCTATATCCCGCTCGACAAACAGATGAGGAGCGCGGTTCGCGGATGCCCTCGCCCGGGCCTTCGACGCGTGGCGATTCCCTGGATCGTGGCGTCGGATCTCGGCACTTCTTGGCAAGAGGTGATCCATTGGGTGGGAAGGGCCGAGCGAATATTTCCCAACAAGTTCCTGCTAAGTGCCTGGGCGGATTTCGAGAAATAGCCGGCATTTCGAACCCGAAATAATCTCCTTGCTATTGTGCGGATTTTCCATGCAAATGTCTCTGCTGCTGGCTGGCTTCGCCGCCGGCGTGTGATGCGTTTCACTCGACCGGGAAACGCGGGATGAGACACACAGCATGCGGAGCGAGAACTTCCCTGATCGGGATTGTTATTGCCCTCGCCTCGCCCTTGCTTCCGCAAACAGTTTATGCCCAACCCGCCGCTTCGGCTGCTCCGATCCCGGTGGTGCCTGGCCCGAAGCGCACCGTCGCCGTAGGCGAAATCGAGGCGAATGGCGGGTTCGAGGCTTCGGAAAATTGGAATGTCGGTGCCGGCGTCAGCGCGATGCTGACGACCGCTCTCGCGAATACGGACCGGTTCGTGATGGTCGAGCGAGGCACGCTGACCGGGATTCTCAACGAACAGCAGCTGCAAGCTTCGAAGGTTGCCGGCGGCACGCCGAGCCGCGAACGGATGACCCCCGCACATTATATCATCGTGGGATCGGTGACGGACTTCGGCTCGCCCCGAAGTGGCGGCGGGTTCAGCATCGGGGGATCGAGGAAAGGCATGATCGGCGGCCTCGGGACGTCCCGCAAGACGGGCAAAGTGGGCCTGGACCTGCGGATCGTCGACAGCCGCACCGGGAAGATTCTGAAATCCTTCGTGGTCTCTTCGAAGGTGACCCAAAGCGGCATTGCCCTTTCCGGCGGCTATAAGGGCATTGCATTGGGGGGAGATCAATTCTCGAAGACTCCTTTGGGCGAGGCGACGCGGCGCGCGCTCCATGACGCCGTGGTGCAGATCGCGACGGTGCTTGCAGCGACGTCGTGGGAGGGAAGGGTCGTAGAAGCCGAGGGTTCGGGGGTGATCATAAACCTTGGCCAGGAAGCGGGTGTAGTCGCCGGGGATCGGCTTCACGTCGAACGGGTCGCGAAAGTGCTTACGGATCCCGCGACTGGTCAGATCCTGAGCGAGGAACGCTACCGGGTCGGCACCCTGACAGTAACCGGCGTCGAAGCGCGGATCGCACGCGCGAACTTCACTTCCGTCGACGGCAGCGCCGCAGCGGCGCGCGGGGATCTCGTGATTCCGGCAGGCGCGCCGCGCTCCCGATGACGCGCGCACCGAAATGATGCGGCCTGGCCTCTCCGCCGGACTCGCTTTGGCACTCGTCGCGGGGAGCGCAACCACATTACATCCTGCCAACGGCCAGCCGCGCGAGACCATTCAAGAGGAAGAATATCTCCCCGAGGAGATACCTCTCCGGACGGATACATCGTCGACCGAGAACCCCTCCACGCAGGCGATCCGGTCTCGAGAGGTGGTGCCTCCCCAGCTCCCGCCGAGCGAAGTGATGCCGCCGGAGGAAACCATCCCCGCCGAGGAATTGCCGCCGAGGAGCGTGACGCCGCCGCCATCCAAGCCTGCTCCGGCCAAATCTTCCAAGTCGCCGCCGCACCATGGCGGGGCCTCCGGACCCAAGGAAGATTTGCCGTCCTCGCAACCCGAGGAGGAGCGACCGCGTGCCTCTATGCCCAGGGAAGAAGGGCCGCCTTCTTCGGCAACGGAGGAAGAACTGCCTCCCCGGTCCGTGCCCGAGGAGGAACCGCCGCACTCGACTCCGGAGCAAGAGCAGCCAACCTCGACACCGGAGGAGGAGCAACCGCCTTCGAGCACGCCGCGCGACCGTCCGAATCCGGCACCGCGTGATCGCCCTTCCAGCAGCTGGGAAGCCAACCGCATCCGGACCCAGGTTCGGGACGCGGCCGAGCCCCCTTCCGACGGCGTCATCGCCGTTCCAACCAGAGAGCGCGGGCCACGCATACCCGATTTGACGTCGCAGATCCGCGAGCTCGGCGAAACCAAGGCACGGGAGGAAGAGGATGATCCGCGCGATCTTCCCGTCGATCCGATCCACTCTACGCCCAGGCCTCCGACGATCTACGGCGAGGAGATTGACGAGGAACCGGCGCTATGCTGCCGGATCGAAGGGGAACTGGTCTTCTTTCCCAAGCCGCTCGACTGGCTGAAGCCGGCAAAGGAACAGGCGGCGCTGCAGGACGAGGCAAAGGCGGCGCAAGGCGTGCTGCTCCACGACGGATCCTTTGCCCATGATGAGGCCGATCTCTACACGCAGTCGGTCGGTTTCCCGGTTCAGATCAGCCAGCATTACCGCAGCAATGTCGAGGAAACGGTTTCTGGCGGGATCATCGGCCACAAATGGGATCTGGGCATCAACAAGCGGATCGTGGCGCATGGCAGTGGCGAGACGCCGGAACATCTGCTCTTCGAACGGCTCCACGTCGATACGCCGCGCCTCGTTTTCTACGACGGACATGGACGCGCGGACGACTATACCGGCCTCAGCACCGACACCCGCAAGGTCCGCAATTATGGCGGCGAATTCCGGGCGCTGGTAACCGCCTATCTGTCTCCTCCGGGCGCCTTCCATGAAATCCAGCGATACATCCTGCTTCCCGGCGAGGAGCATCCGTTCCGCAGGCATGTGAACGTCGATTCCACGCAGCGCATCTTCTACGTCCTGCGGGAAAAGAACGGCATGCTCTACGTCTTCAACTGCCACGGGCAGATGATCTACGTGATCGATCGCCACAACAACCGGATGGAGCTGCGATACCTGGGCAATCTCAATCCGCTCACCCACAATCCGATGCTGTCCGAGGTGATCGACACGGCCGGCCGCAAATATACGTTCAAGACCATCGACCTGGGGGACAAGGCACCCATCGCCACCAATATCCGCGGTGCCACGATCAATGGCGAGCTTCCCATCCCACGCTTCGAGTCCATCACCGAGGAAGAAACCAAACGCACGGTGAAATTCAATTACCAGAACGGACGGGAGCCCGTGCTCCAATCCGTTGCGCTTGGATATGGCCGGCGGCTCGAACGCAAATATAGCTATACCGGCGGCGGCGATTATCTGCTGGCAACGCTGACCGCGCCCAGGGAGGCGGCCGCCGGCGGCGGCCCCTATCTCGTCAACAGCTGGGACGAACAGAACAAGCAAGTGACCAGCCAGCAATGGGGCACCGGCACTTACCGCCTCAGCTATACCGGCGGGCGCCAGGTCTCCCAGGCGCAGGTCGTCGACCCCAATGGGAACCGTATCGCCTTCAAGCTGAGGCGCCTGGCGGGCGTCCCCGTCCGCCAGGAGATGACGCTAACCGGTCAGCACCGCTTTTCCTCCGGACCCTGGATCCACAAGTTCGATCACAATCCGGACGGACAGATCACCCGGATCCAATATCCGCGCGGCAACGCCATCGCCTTCACCTACGAAGGGGGGAACAGGCCAGTGGCACTCGGTCCCATACGCGACTGGGTGGAACGCGACGTCACCTACATGAACAATCTGCAGAAGGGGAATTTGAACGGCATCACCTGGCGTTCGAGCGACGGCGGGACCGCGTCGGTAAGCTATGGCTATGACGATCTTTACAACCAGCTCGACCAGAAAATCGACGAACGCGGTACGAGGACCGGTTACGCTTATGCCTATGACAGGGGCAATGGTTACAATGGCAATGCCTATGCCACCGAGCTGCCGGACATCAGCCGCCCCGGCGCTCCGGCGCTCTCCGGGCTCAAGCGCGTTTTCGCCTTTTCCTCCAATGGACTTCTGATCGAGGAGACGGCTCCCGGCAACCGGACCACAACCTACGCCTATGATCGCGCCGGCTATCTGACGCGGATGACGACGCCCGCGGGCACCACGACCTTTAGTGTCGATACGCGCGGGAACGTGCTGAGCAAGACGATGCCGGGCGGTCGCGTCGATACTTTCACCTTCGATCTGCGCGACTTGATGACCGAGATGGTCGTGGACAGCACCGGCTTCGCCAACAAGGCGACTTATGATTATGACCTAAACGGACAGCTCACCCGGCGCACCGTCGAGATCAAGGACAATTTCGACAGCCGCGTCGCGAACGGCCCCAAACCCGCCGCAGGCCGCGAGGCGGTGCTGGTGGAGAATTTCGCCTACGATATATTGGATCGCCAGACGACCGCGCGCAGCCAGGGTCCCGGCGTCCAGCATTCCCTGACGCGAAGCTATGACGGGCTCGGCAACATCGTGTCACTCACCCAGCCCGCAATCGGCGGGACCGGAACCGTCACCAGCAATATCACCTATGATGCGCGCGGACTGATCATGCAGCAGGTCGACGCGCCCGGGACGGCGGGGCAGGTCACCAGGGAATATCGCTACGACGACAACGGGAACATGACGGCCTATTTCGGGCCCGATTCCCAGCACGAACAATATGAATATGACGGCTTCGATCGAACCAAGAGCAAGGTCACCGGTGCAGGAGCCCTGGTCACGTTCGAAAGGGACAAAGCCGGCAATGTCATCAGGCTCGATGTCAGCGGCGACAGCGGCCAGAGCGATGGGCCTCGGCAAGACAATGTGCCATTGCTGAAGACCGAACTCGCCTATGACGAGCTGGGCCAATTGATATCCCGCCGCCGGCACCTGCTGACGAGCCCGGGCGCCGTGGAGGAGCAATGGATCTACAATTCGGCGCTGGATCTCGAGGAAAAAAATGGACCGGGCAAGGGCAGTGCCGCTTATGCCTATGACGGCGCCGGCCGGCTGGTGGCGACGACCGATCCCACCGGCACCATAACCCGCCATCAATATGATGCCGCCGGCAGCAGGTCCGGCCTCATCGAAAGCTGGAAGGCGCGGAGCTATCGGATCGGCGCCCCAGCCTGGTCCGAAGAGAATGTGACGCGAACCTGGACTTTCATGACCGACCAGCTCGGTCGCATGATCCAGCAGACCGGGCCGGATGGAACTAGCAAGCATCTCTTTGACAGTCTCGGCAATGTTCGCGGCACGATCGACGAATCCGGTGCACTCACCAGCCAGACTTACGACGGCAATGGCAGGCGGCTGACCAGCCAGGCCGGCGGCCAGACCGAAACCTATTCGTACACGGCGGGGGGATTATTGGCTCGGGCAGTCTCTCCCTTCCGGGATGAAAGCTGGCAATATGACCCGCTGGGCGGGCTGCTTTCCTATACCGACAACAAGGCCGGGCGGACCATCCGCCACCAGCTCAACGCCGCCGGCTACAAGGTGAGGACCACGGATCCTAACGGCACGGTAATCGAGCGCGACTTCGACGGCGGGGGCAATCCCACGACCATCTCGATCAAGCCGGCGACAATCGGGATCAATGCGGGCGGCACCACCCATTCGGGCTATCGCGGCTTCAGTCAGGAGGAATATCGCTATGACGGGCTGGGACGCCTGACCCATGCTTCCAGCGGCGGTATCAGCGTGCAGCACAAATATGACGGACTCGGCAACATTGTCGAGGATCGGCAGACCTATCGGGGCAACACGCAGATCGTGCAGAGCCGGGTCAGCGCAGACCAGGCCAGCCAGACCCTGACCTATCCCGAAATTGCGGGACGCGTCGCAATCACGAGGGAAATGGACGAAGCCGGCCGGGTCGTCGCGATCAGAGCCGGCGGCAGGGATTCGATCGCCCGCTTCGACTATTCCGGCAAGGGCTATCTGAACGCCCGCCACTACGGCAATTTCGTCACCAGCAGCTATGTCTATGACTCCAGACAAAGGCTCAGCAACATCTTCGTGATGCATGGCGCGGGCCCGAGTAGCTACCGGACCCATTGGACCGGCCGGGCAAGTTACGACGGTGCGATGCCGACAGCCATCACCCAGACTCTCAGCCTGAGGAACGAGCCAGAACAGTTGTTCACGACCCAGGTGAAACTCGATGCCAGAAAGCGCCCGATCAGCACGATAACCAGCCAGGCGGCCGTGGCCCATCCGGGCAGGCCCGCCGTTTCGATGACGTCCGGCGTATTGCGCGACTATGATGCGACGGGCCGGCCAGCCACCGTCGTCGAATATCTGCGCGACGATCTTGCCCCCCAGGATCGCAATGCCGGGAAGATCCTGCACCTGCAGTCGGACGCGCTCGCCTATAACGGGGCGGGGCGCGTCGCTTCCACCTATTCGAGGGTCAATGCGGATGTTGCCGGCAACATCGATCCCTCGCTTGCCGATGCCAAGGCGCTGGCCGAACAAGGACGCTACGCCCACAAGCAGGAATTCCACTACGACCGGAACGGAAACCTGCTCGCGGACGACCGCTTCCTTTACGCCTATGACCACCGCAACCGGCTGACGATGGTCCGCGACCGCTGGCAGCCCTATCGCTTCGAGCAATGGGCGACATTCGCCTATGATCCGCTCGGCCGTCGCGTGGCGATCGAGAACCGGCAGCCGGGACGGAGCAGCGGCCTCGTCCAATGGGGTCCGACCTATATTCCCGACGTCCGCTATATCTACGACGGCACCGCCACGATTGCCGAGACGCTGACCGGTCACCCCGACAACCCATCGGAAGTCCTGCTTGCCCGCTATTATCATGGCACCGGCGCCGACGACCTGATCAGAATGGACCGACGCCGCGACGAGGCGCCCGGCGGGGCCTTGGACACTTATTATCTGCATGAAGGCTTCGGCGGATCGATCGCGCTCCTCACGGACGGCAAGGGCGATCCCCACAGCATCGCATCGGAAGATCCGCCCGGACGCGACAGGCCCGGAGCATCGGAATCGCCCCCGGGTGACGCCATCCTGATCACCGGGACCAATACGCGCGCGCCCTTCAGGAGCGATCGCATCCGCATCGACGGCTTCGCCGGCCTTCAATTCGATGCGGCCACGGGGCAGCCGATCTTCGACTTCCACCGCAATTACGTGCTCGACCGCGATATATCGAAGGACAAATATCGTGAATCGATAACGCGCTTCCAAAACCGCTCGTTCGTCCTGATGGCGGGCATGGCAACGCTGCCATTCACCATCACATCATGGCCGGCGCTGGCATTCGGCACGATCGGCCTGGGCATGGATTGGGGGACATCGCTCTACACCCAATCGGGCTATGACCTGGAGCAGGCAGCGACGACCTTCCTGATCTCCGCGACCGGCGCGCGCGTGGGGCTCGCGGTCGGTGGCGGCAACATCTGGACGTCGCTGGCCGCCGACTACGCAGCCGATGTCGGTTTCGGAACATTGATCGATCATGCCTGGTTCGACCGGCCTTTCATGGAGGCGCTGGGCGACAATATGAAGCAATCGGCCGTCTTCGGCACGATCGGCATGACGGCGGGCTTCACCATTTCGCGCGTCGCCGCGAAGGCGATGAACGTCTATTCGACCTACCGCGCGCCGCCGGCAACCAGATTTGCCGACGCCGGCACGGGCGGTTCCGCCATCAAGCGAAACGACAGCGGAAGCTTTGAGGAATCGTCGATCAAGCATTGCCCGCTCTGCTTTGCCGCCGACACCCGGATCCTCGTCAAAGGCGGCTGGAAGGACATCCAGACGGTCAAAGTCGGGGATCTGGTCTATTCGCGCGACGAGCGAACCGGAACATCCGGGTATCGGAAGGTTACCCGCACATTCGTGACCAAGCCGGTCACGTTCACGCACCTCTATTACCGGCTTCGCGAAAGCGGCAGGCACGATGGCGGTGGTGGCGACGGAAAGACCGAAGACGGCGATCCGCTCAAACTGGTGGGAACACCCACGCATCCCGTCTGGTCGGAAGATCGCCGAGCATGGGTAGATCTGGAAGATCTTCGTACCGGGGAAAATCTGCTGCTGGCGCGCGGTGATACCGCCCAGGTGGTTCGGATCAGCACCGAGCGGGCAGCTCCAGGTTCAAGCTTTACCGCCTATAATTTTTCCGTCGATGACTGGGTCAGCTATTTCGCTGCGCCTGCCGGATCCAATGCCGAGGCGGCGGCCATTTGGGTCCACAATAGCAGTTCGGGAAGCGAATGCCGTCCGGGCGGCAACAGGCCCGCCCACCGCCGCAATGCTGCGCATGGCAACAATCTGGAACTCCAAAAGCTCAAGAAAGCGATTTTCGACCGAATGGTCGAGGCCGAAGCGGCGAGGAAACGAAAGGAATTCGGCCACGAATATGACGATATCGTCCAAGATCTGCTTGAGGAAAATGGGGGGCAGCCGATCTGGCTTTACCGCGGCATCAACAAGCCTGGCGGCAAACCCGAGAATATGAACGAGGGAAGCAAACGAAAACTCAAGATCTACCGAAGAAGTGTCGACGGATGGGTCGAATCGATGGGAACCGGACACGATTACGAATCGCATGTGCTCAAGCGCGACACGTTCGCCGATGCGACGTCATGGAGCACCGACATAGATGTCGCCCGCAAGAAATTCGGAGGGACCGACGCAAGCGTCATTCTGGTCGTGGAACTGAAAGACATGCTGCGCAACATGATATTGTACAGCAACGACGCCTATGCCTACGAGGCGGAGATTTTGCTGAGGGCCGGATCCAACCCCTTCCGGGCGACCATATTGAAAGGGCCCAAGCAAGGCTGGAGCGACAATCTTCTGGGCGCTCCCTGGCAGGACCCATGAAAATGATTTCAAGTCGGATGAAATCCATCTGAGGACCCGGAGGTAATGGAAAGCCAAGCCTGGATGCACCGCTTCCACCAGGGCCCGGACCCTGGATGCCGTGCGTTGCGACCCGCCTTTATCGGGCGGGGACTGCCTGCTGCATCCAATCCAGGCTTTGCTCGCTCGACGCAGAGGGACGATATTCGGCGCTGACGAAGCCGGAATATCCGGCGTCCCTCAGGACGGAAAAGAATTCGGGAAAATCGATCGCGCCCGTTCCGGGTTCGTTGCGGGCCGGAAAGTCGGATATCTGAATGTGGCGGATGACATCCCTGTGGGACGCGAAGGCTTTCGCGGCATCGTCCCCTCGCCTTGCCGCATGATATGTGTCGAGCAGGAGTCCGGCGCCGCGCGGACAATGTTCGCGGACGAGCCGGCATGCCAGATCCAAATTCTCGGGAAAGATGCCCGGAATATCGTGACCGTTCATCGGCTCGATCAGCGGGACGGCGCCGATGTCCCGAAACATGGCCGCCGCCTTGTCGATATTCTCCAGATACAAAGGCAGCGAAGCCTGCGTCCCGGCCGCGCCCGCCCGGAACGCGCCGACATTGATAAAGGCCGGTTTCAGGATCAGCGCTGCCTCATGGGTCGCCGCAAGGGCATCGGCGAAATCGCGCTGCCGGCCGGGCACGCCGGACAGGCCCGCGCCGCCGTCCAGGAGGTCGCCCAGCGGCACATTGATCAGGACGATCCTCACGCCCGCTGCGCCGGCCGCCTCCGCGAGGACTGCGGGCTCCTCGATGGAGAAATCCTGAAATTCGATGCCGTCGAAGCCCGCCGCCGCGGCCGCCGCGGGCCTGTCGCCCGGCGGCAATTCGGTGAACAGGAAATTCATGCTCGCGCACAATTTCAGCACGGGGACTCCTTCAGTCGTCGCGGACGCGCTCAAAAGCCGACATTATGGGCGCCCTTGGTACCCAGGATCGCGCGGGCCTCGTCCGGGCTGGCCGGCTCAAGGCTCAGCTGTTCGAGGATCGTCCGGATCCTGACGACCTGATCGGCGCTGGAGCGGGCGAGTTCGCCCTTTCCCGCCCAGAGACTGTCCTCCATGCCGACACGGACGTGACTTCCCATCGCGGCGCCCAACGTGGTCATGCGGATCTGCTCCCTGCCGGCGGCGAGCACCGACCAGGCATAATCGTCACCGAACAGGCGGTCGGCCGTCTGGCGCATGTGCACGAGATGGTCCGCTTCCGTGCCAAGACCGCCCAGGAAGCCGAAAATCGACTGCACGAAGAAAGGGGGCTTCACCCAGCCGCGGTCCGCGATCAGCGCAAGAGCATAAAGATGGCCGATGTCGAAACATTCATATTCGAACACGATGCCGCGCTCCTCGCCCAATTCCTTGGCGATGCGTTCCATCAGCGCATAAGTGTTGATCATGGTCATCTGTTTGGAAGCGGCCATGAAGCTCCGCTCCCAGTCGAACTTGATCTTGCCCTCCAGCCTTTGCTGAAGCACCCATGGCGCCGGATTCATCGGACCCATGTTGAACGAGCACATTTCGGGCGCGAACTTCAACGGTGCGGCGAGGCGCGCCTCGATCACTTCCTCCGGAGTCCCGAAATGCGGCTGCCCGGTCGTGATGTTGATGATCGCGTTCGTGCGTTCCTTCAACGGTTTCAGGAAGGCCTCGTACACGTTCACATCCGTGGTCGGCATGCCGTCTTCAGGCCGGCGGGCATGCAGGTGGATGATAGCGGCGCCCGCGTCCGCCGCCTTCACCGAATCCTCGACGATCTGTTCCGGGGTAAGCGGCAGATAGGGAGACATGCACGGCATGTGCATCGCTCCCGTGGTCGCGGACGTGATGATAATCTTGTCAGCCTGCCTCATTCGCATCCTCCCTTTGGCGCAACGGCATTGCGTTCGCCGGGCGCTCGTCCATCTTCCGATCCTCCAGGAGGAGGTAGAGCGCGCTGTGATCCAGCGCGCCTCGTCCGCCTTCGCACAATTCCTCGAAGAGATGCTCGACCATGGAAGCGATCGGGAGATCGAGGTGCAGGGACCGCGCCAGGCTGCCGGCCGCCCGCAAGTCCTTGAGCTGCGTCACCGAATGGGCGCCGGGCGTGAAGTCCCGGTCGATCATGCGCGCGCCATGCTGCTTCAAGACCTCCGACCGGGCGAAACCACCGAGGAGAGCTTGCCGGACGGCTGGAAGATCCGCTCCCTTTTCCTTGGCGAGCAACAGGGCCTCGGCGACGGCTCCGATGGTGACGCCGACGATCATCTGATTGGCGAGCTTGGCCAACTGGCCGCAACCGGCGCCGCCGATATGGGTGATCGTGGTGCCCATGGCCTCGAACAAGGGTCCCATGGCATCGACGGCTTCCAGGTCGCCGCCCGTCATGATCGAGAGTGAGCCCGCGATCGCGGCCTGCTCGCCGCCGGACACCGGCGCATCGATATAGTGAATGCCGTGCGCGCGGCACCTTTCATCATGACTGCAGGCGGTGTCGACCGGGATCGAGCTCATGCAAATGAGAGACGAGCCAGGCGCCATCCTGTCCAGCAGCCGAACGCCATGCCGGTCGCCTTCGAACAGCACATCCTCGACGGCTTGGCCGTCGAACAGCATGGCAATGACCACGCGCCGTTCGGTCGCGAGCGTCGAGAGGTCCTCGGCCACCGGAACACCGGAGGCAGCCAGAATATCGAGCTTCGACCGAGTCCGGTTCCAGACGCGGACCGGAAAGCCGGCGACGTGCAGGTTGCGGGCCATGGGCGCGCCCATGATGCCCGCGCCCAGGAACAGGATCGGGAGGAAATTCCTTTCCGGCATTTCAGCTCCAGCCCAGCAGCATGGCGACACCCACAGCGATGAAATTCGCGATGGCATAACCCAGGACGCCGGCGAACACGCCGGGCGTCACGAGGTCGCTCCATCCGCGCGAGGCGGCCATGCCTGCCGCCGTAGCGGGCCCGAGGATGCAGGCGTTCGACGCCGTCAACAGTTCCCGCAAAGGCAATCGGAACAGGCGCCAGCACAAGACGAGGATGGCCACGTGCACACTGATGACGATCCCGGCGAATGCGAGGAATTTCAGCGCCGGCCCGGCGAGGCTGGCGAAATCGGCACCCAGCCCGACGACGACGAAGAAACCGTACATGACGATCATGCCCGCCTGCTGCACCCCGCCGGTTCGCTGGATCTGCGCTGGAAAGATGTTGGCGATGGCGATGGTGACGATCGTCATCACCAAGATCGTGAACTGCGAGATCCCGAGTACCGATGCCAGTCCGCCCGACGCCCACACGATCAGGAATGCAAGGCCGACGACAAGGATCAGCCGCCCCGCGTCCACCTTCGCCGGCGCTTCCTCCTCAGGATCCGGCACCGGCGCCGGTTCCGCGACGGGTGAACGGCCGCGGACCAGAGCGGACAACATTACCAGCCCGACGAAGAACAAGGCGCCTGCGGCATTGTCGGCTGCCACCGCGCTTGCATAAAGACTGGGATCGGTGAAATCCAACGCCCGCGCAACGGCGATGAAGTTCATCGCGCCGCCGATATAGCTTGCGGTGTAGATCCCGGCGACGGTGGCTTCGATCCGTCCGAAATCCATGATCGCCACGGCAATGGCGACCCCGGTGAGGGTCGCCAATATGGCGATCACAAAGCCCCCCAAAACGGGCCTCGCCTCGACCAGGATGGTCCGCAGGCGCGTCTGGAGAAGAAGAAGCACCAGGCCGACGGGGGTGAATTCGGAAAGTATGACGTCATAGACCGGCGAACCGAACGGCAAGAGGCCGACATTGGACAAGAGGATGCCGATCACCATGATCGTGACCGAGCTCGGCACCTGCCGTCCGAAGGACGTGCGGTCCAGCAACGTGCCGAAGCCGACCAGCGCGACGATGATCCCGGTGAGAGCGGTGAAGTTTTCGGCGGCGATCATTTGCTTCCTGCATCGGATCGCATAGAACCGCCTCCATCGCTGCGGACAGGCAGCATCTCAGGGGAGGGCTGCTCGTGTCGAAACTGGCTTTTCCAGGCCCAACGGGACGGGCGCGCGACTTCGGCGTTCCGTTCGAAGGCGAAGCAGGGCCCTTCAATTCGATCACCGATGTCGATGGAATCCGCGTCGGCCATCGCACCCTGATCGAGGGTAGCGGGGCGGATGCGGTAAGAACCGGAGTCTCGGCCATCGTGTTCGGGCCGCCCGACAGGATATCCGGAATATCGGCCGGCCTGTTCGTGTTCAACGGCACCGGGGAAATGACCGGCAGCCATCTCGTAGAGGAATCGGGCGCATTGTTCGGCCCGATCCTGTTGTCGGGCACCTTGAGCGTCGGGGCCGCCCGGGATGGTGCGCTGGTGTGGGCGAAGAAGCATCTGCCGTCCGCGTCGGACAGATTCTCGCGAATCCTTCCGGTCGTCGCGGAAACCTTCGACGGACGCCTGCACGATGCCTGGGGTTTCCACTTGAAGCCCGAACATGCCGTCGAAGCGCTCGACCAGGCGAATGAAGGTCCCGTGCAGGAAGGCGCCGTCGGCGGAGGCACGGGCATGATCGCGTTCGGCTTCAAAGGCGGCATCGGCACCGCCTCGCGCAAGCTCCGTTTCGGCGAAGCGGATTACGTCGTGGGCACTCTCGCCCAATGCAATTTCGGACGCCGCGAGGAACTGACCATTCGCGGCACGCCGATCGGCCGGCTGATCGACGACCTGCTCCCAGAGGGTATCGAACTCACCAACCAGGACCGCGGGTCGCTGATCGTCATCATCGCCACCAACGCACCATTCGACGCCAGCGGCCTCAAGCGCCTGGCACGACGCGCGGCGCTCGGCATGGGGCGGCTCGGCGTTTGCGGAGATGCGACGTCCGGCGACATCTTTCTCGCCGTTTCGACCGCCGCCGAGATCGCACTGGACGGAGAGAGTTCCAATCGGGTCGAGAACATTCCCCCCGGCTCCCTGGATCCCTTCGCCGTGGCCACGGTGGATGCCGTGGAAGAGGCGATCATCAATGCCTTGTTCGCTGGCGAGACCATGGAGGGTTGCGGCGGATCGCTGGTCCACGGCCTTCCGAACGCGCGGGTCGCCTCTCTGCTCAAGGATGGGTACCAAGCGGGTCACCGGGACGATCGATCGTAGGTCGCCGATTGGCCGGCGGCTTCGAAGACGACCCGTCTGGGCGCCGAGCCGCCTTCCGGCTGGAAACTGATCAAAGATGGCAGCGGCCAGGAAAATTCCGGATCGTCCATCACCACGCGAAAGCGTTCGCCCGTCCAGTGGTCGAGGCGAAAGCGCCGGGACTCTCCGATTGTCGCGACGAGGCCTTGCCGGTCGCGGACGATCTCGATTTTGCCGAAGGCGCCCCCGTCATAGAGACCTGCATAAGCCGCCAACCCCCGGGATGCCGGAAGCTGTGGCTGCCGATCCGCCATGGACGACGCGGCGACCGCATTCAGGCGGGCGCGGTGCTTCGCGAGCAGTGGCCGGAATTGGGCATCCCAGTCGCTTTCACCCTTCCCCAAAGCCTCGTCGAATACGGCATTCCGGATGGCAAGGCGTCCAAGCGTGCCCTGGGCATTCATGAATATGGCGATCCCGATTCCTTGATCCGGCATCCAGGATATCAGTGTCGAAACGCCTTCCCCGCCGCCGCTATGGGTCAGGACCTTGTGGCCACGATATTCGCCGATGAACCAGCCGAGGCCATAGCCATAGGGGGCATCCTTATCGTGCAGAATGTCGTCGGTCGGCGACCGGTCCGCGATCGGCATGTGGATGGTCGTCAACGCCTGGAACGCATTGGGCGAGACCAGGCGCCGTCCATCGTCATCGCGTCCATGATCGACCCAGAATTGGAGCCAGCGCGCGAAATCGCTGACCGAGGAATAGAGGCCGCCGGCCGCCGCATCATTGTGGGGTCCCGCTGAACCGGAGAATGCAACCATCTTCTCCCCGTCGAAAGCGTGCAGACCCGCAACATTGCCATGGGGCGGCAGGAGCGCACGGTCGACGACCGTGTCCGTCATGCCAAGAGGCCGCAATATCGTGTGGCGCAGGAAACTGCCCCAGTCCTGCCCGGAACGAACGCAGATCACTTCGCCCGCGGCAGCGTACATCAAGTTGCTGTAGGAAAAGCCGGCGCGAAACGGGCGCGCCTGGGGCAGACCGGCGAGCAAGGCAATGAGTTCGCGCCCTTGCGCACCGGGATTGGCGAACCAGATCAGGTCGCCCCTCGCCGTGCCGGTCCGATGCGCCAGCAGGTCGACCAACGTAGCGTCGCGGCCGACTGCCGGGTCGGAGACCCGAAAAGCGGGAAGATATTGCCGGACCGGCACATCCCAGGATACCCGCCCCTGATCGGCGAGGATCGCCAGACCCAAAGCGGTAAAGGCCTTGGTCGTCGAAGCAAGTCCGAACAATGTGTGCGCGTCCACCGGCACCCCGGTTTCAAGGCTCCGCACGCCGTAGCCGCGGATGATCGGGGGCCGTCCGCTCCGGACGATCGCGATCGCAGCTCCCGGTGTCGCTTCGGCCGCAAGCACCGAATGAACGAAAGGGTCGATCTGTGCCTGAACAGGCTGAGGCAGCATCACGCAAAGGATCGCGACAATGCTCCTGCCCATCATGACAATTGCCACCCCAGCAGATTGAAGGCCCACAGGAAAGCCAGCATGCCGAGTCCGCCGAGCGCAAGGAGCGAAAGGTGGCTCGTCTCGGCAAGTGGCGGGCGGCCCTCCGAACCCACCAGCCGCCTCGCATTTCTGGCGGCCGTTACGACGAGGAGCGCGCAGCAGATCGCCTGCATGGTCGTGAAGGTCGCCAGGATGATGAAGCGCGACCGATCACCCATCAGAAAATCGCCGGCTATGGTTGCCCCGCCCCACCGGCCGAGAATCGTCAGCACGCTCCCCACCACGAGAACTGCCGCCCCGATGGCCGCACCACGTGCAAGCGATCCCGATGCCATCCTTCCGGTTCGCCAGAACATGGCCAGGAAACCGGTGAGCAGGGTCATCAGGATGAACGGCAATGCGGCAGCATGAAATGCCGGATTCCTGTAGGGACCAATTTTCACGAAGGGGTCGATCGCGATTCTCGGCACGAGATAGATCTCGCCGCTCGTCCTGTCGCGGGAGAATGCCCATAAAGGCGTCTGGTTGAAATCCCCATCGATCGGCGTTTCCAGATCAGCATTCCAGTACAGATTTCCGCCAAGCGGCCGGAATGGTCCCCGGCCACCGATCATCAAGTTGTTTCCCTGCACCTCGACCTTCATGACGGCACCGCCGATATTCAAAACGTCAAGCAGCTCGAACATCGTCCCATAAGCACGATATTCGTGCCGGTACGTGCCCGCCAGCTCATCGAGAGGAATCCGCGGAGCTTCGGCCGGCTCGGGTCTGTCGGGCCCGAGAAAGTGACCAAGGAACGCGGACAAGGTGCCGACGTTCGTCATCGGAGGCGATATCTGCCTGCCGGCTACGGGTGTGAAGGCGGCCTTGTCGCCAAGAGCATCGAACGGAGTCACGTCGGGCCATTCGGCCATCAGACTTATGAAGACGCCGACATTCTCGCCGGGCAACAGCCACATGATGGAGTGAAAACCGGGCCAGTCGCCACCATGGCCGAAGCCCGTTTTCCCGGCCCAGTCGAGCGTAAGGAAGATCGAGGCGAAGCCGGAGACGCTGTCGTGATTGCCCGCGCTCCTGCGCTGAAGGCGATCGAAACCCCGCGGGCCGAGGCCCAGCGGCGTGGCCGCTCCGCGGGAGCCCCGGAGCTGCGCGATCATGAATGCCGCCATATCGCGCCCGGTGCTGGTGGCCGCACCGACGGGCGCGAAAAATGGGTGAATTCCGCGATAGACCACAGGCCGCACGGCTCCGGACGGCAGGAAGGCGTAGGGCACGGCCAGATCCGGGCGCGGCGCGCCGCCAAAATCCAGGGAGGTTCGGTTCATTCCGAGCGGCGTGAACACCCGTCTTTCCAGGAATTGAGCAACCGGCATGCCGGTAACATCCTCGATCAGGACACCAAGCAGCGCGGTCCCGTAATTCGAATATACGGATCGACCGCCCGGTGCCCGCACGATCGGAGGCTCCTGTCCCTCGACCTGCTGCCTGGAGAGAAATGGCCGGTAAGGATCATTCGAGGCGATCCCGAAGCTTCGGTCCGCAAAGCCGCCACGGTGGGTTATAAGATCCTGCAAGCTGATCTCGCGCCCATTCACCGCGGGCAATCTGGCGCGCTTGAGATATTTGTTGGCGGGATCGGCCAGGGACCCGATGGTCCCGTCCTGGATCAGAAGCATGACGGCAAGGGCGGTAAATGTCTTGGTCGCGGATCCGATGCGGAAACGGGTGCGGGCCGGATCGACCTGCGTGCGCCTTTTCCAATCGGCGTAACCATAGCCCTTTTCGAACAGGATGCGGTCGTCCTTCACGACGGTGACGACCGCTCCGCTGAAGCGTCGCGCGGCAAGCCCCTGCAGGAATGTCTCGTCCGACCATCGCGCGACTGTCTCGGCCGTGATCTCGCGGGCAGAGGCCGGCGAAAGCGCCGTCAGCAAGATGGCCGAAACCGTGACGCACAACAGGCGCAAGCGCGACATCATCTCCGCGCCGCAACGGCACGACCGCCGGCAACGGCGTCTCCGCTTTGGTACAGGAATTCCGGCGGCCGCAGCAGCTGTCGCCCGGTCATGTCAGTCACGGCATGGAACCGGCGCACCGGACGTCAAAATCCCGTCCGCAGCGTTACTCCGTACATTCGCGGCGGATTGAGTTGGGAATAGACCGTTCCCAGGAACTCATGAGAATATTCGATCGCGACCTCGTTGAAGAGATTGGTCGCCCAGGCTTCCACCTGCCAGCGCCCGTCCACGGACTCGATGCCTGCGCGCAGGTTCACGAGCGTTCGCGGCTCGCGGACGAATTGCGGATCATTGTCAGGGGTGACGAACGACCCGTCCGTATAGCTTAGCTGGCCGACGCCGAAGAGGTTGAGCTTCCCGCCGATCGGCTGATCGAAGCGTGCCGCGGCATTGACGGTCCATTCGGGCGCATTCTGAAGCCTGTTGCCGCTGCAATCCGCGCCGAAAGGATCGCAATCTTCATATCTTTTGTAGCTTGCATCGGTGTAGCCAAGACCCCCCATCAACTGGATCTGGCGATGGGGCTTTGCGAGAATCTCGACTTCGAAACCCTTGCTGGACGCGCGCGCGGCATTCTGGATCTGGAAGAAGGTGCCGACACGGGTCTGTTCCTGCTTGTCCGTATAATCGAGATGGAAGGCCGCGAGGTTGAGCCTGAGCTTGTTGTCGAAGAAGGACGATTTCAATCCGACTTCATAACTGTTGACGAACTCGGCATCGAATTCGAGCGATTGCGGCGGCGTAGCCGTGATCGTGGCATTGAACCCGCCGGCCTTGAAGCCGCGCGCGTAGGAAAGATAGAGAAGCAAATCCTCTGTCGGCGTGACACTCAGGCTTGCGTCGCCCGTCAGCGCACCCTGCCTGTAGCGGTCCTTGAAGGGCGGGATTTCGATCGAAATGCCGAAAAGCGGCATGACAAAGGCGCCCGGAGTGAGGGTCTGACTGAAGATCAGGTCCTTGGACTCATGGCTGTAGCGAAGGCCGCCGGAGAGAGAGACCAGATCGGAGAATCGGTAAGTCGCCGAGCCGAACAGGGCGAAGGCCTTCGTGTCGATATCGGCATGGGTGAAAGACGTTTCGCTGGTGCCGATGGCATCAGGCCCCAGATTGGCGATCGTCACTGCGGCAAGCTGCTCGGACAGGAAATAGCCGCCCAATACATAGGAGAAACGATCCGGTCCTTTCGACACCAGCCGGAGTTCCTGGGTGAATTGCTGCTGATCCTGGGTTCGTCCCGTGAAGGAGATGTCGGCGACGCTGAAATCCTGGTCCAGGAGCGCGTCGATCTTGTTTTCACGATAGGCGGTGATCGACACCAATTCGGCAAAGCCGAAATCGTGGCTCAGCCGCCCCGAAATGCCGTAGCTTTCCCGCTCCGACCGGCTCGCGAAGTTCGTGCCTACGCGCCGGTCTTCCAAAGGAGACCCGTCGAGAGGTTCCAGCGCGCCCGCGCGGACCTGGTCGATGCCGTCAATGCTGCGGTCGATATAATAATCCCCGATCAACATCAGTTCGGTACGCGGCCCCAGATCGACGAGCAGCTTGCCGCGGACACCCCAAAGGTCCTCGTCCTGATAGGCGGCGTCCCGCGCAAAATCCTTCAGATAGCCGTCCCGCTGACGAAGCACGCCGCTGAGCGATGCAGAGACGCCTTCCGACAATGGCCCGCTGACGCTTCCGCGCAATTGATACTGATCGTAATTGCCATAGGTGAAATCGGCATTCGCACGAAATTGCTCGCCGGGCCTGCGAGTGAGCACGTTGATTGCGCCGCCGAGGGTGTTCCGTCCGTAGAGAGTGCCTTGCGGTCCGCGCAGAACCTCGACGCGCTCGATATCCGACAGGGCGGTCATGAAGGCATAGGATTTGCCGATATAGACCTCGTCGACATAGAGGCCGATGCCGGATTCGATCCCGGGATTGTTGGCCGTGGAGGAAAGTCCGCGGATGGAAAAGGTGTTGCTGCCGGAGCCTCCGCCCGTCGACGTCATATTCGGCGTGAGGAGCGCGATATCTTCGAGCGAGCGGGCGCCGCGGGATTCAAGCTCCTCCCCGGAAAAGGCGCTGATGCTGATCGGGACATCCTGGATGGATTCTTCCTGACGCCGGGCAGTGACCACGATTTCACCCGAGTCCGCCTGCCCGGCCAATGCCTCGTCGCTGTCGCCGACCGCCATCTGGGCATGAAGGATCGCCGCCGGGCTGGACAGCATCGCAGCAGACAAAGCCAGCATGATCTTGAGTTTCATGGTCACCCCTCCCGAACGCCAATTCTAGACGCTGATCCGGCACCGAAGATCGATCCGTGCCCCACCAACGCCGGTTCTATAAAAGCACAATAATGACCGATTGGTCATTTGTCTAGCGGCCGATTTCACGCTCGCGTTTCGTCGGCGCGGGCATGCGGCCATGAAAGCAATGCTGGACAGAAAGCCGCGACAGGAGGCAAATGGCAGGATGAAAATTCCCGTCGCCGAGGGTGGCCCGATCAGCCATGTCATCAGCTACAGAGATTATCTCGAAGGCAGGATCAAGCGGTCTGCGGTTCGAAGGAACGAGCTTACGCGCGAAAAACTGAAGGCCGCGACCGTACGTCTGCTGGAAAGCGGCGGCTATCACGAAATACCCATTTCGACCTTTTGCGAGGAAGCCGGCCTGGCGAAAGGGACTTTCTATCTTCACTTCGCGGACAAGGAGGATCTGGTTGCTCAGGTTCTCGAAGAATATACCGCTCTCCAAGTGAAGATCATGCCATCGGCCGATGGCAGCAAAGATGCTTATGCAGCGTTGATAGTCCTGAATTCCTGGTTTGCCGAAACATTCTGCGAGAATGTCGGCTTGCATCGCAGCATGATGCAATTGTCCGAGGCGATCCCGCGCATCACGAAGATCTGGACAGATTTTCTCAAGGGCCTTTCGGCGAGATATATCGAGGAAGTTCAGCGTTGGTCCAACACGACATTGGACCCGGAATTTGCAACTTTCGTAACATATTGCCTGTGGGGAATGCTCGACCAGGCGCTTTACGCCATCTATGCCGTGAAACGGAATCCGGACTTCGAGCGCCTCGCGCGCAACCAGGCCTATCTGGTTCAGTCCATAACTCTTTTCCAGCATCGGGCTTTGTTCCTCGAAAACCCAGAAGCCACGTTCGACAAGTCTGTCGAAGGATTCCTGATGCTTCGCGGGCGCAAGTGACCACCCGCCCAGGGTGCCCGCCACCTTTGACAATCCCGTAAATGACTATATGGTCAGTTTTGTCGTGCCATGGGGCGCGATCGGCACAGGTGACCAGTGAAACGAGAAACCGGGAGCGCTCTGGAACAAGGCCTGCCCCACCGAACGCATGGGGGCGGGCGAAGCGGGGTACAGGGATTCTTCCTTCCGGAGGGTGCTGTATTGCCTCCCTTCGTGGAACGGGCAGAGGGGATTTATTATTGGTCGCAAGACGGCCGGCGATATATCGACGCGGCCTCGGGGCCGGTGGCCGTCAATCTTGGCCATGGCAATCCCGCTATCCTGAAGGCGATCGAGGAGCAGGCGCGAAAAGTCTCGTTCGCCTTTCCGCTCAGTTTCCGAAGCGAGGCGGGCATCGCGTTCAGCGACGCCTTGCTGGCCGCGGCGGGCCCGCGGTTCCAGCACGTATTCGTGACGTCGGGTGGCTCGGAAGCCGTCGAAACCTGCATGAAGTTTGCGCGAACCTATGCCGTACGAAAGGGCGAGAGCGCGCGGCGCTTCTTCGTGAGCCACGACCCTTCCTACCATGGCGCGACGCTGGGCGCGATGTCGCTTACCGGCGATTGCGCGATGCAGGAACTGTTCGGCGCCATCGCGCCACCCGCGATGAAGGTGCCCGCGCCCCTCTCCTATCGGATCCCGGAGGGGCAGACAGCCGAAGACCATGCCCGCCATAGCCTGGAGCGGCTGCGCGCTTCCATCGAGGAGCTTGGACCCGAAAATGTGCTCGCTTTCGTGATGGAGCCCATTTCCGGCCTTTCCAGCGGCGCAAGCGCTGCGCCCGATTTCTACTATAAGGGCGTCAGGGAGATCTGCTCGGCCTATGGCGTCATCCTGATCTACGACGAGGTCCTGACAGGCGCGGGCCGGACTGGAGCCTTCCTTGCATCGCACCACTGGCCCCAGTCCAAACCCGATCTGATCGCTCTGTCGAAGGGGATCAGTTCCGGCTACCTGCCCCTCGGCGCAATGCTCGCGCCTGCCGAGATGGTCGATCTGGTCGCCCGATCGGGCGGCTTTCCGCATGCCCAGACCTATACGAACACGCCGCTCGCATGCGCCGCCGGCGCGGCCATACTGCGCGCGATCGAGGAAGAAGGCCTGATCGCCAACGCCGAGACCATGGGCGACCTACTTCGCCGCCGATTATTGGAAATCGCGCGGAATTCGCCAATCATCGGCGACGTGCGCGGCCGCGGCCTGCTGCTTGCGATCGAGATCGTGGCGGACAAGCGGACGAAGCGCATGCTGCCGCTGAACGTGAATTCGCCTGCCCGGATCGGCCAGATCGCGATGGAGCAAGGACTTGTCCTTTACCCCCGCCGCACCAACGGCGGGAAGTTCGGCGATTGGCTGATGATCACGCCGCCATTGATCATCCATGCCTCGCAAGTTCTCGATCTCGCGGAACGGCTCGAGCGCACCCTCAACCTTTATTCCGACGAGTTGGTCCGCGACCAACTCATCTGACATCGGCTGATTTAGGCGAATCGGGCGTTTCGCAGTTCGACGTCCGCCCTCAATCGGGGGCGAAGCTGCCGCAGGAGCCGAGCAGGAGAGGTTCGAGAAGCCGTCTGCGACACCAAAGCCGGCCCTGTTCGGAGCGCTTGTCCCATGAAGTTCAGAGACGATTGGCCAAATGACATCGCGACAAGCCATTGCGAACCACTCTTGTTCCGGCAATGCTGAATCCCTCAGGCCGATAGCAACATGCCGGCGGACATGGAGTTTGGATGGACGGCCCAGCCGAAATTTTCTCTTTCCTGACGAGCGGCAGCCGTGCCGGCCGGCGGGGCGCGCTGGTGACCATCACCGGGCTTTCCGGCCCGTCCCCGCGGAGTCTCGGCGCCCATATGGCGGTGCTGGACGATGGGCGGACGGCCGGCACCCTCTCCAGCGGCTGCGTCGAGGCCGCGATCTCGGCCGAGGCGCTGGTTGCCATTGCGGAGAAGCGGAGCCGCCCGCTCAGATTTGGAACCGGATCCCCATTCATCGACGTCAGGCTTCCGTGCGGTGGCGGGATGGACGTGCTGATCAGCGTGGACCCGCCGGGCGACGTGCTTCGCGACGCCGCCGATCTCCTATTCGCTCGATCGCCGGCCGCGCTCAGTATGGATGTCGTGGGAAATTTGTCCGTCGCGGCATCCACCGGAACCGAAGAGACGGGCTGGCGCGAAGATCGATTCACGGTTCGGCACGATCCCAAGCTCAGGATCCTCGTCCTCGGCCAAGGGGCTGAGGCCCTGGCGATGATGGAGTTGGCGAACGCATTTGGCGCGGACGCCGAACTCCATTCCCCCGATCGGACCTTGTTCGGCGCGATCGACGAGAGAGGGTTTCAGTACACGAAACTGCTCTCCATCTCCGAGCCCGCGAAGCTCTCGGCCGACCGATGGACGGCCATCGCATTCCTGTTCCACGACCATGACTGGGAGATCGCCTTGCTTCCGTCAGCGCTTGGGACCTCGTCATTCTGGATCGGGGCCATGGGCAGCGAGCGAACGCACGCCGCGCGCCTGACGGCCCTGTCGGAGCAGGGGATTTCGAAGGCAGGGCTCGCGCGGATCGCCGGGCCGATCGGCCTCATTCCCGCTTCGCGCGATCCGGCGACGCTCGCGCTCTCCGCTTTGGCGGAGATCGTCCAGGAGTTCGGAAGGCTCACCCGGCGTCCGGATTCCAGATGATCGCGCTGGAAAAGACGATCGCCATCCTGCTGTGCGCCGGCCTTTCCCGGCGTTTCGGCGACGAAGACAAACTGGCTGCTTCCTTCGACGAAAAGCCGCTGGTCGCCCATGCGGCGGACATGCTCGCATCATTGCCCTTCCAAGCATTGATCGCCGTGCTGCCGGGCGGGCAGGGCCAGACCCAGCTCCATGCCATGCTCACCGCGCGAGGCTTTCGCATCGCGGAGAATCCACGACCTTCGGACGGCAAGGATTCGTCGATCCGGGCCGGCCTGCAGATGGCGCTGCGATACCGTCCAAAGGCGATGCTCATCGCACTCGGGGACATGCCGTTCGTCACCTCCGACCACGTGGCCCGGCTATCACGCGCCGTCACCCCCGTGGCTGCGGCAATGAGCTTCACCAGCGGCCGTCGCTCACCTCCATTGATCGTACCGGTCGGCATGGCGGAAGCGATCACGTCGCGCGGCGATGTGCCGGTGCGCGACATCGTCACCGCTAAATGTCTTGTCGAAGTCAGTGCCAGCGAGCGCGAGCTCGCGGACCTGGACACGGCACAGGATTTCGCCGCTTATCGTGCGGGCGAACGGGACAGCTGAAATTGTCTTTTGAGGATGCGGTCGACAATGGAATCCGAGAGACGTCTCGGGATCGACCAGTTGACCAGGCGGTTGCGTACCAGAGCGTAACGCGGCCTCGGCCGCGGCGCCGAGAGGGAGTGCAAGATCAGCCGTGCCGCCTGGTCGGCGCTATGCGCCTTTTCCCCAGCGCGCACGAACGCATCGAGGAATCGCTCGAACAACAGCTCGTAGGGCGTTCCGCGATGCGCGATGCCGACGTCGTGGACCTTACCCCAGATCGGCGTGGCGATCGGCCCCGGCTGGACGACGATCGTCCTGATGCAGAACATCTCCAATTCCCTGCGCATGCAGTCCGAAAGCGCTTCCAGACCATGTTTGGAGGCTGAATAGCCGCTGGTGAAGGGCAGAGCCATGCGGCCACTGACCGAAGAGACATTGACGATCCTGCCCGGCGCCCCGCTTCGCCCCGGGTCCGTGCCAAGCAAAGGCAGCAGCGCCTGGGTTACCCGGAGCGTCCCGACAAGATTGACCTGGATCTGCTCGCTCCAGCTGTCCAGCGGCTGCACCGCGAGAGGGCCGAAGGTCGCGAGCCCGGCATTGTTCACCAATCCATGGAGGCGCTGATTGCCCAGATAGGTCTCCACCGCCCTCGCCGCCGCCGCCACCGCCCCGTCATCGGTGACATCGAGCAGGATCGGGACGAGATTGGGGGGAGCCGATTCGCCAAGCGATTCCAGATCCGCCTCCCGCCGCACCCCGGCGAAGACCAGCATGCCTTCGTCGGCAAGCAGGGTTGCGGTGGCACGTCCGATCCCGCTCGATGCGCCGGTGACGACAACCGAGCGGGACGGGAGAGTCATCATCCGTTCTAAAATTTCGCGCGCGCAATGACGCCGAAACGCCGGCCCGGAGAGCGCATATTATAGTCGCCGAGCGGCGCTCCGCTGAACCTTTGCGCCACCACGTCCACCAGATATTCCTCGTCGAACAGATTTTCGACGAAGGCGGTCACGCCGAAATTGCGATAGTCGAAGCTCAAGCGGGCGTTGACCAGGTGAACGGCGCCGCGCTTGTCGCGATTGTCGACTTCCCAATAGAAATCGCCCCCTCGTCCATTGGCCTCGAGCCTTGGCGTGATCGTGAGATCCGATCCCGCCGGAATCCGGTATTGGACCGCCGCGGCATAAGACCAGTTGGGCACTTGCGGAAGCTCGTTGCCCGTGAAGTCGCCTTCGGCAGGGAGGCCGGCGAAGACATCCGTATCGTAGCGGCGGATGTCGCTATCCAGCAGTCCGCCGGACAAGGAAATGTCGAGGCCGGGAACCGGCCGCGCCGACAGATCGAATTCGACACCGACGATCCTGGATTTGGGGATCGGATTGGTGATGATCTGCGATCCCGTGACCTGATCGAACAAATAGATCTGCCGATCGTCGACATCGGTATAGAAAGCAGCCGCGTTGAACGTCAGCCGGCGATCGAGCCAGCTCGTCTTGATGCCGGCTTCATAGCTAAGATTTTCCTCCGATTTGTAACGGCGCGTGATCCGGTCGCTGGGATTGAAGCCGCCGCTGCGGAAGCCTTTTCCGGCCGACGCATAGAGATTGACCGCGTCGCTCGCGAAGAAAGTGAGCGAGGCCTTGGGCTGGAACGATTTGAAAGTCGCTTCATAGGTGGGCTGGCCCGGCGCGGCCCGGTCCAGCTGCTTGCGCTCGTCGACGTCATAGCGGGCGCCGACCGAGATTTCGAGCTTGGGCAACGGCCGGAACGAAACATTGCCGAAACCCGCATAGGCGAGATTGTCATCCGTCGAGCGGGTGGCGACGAACAGCATCGGGGCCGGGATCGGGAACGGGAACAGGACGCCCCCGGCACCGGGCCGCGCATAAATCTCGCTGTCCAGCGTCGAATCCGTCTTCAGGAGATAGACACCGAACATCCAGTCGACGGGGCCGTCATCAGACGAGGCGCGAAGCTCCTGGCTCCAGGCATCGGACTTGAACCTTTGTTCGCCCGACAGGAAGTCGAACGGCAGGAAATCGAAATCCTCGACCAGCGCGAATTTCGTCCGTGTGTAAGCGGATATCGACGTCAGGGTCGCGAAGGGCGCCCGATATTCCACCTTCACCGAAGCGTCGTAGAGGGTGCGATCCACCTCGCCCAATATGTCGCCCGTAATCGGCAGCAGGTCCGTGCGCTGCGCCCCGGGCGGCACGTAGGAATAGAAAGCCGCGCCGCTTTGATTCTCGCTGCGCGAGCCGCGAATGTCGATCGTCAGATCGTCGCTCGGCCGTGCCAGCAGGCTCAAGCGGATGCTGTTGGAATCCTCGAAATTGACCTTTTGGTCGAGCGTTTCGTTGGTGATGTCGCCATCGAAGGAGCGAAACGATCCGGAAAGGCGGAACAGCAATTTGTCGGCGATTATCGGCCCGCTGATCGCGGCCCGCGCGCCGAAATCGTCGCCCGTGCCATAGCTGCCCTCGATCCTTCCTTCGAACTCGTTGGTGGGTTGGCGGGTGATGATGTTGATCGCGCCGCCAATGGCATTGCGCCCGTAGATCGCGCCCTGCGGCCCCTTCAGGACTTCGATCCGCTCGATGTCGAACAGGTCCTGGGTGAACTGATTGACGTTGCTGAGCTGCACCCCGTCGATAATCACGGCCACCGGCGGCTCGCCATTCCGGACCTGGCCCACACCGCGTATGTTGATGAGCGCGATGCCCGGCTGCTCGGCCGAGGAGATGCTGAGATTGGGAACGTTCAGCGCCACGTCCCTGATATTCTCGATATTGGCGGCCTCGATCGACTCCGCCGAAAAGACGGCGATCGATTCCGGCACATCCTGCAGCCGTTCTTCCCGCTTGCGCGCCGTGACGACGATCTCGCCGCTTTGTTCGGGTACCGACGAGGCCGCTTCGCCAGCCCCTTCATCGGTGGCCGGAACCTGCTCCTGCGCCGCCGCTTGCCCGGCCGTGGCCATCATCAAGGCGGTAATCAGATAGCGGCCGAACCTGTCTGCCCCAGTGCGCATAACCCGTCTCCCCCAAATGCTGTCTATCGTTCAAAGTCTCCGCGAAGGGCGAGAATCCCCCACGTTCAGATGAAATCGGCCGAAGGATGCGCACGTGGATAAGCGCGCATGTAGTCGAAGAATTTCGCCAGCGTCTTGTCGCTGCGGGTCAGGGTTCCTGGACGGAATTTCATCGAAGCCATGACCATCAGGTCTTCGCCGACGACGCTCTTTTCGACCTGTTCGACGAAATCCAGGAACTTCTCGATTTCCTCGGGCGGGCCCATGTCCTTGCGCGCGGCCAGGACCATGTAATTCTGCGCCCGTCCCGGTGCCGGCAATCCCATCGGATTCAGGAAGCCGAACCATTTCCCGCCATAGACCGTCGCCTGATAGTAAAGCGAGGTGCCGTAGATACCGACGACGTTGTCGATCTCGGCGCCGTCCGTATGGATCCCCGAAAAGCTGTAGCGCATCGAATGATCGGTCCATTCGATGTCTTCCGGATCGTCCTGGGTGAAGACGATATTATGCAGGGCCTTGATATGCTGCATGTCCGGCGTGTTCGCGCACTGGACCCACGGGTCGACATGGGTCGGTTCACCGTTGATGATGGTCCGGAAGACCAGCTCCTCCTCCGGAAATGGAAATTCGGGAAGGTCGTAATGGGGATCCTCACCGTTGAAGGCCCAGATGATCCCGTAGCGCTCCTGGCTTACGAATTTGTAGAGCCGCGCCGTCGCGGGCGGTGGATCGCCGACCTTGGTGGCCACGCAGCGCCCGTCGCCGTCATAGGACCAATGATGGAAGGCGCAGCGCAGGTTGTTGCCGATCACGTCGCCCGAACAGAGATCGGCGCCCAAATGGGGGCAGAAGGCGCTGGTCACATTGGCGACCCCATCTTCGCCCCGGAAAACGACGATCCGGCCGTCCAGGAACCCGTAGCCCTTGACTGTCCCTGCCGGCACGTCCGCCGACAGACAGATCGGGAACCAGCTCTTCGTGAACAATCCGTCCTCGCCCTCAAACGGCACATGCCTGCCCTGGTGGCGCTTCACGGGATTGCCGGCGCTCGGTCGATTGAAGGGGACATTCATCTAGGCATTCCTTTGCGAAGCGAGAGAGAGGGGGCTGCCGAAGCGCTCGGCACGAGGGCCGGCGATCCAGGATGGAATTGGCACCGGTTCGTCGTCTGCTGGCGGTCGTCCATGCGCTTTTGCCGTTATCCGCTCCCGATGAGGTTGAAGGGCATCAGATCATCGAAAGGAACTGCTGACAATGAAGGGGCAGGTACCTGGGCGTCCGCCAAACGGATGGTTGCCGTCCAAGGCGGATTTTCTGCTGGCCGATCGGTTAGGTCGCGCCGCCAAAATGCGCCTCTCCGGCAGCCAGATCGCGGAAGGCAGCGGAATCCCGCTCGAACCTGTTTTCCGGAAGAAACTCCGCGGCGAAAGCCGCAAGAGACCATCGTCGTCAGTAGAGCAGGCCTTGCTCGTGGGCGATGGCGAGCGCGCGAACGCGATTATTGGCGCCGAGCTTGCGGTAGATGGCCTGAAGGTGGAATTTGACCGTTGCTTCGCTGACATTGATGCGGCTGGCAATTTCCTTGTTGGGATGGCCTTCGGAAAGGTTGAGGAGAACCTGCTGTTCCTTGCTGCTGAGATAGGTGGCAGCCTCCGAGGTCACCGCCTGGCGTTCGAAGCAGGCCAGCGCCTGCCAGATCCGCTCGAATAGATCCTGCCCGTGCGGCGACAGGTGATTGCGCTGGGCCGACGGCGCCATCAGCGCGCATAAACGCACCATCAATTCGCCTTCCTCGACGTAGGCGCGCAAGGGGGCAGCGTTGCTGGTCGCTTCGAGCACGACCGCAAACAGATCGATGGCCGCCTGCGGACGGCCAGAACGAGACAGGAGAATCGCGCTCAGGATCTGGGCCTTGCGGACGACGCGCATGGCGTTGCGGCTGGTCGCCTCCGTCTGCAGCGCATCAAGCGACGCCGCTGCCCGCTTGAACTGATTGCTGTGGATCAGCAAACGACTGGAGGCGATGCCGAGCGACAAACGCTCTCGCCAATAAGCATCCTCGTCGCCGCCCCCCGCCCCGTTCAGACGAATTCGGCGTAGCATCTTGCTGGCGCGTGACCGATCACCGACGAATGTCCACAATTCCACCTGGAAGATGCGCATGCAGACGGCCAGGCGAGGCAGAGCAAGGCGTGCCGCCGCCTCCTCACCCCGCCGCAGGGCGCTGAACGCGGCATCGATATCGCCGGCGGTGAAGGCCTGGAACGCGGCGGTGCGGTAGCCGCTGAGGAACAGATCGAGCCAACCGTCATTATTCTCGACGACCTGCAATGCGCCGAGCAGATCCTCGTCCGAGCATCTGGATCCCCAGTCGAACTGATATTCGGCGCGCAGCAATTGAACGATGGTCAACAATGTCGGCTCGTCGGAGAAATAGCGCGAGGCGAGCTGCTCGGCCGCATCGAGATGCTCGGCGGTCTCGCGCGGCAGATTCTGCCAGGATCGCACCGAGGCGATGTGAACATGGACGAAGAATTCACCGAAATAGGAGTCCGAACGGGCATAATATTGCTGCGCCGAAGTCGCGGCAGCAGCGGCCGCCGTCAGGTCGCCGACGCCCAGATAGATCCGGCAAAGCATGTTCTGGATCCAACCCTGGCGAATGAGATCCGTCGCCGGCGTCTGATCCGATATGGTCCGCAGCCTCTCTACAAGGTCACCGGGTAGCTGCTGGTCCGAATGGCATAGAAGCATCACTTCCAGCAGGCTGAGATCGGCGGCAGTCGCGCGCGACATCAATCCTGGCACCGTGCCAATCCTGCTTCTCACCTCGCCCAACAGCCGGCGCGCGTCCGTGACCCTTCCTTCCTTCGAGAAAATCAGCGCGCGCGAAATGGCCAGCGAGGGCTCCGCCATGAAACGCTCCGGCATATGGCTGAGCACCGATCGCAGCGCGCCCAGGCCATAGCGCATCCCGAGCGCCGCGGGGCCGATCTCCCGGATCATGTCGCCGCATTCGTCATAATCCTCGGCCAGGCAGGCGTGGAGCATCGCCTGGTCTCCGGCATCATGTTCCAGCATCCACCCTTCGGCGAGATGATGAAGCGTCCGCATGGCCGGGCCATTTTCGGCGCTCAGCAGGCGAAGCAGGGCGCCGCGGACGATCGGATTGATTTCGAACCAGAGGTCGCGGCCGCGCCGGGCATGCAGCAGGCCGTGGCGCCGGGTCAGCGTTTCGATCGCCCCATCGACATTCGTGGCAGGCAGAAGGATCTGGGCAAGCGGCGCACTGAAACGGGCGAGCAAGGACGTGCCGATCAGCAGCCGCCTTTCATCCTCCTCCAGGGGCGCCAATATCTCGGACTCGACAAAGTCGATGATCAAATCGCCAGAGATCGTGCCTACCTGCCCCGCCGACGCGGCCGGATCACCAGCACGAAGACCGTCCCTGATGAATTTCAGCAGGATCGGCCAGCCCTCGGCATGATCGATCAGGGTGAGAAGGTCCACGCCCGGCGGCTCGCCAAGATAGGCGATGGCTTCCATCTTGCTCAGGCGCAGCAGTTCAGGCCCGGCTGTCGCGAGGGCGTCGCGCGAGCGCATGCGCGACAGGAAGGGAAAGTCGGCGACGCGCACCGCCATCACGGCATGCAAAGGTTCGGCGAAGCGAAGCAAATCGCCAAGCATTTGCCTGACGTCAGAGTTGCAGATTTCGTCGAAGCCGTCGACGAACAGCAGATGCTTGCCGCCCTGGTTCAACCTGTCGCCCAGCATTGCAGCCGAGGCGAGGTCGCTTGGGTCGGGAATGTCGAGGACTTGCCCGAGCCGGGCAAGAAAGCGAGCGGGCTCATTGTCGCGGGCGTCGACGGCGAAGAACGAAACGAAGTCGGAGGTTGCGGCCTCGACGTCGTGAAGGGCCTTGAGGGCGGTGCTCTTGCCATAGCCGGCGGGCGCCCGGAGCAGGCTCAGCTTGCGTCGCAGCAGGCCGTCCGCAAACGCGGCGAGACGCGGCGGGCAAGCAGCGCCCGGCATGTCCGAAAGCCCGGGACGCAGAGGCGAGACGACGACCATCAAAGCTCCTCGATGGTGTGCGGATCCAATTTTCGAACCCTAATCCATTCCCGTCCGCGCGAAAGCCCCAATCACCCGCGGTACATCCTTCATGCGACAGACGGTGAGACGGATATGATCGGGGGGCACGCGTCGGGCGATGATCCCTTCGCCCAGCAGGCGCTTCGCGAGAGCCCCATCCGGATCGGCGACCATCAGGAAATTGGCCGACGAAGGCAGCACGTCATGCCCGAGGTCCACGAGGCCGCGATGGAGGGCGGTACGGGCCTCCCTGATCTCCTCGACCGCAGCAGTGAGATGCTCCTGATCCTGCCAGGCGGCGGCGGCGGCGATCTGCGCGAGGTTGGAGACGCCGAACTGCGGACGAACCCGGTGCACGTAATCGGCCAGGCCAGGGTTGCGCGCGATGGCATAGCCGACCCGGAACCCGCCGAGCGCATAGGCCTTGGAAAAGGTCCTCAGTACGAAATAGTCGGCGCCGCTTTCATCCAGTGCGGCAAGCGTGTCGCCTGGATGCTCCATCGCCGCGAACTCGTGATAGGCTTCATCGACGATCAGCAGGCCGGTGCGACCGATCCCCCGGCCAATCGCGACGAGATGCTCGCGCGGCACCGGCGTCCCGGTCGGGTTGTTGGGGTTGCAGAGGAAGACCAGCTTGGCCGGGCGCAAGAGGGCTTGGATGACGGCATCCGCGTCCAGCCGATAATCCGCCCGACGCGGCACATCGATCACCTCTCCGCCCAGCGATCTGCCCAGCATCGCGTAGATCGGGAAGGTCGGCGACGACAGGATGACCCGATCGCCATCCTCGATGGTCGCGCGCGCGATCAGGGCCAGCAGGGCTTCCGAGCCTGTGCCGAAGACGAGCCGGGAAGCCTCTATCCCGAGCCGGCCGGCGATCATCCGGCCCAGTTCCCCGCAATTGCTGTCGGGATAGCGCCAGGCCTCACTCGCGCATCGGGTGACGGCATCGACGACATGCGGGCTCGCGCCGACGGCATTTTCGTTTCCCGCCAGATCGAGAATGTCGGCGCGCCCGCTGGCAAGCCGCGCGTCGTCAAGACTTGGGCCGTGATCGAACGGAGCCAAGGGATCCAGCTCCTTGCGAAAAGGCGATGATCTTGCGGCCGTCACCCCAGATCCTCTGGGAGCGGATTATCGACCGATTCATTGTCCCAGGCCATGGCGGCGATCCGCCAATCGCCTGCGTCTCGGACCAACAGGAAAACGTTCGCGCCGCGTCCGGGTGACCCGTCCGCAATCGCCTCGAAGCCTCCGATCGCGACCGCGATATTGCCGAATATGCGGATCTGCGTCTTCGTCGCCTTTTCGGTGAAGGTCTTCATCGCCCCGTCCGCATGGAGGCCGCTCATGCGTTTGACGAAGCTTGCGATATCGGTGGTCGCCGCGGGGCGGGCAGCCGGGACCAGGACGGCCTCGGCCATGACGGCGGCGCTGAAGCGATCAAAATCCGGCGGGGAGCCTTCCGACCAGCTGATCGCATCGAACATGGTATCGACGATTTCGAGGATTCGCGCTTCGTCGGCGGATCGATCGGGTTGGTTCATGACTATTCCTTCGGCTCTTCAGGGTTGGTCGAAAATCGGGTCAGCAGCTCCGGAGCGATCAGACGCTCCGCGCGGACCGGCACGCGATTGAAAATGTCGGGAGGCGCGTCCGACCCGAGGGCGTCCCGGAGGGCATTGGCGATCGCCGCCGGCGTCGGTATGACCCCGCTCTCGCCCACGCCCTTGGCGCCATTGGGAAAGAAGGGCGAAGGCGTTTCAAGATGAACCAGCTCGATATCCGGTATGTCCAACGCCTGGACCAGCTCATAATCGCGCATGCTGGTCGTCAGCGGACGTCCGTCCGCGTCGTACGGAAACTCCTCGTACAAGGCCGCTCCGATGCCCTGGGCGATGCCGCCAACGACCTGCCCTTCGACCAGGGCCGGGCTGATCTGCCGGCCGCAATCATGGCCGAACAGGATGCGCTGGACGTCGACGACGCCGGTCTCCGGATCGACCTCGAGCCGCACCAGCGCTACGCCATAGGTGATGGCGAGCGATTGCGGATCGAAGGTCGCGCGCTCCTCGATGCCAGGCTCCACGCCGTCGGGCAGATCGTGGGCATGATAAGCGGCGCGGGCGATCGCCGATATCGGCACGCGCTGGCCGGGATCATCCGCGACCTGGACGCCACCCTGCGAAAGGATCAGCGTGTCGGCAGGACGGTTCAGCATATGGGCCGCGATCCGGATCAGTTTCTGCCGGACCTTGCCCGCCGCCAGCATCACCGAGGATCCGCCGACTCCGGTGCCGCGGCTTCCGCCGCTGCCATAGCCGGTATAGGCGCAGGATTGGGTGTCGCCATGAACGATGGTGACGTCCTCGACCGGGACGGTCAGCTCCTCGGCGCAGATCCGAGCGAGGGACGCCTCCACGCCCTGCCCCATAGGCGTCTGGCCGGTGAAGACGACGATGTGGCCGGACGGCTCCATCCGGACATTGGCGACGTCGAAACCACCCGCGTTGATCCCGATCATGCCGCACAATTTGGACGGCCCCATATTGGTCGGTTCCGCATAAGCCGAGAGGCCGACACCGACCTTCCGCCCTTCGGCCCGCGCCTGGGCGGCCGCCTGCCTCTCCCCTGCCCAGTCGAAGCCGGCAAGGGCCAGGTCGAGCATGTCCGCATAGCGGCCGCTGTCCAGCACGAGACCCTGCGGCGCCATGTACGGCATGGCTTTGGGCGGGACGAAATTGCGGCGGCGGATTTCGGCCGGGTCCATCCCCAGCACCCGCGCCGCCTCGTCCAAACCGCGTTCAAGCGCGAAATTGACCTCGGGGACGCCATAACCGCGATAGGCCCCGGTGGGCGTCTTGTTGGTGACCACCACGCGAGCGTCGATGCGAATATTGGGAATGCGATAGAGGCTGCTCATCAGCATCGCTCCTGCCCATGCCGCTCCGACCGAAGTCGCATAGGGTTCCGAACCCTTGTCCTGGAGGATGCCGGCGCAAAGTCCGAGGATCGCACCATCCCGCGCGAGCGCCAGTTCCAGGTCCACCTGCTCGTCCCGACCGTGGACCGATCCGACGAAGGCTTCTTCGCGCCGCTCGATCCACCGCACGGTCGCGCGGAGCCGCAAGGCGAGATGGGCGAGGAGCACTTCCTCGCCATAAGCGCAGGATTTCAAGCCGAAGGCGCCGCCGACGTCGGGCACGACCACGCGAATGGCATGTTCGGGGACGCGCAGGCAGGAAGCGATCGCCTCGCGCACCTGATGAGGCGCCTGGGTAGAGGTCGTGACCGTCACGCCGTCGCGCGAAGGCTCGAATGCGGCGATGACGGCGCGTCCCTCCAGTGACAGCGGGATCAGCCGCGAAGAGATATAGGAACCTTTGACGATCGTTTCCGCGCCCGCGAACGCGGATGCCACGTCGCCAGCCTCCCAATGGCCTTGCGCCACGACATTGTCGGGCCAATCGTCGTAAAGAAGCGGCGCGTCCGGATGCAGCGCCTGTTCCATCGAAACCACCACCGGGCGCGCGGCATAGGCAATCGTCACGAGGGCGGCCGCTTCGCGCGCCGTCTCGATCCTGTCCGCGACCACTACCGCGACCGCTTCGCCGACATGACGCACGCGACCGGCGGCAAGCGCGCGCTTACCCGAGCGGCGCTGCCCCGCCACATCCCAGATGATCGGCGGCGCATCGGAGAAAGGCAGATAATCGGCACCGGTCAGGACCAGCCGCACGCCCGGCACGCGGGATGCGGCGTCGCAGTTAATCGACAGGATGTCGGCATGAGCCTGGGTGCTCCGCACGAACGCGGCATGCAGCATTCCGGCCGTCCCGAGGTCGGCCACATAGCGGCCCTCGCCGTTGGCGAAACGCCAGGCTCGCGGCCGGGCGAGAGCATCGTTGCGGGCGGTCACCGGTCGCCGTCCAGCAGCGTCCGCACGGCCCGGCGGATCGGCAGATAGCCGGTGCATCGGCAGAGCACGGAAGTCAGCCTGTCGTCGACTTCCGCCTGCGCCAGCGGCGCCACGCGATTGGCGCGCATCATCTCCTCGATCACCATCAGGAATCCCGAGGTGCAATAGCCGCACTGAAAGGCGTCGTGCCTATGCAAGGCCGCCTGGGCCGGCGTGGGCGGAGCGCCTGCATCGCGCAGTCCTTCCACCGTCTCGATCGCCGCTCCTTCACATTGCGCTGCAAGCAGCAGGCAGGAACGCGCCGACTTCCCGTCGACGAGGACGGTGCAGGCGCCGCAGACGCCCTCTTCGCAGCCGATATTGGTCCCCGTCAGCAGCAGATCGTCGCGCAGCATGTCGGAGAGGCGGCTGGTCGGCTCGGTTTCCAGTACGACCTGGCGGCCGTTGACGGTGCAGGAAATGGTAACGGTCATGAAGGGTCCTGCGCCTCCGTCAAGTTCGCGAGGGCACGTCGCGCCGCCGCCAGGAGCCACGCGCGCACGGCCGGAGCGGCGCCTGTCTTGCTGATCGAATCGACCAGGGCCTTGCCTGCGATTTGGCCAAAGGACCCCAGCCGGGTGGGAGGAATGCCGCTGCCGCTGACGGTGACCGTCACCTGCCCGCCAGCGTTACTGCGAGCAAAGCCCATGGCCAAGGCGCGGCCGCCGGAGCGCCGCCGCAATATCTCCGCGAAGCCGGCCGCTTCGCCGGGTGACGGACGCCCGATGGCGATCGCCGTCAGCGCAAATCCGGGCGGAATGGCACCTAGCGCCACCGGCCGTCTTGCCTCGCCCTCCGGGCCGAGCAGGATCATGTCCGCATCATAAGCGTGAAGGAAGGTCCATGCCTCGGACGCAGTGTCGAACAAGGCGAGGCTGCCTCCGATCGTGGCCCAGTTCCGGACGGGCAGGTTGGCGGTCTTGGCGAGCGCCAGGGCAAAAGAGGGGAAGATGGGGGCAAGGCGATCCTGTGCCTCGGCGAGCGTGACCATCGCGCCGAGCGTCACCTCCGCATCGCCCTCATGCACATCGGACAGGCCCTCGACGTGGCGAAGATCGATGATGGCACCGACTTTGCCGGGATTCTTCTGCAGCAGCGGAACCAGCGTCTGGCCACCGGCCAGCAGGGCATAATCGCCATGGTGAGCCGCGAGGCCGGCTGCCAGATCGGCGCGTGTGCGGGGCCGCAGATAGAGGGGCTGCAACGAACTCATCCACCCGGCGCCATCACGGTCATGCCGGATCCGGGCCCATGCCGGCCGGAACAGACTGGGTGGGCGAAGGCGGGACCAGGCCTAGCCGTTCGCGAGCGCGGATGCCCCGGCCATCCGGCATCGGGGACGCCTTCGAGCTACTAGCCGCACCTTGTCCTGTCGGCAGGCGGGCCGGGATCGATGAACTGGCTTGTTCCATCGCCACATCTTGACCGCAAGGCCGCCCCGGATGCCACTGCCGGAGCTGACTATCTTTTGGCTAGGTGCGTGCCGGTGAGGGGGAGATTCAGACCTATCCGCCGGTGACGTTCATATGCCGCAACACCGCCGGTTCCGCCCGGGCGATGGCGAAATCGTGCTTTTCCGGCTTTCCGGCAAGCAGGACATCGAGCGCCGCGTCGACGGCTTCGGCGCCGTGAGAGCGGAATATATCCCGAAGCTCGACCTTCTGGTCATGGCCCAGGCAGCCATAGATGGTTCCTGTCGCCGTCACGCGAATGCGGTTGCAGCCGGCGCAGAAATTGTTGCTGAGGGGCGTGATGAAGCCGATCCGCCGGCCGGTTTCCTGCACGTCGAAATAACGGGCGGGACCGCCGCTGCGATGGAGCGAGGGAAGGAGGGTGAAATCCTCGTCCAGGCCCGCTTTCACCCCGTCGAGCGGCAGATAGCGGTCGGCCCTGTCCTCGTCGATCCAACCGAGTGGCATCGTTTCGATGAGGCAGAGATCGAAACCCTGATGCCCGCACCAACGAACCATGGGGGCGAATTCGGCATCATTGACGCCCTTGAGCGCGACCATGTTGATCTTAACCGAAAGACCGGCCGCGCGCGCAGCATCGAGCCCCGCCAGAACCTGGTCGAGGGAGCCGCGACGGGTGACGAAGGCAAACCGATCCGGGTCGAGGCTGTCGAGGCTGACGTTGATGCGCCGAATGCCCGCCGCGCGCAGCGCCTCCGCTTTGTCGCCGAGCTGGGTTCCGTTGGTAGTCAGTGTTATCTCATCGAGGCCGTGCGCCTTGAGTCCGGCAATATCGCCGACAAGCTGGACGATGTTTCGCCGCACCAGCGGCTCGCCACCGGTCAGCCTGATCTTGCGGACGCCGCGCCTCACGAAGATGGCGGCCAGTTCCGCCAGTTCCTCGAGCGTCAGCAGCTCCTTGCGCGGAAGGAACTCCATCTTTTCGGCCATGCAATAGCGGCAGCGCAGGTCACAGCGATCGGTGACCGACAGCCGCACATAGTCGATCCGTCGTCCGAAGCTGTCGACCAGATTTGCCTTGTCGCTCACACGCTCCTGCCTAAGAATGATGCCGCCTTGCGGCAAGAAGGGGTTTCGAGCTGTCGGCACGGCATTGCCGAAACGCGCATCGCTGTCCTAGAAGGCAATACACTGATGTCTCGTGAGATGGAAGAAATGAAAATCGTGGAGTCGGAACAGCTCTCGCACATCATCGAACGCCGCGGGAGCGAGCGACATGAACTGCTGCCCATGCTTCACGACATCCAAAGGGCGTTCGGCCATGTCCCCGCCGCAGCCGTTGGCCTGATCGCCGAGGCGATGAACCTTTCCCGCGCGGACGTGCATGGGGTGGTCAGCTTCTACCATGATTTCCTGACATCGCCCCCGGACAGGCCGATCGTGAAGCTTTGCCGCGCGGAGGCATGCCAGGCCCGCGGCGTCGAGAAGATCGCGCCGATATTCGAGGCGGAAGACAAGGTGAAGACGGTGCCCGTCTATTGCCTCGGCCTCTGCGCGAGCGGCCCGGCGGCGATGTTCGGGGATGAAGTCTTTGCCAGGCTTGACGGCGATGCGGCCCGGCGATTGCTCCGGCTGGCGACGGCATGAGATTCTTCGTACCAGCCGATGCCGCCGCCGTTGCGGTGGGGGCGGACCAGGTGGCGTCGGCACTCGACGAAGCGCTTCGGCGGCGCGGTGTCGAAGCGCGGATCACGCGCAACGGCTCGCGCGGCATGTTCGAGCTCGAGCCGCTGGTCGAATTCCAATCCGACAGGGAAAGGATCGGCTTCGGCCGAGTGCGGCCGGAAGAGGCGGACGGCATTGTCGATGCGATCATCGGCGGCAGCCGGCACGCGTCCGCGCTGGGTGTCGTCGACGCCCTGCCCTTCCTCGCGCGGCAGCAGCGTTTGACCTTCGCCCGCTGCGGGATAACGGACCCGCAATCGCTGGATGATTATCGCGCTCATGGCGGACTGGAAGGGCTCGATCGCGCTTTGGAAATCGGCCAGGCCGCCACTATCGAAGAGGTCGTTTGCTCCGGGCTGCGCGGCCGCGGCGGCGCCGGATTCCCCACCGGCATCAAATGGAAGACGGTCGCCGACAGTGCGGCCGACCAGAAATATATAATCTGCAATGCCGACGAGGGCGACAGCGGCACCTTCGCCGACCGCATGCTGATGGAAGGCGATCCATTCCTCATCATCGAAGGGATGATCATCGCCGGCTACGCGGTCGGCGCCAGCCGCGGCTATATCTACATACGCTCCGAATATCCGCATGCGATAGCAAGCATGCGGCGGGCGATCGAGACGTGCAGAAGGACCGGCCTGCTCGGCGCGCCGATGGGGCCTGCCGCCTTCCGCTTCGAACTGGAGGTCAGGGTCGGCGCGGGCGCCTATGTCTGCGGAGAGGAGACGTCCCTGCTGGAAAGCCTCGAGGGGAAAAGGGGCGAGGTGCGGGCGAAGCCGCCGCTGCCGGCGCATGTTGGACTGTTCGAAAAGCCGACCGTCATCAACAATGTGCTGTCGCTGTCGGCCATAGCCTTCATCCTGTCCGAAGGCGGCGAAGCTTATGCCAATTATGGGATGGGACGATCGCGCGGTACGATGCCGATCCAGCTTGCGGGCAATATCCGCAACGGCGGCCTGTTCGAGACTCCCTTCGGAGTAACGCTCCGCGAATTGGTGGAGGATATTGGCGGCGGCACGCTTTCGGGACGCCCCGTCCGCGCTGTCCAGGTGGGCGGACCGCTCGGCGCCTATTTCCCGCCTTCCCTGTTCGACACGCCGTTCGATTACGAAGCCTTTGCCGATCGCGGAGGCCTGATCGGACATGCCGGCGTGGTCGTGTTCGACGACAGCGTGGACATGGCGAGCATGGCCCGTTTCGCGATGCAATTCTGCGCGGTCGAGAGCTGCGGCAAATGCACGCCGTGCCGGCTCGGTTCCACGCGCGGCATGGAGGTGATGGACGCGATCCTGGCCGGCGTCGAAGTCGATGCCAATGTCGCGCTCCTCAAGGATCTCTGCGAGACGATGAAGTTCGGATCGCTCTGCGCGCTGGGCGGCTTCACCCCTTATCCGGTCATTTCAGCCCTTACCCACTTCCCAGAGGACTTTTACGAGCGCAGGAAGCAGCCCATGGAGGCAAGATCATGACGCTCATCCGCGAAACCGATCATGGAACGCCCGCATCCAGCCAGCCTGAAACGGTGACGGTAACGATCGACGGCCAAGCGCTGGCCGTGCCGACGGGAACCTCGATCATGCGCGCGGCCAGCCTGGGGGGAACGGCGATCCCCAAGCTTTGCGCAACCGATACGCTAAAAGCCTATGGAAGCTGTCGGGTCTGCCTGGTCGAGATAGACGGCCGCGCGGGAACGCCGGCATCCTGCACCACGCCGGTCGCCGACGGCATGATCGTCCGAACCCAGAGCGAACGACTTTCGAAGCTCCGGCGGGGCGTAATGGAGCTTTACGCATCCGACCATCCGATGGAGGCGCTGGCGACGGTCGAAGCACAGACCGAGTTCAGGGAAGTGATGGACGCCGTCGGTCTTGAGGAGATACGTTACAAGCCCCAAGCGACCCACCTCGAATGTCCTCAGGACGTTTCCAACCCCTATTTTGCCTTCGATCCCGCCAAGTGCATCGTCTGCTCCCGCTGCGTTCGCGCCTGCGACGAGATCCAGGGCACCTTCGCCCTCACCCTGAGCGGCCGCGGCTTTCAGGCGCATGTGTCCGCGAGCCAGGACGAATCCTTCCTCCAATCCGAATGCGTATCCTGCGGCGCCTGCGTGCAGGCCTGCCCGACGGGAGCGCTCCAGGAAAAAGCCGTCGCCGAGATCGGCCTGCCGGAGCATAGCGTCGTCACCACCTGCGCCTATTGCGGCGTCGGTTGTGCCTTCAAGGCGGAAATGAAGGGCGAACAGGTGGTCCGGATGGTGCCGTGGAAGGACGGCAAGGCGAACCGCGGCCACAGCTGCGTCAAGGGGCGTTTCGCCTGGGGCTATGCCACGCACAAGGAACGGATCCTGAAGCCGATGATCCGCGGCCGCATCGACGAGCCATGGCGCGAGGTCAGCTGGGCGGAGGCAATCGGCCACAGCGCGGCCGAATTCCGAAGGCTCCAGCAGAAATTCGGGATGCGTTCGATCGGCGGCATCACCTCCTCGCGCTGCACGAACGAGGAGACGTTCCTCGTCCAGAAGCTCGTCCGTGCCGGCTTCGGCAACAACAATGTCGATACCTGCGCCCGCGTCTGCCACTCGCCGACCGGCTATGGACTCAAGACGACGTTCGGGACCTCGGCCGGCACTCAGGATTTCGACAGCGTCGAGCAAAGCGACGTCGTCGTCATCATCGGCGCCAATCCGACGGACGGCCATCCGGTCTTCGCATCGCGGCTGAAACAGCGCCTTCGGCGAGGCGCGAAGCTGATCGTCATCGATCCCAGACGCACCGACATCGTCCGTTCGCCGCACATCGAGGCCGCCTATCATCTGCCGCTGAAGCCCGGCACCAACGTCGCAGTGCTGACCGCCATGGCGCATGTCATCGTTACGGAAAGACTGTTCGACGAGGCGTTCGTACGCGATCGCTGCGATGTGGCCGAATTCGAAGACTGGGCCGAGTTCGTCGCGCTGGAACAGCATTCGCCCGAGGCATCGGAGCAATATAGCGGGGTGCCGGCAGCGCTGGTGCGCGGCGCGGCCCGGCTCTACGCGGCTGCCGGCAATGGCGCCATTTATTACGGCCTCGGCGTCACCGAACATAGCCAGGGAAGCACGACCGTCATGGCGATCGCCAATCTGGCGATGGCCACGGGCAATGTCGGCCGGCCGGGCGTCGGCGTAAACCCGCTGCGTGGCCAGAACAATGTTCAGGGCGCCTGCGACATGGGCTCCTTCCCGCACGAACTTTCCGGCTACCGCCACGTCTCGGACGGGGAAGCGCGGGACATGTTCGAGAAGCTGTGGGGCAAGCCGCTGGACGAGGAGCCGGGCCTGCGCATTCCCAATATGCTGGACGCCGCCGTCGACGGCGTCTTCAAGGGTCTCTACATCCAGGGCGAGGACATTCTCCAGTCGGATCCCAACACCCGCCATGTCGCGGCTGGACTGGAGGCGATGGAATGCGTCGTCGTCCACGACCTGTTTCTGAACGAAACCGCCAATTACGCGCACGTCTTCCTTCCCGGCTCCACCTTCCTGGAAAAGAACGGCACCTTCACCAATGCCGAGCGACGGATCCAGCAGGTACGGCGCGTCATGACGCCCATGAACGGCCTGGAGGATTGGGAGATCACGCAAGCGCTCGCCAATGCTCTCGATCTCGGCTGGACCTATACCCATCCGTCCCAGATCATGGACGAGATCGCAGCCGTGACGCCGAGCTTCACCGGCGTCTCCTACGAAAGGCTGGATGCGCTGGGTTCGATCCAATGGCCCTGCAACGACAAGGCGCCGGCAGGTACGCCGGTCATGCACATGGACCATTTCGTGCGCGGCAAGGGCAAGTTCGTGCGGACCGAATATATCCCGACCGACGAACGGACGGGTCCCCGCTACCCGCTCCTTCTCACCACCGGGAGGATCCTCAGCCAGTATAATGTCGGCGCGCAAACCCGGCGCACGGACAATATCGTGTGGCACGAGGAGGATCTGCTCGAAATCCATCCGCACGATGCCGAGCAAAGAGGCATCAAGGAAGGTGATTGGATCAAGCTTGCCAGCCGGGCAGGCGAGACGACGCTTCGCGCGACGATCACCGAAAGGGTGGCGCCCGGCGTCGTCTACACGACCTTCCACCACCCGCTGACGCAAGCCAATGTGGTGACCACCGAATATTCGGACTGGGCCACGAATTGCCCCGAATATAAGGTGACTGCCGTCCAGGTGAGCCCGTCCAACGGGCCGAGCGACTGGCAGGAGCGCTATGAGGCGCTCTCCGTACGCAGCCGCAGGATCGTGACCGAGGCGGCGGAATGAGCGCCGCCACGCTGGAAAAGCTGGTCTACATGGTCAATCAGATCGGCCGCGAACTCGACAGTCAGCATCCCGGTGATGCGGCACAGGCGACTTACGACCATCTCTGGCATTTCTGGGATCCATGGATGCGATCCCAGATCCTGGATCACCTCGCGGCGGGCGGCTCCGGCCTCAACGAGGTGGCGCGCGCGGCGCTGACGAAGCTTCAGCTTTCGGCTTCAAAGCCGCGCACGGCGACCAAGGCGACCGAGTTCAACAAGGCGCACGATCATGAGAGAGACCGCGATCTCATGTCCGATGCGGGCTGATCAGGCGAACAAAGAATAGGGATCGGAGACGACCAGCATTTCGTCCTGGCGCGCCAGGGCGATCAGCGTCAGTCCCGCCTCCCGGGCTCTCTCGATCGCCAGGCTGGTCGGTGCCGAGACTGTGACCAGAAGGGGGATCCCGGCAAGGGCCGCCTTTTCGACCAGTTCGTAGGAGCAGCGGGACGTAAGCAGGGCAAAACCGGCGGTCGGGTCAATGGCTTCGCGAAGGCAATGGCCGATCAGCTTGTCGAAGGCGTTGTGACGGCCGACATCCTCCCGCGCCGCAACCAAGGCTCCGTCGGTGCCGAACAGCGCGGCCGCGTGAACGGCACCAGTGCTTCGGTTGACGGGCTGGTGATCGCGGATGTTCCGGAGAGCTTCGAACAATGCCGGCCTCGCGACGAAATCGGGGGGTCGCTCCACACGCGGCAGCGGCCGCAGCGCCTGGTCCAGATTCTCGATACCGCAAAGACCGCAGCTCGATTCCCCCGCCCGGTGGCGCACGCGTTGAAGAACCAATTCCTGTCGGTCCGGCGACACCTCGATGTTCAGGAGCAGCCCCCGTTCCTCCTCGAGGATGGTTATGCCCGTCACCTGTTCCGACCGCTCTATGATCCTTTCGGACGCGGCAAAGCCATAGCCGAAATCCTCCAGGTCCAGCGGGCTGGCCATCATCACCGCATAGCCAATGCCGAGAAAGCTTATCGCCACCGGAGTCTCGACCGCCAGTTCGCGCGCCCCCGCGAGAATCGCGTCGGGTGCCAGGCGCCTGACCTGGAACGAACCCGACGGCTTCAGCCGCATGGCCGAACGCCGGCTTGGCCCAGGATTCGAACTGTCTCTCGCAGGCTCATGATCGAAGATGGGTCCGGACATTGAACAGCGAGATCCATGGGATTCAACCTTAGGAGTTCCTCCCAGTCGCAGCAAGGAACGGGTTCACCTCGCCACGGTCGGGCTTATAGTCGCCGATTGATGGACACCCCTACCCTCGTCGCGCTGGCATTGCTGATGGGCGTCGGCGCGGCGCTTTATTCCTCGGTCGGTCATGGCGGCGCTTCAGCCTATCTCGCCCTGATGGCGATGTTCGGCATCTCCACGGAGATCATGCGGCCGACCGCCTTGACGCTGAACCTGCTTGTCGCCGGAATCGCCACGATCGGCTACGCGCGCGCCGGGAAATTCAATCTGCGCCTGCTGCTCGCGTTCTCGGCAACGGCGATTCCATGTGCGTTCGTCGGCGGCATGATCCATCTTTCGCCGGAGATCTACCGGCCGCTCGTCGGCATCACCTTGTGGGTCGCGGCCCTGCGCCTGGCGTGGCGGCCGCGCCAGTCGGTCGAACGCCCCGTCCGTCCGCCCCCGTTGCTCGTCTCGCTCCCCTGCGGTGCCTTGCTCGGGCTTCTCGCCGGCCTGACCGGCACGGGCGGGGGCATCTTCCTCAGTCCGCTCATCCTGCTCTTCGGTTGGGAAGAGCCGCGCAAGACATCGGGCGTGGCGGCGGCCTTCATCCTTGCCAATTCGGCGGCGGGCCTCGCCGGCAATTTGAGTTCCGTGGGCCAGCTGCCATCCGAGCTCCCGATCCTCCTCATGGCGGTCGGGATCGGCGCGCTTGCCGGCATTGCGCTCGGCATCAGGAAACTCCCTCAAATATGGCTGTTGCGGCTTCTCGCGCTGGTGCTGCTCATCGCCGGAGGGAAGCTGATTTTCACATGAGGATCGGCGCGGTCATCCTCGCCGGCGGGGCGGGCCGGCGCATCGGTGGGGACAAGCCCTTCAGGCTCCTTGCCGGCCGGTCGCTGGTCGACCATGTCCTGGACCAGGTGAAGGCATGGCAGATCCCCTGCGCGATCGCCATCCGGGACCATGCCGACCTCCGCTTTCCCGACCATTTACCTCTCCTGCACGACCGCGAAGACGCCGGTCCCATTGCCGGTCTTGCATCCGCCCTGCGTCATGCGGTCCGGGAGGGGCTCGATGCCATACTCACCCTGCCCTGCGACACGCCGCTCCTTCCGCGCGACCTGCCGGAGCGGCTGAAGCACGCTTTGGCACTACCGTCGGAAGCGGCCGTCGCGCGAAGCGGCGAGAGACTGCACCCGTCCTGCGGCCTGTGGCGCGCTTCGGCATCGGTAAGGATCGAGAATTATCTTCAGAGACGGGCTTCGTTGCGCGGTTTTGCCGAAGAATTGGGGGCCGTGATCGTTGCTTGGCCCGTCCAGCCTTATGATCCCTTTTTCAACGTCAACACCGAAGACGATCTCGCGGCCGCCGAAAATCTCCTCAAAGGTCGATGATCTCCACCAATTGCCCGGCAGCGACGGCCGGTGCCCCCGGCCTGCGGCGGATCAGGATTTCGGCTTCGGCGAGCGCCCGCTGGGCGCTGGAATCCTGGTTCGGCACCGCTTCGACCCCGTCGCCGCGCCACCTCCCCCGCACGAACGTTTCCCGATCCCCGCAGGGTGGCATATCCTGGACCAGCGGCGCGTGGCGCCACCTGGATGCATGAGCGGGATCTCCGCCGGCCAGTCCGCGTACGAGCGGCGCCAGGAACAGACGCCCCGTGATCATCGCGGAAGTCGGATTGCCGGGAAGGCCCATCACCAGCTTGCCGCGGGCACGACCGAACCAGATCGGCTTACCCGGTTTGATCGCCACCTTGGAAAATTCCAACTCCAGGCCGAGTTCCTGGAAGACCGGCTTGGCATAATCCTTTTCGCCGACCGATGCGCCGCCCGTCATCACGACCAGATCGGCCTCGGCCAATGCACGCTCCGATGCCTCCTTTATCTCCTGGGGTTCGTCGCGCAGGCGGCGCCTGGAGACGCAGTGCCCGCCATATTGTTCGGCCAATGCGGACACGCCCAGCGAGACGCTCTCGGGAATGGCGCCAGGCGTCGCCCGCGCCGTCCCCGCTTCAACGAGTTCGTCGCCGGTCGTCAATATGACTATCCTCGGCCGCGACCAGATCTCTGCCGTCGCCAGGTCGGCCCCGGCGGCAGCGACGAGCGCGCGGGGATCGAGCTGTCGCCCGGCCGGCAGCAACTGCTCGCCCGCCATGAAGTCGGAGCCACGTGGGCGGATATGAGTCGCACTGCCAGGCGGGCTCACCAGAACGATTTGGCTTCCATCGGTCCGGACGATCTCCTGGACGATCACCCGCTTCGCACCTTCGGGAACTGGTGCTCCGGTGAAGATTCGCACGCACTCCCCGGCACCGATCCGGCCCGCAAAGCCATTGCCCGGATAGGATATGCCGACGAGGGTAAAGCTCGGTAGATCGTCTCCGCTCGTCGCATATCCGTCCATGGCCGAGACATCGGCCGGCGGCGAGGCGACGTTGGCGACCACCGCAGCGGCGAGGAAGCGGCCGGAAGCCGCCGCGAGTGGAACCATCTCGCTTGCGAGCGGGCGCGCGGCGCCTGCGACGATCGCCTGCGCCTCGTCATACCCGATCATTGCGACTGCCAGTCGCCGGATCGGCCGCCGCTCTTCGACCGGACCCGGATCCCGTCGATGACCATCGTTCGATCGACCGCCTTCAGCATATCGAACAAGGTGAGGCAGGCGACCGATACCGCCGTCAGGGCCTCCATTTCCACGCCGGTAGCGCCGCGCGTCCTGACATCGGCCTGCACGCGGAATCCCGGCAACGCCTCATCGGGCAAGATGAGGACGACCACCTTGGCGAGCGGCAGGGGATGGCAGAGCGGGATCAGATCGGCGGTGCGCTTGGCGGCCATGATACCGGCCAGTTCCGCCGTCGTCAGCACCGCGCCCTTGGGCGCGCGATCCTCGCGCACCATGGCCAGCGTTTCCGGAGCGCAGAGCAGCATCCCTTCGGCAGTGGCACGGCGATCCGTGTCGGGCTTGTCGCCGACATCGACCATCCGCGCGCGGCCGCCTTCGTCGATATGGGTCAAGGACATCAGGCGCAGAGCTCCCGAAGGCGCGGGATCTGCCCGGCGATCGAACAGGGCCGATAGCGGCTGTCGAGCTCAAGCCCCAAAACGAGGTCCCAGCCGTCCCGGCAGGCGCCGGTCGAGCCGGGCAGGCAGAAGATGAACGTGTCTCCGGCCTGACCGGCAAAAGCCCGGGACTGGAGAGTCGACACGCCGACAGTCCCCAGGCTGGCCTGGTGGAAGACGATTGCGAATCCCTCCATCTCCCGCCGGCACAGGGGCCGGATCGCCTCGGGCGTGACGTCGCGCGGCGCGAAGCCGGTGCCACCGGTCGTAATGATGATGTCGAGCTGCGGGTCGTCGATCCAGGTACCGACCTGTTTTTGAATGGCATCCACTTCGTCCGGGACGATTTCCTTTGCGACCGCCTCGTGCCCGGCCGCGCCCACCCGCTCGAGCAGCAGTGCACCCGAACGGTCGGTTTCCTCGTCCCGCGTGTCGGATATGGTCAGGATCGCGATGCGCAGCGGATGGAAGTCCAGAGATTGATCGATGCCTGCCATTCAATTTCCCCAACGCAAGAGATCAGCGCGGTCTTCGTTCGTTGGCTCAATCCATTGGCCGCCCGCCGCGCCTTCTTCCTTCTTCCAGAACATCGCCTCGCTCTTCAACCGGTCCATCAGATAATCGGCACCCATGAAGGCGGCGCGCCGATGTAGCGCGGCGGCGCCGACGAAGACCACTGTGGCGCCGGGTTCGATACGGCCGAAGCGATGAACGACCAGACAGGTGGAAAGGCCGAAGCGTTCCGCGCCATCCTGGGCGATCGTCTCGAGCGATCGAAGCGTAAGCCGGGGATGGTGGTCCAGGCGCAGGGCCTCGATCTTTCGTCCCTCATGATCTTCCGGACGCACCAATCCGCAGAAATTGACGATAGCGCCGGCGCCCGTCGCTGCCGCAAGAAGCTCCTGGAGCAGGAGGTCGGGCCGGATCACATCGTCCGTCAGGCGGGCTTGCGTGGCCATGCTATCCACCCGACACGATCGGGAAGAACTCCACTTCGGTACCAGGCGAAACCGAACGATCGTCCGGAACCATCACGTCCGCCACCGCTGCGCGCACGGAAGGACCAGTCAAGTCCGTGGCCATATCGGGAAAGCGCTGTCCGATGATATTGCGAAGCTCGGCGATGGTGCAGGATTGGGCCTCCAGGGGGATTTCGGCCGTCGGGCCGCAAGCTTCGGCGAGACGCCCATAGAAGCGAACTGTCATATTGCCCATCAGGCGACGGTAGCAAAGACCAACCTGCTCGGGAAGTTGTGCCGGCGATCTACAGCAATCGGGTTTCCGCCCTTACGATGTCGGCAACGACCTGTACCGCGGCCGAAGATCCCTGGCGGGATGGCAAGGCCAGGACCACCTGCCTGCTGAGGGGTGGACTTACGGGCACGGCCTCCAGCAACCCCTGTTCGACATGTCGGCGGACAGCATAATAAGGGAGAAAGGTGCAACCCACGCCGGCCGCGACGATATCGACCAGCGCCTGGAACGAATCCGCCTCGACCGGAATATGCAGAGTCAGATCCGCCGCGGCCGCGGCATGTTCGGCGAGCGCGCGGAGGCCGTGGGGGTGACTGGGAAGTATCAGCGGACGCTTCGCGATATCGGAGAAGGATGCCGACCCGAGCTGCGAAATCCCCTGTCCCGGGGCGGCAATTGCGAACAGATCATCCGACCTGAGGGTCTCCACATTCAGGTGAAGCTGGGTGGCGGGACCGTAGACGACCGCCATGTCGATCTCGCCGCGATGGATCAGGTCGATCAGGAAGCCGCCATAGGCGTCGAAGATTCGAAGCGCGACTTGCGGGTAGAGTTCGACCACCCGTTGCGCGACGAGCCCGGCAAGGCCGCCGCTGATCGTCGGCACCATGCCGACGACGACGCGGCCGGACGGCGCTCCCGAGGCGGCAAGCACGTCCTCCCTTGCCTGCTCCAGCTGCCGCATGAGCCCGGCCGTCCGCTCGAACAGCATGCGCCCCGCCTCGGTGACCACCATGCCGCGGCCGTGCCGAATGAAAAGCGGCGTGCGAAGATCGTGTTCGAGCAGCTTGATCTGCCGGCTAAGTGCCGGCTGGGCTATGCGCAACCGGTCCGACGCCTTGCTGAGGCTGCCAAGTTCCGCGACGGCGCGAAAGGTTCTGAGCTGTCGAAGATCCATGGACCAGGGCCGTGCCATCCACGCAAGGGATCAGAGGTTCATTCGCATTTTGGCATAGCTGTCGCGGCGCGGCAAGTTCAGCAGGCGCTCGCCTCCATGGTCGGCCTGCCGCTCCTGTCCTGGATCCTGCAGTGCACCACCTCCCGTTCCGCCCAGGCAAATGCATAGGCCGTTCCACCGAGGTGAAGTGGCGCCCGCGCGCGATAATCGAAGCGCGTCGGCGCGCGTCCGAGCAACGATGCAGCGAGGTTGAGCAGGATCGTTGCCTGGAGCGGCCCCTGCGCCAGGACCCCCGCATAACCTTCCTCGGTGCGCGCATAATCCGCGTCATAATGGATGCGGTGGCTGTTGAAGGTCAGCGCGGAATAGCGAAAGAGGAGCGCTTCGCTGAGCCGGAGCGGCCGGCAAATCTGCCCCTCCGGCGCCGGGGCGTCCTTCCTTTCGTCTGGCCGTGGGGACGGGGTAACCGCTTTGGGAAGAAAGACGATGTCCTGGCGCTCGCTTAGCAGCAATTGCCTATCCGCCCGATATTCATGATCGAAGCCGGACAGGACGAGCGCGCCGCTGCGGCCCTCCTTCCGTTCGACCGGACGCAGGACCGTGGTTCGGGTCAATGCGACACCCAGCGGCAGCGGCCGGTGGAATTCCAATCGGCCGCCCACCCACATGCGGCGGGGAAACTCATCCATAGACACTGCATGCCGGCGTGGCGGATGGCCATCGGCGCCCAATTCCGAAGTCCTGGCCGTCGGCGGGAAGAGGCACCAATGAACGCCGAGGGGAGAAGCGTCTTCCTTGTCCTCGAAGAGCAATTCTTCCAGGCTGGCGGCAAAGAGATCCCGCAGCCTGGGCTCGAGCCGGTCGACAGCTTCGATTGCATCGCTCACGCCCCGAATTCCTCCCGGATCGCAATGCCATGTTGGTCGAGCTCCGGCACCTCGCTCGGAACCTGCTCGTCGCGGCCGGCGGGTCGCGGCAATTGAAAATCGCCGCCTGCGACATGCGCCGGCACATGGCGGAGCGCAGGATGCCGAAGCACATCGTCTATGCTGGAGACGCGTCCCCAGGCGATCCGCCCGGCGTCCAGCAAGCCGATGAGGTCGGCCCTCCTCCGCCCCGCAAAAGCGCCTGCAATGATGTGCCCCAGTTCCGCCCTGTTGGTCACACGCAGGACATTGTCGGCAAATCGCGCATCGTCGGCGAGTTCAGGCCGCTCGAGCACCGTCCGGCAGAAACGCCGCCACTCGGCCGGAGCCTGGATCGCGATCATGATTTCACCGTCGGCGCATGCAAAGGCGCCGTAAGGATAGATGGAGGCATGCGAGAGCCCCCATCGGCCGGTCTCCCTTCCGCCATGGCTTTTATGGAGCAGCGGCACTGCCATCCAGTCCGCCATGCTATCGAACATGGCGATCTCGATCGCACGGCCGCGGCCATCGCGTTCTCGCGAGATCAGCGCTTCCAGCACGGCTGCATGCGCGTTCATGCCCGTCGCGATGTCGGCGATGGAAACGCCGACCTTCGCCTTTTCGTCGGCCGAGCCGGTGACGCTGCAAATGCCGCTCTCCGCCTGCACGAGCATGTCGTAAGCACGCATGTCGCGTGCCGGCGTGTCCTGGCCATAGCCGCAAATATCGACCGCGACGAGGCCGGGGAATTCCCGGCACAGGCTCCGCGCATCGAGATCCAGGCGGGCAGCGGCGCCGGGGGCGAGATTCTGGACGAATATGTCGGCTCGCGCGATCATCCGCTGCACGAGCGCACGATCGCCGGCACTCTTGATGTCGAGAACGATGCTCTGCTTGCCCCGGTTCAGCCACGCAAAATAAGCGGAGGTGCCGAACACCGCCCCGTCATAATGACGGGCGGTTTCCCCTTCGGCTCGTTCAATCTTGATCACCCGCGCCCCGCCGTCCGCGAGCCTCGACGTACAGACCGGCGCCGCAACCGCCTGCTCGATCGCCACGACCAGCTTCCCCTCCAGGGCCTTGACCATCAGTAGGAGCGCGGCAGGCCGAGCACATGCTCGGCGAGATAGGCCAATATGAGGTTCGTCGAAATCGGCGCCACCTGATAGAGTCTCGTCTCCCTGAACTTGCGCTCGACATCATATTCGGCGGCGAAGCCGAATCCGCCAAGCGTCTGCACGCACATGTTGGCGGCCTCCCAGGAAGCATCGGCGGCCAGCATCTTCGCCATATTGGCCTCCTCCCCGCAATTCTCCCCCGCATCATATTTCGCCGCGGCCGCGCGCACCATCAGATCGGCCGCCCGCATCGAGGCATAGGCCTTGGCGATCGGGAACTGGATTCCCTGGTTGGCGCCGATCGGGCGCCCGAAGACCACGCGCTCGCCGGCGTAGCGGCTGGCCTTGTCGATGAACCATTTGGAATCACCGATACATTCGGCGGCAATCAGGATCCGCTCCGCATTCATGCCGGAAAGTATGTAACGGAAGCCCTTGCCTTCCTCCCCAATCAGATTGGCGGCCGGGACCGGGACGTCCTCGAAATAGATTTCGGTCGTGGAATGGTTCATCATCGTCCGGATCGGCCGGATCGTCATGCCGTTCGCGAGCGCATCGGCCATGTCGACGATGAACACGGACAGACCGTCCGACCTGCGCTCGACCTGCTCGCGCGCCTGGGTCCTTGCGATGAGGATCATGAGGTCCGAATGTTCGGCGCGGCTCGTCCAGACCTTCTGCCCTGTGATCCGGTATCGATCGCCGTCCCGCCGCGCGAACGTGCGCAGCGAAAGCGTGTCGGTTCCGCTGGTCGGCTCGGTCACGCCGAAGGCCTGGAGCCGAAGCTCGCCCCGTGCGATCCTCGGAAGATAGCGTTCCTTCTGCTCGGCGCTGCCGTGGCGGAGGAGCGTCCCCATCGTATACATCTGGGCATGGCAGGCGGCACCGTTGCAGCCCGAACGCTGCACCTCCTCGAGAATCGCCGCCGCCGCCGATAGCGGCAGGCCGGCACCTCCATATTCCTCGGGGATGAGGACGGCGAGGAAGCCGCTATGGGTGAGAGCATCCACGAACTCGCTGGGATAGGCCATGCGCTCGTCGAGCAAGCGCCAATATTCGGCCGGGAAATCCTGGCACAGCCGCGCAACCGCTTCCCTTATTTCGCGGAAATCCTGCTCTGCCATCATATCCCCGCCATTGTTCATGACGGGCTCGTCTACGCAATGCCATGGCCGCGCACCATGACCATCGGATAGAATCAGCTATAGCGAGACGGCATAACAAGGCGCCGCTGCGCAATAAAATCCTGCTATAGCTGGTCGTCAACAATGCGCCGGGAAGTCGCCGCCATTTCATTCTATCGGTCGGGAATGAGCCTTTCCCAGATCACGATGGAAAATCCCGCGGAGAGCGGCCCGGAACCCTGGCCGGCAATGTTGCACAAGCTGCTTCGCGACGCCGGGATCACCAATGTCGCCTACGTGCCCGATGCCGGGCATGCCAGGCTGATCGAACTGGTTCGCGACGATCCGGGGATGCAGGCGAACGTGCTGACAACCGAAGAGGAGGGCGTGGCGATCGCCGCCGGTGCCTGGCTGGGAGGCATGCGCAGCATCCTGCTCATGCAATCGAGCGGCGTCGGCAATTGCATCAACATGCTATCGCTGCCGGTGATTGGAAGATTTCCTCTGCTGATGCTCGTCACGATGCGCGGCGAATGGGCCGAGTTCAATCCCTGGCAGGTGCCGATGGGGGCCGCGACGGAAGCGTCGCTGCAAGCCATCGGCGTGCGCACATTCCGGGCAGACACAAGCGACGCCCTGCTGGAGACCGTCGCCGCCGCTACGATCGAGGCCTTCGACGGCGATCAGCAGATCGCCATCCTGATGGGACAACGTATGCTGGGGATCAAGAAATGGTAGCGGAACTGGATCGCCGTGCCGCGGTCGCCGCCCTGCTCAGGCAGCCCGGCGACCTCCTCGTCGTGTCCGGCCTTGGTTCGCCAAGCTACGACGTCCACGCGCAGGGCGATCGTGACGAAAATTATTATCTCTGGGGCGCGATGGGGAGCGCCGCATTGGTCGGTCTTGGCCTGGCCCAGGCGAGACCCGACCGAACGATTCTCGTCGTCACCGGCGATGGCGAACAATTGATGGGTCTGGGCGGACTTGCCACCATCGCGATCGCGCGCCCGGCCAATCTCAACATCGTCGTCATAGACAATGGCCATTTCGGTGAAACGGGCATGCAGACCAGCCATACCGGTCTTGGCCTCCAACTCGAGCGCGTCGCGGAGGCCTGCGGCTTCGCCGAATGTGGCCGTGCGGCGCGACCGGAGGATGTGGAGAAGATCCGCGCGGGTCTGCGCCGCAAGGTCGGCGGGCCCCGCCTGCACGTGATCCAGGTCAAGGCCGAAAACCTGCCGCGATCACTGCCGCCCCGCGATGCGGTGCACGTCAAGAATCGCATGCGCCAGCACCTTGGACTGCAGGTCGGATGAGCGGGCTCACGACCTTTCACAATCTGGTCGGCGGCAAGCAGGCGACGGCGGCCGCCACGTTCGAAAGCTTCGACCCGTATAAGGGCGAGGCCTGGGCGCTGATCCCCCGCGACGGACCGGACCAGGTGTCGCAAGCCGTCGAGGCCGCCCGATCCGCTTTCCGTACCGGCGAATGGCCGGCGCTGACGGCATCGGCGCGAGGGCATCTGCTGATGCGGCTGGCCGATCTCATCGAGGAGGAGGCCGACGCGCTGGCGCAGATCGAGACGCGCGACAATGGAAAGCTGCTGGCGGAGATGAGCGGTCAGCTCCGCTACATTCCAAGCTGGTACCGATATTTCGGGGGACTTGCCGACAAGATTGAAGGCAGGGTCCTGCCGATCGACAAGCCAGGCATGTTCGCCTTCACCAGGCGGGAGCCGGTCGGCGTGGTCGCTGCCATCATCCCGTGGAACTCTCCCCTGCTGCTTTTGACCTGGAAGCTTGCACCTTTGCTTGCGGCTGGGAATACGGTCGTCATCAAACCCTCCGAACATGCATCGGCATCGACCCTCGCCTTCGTCCGATTGTTCGAGCGGGCCGGGTTTCCGCCCGGGGTGGTGAACAGTGTCACGGGGATGCCCGACGAAGCCGGCGCCCCGCTCATATCCCATCCCGATGTGGCCAAGATCGCCTTCACCGGCGGCGAGGCCGGGGGCATTGCGGTCGGCCGGACCGCAGCCGAGCAACTGAAGCACATCACGCTCGAGCTGGGCGGCAAATCCGCCAACATCGTGCTCGCCGACGCCAATCTCGAAAGCGCCGCCAACGGCGTGGTTGCCGGGATCTTCGCGGCTTCCGGCCAGACATGCATCGCGGGATCCCGGCTGCTTGTGCAGCGGCGCATCCATGACGCGCTGGTCGAGAGGGTGGTGGCGCTGGGCCGCACCGCGCGCTTCGGGAACCCGGCCCTTCTGGAAACTCAGATCGGCCCGATCACTACATTGCGTCAGCGCGCCCATATCCTCGACCACCTCGCCGAGGCCCGCAGCCAGGGCGCGCACGCCGCGCTTGGCGGCGGCGTACCCGATCATCCCGGCTGGTTCGTCGAACCGACCATCCTGACGGGCATCAGCAACGACATGCGCGTGGCGCGCGAAGAATTGTTCGGCCCAGTGCTGTCGGTGATCCCGTTCGACGACGAGGACGAAGCCTATCACCTGGCAAACGATACGCCCTATGGCCTGGCTGCGGGGCTATGGACGTCCAGCATGGAAAGCGCCTTTCGCGGGGTCGAGACGCTGCAGGCCGGCATGGTCTGGGTGAACAGCTATCGCACCGTCAGCTATATGGCCCCGTTCGGCGGCTACAAGCGCAGCGGCATCGGCCGGGAGAACGGGCAGGAGGCGATCGAAGCCTATCTGCAGACCAAGATGGTGTGGATCGACCCCGCCGCGCGGACCGCAAATCCATTCGTGATCCGCTGAACCGCCATGCAGGACACGAGCCGCGTGGCGATCATCGGAGGGGGCATTATCGGCTGCCTGACCGGGTGGTTCCTGCGGGAGGCGGGATTTGCGGGGGCGATCACCATCATCGAGCGGGATCCGACCTACCGATTCTCGTCGACAGCTTTGTCCGCGGCGTCGATCCGAACCCAGTTCGCCTGTCCGGTCAATGTGTCGCTCAGCCTGTTCGGGTCAGAGTTCCTCCGCTCGATTCAGAATCGGCTCGACCCGGAAGCCGATATCGGCCTGGTCCAGAACGGCTATCTGATCCTCGCCTCCGCTCCCTCCGCAGAGATGCGGCGTGCCGCGCTGGCGATGCAGCAGTCGCTGGGCGCCAAGGTCGTGGCCCTCGATAGAGCGGACCTCGCCACGCGATTTCCCTGGCTGAACAGCGAGCAAGTGGAACTGGCGACGCTCGGCACGGCCGACGAAGGCTGGTTCGATGCCTGGGCGCTGCTGCAGGCGGCGCGGCGTGCCGCCCTGCGCCGGGACGTCGCGATCATCCAGGCGGAGGCGAGCGGTTTCGAAACGGACGGCGGCCGCATCGAAGGCGTTCGGATGGCCGACGGCTCGAGCCTCCAGGCTGATTGGTGCGTCAATGCCGCCGGTCCACTTTCAGGCAAGGTTGCGCGCTGGCTCGGCATCGCCCTTCCGGTCGCCCCCAAGAAACGCACGGTCTTCCATTTTCGTGCACCTCTTTCGGGCAAGGACATGCCGATGCTCTTCGATATATCGGGGGCCTGGATGCGGCCCGAGGGTGAAGGCTTCATCGGAGGCATACAGCCGGCGGCCGACGCCGATCCGGACGCCGGAGAGGATTTCGAACCCGATCATTATCTGTTCGAGGATCGGGTTTGGCCGCTGCTTGCCGCGCGCGTTCCGGCGCTCGAGCAGATCCGGCTGCTCAACGCCTGGGCCGGCCATTACGAAATGAACCTGTTCGACCATAATGGCGTGGTGGGGCCGCATCCCGACCTTCCCAATTTTCTTTTCGCGACCGGCTTTTCCGGTCATGGCATCATGCATGCCCCCGGTGTTGCGCGAGCGATAGCGGAGCATGTCGTTCACGGCCGCTACACGAGCATCGACGTCGGCCCGCTCGGCTTCGGGCGGATCGCAGCCGACCGGCCGATGCCGGAAAGCGCCATCTACTAGCATGAGGAAGCAGATATGAAGCTGGAGGGCAGAATCGCCATCGTCACCGGGGCGGCCCGGGGGATAGGCTACGCCTGTGCGCGACGCTTTGCCGAGGAGGGTGCGAAAGTCGTTCTCGCGGACATTGACGGCGACACGCTCCGGTCGGCTGTCGATTCCCTCGTCGCCGAAGGGTTCGAAGCCGTCGCTCAGACGGCCGACGTGAGCCGCTATTCCGATCTGCAGACTTTGGTGGATGCAGCAGTCGCGCAGTTCGGGCGTCTCGATATCATGGTGAATAATGCGGGTATCGCGCGCACGCAGGACTTCATGACCATTTCCGAGGAGGATTATGACGCTGTCCTGGGCGTCAATCTGCGAGGCGCCTTCTTCGGCCTCCAGATCGCCGCCCGGGCGATGATCGCCGCCGGCAATGGCGGCGTCATCATCAACATGTCCTCGATCAATTCGAGAATGGCGAACCCGTCGGTCGCGACCTATGCCATATCCAAGGGTGGCTTGAACCAGGTCACGTCCACCGCCGCCGTCGCCCTCATTCCGCACGGCATCCGGGTTGTTGGGATAGGCCCCGGAACCATCGCCACCGACATGCTGAACATGGGCTTCCTGACCAATGAGGCGCAACGCAAGATGATCCTGTCGCGAACGCCGTCCGGCAGGCTCGGAGAGGCCGAGGAGGTCGCCGCGGTCGCCGCCTTCCTTGCCAGCGACGACGCTTCCTATATCGTGGGCCAGACGATCTTCGTCGACGGAGGCAGGATGATCCTCAATTACGTCATGCCGGAGGCCGAAAATGCCTGATATCTTCCGTCGCATGCATCATGTCTGCATCGTCGTACACGACATCGCCAAGGCCCAGGCATTTTACGAATCCGTAGGGATCGGCCCTTGGCAGGACTATCCCCCGCTCGACCAGTATACCGAGCTCGACGTCCCGAGCAGAACGGGATTTCTCGGCATGGTCTATAAATATGCCGATGTGGAGAATATGCAGATCCAGCTCTGCCAGCCGCCGGAAGAGGATTGTCCGCAACGGCGTTTTCTGAACGAAAAGGGCGAAGGGGTGTTTCACCTTGGCTTCACGGTGCCCGACTGCAACCTGGCCGAGGCTAAGGCGGCCGAATCCGGGCTGCACAAGCTGATGAAGGGACGTCGCCCGGATGGAAGCGGCTTCACCTATTTCGACACTGCCGCCTCGGCGGGAGTCCTGCTTGAAATCCGCAAGGCGGCGACGACCTGAGGGGTGATATGCGCACCATAGATCTCAACGCCGACCTGGGCGAAGGCTATGGTCCCTGGCTGATGGGCGACGACGGCGCCATGCTGCGGATCGTCACGAGCGCGAACCTCGCCTGCGGCGGCCATGCCAGCGATCCCGAAACCATGTTCAGGACCTTGCGCCTGGCGCATGAGCGGAAGATCAACATCGGCGCCCATCCCAGCTATCCCGACAAGGAAGGATTTGGACGCAGAAGGCTGCCCTTTTCACCCGCGGAGGTGGAACGGTTCGTCGCCGCACAGGTCGGTGCCCTGATCGGCATTGCCGCGCTGGCCGGGGCAGGCCCAGCCTATGTCAAGCCGCATGGCGCGCTTGGCAACGTCGCTTCGGAAGACCGGCCCGTTGCCGAGGCGATCGTTCGAGCCACGAGGGCCGTCGACTCCAGCCTGGCGATCCTCGCAATTTCGGGGACCATGCTCGAGACGGTGGCCCGCGAAACGAATATGCGCGTGTTCAGCGAAGTCTTTGCCGATCGCGGCTACACGGATGAGGGCAACCTGGTGCCGCGGAGCGAACCGGGCGCGCTGATCGACGATGCCGAGACGGCCACCCGGCGCATGCTGGAATTCCTGCGCACGGGAACCATGCCGACCGTCTCCGGGGGAGAGGTCACGATGGCGGTGGATTCCATCTGCATCCATGGCGACAGCCCCCACGCGCTCGAAATGGCGCGGCATCTGCGCGACGCCCTGGAAGCTGCCGGCTTCGGGATCGCGCCTTTCCTTCCACCGGCGTGACCCAATTCATCTTCCGCGCGGTGGGCGAGGCCGCCCTGCTCGTCGACCTGGGAGACGCGATCGACGCCGATCTCAGCGAATGCGTGGTCGCCATCGACGCGGCGCTGCGCGCCGCCCCGCCGCCTGGCCTGCGCGAAACCGTTCCCGCCGCGACATCCTTGCTGATCCTGTTCGACCCGGAAGCCAGCGAGATGCGGACCGTCGAAGCATTCGTCCGGGAAGCCGTCGGAAATGCGGTGAATGCCAGCCGCGAAGCAGCCGAGCATGTCATCCCCGTCTGCTATGAAGGCGAACATGCACCGGACATGGAGCAGCTTGCACGGCGGACGGGGCTGTCCGCCCAAGCCATCGCCAAGCATCATGCCGAAGGCGATTACCGCGTCCTCATGTACGGCTTTGCCCCCGGCTTCGCCTATCTGGGCGGCGTGCCCGAACCGCTGGCGGTCCCGCGAAAGGCTGCCGCCGTCCGCGACCACAAGGTTGGAAGCGTGATGATCGCTGCCGGCCAATGCATCGTCATGCCGCTGCCGATGCCGACCGGCTGGTGGGTGATCGGACGGACCGCGATTCAGATCCTGCGGCCGGAGGCGGACGACCCATTCCTCTTCAAACCCGGCGACCGCATTCGCTTCGAACGGATCGGGTCCGACGAACTGGAAAGGCAGTTGGCGCGGTGAGCCTGACGCGCATCATCGTGGAGAAGGCAGGTCCGCTCACCACGATCCAGGAGCGTGGCAGGACCGGCTACATGCGTTTCGGCGTGCCCCATTCGGGACCCATCGACCGCCTGGCATTCGCAGCGGCGAATGCCGGCATCGGCAATAAGGAGGGCGCCGCCCTCATCGAAGTCTCGCTCGGCGGTATCAGCCTCGTCTGCGCAGAAGGAAGCGTCGGATTCTGCGTTTGCGGCGGAGACTTTACGGCGGAGGTGGAAGGATCGCCTCTCGGTTCCTGGGCGACAGGTATCCTGCACGCCGGAATGCGGCTTAGGATCAAGGAGGGCGCGCTTGGCAATTGGGCCTATCTCGCCTTCGGGGGCGATCTTCTGGCTCCGTCCTGGCTCGGCAGCCGGGCAACACATTTGCTCGCCGGCCTGGGTGGCGGCCGCGTTGGGACCGGCCGGGAAATCATCGTGGAGGCTGCGCCGCTGCCGAAAGAAGCCCATGCCTTGCCCAAGCCGGAATTGCGGCCGATCGAAGATGCGATGATCGTGATGGGACCCCAGGACCGCTATTTTCCCGAAACGGCCCGGTCGGCGGTCACCGGCTCGCCCTTTACGGCTTCCGCCAAATTCGACCGGATGGGCCGGGTGATGGAGGGGCAGCCGCTCGTTCCCGAGCGGCTCGACATCGCCAGTGAGCCAGCGGTCCGAGGATCGCTCCAGATCGACGGCGAAGGAAGGCTGACGATATTGCTAGCCGACCATCAGACCATTGGGGGCTATCCGAAGATCGCCACGGTCGTCGGGTCGGACGTGGACAGGATCGCCCAGCTTCCCACCGGCGCCGCGCTTCGCTTTCACCCCGTCCCGGTCGAGGAAGCCACGGCCCGATGGCGAAACCATGCCGAAGCGGCCAGGCGCTATCTGGCCGATGCCGCGACTGGATGGAGGCCGTTCGGCGAGCGCCTGATGGCGTCGAACCTGATCGATGGGGTCGTCGACGCCAGCCGCTGACCGCCGACATTTTCCGGCCGGATCCGGAATGTCCCCAAAGCTGCGTCGCGGAAGACCGACTTCGGCGGCTTGTCAGCCTTTTCCTTTCCCGATCTCGCGCCCCGCGCGGATGAAGTGATAGGCGCCCCAGATGCCGGTAAGGGCGCTGATCAACAAGGCGAGCCGCAGCGATTCCTCCGGATTGCCGATATGCGGCCGGATCAGATCCGACAGGCTGCCAATCCCTTGCGGGGCGACGATCAAATTGGCGACGTTGGCGGTGAACAGGAGGATCGCCACCGATGCCGCCCGCATCTGCGGCCGCACGAGATTGTGGATCAGCGCGAAACAGGGGCCGATATAGACGTTGGCCAAGGGAATGAAGAACCACAGGCTAAGAAGCGCAAGCTCGCGATCCTGCACCCAATGGGCCAGCAGCGCCGGGATGGTGATCAAGCCGGTTATCAGGGCCGTGAAATAGCATTGCCAGGCGACCGGCTTTCGCGCGAGCCAGATCATCAGCAAGGCGGAGGCGGCCAGCGCGATGCCGCCGCCGACTCCGTTCATCAGCCCGACCTCGATGCCCGCCTCCGCGACCGAAAGGCCGTGCGAGCGGGCCAGGAAGGCAGGGGTCCACCAGATCAGGCCCATTCCCGAAAATGTCGCCACCGTACCGCCGGCGAAGACATGGAAGACCGCCTTGCGGCTGCGGATAAAATGAAGTGTTTCACGCAGGCTCGGCGGCGGGGTCTCGGGCGCAACGGCCGGCGCCGCGTCATACCGCCCCCGTTTCGGCTCGCGCAGGGTCAGGAGAAGGAGGAAGATCGGAAGCCCCGCCGCAGCGGCGGCCAGCATCGCCATGCGCCACCCATGCGCTTCGGCGATAATACCGGCCGCGATTCCGCCGACCGCCGAGCCGATCGGAACGCCGATGGCGAAGATCGAGGTGGCAACCAGGCGGCGGCGCGGCGGAAAATAATCGGCAAGCAGGGACTGGGACGGCGGCGTCCCGCCGGCCTCGCCGACTCCGACGCCCATGCGAGCGATCAGCAATTGCACGAACGTCTGGGACAGGCCGCAGGCCGCCGTCATGACCGACCAGGCGGCAAGCGCCCAGGCGATCATCTTCTTGCGGTTCACGCGGTCGGCCAGCATGCCGAGAGGAATGCCAGCGGTGACATAGAAGATCGCCATGCCCACCCCGGTGACCAGGCCCAGGGCGCTGTCGGAAAGCTGGAACTCGGCGCGGATCGGCTCGATCAGGGTGGAGAGGACATAGCGATCGGCGATGTTGAGCGCGTAGACGGCGGTGACGACGAACAGCGCCCAATAAGCGACGCGGGCTTCGCTTGGGCTGCTCCAGTCCGCAGAGCTCTCGCCGACCGGACCGGCGCCGTGATCGCCATGAACAACTTTCATCCTTATCGCCCCCCTGCCGGCGCGTCCGAAACGACTGCCCCTTTCCATTTATGGGGCCGCGCTTCCCGTGTCTTGGCAAATCGGATCACCTAAAAACATGACGTTGATCGAGCTCGCGCGGTTCGACCCGATATCCCGGCCTGATATAAGTTTCGTGCAAATCAGCCGCCGGATCTGTCAGCCAATCAGTTCATCGCCGCAAACCTGACGTCAGCGCGAACCAAGGAAAGTGCACCAAGACAGGGGTCCAAGTCCTGTCACTCCGGTACCGGCTTTTCGCGCCGGCCCTTGCCCTCGGTGCCGATCTGGGTAGTTTCAGGTTGAGAGCCGGCATCGCAGGGAGAATAGCGCGTGACAGACAGCCCTTTGCATATGGATCGCCGCCGGTTCGCAATCGGCGCCTTCGCATCGGCCGGCCTCATGGGCTTCCTGCCATCGGCCTTGGCCGCAGCGGACGCGCCCGCCGATAATCCCGGGCCGATTCCGCAGCATATTAAAGACCTCTACAAGCGCGCAATCTCCATCGACTGCCTCGGGAGCCCGAACACCTTCAACGTCAACTACCCCCCTGGAAGCCCTCATCTGTCGGCCGAACAATTGCGCAACGTCCACGCAAGCGGGCTGACCGCAATCAATATGACTGTCGGCGGCGGGAGCGCAGCACCCCAGCAGGAACGTATCGCCGGCATCAAGGCGGACGTCGCCGCCAATCCCGACATCCTGGCACTGATCACCCGGCATAGCGACATCGCCGCCGCCAAGAAGGCAGGCAAGCTGGGCATCATCCTCGGCTTCCAGGGCCTGGAATGGGCGCAAGACGATCTGTCGCAGATCGACAGGTTCGCCGAAGGCAATGTGCTGATCATGCAATTGACCTATAATCAAGAAAGCAAGATCGGATCGGGATCCTTGTCGCGCGATCCGCAACCCGGGCTTGAGGCAGTCGGCCGTGAAGCTATCCGGCGGATCAACGCGCGCAAATTGACTGTCGACCTCGCGCATTCGCACCCGCAGACCGCGCTCGACGCGACGCGTGAATCGACCCGCCCGATCATCGTTTCCCATACCGGGTGTCGCGCCGTCTACGATCACCCGCGCAATCAACCCGACGAGGTACTGAAGGCGGTCGCCGATGGCGGCGGCGTGACCGGAATCTTCATCATGCCTTTTCTGGGCCTCGACACGCTCGGGCCGACGCGCGCGCTGGTGACCCGGCATATCGTCCATGCCCTCAAGGTCGCGGGCGAGGATCATGTCGGCATCGGCACCGACACGTCGATCACTCCGGTGCTGTTCGACGCCAATTACCGCGCAGAGCTCCGCAGGTTCAGCGACGAGCGTACGCGCAAGGGCATTGCCGCACCACTCGAAGATAGCGGGCTGCCCTTCACGACTCCGGGCCTCAACACCCCGCGCCGGCTGGAGGTGATCGCATCGGACCTTGCCCAGGCCGGGGTCAAGGACGCTGTGATCGAAAAGGTCATTGGAGGCAATTTCCACCGCGTTTTCCGCGAGACCTGGGCGTAGCGAGCGGCGAACGCGCCGGATTTGGCGAACGACAGCTTATTTCCGAAAGGCAAGCTATGCCCGATCGGTCTTCGTTTCAGGCCATGACGCCCTCGCGTCCGCTACCCATTTTGGGGGATCAAATCGCCCAGCAATGCTTCACGCAGCTTGAATTTCTGGATCTTTGACGTCGACATCGGCCATTCCTTCACGGTGCGGACATGACGCGGGATCTTGAAGCTGGCCATTTTCCCCTGGCAATGTTGGATTAGCTCGGCCTCGGATACGCCTTGGCCGTCGACCAATTCGACGAACGCGGCCGGCACTTCGACGTAGCGATCGTCAGGAATGCCCACCACCTGAGCGAGCTTCACGGCAGGATGGGTTTGCAGCATCGCCTCGATCTCGGCGGCCGCGACATTTTCGCCGCCCACTTTCAGCATGTCCTTCGTGCGGCCGTGAAACATGACCTGCCCATCGGCATCCATGGATCCGATATCGCCGGTATGAAACCAGCCGTCGCGGATCACCTCCGCGGTCTTTTCGGGCGCATTGTAATAGCCTTTGAGCATGTTCGGGCCGCGAATGACGATCTCCCCGCGCTCCCCGACACCGCAATCGCGTCCCGTCTCGATATCGACGATGCGCATTTCCCATTCCTCGAGCACCTCGCCACACCGGCCGGTACGCTGCTCGAAACTGTTGTCGAGCCGGCTGGTGGAAACCGTCCCCGCCCCCTCGGTCAGGCCATAGGTGCCGACCTGGATGGTGTGGAGGCTGCTGCTCCTGCGCGACCTGCCACGTTCATGTCGATCCGGACTTCGTCGCACGGTTGCCGGCCATGTCGGAGGATGAGGATGATCTGCTGGACAGCTCCGACCACCGGACCGATCGCTCCCGCCTGTCCTGCCAGTTGCGCGTTTCGGACATGTCGGACGGCCTTCGGGTCCAGATCGCGCCCGAGGACTGAACTGGTTTCTGGCCCCGGCAGGCGTTTTCGCCGCATTGCCGGCCGGCTTGGGACGAGACTATCATTCAGGCTTCCGGCCGAATTCCGGTCGGCGCTTTTCCTGGAACGATGCCACGCCCTCCCGCCCGTCCGCCGTCGCCATCGAAGCGGTGATGGCGCGCGCTTCCAGCTCCATCTGCGTCTCCAGGCTGTTGCCGAAGCTGGACAATAGAAGCTGGCGCGAACGCCCGAGAGCGCCCGTGGCGCCCTGGGCGAGCGCCTCGATCACCTTATCCGCCTCCGACACCAGCACGTTAGGATCGACCGCGCGGGTGATCAGCCCTGCTTCCGCCGCCTCGTCCGCACTCATGCGACGATTGGTCAGAACGAGTTCCTGTGCCCTGCGCAGTCCGACGAGCCTGGGAAGCAACCAGCTCGCTCCGCCGTCCGGACTGAGACCGATAGCCGTATAAGCGAGCGTGAAATGTGCCGATCGCGACGCCAGGGCGATGTCGCCGAGCGCGGCCAGGCTGAGGCCCGCTCCTGCCGCCGGACCGTTGATCACCGTGACCAGCGGCTTGTCCATCCGGGCGAAAGTCGCGATCGCCACATGCAGATGCGCAGTGATCGCCTTGATGAGTTGCGGCGCCTCCGCACCGGCAGCGGTGAAACTCTGGACATCGCCGCCGCCGCAGAACAGCTTGCCTTCGCCCGTCACCACGACACAGCGTATGCCCTGATCCGCATCGCAGGCAGCGGAAAGCTCCATCAGCGCCCTCGCCGTCGCAAGGTCGATCGTATTTCCGCGCTCAGGCCGGGAAAGAATGATCCAGGCCGCCGGCCCACGCCGCTCGAAACGCACCGGATATTCGTCGCTCATTGGTTTCCGCCAATCCTCTCGGGTCAAATTTCTGTTACCCCCTTTCGACGGCATGTCACGACAAGATACAAGCGTATAAGAGGTCTCGCCGGCCATTGTGCAATCTGTGCCCCCGTTCCTCACGCCTCAAGCCATGAAGCGGGGTCGAACCAAGACCGGTTCAGCGCCTGCATCAAGGTGGACTGGGTGGCCGACCCATTGCCGCATGAGAAGAAGGATAGATATTATCAGCGAGAAATCGTGCCGCCGATCTCGAACTTCACACCCTGAGCGAGCGGCATGGTACGACCATAATTGATGGCATTGGTCTGGCGTCGCATATAGGCTTTCCAACTGTCCGATCCGCTTTCGCGGCCGCCCCCGGTTTCCTTCTCTCCGCCAAAGGCACCGCCGATTTCGGCACCCGACGTCCCCATATTGACGTTGGCGATCCCGCAGTCCGATCCTTCCGCCGACAGGAAAAGTTCGATCTCCCGCATATCGGTCGCAAAGATGGACGAAGAGAGGCCCTGCGGCACGGCGTTCTGCAGCGCGATCGCTTCGTCGAGTGAACGGTATTTCAAGACGTAGAGGATCGGGGCGAAGGTTTCTTCGCGAACGCAGGCGGCCTGATCATCCATTTCGACGAGTGCCGGCCTGACATAGAATGATTCCTTGCCGTTCACATCGACCCTGCCGCCGCCGTGCACGTGCCCGCCCGCCGCACGTGCCGCATCGAGGGCGCGCTCCATGGCGGCAAAGGCGTCGGCATCGATCAAAGGCCCAACCAGCGTATCGGGCTCCCGCGGATCGCCGACCGCGACGCCCGCATAAACCCGGATCAGCGCCGGCACCAAGCGATCGTAAACCTCTTCGTGGACGATCAGCCGGCGCAATGTGGTGCAGCGCTGCCCCGCCGTCCCCATGGCGCCAAAAGCCGCGGCCCTGAGAGTCAGATCGAGATCAGCCGAAGGGGTGACGATCGATGCATTATTGCCGCCCAGCTCCAGGATCGCCTTGCCGAAACGGCGAGCCACTCGCTCTCCGACGCTGCGTCCCATCCGCGTGGAGCCGGTCGCCGAAATGAGCGGCACCCGAGGGTCATTGACGAGCAATTCGCCGACCGCTTTTCCTCCGATGAGCAGCGCGATCAATCCGTCGGGTGCGTCTTCGCCGAAGCGCGTTGCGGCGCGATCGGCCAGGGACTTCACCGCCATTGCCGTGAGCGGCGCCTTTTCCGACGGCTTCCAGATCACGCTGTCGCCGCAGACCAGGGCCAGTGCGGCGTTCCAGCTCCAGACCGCGACCGGGAAATTGAACGCCGAAATCACGCCGACCGGGCCGATCGGATGCCACTGCTCCGTCAAACGATGATTGCTCCTCTCGGACGGCAGGCAAAGTCCGTAGAGCTGGCGCGAAAGGCCGACCGCGAAATCGCAGATATCGATCATCTCCTGAACTTCGCCCAATCCTTCGGACAGCACCTTGCCGGCCTCGATCGAGACCAGCCGCCCCAGGTCTTCCTTTCCCTTGCGCAACTCATCCCCCAACAGGCGCACGAACTCTCCCCGCCGCGGCGCCGGGACCGTCCGCCAGGCGAGGAAGGCCTGCTCGGAGCGGGCGATCAGGAGATCGACTTCGGCTTCGTCCGTTTCCCGCAACCGCGCCACTTCTTCGCCGGTGATGGGCGATCGGGCGAGCAACGAGCCGCCTTCCAGCTGGGTGCCGGAGACTCCCAATCTGGCCATGAGGTCACGTGTTTCCTCGGCAAGGGCGACAGTCATATGCTTCTCCTTCAAGTAGCTGTTCGAAATCTGGAGCCTGCGAAATGGGCGAGGCCGGCCCCCAGTTCGTAAAATGCGGATTTGGCGGTGCGAAAGGGCGCCGCACGCGAGGTGGTGAGCGGGAGCGAAAGGTCCTCGACGGCGATTTCCCCCATGACCAAGCGGGCCAGATCGCGACCGAACGACGTGCCGGGCGCAATCCCGCGGCCGTTGAAGCCGCTGATCGATATCATGTTTCGCCCAGGGGAATGCAGGCGGGGAACGGCATCGTCGGTCATGCCGATTTGTCCATACCAGCCATGCTCGAACCGGACGTCGCCAAGCCCCGGGAAAATTCGCGCCAGCGCGCGCTGCCCCCACTTCGCATGAACTCGGCCGCCGGTGCCGCCGAGCGCGCCGACGCTGCCGAAGACGAGGCGGCCCGAGGCGTCGAAGCGAAACGAGGAGAGAATCCTGTTCGTGTCCCAGGCGCCCTGACGCTCCGGCAGGATCGAAGCGCGGAGTGCCGCCCCCAAGGGGCGTGTCGCGAGGTTGAAATAGGGCAGCATGACCTGCTCTCGCGCCAGGTCGCGACAAGGACCGGTCGAATAGGCATCGGACGCAATGATGATCCACGGCGCCACCACGCAGCCCTCCGGCGTCCTGACGCGCCACGCTCCGCCCATATCTTCGAACGCCAAGGCGGGGGAGTCCGTGAAGAGGCGAGCGCCTTGACGCATGGCATGATCGGCCAATCCCCGAGCATAAGCGAGCGGCTGGATGGTCCCGGCGCGTCGATCCAGAAGCGCGCCGGAATAAGCGCTGCTGCCGACGAGCCGCGCTGCGCCGCCTGCGTCGAGGAGCTCCACGGGTGCCAGGCGCTGTTTCCATTGTCGGGCCCGTTCCGCAATGTCGCCAAACCCTTTTCGCCCCACGGCGCAATGGAGCGTGCCGGTGCGGACAGCCTCGCATTCCATGCCGTATCGATCGATCAGGCCGAAAACGAGGTCCGGCCCTTCGCTGAGCTGGGACAGTAGCCGCTCGCCATAAGCATCGCCGAGCGTCGCGGCCAAGTCGTTCGGCATGACCCAGAGGCCCGCATTGACCAGGCCGACATTGCGTCCAGAGCCGCCAAAACCGATCTGACGGGCCTCCAGGACGATCGGCACTCGACCCGCTTCGGCCAGATGAAGCGCCGCGGAGCAACCCGTATAGCCGCCTCCGATGATGGCCACGTCCGCATTGGCCTGCCCGACAAGCCGTCCGGCGACAGGCGCGGGAGGCGCGGACTTTTCCCACAAGCCGTGACTGTGCTGATCCTTCTTCACTGCCTCAGGTCATCGCGTGACGTTTGTTCATGATCGATGAGATTATGTTTGTTGCCACAGAGTGCGACAAGCTCCAGATCGGACAGAGATCATTCTGGATCGGAATAACATATGGTACCTAGACGCTTTCTGCCGCCAACCTCCCTGCTCTGCGCATTCGAGGCCGCCGCGCGCACCCAGAGCTTTACCGCCGCCGCGCGGGAATTGAATCTTACGCAAAGTGCCGTCAGCAGACAGATACGCGCGCTCGAGGAGATATTGGGCTCGGAGCTCTTCCACCGCGAGAAGCAGAAGGTGAGGCTCAGCCTGGCCGGAAGCGCATATGCGCGCGAGATACGGGAGGCGCTGACGCGGATTTCCGGCGCGACGCTAGGCTTTCGCGCCAATCCGGTCGGGCGATCCCTCAACCTGGCCGTCCTGCCCATGTTTGCCGCCCGGTGGCTGATCCCGCGTTTGCCGCGCTTCCTTGCGGCACATCCGGATATCACGATCAACCTGGCGACGCGCTTGACGCCCTTCGATTTCCGACTGGAGGCGTTGGATGCGGCCGTCCATTTCGGCGTGCGGGAATGGCCGGGCGCAGAAATGGACTTCTTGATGCACGAGACGGTCGTGCCGCTGTGCAGTCCCGCCATGAAGCAGCGCCTGGACTGGACCTGCCCGGCCGACCTGGCCCATGCGCCGCTTCTTCACCTGGTTTCCCGCCCCGACGCATGGGAGCGCTGGTTCGCGGCCATGAAGATAGATCCCGACGAAGTGCATGGCCCGCTCTTCGACCAATTTTCCTTGATAACAGAAGCGGCACGAAGTGCATTGGGCGTGGCGCTGCTTCCCGAATTCCTGGTGCGCGCCGAAGTTGAGAATGGAAGTCTCGTGAAAGCCTTGGATGCACCCGTGGCAAGCAAAGAGGCTTATTATCTAGCCTGGCCACGCACCCATGAGCATTATCAGCCGCTTGAGCTTTTCAGGCAGTGGATGCAGGCGGAAGCGAGCAGCATCGGCGTGCCATCGCATCGGCAGGAGCCGGGTGCCGTTAACCAGATATCCCCAACACGCTGACGCAGGAGACCGCGGATTCCACCGACCCTCGTTCGGGATTTTCCCCGAGGTCGAGGCGCCATCCCGACTGCAACCACCGCGCCCTGAATGCTACGCTTCTTGCGCGTTGACCCAAGCGTCCATCAGATCGTCCAGAACCGGAAGCGTCACAGGCCCGGCCGCCATCAGCGCGTCATGAAAATCGCGGATGCGGAAATTCTCGGCCAGGGCTGCTTCGGCACGCAGCCTTATCTTCCGAAATGTGAGGTTACCGACCTGGTAGGCGAGTGCCTGTCCGGGCATCGCAATGTAACGATCCACCTCGGCCGCGACCGTTTCCAGCGGCATCGCCATATATTCTCCAAAATAACGTATCGCCTTCTCCCGACTCCAGCCACGAACGTGGATACCGGTGTCGACGACAAGCCTAACTGCGCGCCACATCTCCATTTCCAACCGGCCGTAGATTTTTTCAGGCGTATCGTAAAAGCCCATCTCCTCTCCCAATGCTTCGCAATATAGCGCCCAGCCTTCGAGACAGGCCGCGTATCGCGAGGCGCCGAAGCGGCGGAAATCCGGGAGATGCTCCATTTCCTGGATCAGCGCGAGATGCATCAGATGACCCGGCCAAGCCTCGTGCAACGCAAGCGGCAGATGCATGTAGCGCGGACATTTCGCTGGGATAGAGGTGATCCAGTGAATGCCGGCGGCGCTGCCGTCGGCGGGATTGGGCTGGGCGTAAGCGGGAGGCAGCTTGGCTGCGATGGCTTCGGGTATACTCTTGATTCCGTAGGTCGTCCGCGGCGTCCGCCCGAAATATTCCGGAATGATCGCATCGATGCGCTTGGAGAGGATTTCGATCTGCTCCCGAAGCGCTTCGCCGCTTTCAAGAAACTGCCGATTGTCGCCTTGAAGCCGACGCCGAAACTCCGCCAGGTCATCTGGACATCCAGCTTCCGCGGCCACGGCGAGCATCTCGTTGTTCAGCCGCTCCACCTCGGCAAGTCCGATGGCATGGATTTCGTCTGGGGACAGATCGATCGTGGTGAACTGGCGGATCTGAAATCGGTAGAATGCGTCACCATCCAGGTCATTCGTACAAGCGATGCTCTGGCGCGCGACGCCGGCCAGCATGGTCCCAATGAAGTCAGCATAAGCCTGGAAGGCAGGATAAATCTCTCCCGCCACCACGGCATAACCTTCCGCAGCTACCGCTCGAAAGGATTCTGAGCGACCGGCAACCCGCCGAAAAGGCTGGTAGAACGGATTGTCGTCAACCGGCATGGAAACCTGGCCGCGAACTTGCTCGATGGCGCGCTCGATCACGATCGCCGGATATCGAATGCCACGCCTCACGCCTTGAGCGAGCGCGGAGCGCACCCCATCAAGCGCCGCCGGTATCGAAGCCAGCCGCTCCAAATATCGTCGCGCATCGGCCACGGTCGCCAGAACGGTTGCACCCGCCCAATAACCAAGTTCGAATTCCGGCCCACCCGGATAAAGCGATGGCCGCAAATGCGCATTGCATTCGACAATTTCGATCAATGCGTTCAGTTCGCGCTCCAGCAGAGCATGGGTCGCCCGATCGTCCGCGTCGAGCCCGGCGACGTCGATCGCCATCAATTCCAACTTTGCCGATTTCGCCCAGGCAGCTCGCCGTTCATAATCCCCCGGTGCCTCGCGAAGCAGCATTTCGGCGTCATGCGAGACCCCGGCCTGGATCGCTGTCATTGGAAACTCGTCACACTGAAGCGCCCAGAAGCGTTCGGCGAGTCGGCCCAGTGCGTCACGGGCGGACATGTTCATTCTCTCCATATAGCCCCCTATCCTTGCCCGTCGCGGATTCCGGTTGGCCTCTCGCCCGCGTGGCCGTCAGTTTCCAATTGCCAGCGGATCGGGGACCCGCGGATGAAAATGCATGTCGCGTTTGTGTCGGTACGGCATGGTCGTGAAGTTCATCTGGATCGCGCCGGGCGTCGCCACCGAAATGACATGCTTCGTAATCGGTCCGAAATCGGCCCGAAAATGCTCGCTCGATTTCACCGCCACCACCTTCTTGTCGTCGAGACTGATGCCGAGGCCGGTGAAGCCGTCCCGGGCGAAGATTTGCGAGCGGATCGAGGTGATGACCACGTCGACGTCCCCGATCCGGACCCAGGCCGACGGGCCGAGCGGCGAATGGGAGCCCAGGAACGACTGGCCGTGATCGGGCCTGAGCGCGACCACTTCGACTTCGACGCCGTAAGGCTCGCCCGAACTTGCGCCCAATTTGCCGCCGATGCGAAGCATCACGGTCGCGCCGACACCCGCTTCCTCGCAGATGCGAACGGCGCCCGGATCGAAGACCGCACCGAACGCACATGGTCCGAGCCCGGACTCGACCAAGGCACGGAGGAGATGGGTAGTATCGCCGGGCGCTCCGCCCCCGGCATTGTCGGCCGTATCGGCCATCACCACCAACCCGTCGAGCGCGCGAGCGCGATCGATCGCCTGCGCGATGTCCGGCATGTTCGGCAATAAGTCATCGCGCAGCCGATAGAGTTGCCGGCCAAGGCGTTCGGCGGTCGTGCGGGCGATTTCCCCGTCGCCATTGGCGATTACCAGCATTCGGGTGCCGGCTTCCGCCTGATCTCCCCAGGGAAAGCCGTGCGCCAGGCTGACCGAGAGAATGTCGGGCTCCTGCTCTGCGTCCTTCATTTGCCGAACGAAACTTTGCATCGGCTCGACCGTGGTCGGATAGAAGCCGACCATGCGACAATCGAACACGGACGAGGCAGGACTTACCTTGCCCTCGGCCTTGCCGATCAAGATCGCATAAAGCTCCGCCGCGCGCTCATCCCAGTCGGTGTGCGGATATTCCTTCATGATCACGATCGCGTCTGCATTCGCCACCATCTTCTCGGTCAGGTGGCAATGCGGATCGAGCAAGGCGCCGACCGGCACGTCCGGCCCGACGATCTCCCGCACGCGGGCAAGGATGTCGCCCTCGCAATCATCGCAACCCGACGCCATCATCGCTCCGTGCAGGCCCAGCATCACCTGTCCAACCGGTCCGGCGGCGCGCAGGTCGTCGAGGATCATGTCCCGCAGCCGCTCATAGACCGGCTGTACAGTCGGACCGGAGGGCTGCGCCAATGCGCTGAGGCTTTCGATGACCGCGTGGCCGTCCCCCTCGGCGAGCGTCCTGAAGATGCTCATGAAGCCGCCGCCGGTCTCGCCTTGATCCAGACTGCCGTCGCGTCGCGTCATTCCCGCTTCCTCGAACGAGGCGAGCCCCGTCGGGATCGGCGCGAAGCTGTTCGTTTCGGTCATCAGCAATGCGATAAAAACCGCAGCCTGGCTCGAGCCGTTCATGATTTCTCTTCCATGGTCTGTGTCTCGAGCCGTGCCTTCATCTTTTCCAGGCGCTCGGCTAGTGCCTCGTCATAGGACGCGGTCCGCTCTTCAATCGTCGCAGCGACGTCCGCTCGGCTGGCATCAGCCGGCAGGTCGAGCTGGACGCTCGTATGGCAATCCAAAGCGAAACGGGCGCCTCCGGGAACCTCCTGTGCATGGTAGGTCGCGTAGACGCACATTCCCCCAGGCACCGACAGATAGTCGGCGAACAGGCTGAGGCGTCGCGCCGCATCATTGCGTTCAGTTATTCGGGCCACGCGTTCATCCGGGCCGTCATCAGCGAGGTCGAGCCGGATATGATACCCGCCGAGCGGCGCCGAAAGATCGTCGAGATCCGTCACCGTACCAATCGAACGAAATCCCTTCGCGTCGACAAATTGTTCGATGATGACGTCCCAGACGGCCTCGGCCGGTGCGTCGATGTCGATCGCCACATGATTGACGATCGTCGCTGTAATGGCGCGGCTCACTTAATGCCCCATCATCGCCGAACAGGCACAGAGCGGGAAGCGCTGCCCGGTATGCGCGAAATGCTTATACTCGGCTTCTTCCGGCAAGGGCTCGGGCAGAGGGCGAGTCAGCAACGGCGTAAGCGGCAGTGCGGCAATGTCGATATCCGCACCGTCCTTCACCACCTTGTTGATCGCCCGGTAGTTCTTGGCGCTTTCGAGCGGGTTCTTGTCGAGGATCAGCAAATCGGCGATCTTGCCTTCCTCCAATGTACCGAGGTCCGCATCTTTCTTATAGGCGATCGCAATGTTGCGCGTCGCGGCGCGAAGCATCTCCATCGGCGCCATACCTTTTTCTTCCATGGCCTCAAACCAGACAAAATGCCCGGTCGCAAGGCGCCCGAGCGAGATTTCCTCCGGCGCACCCATCCAGCTTTTCTGCACCATCGGATCTGCCAGCATTTCACTGGCCATGACGGCGCCGTCATTGGCGAGCAGAATGCGCGCTCCGGCCTTGACCAGGTTGCGGGCATTGGCGTCTGTTGCCTTCACCGTCGTCCAGGTCCCATCATCGACATTCTCGCGCATCCATTTGAGGGCCGCATCGCTCCACGGGAACAGCACGGCGCCGCAACCCTGCTTGACCATATAATCGAGCGTCTCGTCAGGAATTTCGCGCGGGCCGGTAATGTTGCAATGGGTAACAAGGTCGCAGCCCGCAGCGATCGACATGTGCAAGCCTTCCACCGACATGCTATGGGATTGCGCGGTGATGCCCGCACGATGGGCCTCGTCGACGATCGCACGTTGCACGCGTTCGGAGAAGCTGATGAAGGCGCCAAGCGACTGGCCGCCATGTTCGTTGGCGGCATATTTTATGAAGTCGATGCCTTTGGCGATATAGGTGCGCAGTTCCTTTGCAACCTCGTCCGGAGTCATCCACATCAGGTGGCGACCGCTATTTTCGACCCAAGTGGAATTGATGCGATTGACGAAATTCGGGCTGAGCATCTGGGCCATGGTCGCGCCGAAATCGGGCGAATAAGGCCCGTCGAAACCGATGACGTTGCCGGCGCAGTAGATGCGGCTGCCAATCATTTGGCCCGCATCGATCGCATCGCGCGCGGCCATCAGGTGACGGCGCGGACCCCATGTATCGAACACGGTCGTCTGTCCGTTCTTCAAAGCGATCTGCGCGGACTCCGCGATCAGTTCCTCATAGCGGCCTTCATAGCGGATCAGTGTTTCTGGCCGGATATCGCAAAGCAGATGGACATTGGCGTTCATCAGGCCGGGAATGACATATTTGCCGGTCGCGTCGATGGTGAGGATATCATCGGCAACAAGGAGTTCATCGGCCTTGCCGATCGCCTTGATCCGCTTGCCCTCGATCAGGATCGCCTGGCCCTGGAGCGGCGTCTCGGCAAGGCCGTCGATGATAGTGGCGCCGGTGATGAGCATCGTCATTGGAGATTTCCTTTCATGCTATCGGAGACGGGCGGGCCGATGGCCAATCAGCGCCACACCTGTTCGCAGACACGGAGCCAGTTGCCGCCGAGGATCGCGACAATGTCCTCATCGGAATAATTCATGGCCAGGAGCGCATCGACGATCGCCGGCAGGCGCTCCGGCTCGACCTGTTGCTGGTTGCGGGTCCCATCGCCCTTCGGAAGCTTGTCCGCATAAGGCGCCATCATCGCTTCGAGCGCCGGCATGTCGTAGACATAGTCGAATCCGAAGCCGATATGGCTCGGGCCGACCAGTTGCACGACATGGTCGACCTGACGCACCAGCGCCGGCGTAGAGCTGTCGTTTCCACCAATGAACACGCCGAGCCCCGTCAGGCCGAACACGCCACCTGATGCGGCGATCGCGCGGATCTGTTCGTCGGTATAGCAGCGGGGATGGTCGTTAAACGCCTTCAGATTGCCATGGCTGACGATCACCGGCGCGGTGGAGGCCGCGATGGTGTCCATCGAAGATTTGTAGCCGGTATGGGCGACATCGACGATCATGCCGACGCGGTTCATTTCCGCGACGAGCTCGTGGCCAAACCTGCTCAGCCCGCCATCGCCGCTTTCGTAGCAACCATCGGCGACATAGTTTTTGTAGTTATAGACCATCAACATGTGGCGGACGCCGAGATCGTAGAACAAGCTCACGAGATTGAGATCGCGGTCGACCGGCAGCGATCCCTGGAAGTGGAATCCCAGGCCGAGTTTGCCCTCTCGCTTGGCACGTCGAATATCGTCGACCGTTTCCACGAGCAGGCACGTATCCGACGACGTCTCGATGAGACGGCGGGTCGCGGCAATCGTTTGAATGGCGGTTGCGATCGTGTCTCCGTCGCTCGCCAAAGTCAGCGAAACATAGGACCATCCCGACTTGCGATAGCGCTCGGGCAGGGCGTCGCGCAGGCTCGGATCTCCGGCGGCGACCCAAGGACAGGTCATGTCGCAGGCAATTGCCTGGTCGAGGATGGCGGTGGTTCGGTCGTTCATCACGTCTGTTCACTTTCGATGCTGATTGGATCGGCAGCGGCTTCTGCCATTGCCGCGAGGCGAGTTCGTTCGAAGGGGCGTTCGGCCATCCGGAAGAGCATCGCCGCGATGATCCAGGACGGAATCGCAAAGATCCCCATTGCGACAATCAAATTGCGCGGATCCGTACCGAGGTACGGCGAAATCCATCCGACCATGCCCGGCGCGATGCCGTTGACAATGCCGTTGCCGATATTGCCGATCGCTGCCACGCGTCCGCGCAAATCGGCTGGCGCCATATCCTGCATGATTCCGGGAAGGGCGCACCCCGCCGCGGTTACGAGGAACATGATTCCCCCGAAGAGGGCGAACACCTGCCAGCTCGCGGAAACGAACGGAAAGATCAGGAAGATCGGCATCCCCGCCAGCATGGCCATCCAGAGCAGCCGGATCGACGCCACGGGGCCGATCCTGGCGGTCATCCGGCGATTGATAAACGTTCCGATTACGACACCGAGAACCAGCCCGATCGCCGTTGCCGTCCCCATCAAGGTTCCGTTCTGGGCGGGGGTGGTGCCGAACATCCGGCTGGTGGCGACCGGGAGGAAGAAGAAATAGCCGCCCACGCCCAATGTGTAGAAGCTGAGGCCGACGAAGAGCGTCAGGACGGTTCGTCGATGCCGGCGCACATAAGGCCACAGGTGGTTCTTGGCGGGCGGCTGCTGACCATTCACGGCGACGGGCTCGCTCCGGTGACCGAGTCGGCTGACCGCAATCAGAAAGAGGAAGATGGGTGTCGGCGCCGCGACCAGGAAAAAGGCGAGGCGCCAGGATTCCAAGGCCTGCATGGATGTGGGCAGGTCGGCATGAACCAGATCGGCAAGGGCCATCACGGCACCGCTCACGATCAGGCCCCCGGCCAGACCCATGAAGCCGAACAGATAGAAGATGGAGTTGGCGAGCAGCCTCTTGCGGCCCTTGAAGAGCTCCGGGACGAAGGCGATCCCGACCGGAACCAGGCTGGCCTCTCCCGCAGCGATCAGGACGGCAGCGGCGAACAATTCCTCGAAGTTGCGAGCAAGGCCGCAAGCCGCGGTCCCCAGCGACCAGATGAGGACACAGATGCCGAACACCCATCGCCGGTCGAATCGATCCGCCGCCCAGGCGATCGGATAGACGGCAACGATCATGAAGATGGCAAAAGGCAGGCCTTGGATGATGCCGATGCGAGCATCGCTCAACCCGAGCGACTGCGACAAGGGAGCGGCAGCGAGCACCAGCATCTGCCGGTCGACATTGGCCACCAGCGCCATGATGATCATGACCACGAGCGTGAACCACGCGCCTTTCACGACATAGTCGCCAGCGGCGTCGTGGGCCGCGTCTGCTTGGGGCGATGAACTGCTCAGCATCGTCTCATCGCTCCGGATCTGAAAGGGTGGCGTTCGGCGGCGGTTCGCTGCCCAGCAAATGCCGCACGAAATAATCGAACAGGCGGCGCGTGAAATAGCGGTCGAACATGAAGCCGTGCGGCAAATTGGGCATGACGATCAGGTCATAATCGCGGTTTGCACGGGTCAGGGCATCGATCAGCCCGACGGTAGTCGACGCCGGCATATGCTCATCCATTTCGCCATAAGCGAGCAGCAGCTTTCCCTTAAGATTGGCCGCCATGTTGGCGAGAAAGACAGGCTCGCAATAATCCTTGCCCGGCGTGGGCGGGCCCTGCCATTTGTCCATCATCAACGGGATGGCGCCGCACATGTCGACCGCCGCCGCGCTGGCGACGCCGACCTTGTAGAAATCGGGGAATTTCAGCATCGCGAGGACGGTGCCGTAACCCCCGGAGGAATGACCGTATACGCCGACACGATCGAGATCGATCTGCGGATAGGTTCGTGCCAGCTCCTGTATTCCGACGACATGATCGGGCAGCCCTGGCCCGTCCTGCAGGTTGCCATAGGACAGGTCATGAAACGCCTTGCCACGGCCGGTCGTGCCGAAACCGTCCAGATTGACGATGATGAAACCGAGATTGGCGAGCGCCTGACGATAGAAATAAAAGGGCGAGAATGACCTGACGTCCGGTCCGATGGCATGAGCGCCGGGATAGACGTTATCGATGACCGGATATTTCTTGGTCCTGTCGAAATCGGCCGGCAGATACATCGTCCCGAAAATGTCGGTCTTGCCGTCGCGCGCCTTGACGACAAACGGCACCGGCCGGATCCAGCAACCGTCTCCAAGGGCGGAAAAATCGGCTTCCTCGATCGTCATCAGGACCTTGCCGGTGTCCGAGGACCTCAGCACGGACGTTGTCACGGTATCGACTCCGCCATAGCGGTCGACGAAATAGGCCTTGTCCGACGAGAACGTCGTCTCCGCCGTCTTGGGCCACAATTGGACAGGGGTGGCGGTTGCGCTGACATCATGATCGAACGGTTCGGGCGTGAGAAGCCGCAGGTCGCTGCCGTCCAGGTTGATGCGATAGAGGCCTTTCAGATAAGGATTGCGCCCGGCCTCACGTCCGGCACCCAGAAAATAGATGATGCCTTTCTGCTCGTCGAATTCGACAATGTCGGTGACGACCCAGGGTCCTGACGTGACCTGGTTCAGCAATGCGCCCGTGGCAATGTCGTAACGATAGAGATGACCCCAGCCGTCACGTTCCGAGAACCACAGAAGCTGACGCCCCTGGTCGATGAGCTTGAGCGTGACGCCGTGGCCGACACTGTCGTAACGACCGTTCAAACTGACGAAGGTCGGGCTGGTTTCCTCCAGGACAAGCCGCGCCTCGCCGGTGGCGGCGTCGATGCGGAATAGTCCGACCCGCCGGTAATGGCGATCGCGCGCCAGCACGTAGACCGATCGAGAATCCGGCGCCCATTCGGTCAGGACCGCACCAAATCCGCCGACCGGATCGACCATCATGTCGGCTGGGATATTCTTGACATCGATCCGCTTGCCGGTCGCGGTATCGAAGATCATGTAGGTCGTGATCGGGAAATGGTCGTCGCCCACCTGCGACTGCCTGAAGACAGTCGCCTTGGCGCGGCGCGACCCATCCGGCGCGCCCTGCCAGAGGATTCTCTCGCCGACCTTGGTCTCGTCGATCCGGTGCGTCAGGAACTTCGTAGAATCGGGCGACCATGACAGGGAAGGGCGCACGCCACCGGGGATATTTTCGGATGCGACGTACCCCTGAAGATCGCCCGAGACGTAGCCATATTCGTTATATTGGATGCCATCCTGCGTCAGCGCCCTTTCGGCACCTCCATCAGTCTTGATCCAGAGATTTCGGTCGCGGCGGAAAATCGCGTGGCGCTCGTCGGGCGCGACGGCGTGGTTCTTTGGATAGGCTGGTGGCGCAGCAATGGTCACGCAGTCCGGCTCGTCAAGCGCGCATTGCCAGGCCGTGTCAAAGGCATCGAATGCGATGCTTTTGCCATCGGATGTAAAACGGAAGGCGCTGAAGGGCAGGTTATCGGGGGACACCGGTTTGGCGGACGCATGGCCCAAGGCAGTGGCGACATGTTGATGATCGAAGGCAGGCGAACGGGCCGTCGTCCGGACATCGACCAATATGAAGACCGCACCGTCGGCCGTTTCCTTCCGGTACCAGAAACGATCGCCATCGCCGATCCAGTGCGGCACGATCGCAGCATTTCGTATCGGCGAATGCTCGGCAGCGTCGAGCAGGCGTGCCACCCGCTGATAATCCTTTGCCTCGAATCGCGGCGGGGAATGACGGGCGAGCGCATCACTTCCCTGCGCGGAGACCGGCCCAGCCATCAGCAAGGCCGCCAGGAAAGTGGTTGCGGGGAAACAGCCATGGTTCATCCCTCATTCTGCCAGGCGCGCGGACGCTCAGGCTTGGTTCTATTGCGGGAGTGCGAGGTTTGCGGCGGAGTTGGCTCGACCGCGCAGTCCATTCGCCGGAAAGATTGGATTTTCGGCATCGCCTCATTGTTCCGGATCGGCGAGCGATGCATTTGCTGGCGGTTCGCTGCCGAGCAGATTCCGCACGAAATAATCGAACATGCGGCGCAGGAAATAGCGATCCTGGGAGAAGCCGTGCGTGCGATTGGGCATGACGATCAAGTCATAGTCGCGGTTCGCTCGGGTCAGCGCGTCAATGAGCTGGATGGCGCTTCCCGGAGGAACATGTTCGTCGATGTCGCCATACGCGATCAGCAGCTTGCCGCGGAGGTTCGGCGCCATTTTCGCGAGCACAACTTGGTCGCAATAGGGCACGCCCGATTGCGGTGGCCCCTGCCATTTGTCCAGCATCAGCGGGATGGCACCGCACATATCGACTGCGGCCGCGCTCGCGACCCCGACCTTATAGAATTCCGGAAACTTGAGCATTGCCAAGGCGGCGCCGTAACCGCCCGACGAATGGCCGAAGACACCAACCCGATCGAGATCCATCTGCGGATGGGATCGCGCAAGCTCCTTCATCCCCGCGATATGGTCCGGTAGACCCGGCCCGTCCTGGAGATTGCCGTAGGACAGGTCGTGAAAGGCCTTGCCGCGGCCAGTCGTGCCGAGGCCGTCCATGTTGACGACGATGAAGCCAAGATTGGCCAGGGCCTGACGATAATAATAACGGGGAGAGAATGCCCTTACGTCGGGGACGATGAAATGCGCCCCGGGATAGACATTGTCGATCACAGGATATTTCTTCGTCTTGTCGAAGTCCGATGGCAGGTACATCGTACCGAAAATATCTGTTTTGCCGTCGCGGGCCTTGACTACGAACGGCACAGGCCGGGTCCACTTCCCACCCGCAAGCGCGGAATGATCCGCTTCCTCGATCGTCATCAGCACCTCGCCGGACTCCGTCGAACGAAGCACGGACACCGGGGTCGTATCGACCCGGCTATAGCGGTCGACGAAGAAGGATTTGCTGGGTGACAGCGCGGCGCGCGCGGGCACGCCCGGCCGCGCGGGGACAGCAGCCGCAAAGACCTCATGGTCTGCGTTCTCGGGCGTCAACAGCCTCAGATCGCTGCCGTCGAGTTTAACCCGATAGAGGATATTCTGATAAGGGTTCCGACCCTTCTCCCGTCCTGCCCCAAGGAAGTAGACGATCCCTTCCTTCTCATCGACATCGACGATGTTGGTGACGACCCATGGGCCCGACGTCACCGGGTTCAGCAACTCGCCAGAAGCGAGGTCGTAGCGATAGAGATGGCCCCAGCCATCGCGCTCTGAGAACCACAATATTTGGCGGCCCTGATCGATCACCTTGTGCGTGACGGCGAGGCCGCCGCCATAGCCGCCATTCAGGCTGATGAAGGTCGGGCTCGTCTCTTCGAGAACCGGCTGAGCCTCACCCGACGCGGCATCGACGCGAAACACGCTTATGCGCCGGTGGTGACGATCGCGCGCCATCACGTAGACGAATTTGGAATCCGGGGTCCATTCCGCCATCGACGCGCGCATCCCGCCGAGCGGATCGAGCTCCATGCCGGAAGGGATATTGGTCACGTCGATCCGCGTCCCGCGCGCGACGTCGAAGATCATATAGGTGGTGATCTCCCGTTCTGCGTCGCCGATTTGGGATTGTTTGATCGTCGTGACCTTCGGCCGGCGGGCGCCATCTGGCGGCGCACCCTGCCAAAGCGTGATATCGCCCACACGGCTTTCGTCGATGCGATGGGTCAGGAATTTGCTGGAATCCGGCGACCAGGCAAGGAAGGGCGGTACCGCACCGGCCATGGATTCGAACGACGCGTAGACTTGGGAATCGCCCCAGACATAGCCATATTCATTGAATTGGATGCCATCCCGGGTCAGCGGCCGTTCGGCGCCTCCGTCGGTCTTCATCCATAGGTTTCGATCGCGTCGAAAGACCGATTTTCGCCCATCCGGCGCTACGGCATGATTGTCCGGAAAGGCGGGAGGTGAAGCTGCGCAGTCCGCCTCGGTGCGCGAGCAACGCCAAATGCTATTGAAGACGCTGAATTCGATCGTCTTGCCATCCGATCCGTAACGAAAGCTGGTAAAGGGCAGATTGGCTGGCGAAACCTTTTTTCCGGATGCACGAGCCAGGCCATCCGCCACATTTGCATGGTCGAACGCCGTTGATCGCTTGCCGGTCCGAGCGTCTACGAGCTGGAAGATTGTGCCGTCTTCCCCATCCTTCCGGTACCAGAATCGATCGCCATCGCCGGTCCAGTTTGGAACGACCGCGATATTCTTGACGATGGGTCGTTCGGCCGCGTCGAGAAGGTGCCTGGCTTGATCATAATCCTTCGCCGTAAGTTGCGGCGACGAATAAGGTTCGAGCGTGGCGCCTTGCTGGGCAGATCCAGGCCCAGCCATCACGAACGCCGTGAATAGCCAGCCCGCCAAGGTGTAACCATTTTTCATTGCCTCACCATCTGCCTGTCGCGGGATATTCCGATCGGCCTGAGACCACCGGCCTCAGCGCGTGCATGGGAATCGTGGTGCCGATGGCGGCGGAATGGCGCAAAGCAATGTCCGCGGACCGCCGCCATCGACTTAGAACGAAAGTAAAATCGGATCAGTATTTTACACTGACGTTGATCCCGATCGTGCGCGGCGTGAACGGCCGGATGCGCCGATTGTTGGTGCCGATCGGAACGGGAGTGCCGACGGCGCTCAGCGTGAAGTCGGCGAGGATCGATTCTTCGTTAAACAGATTGTCCACGAAAAGTGCCGCCTCCCAGCGATCGGAGACGAGACCCATCCGAGCGTTCACGACATCCAGCGACGGCTTCTGGCTGGTCGGCGCATTCTGGAAATCGAACGTCGTCCGACCCTGATACTGATAATCCGCGCGCAAATAGCCGTTCAGGCCTTCGCCGATACCGTCGAGCGGAAAGCGATATTCGCCATTGGCGGCGAACATCCATTTCGGCGAGAGGTTGAAGCTGTCGCCGACCTGGAGCGTTGCGCGCGGATCGCCCTCGGTGATCCTCGTGTTCAGATAACCGCCAGCAAAACCGAGCGTCAGCCCTTCGGCCGGACGTGCCTCGATCGAAAGTTCGGCGCCGTAGGACCGGGCCTTGCCGGCGTTGACGTTGAAACCGACACCGCAGCTCAGAAGGAAGAGCTGCTGCAAGTCCGACCAGTCATTGTAGAAGACCGCAGCGTCGACGAAGAGGCGACGGTTCATGCGCGAGAATTTCGCGCCGCCTTCATAAGACCAAAGGGTATCCGACTTGAGCGGCACGATGTCGCCACGGGTGATGCCGAATTGAGCCAGTTCGGCAGAGCAAAGCGGGGAAAAGGCCGAGGTATTGGTAAAGCTGCCGGCGCGGAAGCCCTTCGACACCTGGGCATAGAGCATAGTGTCCTCGTCCGGCCTGAAGCTCAAATTCGCCTTTGGCGCGAAGCCGGAGTCACTGACGCTGGCGCGCGGAAAATTCTGCACCGTCGGGACGAAAATGCTCGACGACAGATCGGTAAGGACTGACGCGAATTTCGTCTTGTAAAGGCGTCCGCCGAGCGTAAGCGTGAACTGGTCGGTGAAGTCGTAGCTGGCCTCGCCGAACAGGCCGAGCTCGCGCGTGTCACTGTCCGAAAGCCGGTTGATGACGATGTCGTTAACGAGGAGCGGAAACGGGATCAGGCCAATCCCCGGCGCGTTCACAGAAAGCGTCGCGGCCGCTGCGGCGTTTGGAATTTCACCGAAGAAGAGGTTGGTGGTCGAGGTATCCTGGAAGAATCCCCCGATCGTCCAGTTCAGCCGTCCTCCAGCCTTGGACGACAAGCGAATTTCCTGGATCCAGCGTTTCGTGTCCAGGTCCGTGCTGTTCGAGCCGACGGAAAAGAAGCTGTTGTTGACCGGACTGACGACGGTGCTGCCGGGGGGCAGCAGTCCTGCCGCGACCAGGGAGCTGACGATCGACGGCCCCTGCGCCGTCAGAAGACCGACATAGAAATTGCCCAGCAAAGTCCGATCTTCGACTGAATAGGAATCGAGTTTGTAAAGCGAGGTTGCCGAAGTGATGTCGAAAATGCCGGCATCGGCGCGAAGGGTCAGATTATAGAGCGAAATCTTGTTCTCGACGGGCTCCTTGATTGGCAAAAGCCTTCCGAAATTCCCCGTCACGTCGCGGACGAAAGTGTCATAAAAGCCGACATCTTCCGACTTTTGATTCTCGTGCAGCGCGTTCAACTCGATGTCGAGCCAATCGGTCGGACGCGCGACAAGCGAGGCACGCAGTCCCCAGACCTTCTCGACATTGACGTCTTCCTCGATCGCGCCGAGATCGAGTCCGCCGAACGCGTCGGTCGCCGGCACCCTGTCGATGAAGCCGTCCTTGCGCAGCTTGTAACCGACTATGCGGAGGGCCAGCCGATCTTCGATGATCGGCGCATTGATCATGGCATTGACGTCGTAATTGAGTCCGCCATGCTTGGTTGAAGAGAGCGTGCCTTCGCCGCGCATTTCCAACTGACGCACATTGGCGACATTGGGCACGATCTTGACGAGGCCGCCCATGGAGCTGGTGCCATAGAGGGTCCCCTGCGGTCCCTTCAGCACCTCGACGCGATTGATGTCGACCAGCTTGAGATTGCTGGGGGGGATAGGCGTCTCACCGATATAATAGCCGGTGTCCGGGAGGCCTCGAATATTGATCTGCGGTCCGATGCCGCGCGGACCGGCGGCGCCGAGGCTGGTGAAGCCGAGGCCCGGGACGCGGAGCGCATAATCGTCGAAATCGTCGGCGCCGATATCCTCCAGATCGCGACCCGAAAATGCCGTGATTGCGGCCGGCACGTCACTCAGAGTTTCCTCGCGCTTGCGGGCTGTGACGACGATCTCGCCACCTGCGCCATTTTCATCGGCGCTGGAGTCTTCAGCGCTCGGCCCGCCAACCTCGGCACGGACGATCGCAACCGATCCGGCATCGCCGGCGCGCGCGGTAAAGCCGGTTCCGGCAAGCAATCCTTCCAGCGCCTGATCGGGCGAAGCGGTGCCGCGATAACCGCGAGTGTTCACGCCGCGCACGTCGTCCGCGCGATAAATTACCGGCCGGCCCGATTGACGGCCATAGGCGTCGAGCGCTGCCTTCAGGCTTCCCTGAGGTATGTCGTAATTCGTCGTCTGCGCATGAGCCGGCACTGCCAGCGCCGCTATGCAGGTGCCGACGGACAGTGCGGCCGCGATCGTTCGAATGTTCATATCGTCCTCCCCCAAAATCACCGCGCTCTCACGGTCTTCTGGAGATTCAAGACAATGCAGTAGCGTATTGCTGTAATGCTGAAGGCGATTTTTTTAGTGGGGCGAGGCTGAGGCGAAACCGAGATACCCCGCCTATAGCCGCAAATGATCACGAAGAACCCCGGGGAGCGTCTTTGCTGCCCCCATCCGAAAGTCCATCATGTCTCCGGCCGGCCGGTTTCGCGAAGGCGAATTGCAAGCCCGGCGTCCTGAGCGGCGTCACTCCCTATCGATTTCCCTGCCGGCGCGCACGAAATGATAGGCACCCCACAATCCGGATACCGCGCTGATGAGCAGGGCGATCCGCAAGGATTCTTCCGGGTTCACAAGATAAGGCCTTATGAGATCAGACAAGGTTCCGATCCCTTGCGGAGCAACGATTAAATTGGCCACGTTCGCCGTGAACAGGCTGATCGCGACGGAAGCGGCCCGCATCTGCGGTTTGACCAGGTTATGAATGAGGGCGAGCCAAGGACCGATGTAGACGTTGGCCAAGGGGATGAAGAGCCAGAGCGACAACAAGGCAAGATTTCGATCCGCGAACCAGTGCGCAAGCATTGCCGGAATGGTGATCGCAGCAGTGATGAGGGCGGTGAAATAACATTGCCATGACATCGGCTTGCGAGACAGCCAGATCATCAGCAAGGCCGATGCCCCAAGTGCAAGCCCGCCGCCGATGCCGTTCATCATTCCAACCTCTACCCCGGCCTCGGCAACCGACAGGCCGTGCGAACGGGCGAGGAATGCCGGTGTCCACCAGATCAGACCCATGCCCGAAAAGGTCGCGATCGTCCCGCCTGCAAAGATATGAAACAGCGACTTGCGGCTGTGAATGAAGCCAAGCGTCTCCCGTAGACTGTGCGGCTTCGCCGATCCCGCCATAGGCACCGAATCATAGCGCCCCCGCTTTGGTTCGTTGATTGTCAGCAGCAGCAGAATGATCGGGATCCCTGCTGCTCCCGCAGCCAGCAAGGCCGTCCTCCAACCATGGGCTTCGGCGATGATTCCCGCGGCAATCCCACCGATTGCGGAACCAATCGGCACGCCAATCGCGAAGATCGAGGTAGCCACTAGGCGGCGGTGGCGCGGGAAATAGTCGGCCAGCAAGGATTGCGACGGCGGCGTGCCGCCGGCCTCGCCGATGCCGACACCCATGCGGCCGATCAGAAGCTGCAGGAACGTCTGGGACAAGCCGCACACGGCGGTCATTGCCGACCAGGCCGCCAGCGCCGCGGCGATCATCTTTTTTCGGTTGACGCGGTCGGCCAACATGCCGAGCGGAATACCGGCAGTGACGTAGAAAATAGCCATGCCGACGCCGGTGACTAATCCCAACGCACTGTCGGACAGCTGGAATTCCGCCCGGATCGGCTCGATCAGAGTAGAAAGAACGTAGCGATCAGCAATATTAAGGGCATAGACCGCGGTGACGACGAACAAGACCCAATAGGCCGTCCTCGCTTCACCGGCGTTCTGCCAGTCTGCATCTCCAGGCTTGGCTGAAGCAATTGCGTCGGCTGGTCCCACGGTCCGCCCCGCCAATTCAGGCGTTCCAGGCCGCCTGATAGACCCGCATCCAATTGCCGCCGAGAATCTTGTCGATATTCTCCTGGGAATAGTTGCGGCTCATCAGGCCCGCGCGAACGTTACCGATCTTGCTGATATCCTCAAACCCACGGACATATTCGATCCCATCCTCCCCGTAGGTCATCTCGATCGGGAAAGAGAATGACTTTTCAGGATCCACCTTGAAGGTGCCGCGACCGTGGACGAAGTCCGGACCAAGGCCGATATGGTCGGGCCCGACGAGCCGCATCAGATAATCTATCTCGTCGAGGAAGCGATCCATGGTCGCCACCGGTGGACGCTGACGAACTCTGTCCTTTTTCACATCTTTGTAGCCCCAAGTGAGGAACGTGCTGATCACATTAAGGCCGAAGACGCCGCCGGTCCGAGCGATCCCTTCGATCACGCGATCGCTGGTGCAGCGCGGATTGTCGTTAAGCGTCTTTGCGTTGGAATGGGTACAAACGACGGGCCGCTTGGCGAGCGATAGGATGTCGAGGCTGGACTGCTCGCCGCTATGGCCGCCGCAATCCATGAGTATGCCCATCTCCTGCATGTCCTGAACCAAATAGCGGCCCGCCTTCGTCAGGGGCATGGTCGGGTCGAGGCAACCTCCGGCAAATTGATTGCCGAGATTATAGGCCAGGTTCACGCAGCGAAGCCCAAGCTCGTAATAGGCACGAAGCGCGGTCTGAGGCGGCATACTGGTCCAATTGTTCCCCTCGGACGCTTGAAGCGCGTCGGCAAATTGCCAGCCCAGGATCCAGGCGACCTTGCCGTCGCGCTTTGCATTGATGATGTCGGAGAAATTTCGAACCAGCGCGACACGACTGCCATGCTTGTCAATGAAGTCGAAGGTCTGGGCGAAGTCGAGGAGGCTGGTGATCGAATTGGCAAGGACGACGTCCACGCCGCCTGCTTTGACCAGATCCAAATACTTTTCGCTCAGCGTCGAGGCATCGCTTCCGTCGACCACGAAATTGGCCGCTTTTGGAGACGCCGCACCAGCCCGCCGCCCCAAAGGGGCCGCACTTGCAGCCGAAGCAATGGCGCCTGCGCCAACCGCCGTCAAAAAAGTTCGACGCCGCATGTCATGATCTCCCTTCGATATGGTCTTCGAACCACCCGACCAGTCGCGCGCAATAGTCGAACACCGCCGGAAACGTTCGAATGCCATGGCCTTCCTCCGGATAGACGGCGAGGACGGACTTGGTCCCATTGAAGAGCAAGGCGTTGTGAAACTGCACGGCCTCTTCGGGCGGCGTGCATTTGTCGAGAATACCGGCAATGTTGAGGGTCGGGGTCGTCACGTTCTTGGCGAACATGATCGCGCTGCGGGTATAATATTTGCCTCCGGGATTGGTGTAATCATCCTGCAGAATCATATCCATGAAATGCGGGATGTTGGAGACGAGGCGTTCAGTCACTTGGTTGGTGTGCGGCGCGACAGAGACGGCCGCCGCAAAGCGCGCGTCCTGCGTCACCAGCCAGGAAGTCATGTTGCCGCCGTAGCTGCCGCCGGTGACGCCTATGCGGTCGGGATCTGCGATCCCGCGATCGACGAGCGCATCGAGACCGGAAAGGTAATCGTAGGTCTCCGCGCCGTTCATGTCGCCCATGATATGACGGGCAAAAGCCTGGCCGCGTCCCGACGAGCCGCGGGGGTTGGGATAGAAGATCGCATATCCTCTCTTCAACAGCATCAGGAACGGAATTCCGCCTCGGCCTAGCCATGTCGGGCGCCAATGCCAGACAGGCCCGCCATGGACGTGCAGGATGGTCGGGAACGGTCCCGTCCCCTTCGGTTTCAGCAGATAGCCGTGAATTTCGAGACCGTCGGGTGCATTCCAAACGACCTTCTCCACGCTATCCAGAGCGTTCAGTTCATCCGCAAACCCGACCTCCAGTGATTTTGCGCAACGATACTCGCCGTGGCGAATGATCGCGATCTCTGGCGCCCGGGTGAAATTTTCGCCGATCAGCACACAATCGCCCGGATCCCCGAATCCCGACACCTGGATATAGCGCCCCCCGGCCGTCACCTCGTCGCTCGCCCACACGTCCTCGCACGCGCCCGAATTCGCGTCGTAAAGCGCCACAACAGTCTCGAAGTCGCGGTGGCCAGCGATGAGGAGCGTGTCGTCCGATCGCCATTCCGCATAAGTGACATCGATATTTCCGGTATCGACCTTCCTTATCTCTCCGCCTTGGGTTTCTACGATGCGCAGGTCGCCCGCGACGAGCCAGCGGTCACTGCAAATCGCCTCGGCGACGGCGATCCATTTGCCGGATGGAGAAGCCGCGGGCCAACCGAGCTGATCATCGGGCCGGTAGACCTCGCGGCTATCACCGCTTTCGATATCGATCACCTGCAGCCCGACATTGTACCAAAGGCCTTCCCCAGGTCCCGGGGAAGCCACCGCCACGATCGCCCCCCTCCCGCACCAGGCCGCCTCCCAGATGTTGATGCCATCGGGACTCGCCTGCCGTACGGACCCGCTGTCGAGATCGTAGACATAGGCCCGCCGCCATCTGAAAGCCTCGTCCCCCGTCTGCACGTCCGGAATCCAGGACGGCAGGCTATTGTCCGCCTGCTTGCTCGCGACCGCCCCCTGGCCGCCGGAGATATCGGCACCATGTCCGGCGACGCCGAGGAGGATGCGGGAGCCGTCCGGTGACCAATGAAGATATTCGACCCAGCCATCGACCGGCGGCGTCGCCGACGCGGCGCCGGTTATCGGGTCGAGGAGATGAAGCTGGAAATCACCGCCCTTTCGCCGGTCGGACAGGAAGGCGACATGGCGTCCGTCGGGTGAGAATTTCGGCGAACGGTCGGAATTGGGCCCAAATGTCAGGACATGCGTCTCGCCGCCTTCCAACTCGGTAAGGCAGATCCGTGCCTTCGGCGTGCCCTCCAAGGCCTCCGCCAGCGTCCCGGCGAACACGGCTTTCTTTCCATCCGGAGACACGGAGACTTCCGCGGCATCGCTGATCCGGCCGGTGCCCGGCTGGCGCGCCGCGACGTGAAGCGCCTTAGCCTCGTCGAACAAAGGTGAGTCGCGGAGGTCCGTTTTCATTTCAACTCCAAAGTCTTGGAAGTCCCGCCGCAAGAGTTGCGACCTGGGATAATGCTATTCATCGGCGTGTGATCGACGTCGGAACCGGCTCAGGGAGAGCAACTCGAACAATGCCATCGAATATTGTGCTAAATTTTACGCCACGGCCTCTGCCCTACCGCATCGATGGTAAAGGCGCCCAGTATATGCCGGTCACGATCGGTGCCGCGAAATGGTTTGCTCACACATTTACCCTCCACCTGACGACCCTTCTTGCAGAGCGCGCTGTCGAGGACTCAAGACAAGGATGCAGTGATTCGCTGTAATGCTCAGTCGGAAATTCTTATGGCCTCTTCCGATTCCTCGACCCTGACGCCATAAGCGTCACGCAACAGTGCGACGAATGCGCGTGGCTTCGACGAGGGGAAGGTTCCGCCGATCTGCATGTCCGGCGCGTCGGGGCCGGTGACGATCAATTGCTTTCGGTTGTAGCGATTGAACTCGGCGGCGACGTCCGCGAGCCGCGTCTGGTCGAAGCTGAGCATGCCTTCGCGCCAGGCCAGCGCTCCTTCCACCCTCTCTTCGGACTTGGCGGTGACCAGGGTCGCAGGTCCCCGCGCCACGGCAATGTCGCCGCCGGCGATCGTAGTCGAGCGGCCGATACCCGCGCTGCCGATGTCGTCGACGCGTACCCGTCCTTCCAGCACCGACACGATCACCTTGTCGCCGTCGCGGCGCACCGAGAATTTTGTGCCGAGGACGGTCACTTGGCGACCGCCCGCATGGACGATGAACGGGCGTGTCCGGTCGTGGGCCACCTCGAAATAAGCCTCGCCACGATCGAGCCAGATCTCACGGCGCTCTGTACCGACTGCGGCCCGGACCGCCGATGCGGTGTTAAGTTCCATGCGGCTACCGTCGTTCAAGCCGACCATCCGACGGCCGCCAACCGTCGTCTCATATTTGGTGGCGACAGTGGCTGCGGGCCGGTCGAGGTCGAGCTGAATGTTGAACCAGCCCAAACCGACTATGGCCACCAGTGATGCGGCGATCGCATGCGGCACCCACCAGCGCCCTGCGGAGGCACGATCGGGAACGTGGGCCAGACCGGTCGGCTCAGCCATATCGGCCGGTGCTGCATCGCCTGCGCCTAGCGCGCGGATGCGGTCCGACTGGCGCCAGCCTTCGTCGAGCCGCAGCCAGGCAATGCGGTTGAAATCGGATTCGTTGAGCCAGGCATCGAACGCCGCCTGATCGCGGCTCGTCCAGCCCGGCTCCTCGCGCGCGACGATCCATTGCGCGGCGCGTTCCTGGGCTTTGCGCAAGCGGCTCATCCGTCCGCCTCCTCTCGGGGCGAGGCAGGGCGACTGCGCACGATCCGCCCGGCGCCGCCCAGCATGTGATCGGCCAACGCCTTCATACCCATCATCACCTGATGATTGACTGCATCCTGGCCGATGCCGAGCCGATCGGCGGTTTCCCGAACATTCAGCCCTTCCACTTTGCGCAGCCAGACGATCTCGCGCACGCGCGGCGACAATTTCTCCAGACCCGCCTGCACCCGGCGCAGGGCCTCGCGCGCGTTCAGATGCCGCTCGGTATCGAGCAGGTCGGCGCGGTGCTCGATCATCTCGAGGTCGGCGACCAGTTCGAACGAGACGATCCGGGCTCGCTTGGCGCGGTTGATCAGATGATTGCGCGCCACGGTGAACAGATATTGCCGGGTATTCACCGGCAATCCGCTCCGCGCACTTGCATAGGCCTGCGCATAGATGTCGTGCACCAGGTCCATCACCTCGTCGTCCACCCTCCAGTTGCGCCGAACGAAGCGCGCGAGCGACCGTTCGAGAGGCAGTACCTCCCGCCGGAACCACTCATCCATAGCGCCTTGCTCGAGCATGATCCTGCCGGGCTATCCCCTCACGTCATCTGCTTCTCCACTTAGGACAAGCAAGTGCAGGAATGCTGTAACTGAAAAATGCGGAGAGGCGTAGGGTGGCAGTGTTTCCGCTGGCGTTGTCGGACAGCCGCAACTTGTCGCTGCATGACCCGGCGACAACCCTGCTCTTGAGATCGCAGGCCGTTCCGCTTCCTGATCGGTCCGCTTCGCGAGAAGAGATCTTGCAGGCCCAGCGTTGGGAAATGAATCCTTCGAGACCATAGCGAGCAGCGAGTGTCTGGCGTGCCTTCGGTCTGACGAAAACCGATCTCGAACTCATTGCGTCAGCGTACCGGTAACGCCCCAAGTGTCCGCGACGATGTAGCCCACCGGGAACGGGTCGGTTGGGTCGACACGATAATGGTGGAAGCCGGTGATCCATGCCCGGCCACGAATTGCGGGCACGATGGCGGGTCGGCCGGCGACCTGTACTTCGCGCACGATCCGCCCCTCGAAACGCGAGCCGATGATCGACCCATGTGTCAGCCTGCCGCCGACACCCAATTGGCCGCGGGCATGCAGCACCGCCATCCGCGCACTCGTGCCTGTGCCGGTGGGACTGCGATCCGAGCGGCCAGGGGCGACGATGCACGTGTTCGGCGTTGGCTCTCCACCGGCGCGGACCGGCTCGGCGAACTGGACGATGGAAACGCCTTTTATGTCCGGATTCTCCGGATGCACGACGTCGAGTTGCGCGCGCGCAGCCAAGCGGACGCGCTCGCCAAGCTCTGCCAGTCTGCGGGCATTTCCGGGCTTTATGGGCAGGCCGACCGCAGCGGCGTCGACGATGGCGAAGAACATGCCGCCATAGGCCACGTCGACCGACATCTGGCCATAGCCTTCCACATCGATCATGACATCGAGCCGATCCACGAAGCAGGGGACGTTCTCGATCTCGACGCTTTCGCACTTGCCCTCCCGACAAGTGGCGCGCGCGGTCACGATGCCGCCGGGCAAATCGAGCGTCACTACCGTCTCCGGCTCGTGCATCGGCACCATCCCGGTCTCCAGCAGCACCGTTACGATGCACATCATGTTGGAACCCGACATCGGCACATATTCGGTCGGTTCCATGATGATCGCACCGGCATCGCAGCCGGGCCTGGTCGGGGGCACAAGCAGGTTGACGTGACGGTTCACGGCACCGCGCGGTTCGCACAGGAGCAGGCGCCGGACGTCGTCATGGTCACGCTCCATGGCGCGCATCTTTTCGAACATGGTGTCGCCCGGCGGCGGCGCCACACCGCCAATGATGACATCGCCGACTTCGCCTTCAGCATGGCATCCGATGACCGAGATCAGCCTTTGCGGCATAGACAACGACCTCCCATTCGCGACAGGTGCGTCTTGCTTTATAGATAGGGTCGGCCGCAACCCTGACCGGCCGAGCGACTGTGCTGGGTATCGGTAACCCGCCTGGTCCAGCCTGCTCTCAGCGCGCGCATTCGTACAATGTCACCACGCAGGCGCCGCCCAGGCCTATATTGTGCTGGAGCGCATAGCGGACGTTGTCGACCTGCCGCCGATCGGCGGTGCCCCGCAACTGATGGGTCAGCTCGAATATCTGCGCGAGTCCCGTGGCGCCGAGCGGGTGCCCCTTCGACAACAGGCCTCCGGACGGATTGGTCACGACTTTGCCGCCATAGCTGTTGTCGCCATCGGCGATGAAACGCTGCGCCCCGCCCGGCGGGCAAAGACCCAGCGCCTCGTAGGTAAGCACCTCGTTCTGGGCGAAGCAATCGTGCAGTTCGACCACTTGGATATCGTCGGGACCGATCCCGGCCTTTTCATAGACGGCATCGGCGGCGCGCCTGGTCATGTCGCTCCCGACGAGGTTGATCATGTCGGGCGGATCGAAGCTGTTGGGAAGATCGGTCGTCATCGCCTGGGCGACGATACGGACCGTGGGATCGAGGCCATGGCGCTTGGCGAAGTCAGGGGACACCAGGATCGCCGCTGCTGCGCCGCAGGTCGGCGGGCAGGCCATCAGCCGGGTCATGATCCCAGGCAGGATCGGGGGCGATTCGAGCACCTCTTCTTCGGTCAGCACGTTGCGGAACACGGACAAAGGATTTCGCGCGCCATGCCGGCTCGCCTTTGCGCGGACCTTGGCGAAATCGGCCAGGGTGGTACCATATCTGTCCATATGCTCCTTGCCCGCGCCGCAATAAAATTTGGGTGCGAGCGGCACCTCGCCATCGACCAGTTCGTCGCAAATGACGTTGAAGTCCGCGACCGGAGACGGCCGATCGGAGAAGACGAGTCCCAGGGCGCCCGGCACCATCTGCTCGAAGCCGACAGCAAGCGCACATTCGGCGGCGCCGCTTTCGACCGCCTGCCGCGCCAGGTATAAAGCGGTCGATCCGCTGGCGCAGGCATTGTTGACGTTGACGATCGGAATGCCGGTCATCCCGGCCTTGTAGATCACCTTCTGGCCGGAGCTGGTGTCGCCATAGACGAACCCCGCATAGGCCTGCTCGATCAAATCGAAGCCAATGCCGGCATCCTCGATGGCGAGGCGGATCGCGGCCGTTCCCATTTCGTCATAAGGGGGGCTCTTGCCGGGCTTGCCGAAGGGGATCATCCCGACGCCCGCCACCAGAGCAGATCTTTCGTCACCGGCCATTTGTCTTCGTCCTTGAAACCATTGGTCTTCACCCGCGCCAGATCAGCCCTTGAAAAGGCTGCCGCGCGCCATCACGAACTTCACGCTTTCCAGGATGGTCACATCCTCGAGAGGGCTCGCATCGACCGCTATGATGTCCGCCGACTTTCCGGCCTCCAGAGTACCGACCTCGTCGGCGATGCCGAGCAGTTCCGCCGCGTTCAAGGTCGCCGCAACGAGGCAATCCTTCGCCGACATTCCTGCTTCCGCCATCAGTCCGAACTCACGCCCATTGATGCCGTGCGGGGCGACCGCCGCGTCCGTGCCGAAAGCGATGCGCACCCCGGCCTTGTAGGAACGGCCAAGCGCGTTCTTGATCTCCGCCGCGACTTGCCGCGCCTTGTCGGCCTGCGCCGAAGACATGGTCGGACCGCGAGACATTTCCAACGCGGCCATTCCCGCGATCAGGGTGGGCACGTGGAACGCGCCTTTCTCCAGGAACAACTCGATCGAGCGGTCGTCCAGGAAACTGCCATGCTCGATCGAATCGACGCCGGCTTCCAGGGCCGCATTGATGCCGGCTGCGCTATGGGCATGGGCGGCGACGGGCCGGCCGAGGGCGTGCGCAGTCTCGATGATCGATTCGATCTCCTCGCGAAAGAATTGCTGATCGAGACCGGTCTTGGTGTCGGTCAGGACGCCGCCAGTCGCCACGAACTTGATCGCGTCGGCGCCGAAAGCCACCTGCTGGCGCACGGCGCGGCGGCAGGCATCGACTCCGTCGCAACGGCCCGCCGTGGAATGAACGCAGGCGCAAACCTCCTCACGATAGGGAAAGACCTGGCCGTGCCCGCCTGTCGGTCCGAGGATCATGCCCACGCAGAGGATGCGGGGTCCGTCGACTAGTCCGTCGGCGATCGCATCCCGTAGCGCGAAGATGATGTCGGGACTGCCGAAGGCGCCGACGTCGCGGACGGTGGTGAAACCTGCGCCCAGGGTCAGCGCGGCATAATGGGCCGCCTTGAAACCGGTCTTGGGTTCGGAATCCTGTACCATCTCCAGAAAGACTTTCGGGCCGAACTGGCCGGTCAGATGCACATGGCAGTCGATCAGGCCCGGAAGGACGAACTTGTCGCTGAGATCGACGAGGCTCGCGCCATCGGGGGGATCGATGAACCCGGACGCGACGGACTTGATCCTGCTGCCTTCGATCAGCAGGCTTTGCTGACGCTTCGGCGCTTCGCCCGCATCGGCGAGCAGGGTCCCGGCATGGATGACTTTGGTATCGGTGGCGATCATGGGACAATCCTAGGCAGACTTGCCGCGATTAGCAAAGAAATTGCGTGGGAAGCACTTATATCACCCCGGTCCCGTAAGTGCATTGCTTGCGAAGCAACACCCGTCACTGGACACGATTGCGCACCAAATCCTCGACGACGCCCGGCTCGGCCAAGGTGGAGATGTCGCCCAGGTTGGAGAGGTCGTTCTCGGCAATCTTTCGCAGGATGCGGCGCATGATCTTTCCCGACCTCGTCTTCGGCAGGGCTGGCGCGAACTGGATGAAGTCGGGCGCGGCGAAGGGGCCGATCTCCTGCCGTACCAGATTGCGCAGCGCGACCTTCATTGCATCGGTCGGCGCCACCCCGGATTTCAAGCTGACGTAGCAATAGATGCCCTGGCCCTTGATGTCGTGCTGGCAGCCGACGACAGCGGCCTCGGCGACGTTCGGATCCGCCACCAGGGCGCTCTCGATCTCGGCAGTGCCGAGCCGATGACCGGAAACGTTGATGACGTCATCGACCCGGCCGGTGATCCAATAATAGCCATCCTCGTCGCGGCGGCAGCCGTCGCTGGTGAAATATTTACCGGGATAAGTCGAAAAATAGGTCTGCAGGAACCGTTCGTGATCGCCGTATATGGTTCGCGCCTGCGACGGCCAGGAATCGGCCAGGCAGAGATTGCCGCTGGCCGCCCCCTCCAGCAAGCTGCCGTCGGCGTCCACCAAAACGGGCTTGATGCCGGGCAGGGGCCGTGTGCAGGAACCCGGCTTCAGCGCGGTGGCGCCTGGCAGCGGGCTCATCATCACGCCGCCCGTTTCGGTCTGCCACCAGGTGTCGATGACCGGGCAACGGCCCGCGCCGACCACGTGATGATACCAGAGCCAGGCTTCCGGATTGATCGGCTCGCCGGCGGTGGCGAGCAGGCGCAGCGATTTGCGGCTGGTGCGGGTCACCGGCGCCTCCCCTTCGCGCATCAAGGCGCGGATGGCAGTCGGCGCGGTATAGAAGGTGGCCACCTTATGCTTGTCGACCACGTCCCAGAAACGCGACACTGTCGGATGATTGGGCACGCCTTCGAACATCAAGGTGGTAGCACCATTGGCCAGTGGTCCGTAGATCCCGTAGGTATGGCCGGTGACCCAGCCGATGTCGGCTGTGCACCAGTAGATTTCCCCCGGCCGGTAATCGAACACCAGCTCATGGGTGTAGCTTGCCCAGGCGAGATAACCGCCGGTCGTATGGACCATGCCCTTGGGCTTGCCGGTCGATCCGGATGTGTAGAGGATGAACAACGGATCCTCCGCGTTCATCGGCTCGGGGTCGCATCCGGGTTCGGCCCTCGCGATCAGATCGTCGATCCAATGGTCGCGGCCGGCAAGCATCGCCACGGGGGCGCCGGTCCGCCGCACGACCAGGACATTGGCGACGGCCGGACACTCCCGCAATGCCTCGTCGACATTGCCCTTGAGCGGCACGATGCGACCGCCCCGCATGCCCTCGTCGGCGGTGATGACGATCCGGGAGTCGCAGTCCCTGATGCGGCCGGCCAGGCTGTCCGGCGAGAATCCGCCGAACACGACCGAGTGGATCGCACCGATCCGGGCGCAGGCCAGCATCGCCACCGCCAGGGATGGGATCATCGTCAGATAGATGGTGACCCGGTCCCCCTTCCCGACCCCGCGTGCCTTGAGCACATTGGCCATCCGGCACACCTGCTCGTGCAATTGGCCATAGGTGAATGTCGCCTGCTGGTCAGGCTCGTCGCCTTCGAAGATCAGCGCGATGCTATCGTGCATCGCCGGCAGATGGCGGTCGAGGCAATTGACGGAGGCGTTGAGGATACCGTCGGCGTACCAGCGGATGCGGAAATCGTCGGCGGCGAAGGAGACATCCTTCCCCTGAGCGAAGGGCTTGATCCAGGAAAGGCGGCGACCGATTCTGGCCCAATAGGCGTCCGGATCGGCCTCGGCCTCGCGCGCTGCCGCTTCATAACCGGCGGCGTCCATGTGCGCGCTGCCTGACCAGGCTTCGGCGACCGGAAAGATCTCAGCCTCGGACACGCCATATTTCCTTCCGTCCCATTTCTCTCCCGATCACCAAAGTGCCATCTGTCTGATCGATCCTCATTCGTGAGCAACGCCAGTTGCGGCGCCAGCCTGCAGGGGCACTTCCCTCAGCCGGTCCACTCCATCGATCCGTCCTTCAGTCCGCCGACCCGACCCAGCAGCCGCTCCCTCTCGCCGGCGCCGGAATAGATCGTGTGGAGGATCTCCATCGGCAGCGGGTTGGTCGCGCCGCCGGAGGACAGTGCGTCGCCGACCATCTCGATGCCGATCCGATGAATGGTCCGTTCCCGGCCACGCCGGCGCAGCAATTCATCAAAGCTGGCCCGCGCTTCCGCCGGCCATTGATAGAGGCATTGTGAATGATAGACGCAGACTGGGCCCTCAATTTCGTCGAGCAGAGATGGAAGCGTTTCCAGCGCATCGCCCTTCACCACTTCGATCGGGATATCGGCACGATATTCGAGTGCGGCCCGAAGGTTCGCTACTTCGGCCGGCCAATCGGCGATTGTCTGAGCGACCACCCAATTACGGACATCCGGGTCCTGTGGATCAAGGGGTGCCAGATCGAGGCCGATCCGGCGCCTGATCCGTGGGAACGTCTTTGGTCGCTGTGGAACCTTGCCGACGAACTTGCCGACGACGGTGAACGGGGCATCATCGGTGTCGAGGATTTCACCATTGCCGAAATCGTAGCGATAATGATCGAACAGGGTCAGCAAACCTGCGCTGCAGCCAATCTCTACGATGGAAAAGGGTTCGCCGATCTGCTTGGCGACATGATCGAGCGATAGCAGAATTCCCATTGCGCGCGAGGTCGACGTCGTCTGCAACGTCCGCGACCTGAGAAGGCGGATGATTTCATCCTCGTGCGCGTGGCAGAAAGCGGTGAAGATCGGCACGACATCGCCCGGCAGTCTTGGATCGGGTCGGACCGAGCCATAATAGTCCGCCAGCGGCTCCTCGGGATTGTTGAGGACGAGATAGTGGACTGCGCTCAGCAGCATCAATCCGGCGAGTTGGCCGGGCTGCGCCTCGCAAGACAGGTCAAACAGATAATCGTCGTCCGCGATGGCGCGAAACAGGACCGGGTAGAGCGCATCGGTCTTCCCCGCGCTTTGGCCGAAAACGAACAAGGTCTCGCGGCTCCGCAGATGGTCGTAAATGGCCGCGGCGTCGATTGGGCGCTCCGCGCTCATGGCTGATTCCTCGCATTTCCTTCGGCAGATCCAAGGCTAGGCCGTATTGCCTTGCTGTCAAGGAAGATTGCTTTGTACGCAATTTTTTGATTCTGCTTCCACGATCGCGACTGTCCGGCGGTATCGGCTCTCCATGAAGCGGGCGAGCAAGAAGCAGGCCACATAAGCCGGCACGCCGACCATCGCCATCGCCCACATCAGGCCCCTCTCGACGCCGACCATCTGGTCGGAGACATATCCGATCAAGGGCGAGGCGATCGCCTGGCTGAACAGGAACAGACTGCCGATCGAGGCCGCTCGCGTGCGCACAGGGGCCGGCACGATATCCACCATCATGCTCGGCATCAACGACGCGGCGGGGACGAAGATGATCGGAAGGATGAAAACCAAAGCATAAGCCTGCCAGATTGCTGTTGTGAAGGGCAGCAGCAGAGCCGGCAGGATCAAGAGTATCGCCGCGTAGGAAATCGCCCTCAATGCAAAGGCGGTGCCAGCGAGCCGGCGCCAAACCGGCGTCAGGATCATCGCCAGGACCAGGCCGATTGCCGCGCCGGCCATGAAGTAGGTGCCGTAGCTGACGCCGACCGTCGCGGCATCCACCTTGAAGGCGCGAATGACCGAAATGACCGTCCAGGTGCCCATGCCGATGACCGCGAACTGGAACAATCCCACCGTCGCGTAGGTGCCGAACATCACGAGGCCATGTTCGCGAAGATAGGGACGGATTGGCGCCATCGCCTTGGGGCCTTGCGCGGCGGTGACCGTACGCTTGGTGCGGCCGATGGCGAATATTCCGAGCGCGACAAGCGGGCCAGGCAAGGCGACAAAGAAAAACACCAATCGCCATGCCTCCAGTTCCTGGATCGACGTCGGCAGCAGCGGTCGCAGCCCTTCGATCGCGCCGATCGAGGCGCCACCCAATGCTGTGGCAAGGCCGCCGCCCAGAACCTGGCAGGCATAGAAAATGATGAAGGCGCGTGGCTGCCATTTCTTGGGAAACAGGTCGGAAATGAGCGACCAGATGATCGGAAACAGGCCGACTTCCCCGATGATGATGGCGACGCTGCAGAAGAGCAAGGTGGGAAAGTCCCAGGCGAGGCCGGTGGCTGCGGTCGCTATCGACCAGAAGATCACGGAAAGGGCCAAGACCGTCCGCCGCTCGAAACGATCTGCGAGCCAAGCCACGGGGTAGGCGAAAAGCATCCCGAACAAAGCCGGCGCGACGCCATGCGTCTCGCCGATCTGGAAATCGCTGAGCGACAGATCCTGCTTTATGAACTCCGCCAATAGCAGCAGAATCCGACCGTTGACGAAGCCGAACAGCATGGCGACGATCAATATCGCCAGCGCATACCAGGCACGGGGTGACGGGCGCGGACCGACTTCCGGCGCGGGCACCGGCATCTCCGCCTCCGCTCCAGTTAGAATCGTGGACATCTCTATCTCCCTCCCTCTGGTCGCGTTGCGGCTCTCTCGCCTGTCCGTCAGCCTGTCCTCGGCATGAACCGGGTCCACTCGTACATCAGCCCGGCCCGACGGGTCGCCGTCGCCGGAAGCGCGGTGATCACGCCGCCGCGCCCGAGGATGCCGGCATAAGCGCCAGCCTCGGTTCCGGCCCGGATGAAGCGGCCCGACCCGATGCTGCGAAAGATCGTCTCCGGCGGAGTCGCGGCGACCCGTTCCTTGAATTGCTCGCGATGCTCGTCGTCCCAAGGTTCGAACGCGCCGGTGACCACCAGTTCGTCGCCACGCACCGCTACGGTCAGGTTGCGCTGGAAGGTCCGATATTCGCCGGCCAGCGCCGGGTCGATCGGTTCAGGCCGCACGTCGAAGGGCGGCGTGACCTTGCGTCCCGTCAGTGATTCTATCACCTTGGTGTGGACGATATCGTTCAGCGCGCCGGTGCCGGGCCCGGTGGCGAAGCTGATGATGGTCGCGTCATAATCCGGCAGGACCGAAAAATTGGAGACGCCGCCCGGCGACCCGCCAGCATGGCTGTAGGCCGTCGTTCCTGCAATCGGATAGGCCCACCATCCGAGGCCGACAGGCGGCGTCGGCGGTACGCCCAGGTCGAATTCGGTGGCGCGCATCGCCGATACCCAAGCCTCACCCAGCACATGCGTGCCGTTTGGAGCGACGCCGCCATTCAAATGGATGCGTCCGAACGTGAGCATGTCCTGCGGACTGACGATCAACGTCGTGCCGCCGCCGGCCAGCCCTTCGCCCAGGGTGAAGACGGAACTGGCTCGCAATCCGCCCGTGGCGGGATCGAAGGTCGCGCCGACCGCAGTGCGGCGGAGGAAAGCCTGGGTCTGGAGCGCGGTCGCGCCGCCCATGCCGGCGGGATCGAATAATTCGGTCTGGATCGCCCGCTCGAACGGCTGACCGGTCACTTCCTCGATGATGCGGGCGGCAAGCACGAAACCGGGATTGGAATAGCTGACGCTGGTGCCGGGCTCGAACAGCAGGCCGATCCGCGGCAGATGGGCGGTATAGGATTTGCTGGCATCGCGGCCGCGAACCGCGACCGGGCAGAGCGAATCGGAATCGATGCCATTGGTGTGATTGACGAGCATGCGCACCGTGATGCGCGCGGCCGCATCAGGATCATTCAGCGTGAATTCCGGCACATAATTCTGGGCCGGCGCATCGAGATCGACGAGACCGCGCTCGACGAGGCGGAGCAAGGCCATCGTCACGAGGACCTTTGTGACGGAGCCGAGCAGGAAGCCGGTATCTTCGGTAAAGGGCTGACCGGTGTTGAGATTGGCGCTGCCGAAGGGAAGCACCGCCTGCTCGTCACCGATCGACACACCGATGACGGCGCCGGCCACCCCTCGGGTCACATCAGGATCGCCGAGCAGCGCGCTCAATTGTTCTTCGATTGCTCGGATTGCACTCATGCCTGCTTCCCTTGGTTGCGGACGTCCGCCGTCGCCCATTGCGGCCCATCACCGATGACACCGACGACGAGATGGGAGCGCCTTTCCGGATCATGGAAGATCGTCCGGATCGCGACCATCGGCGTCTCGCCGAGACCGCCCCTATGGCTGTTGCGACCGCAACGCGGGAAGTCGGCCGAGAAGCTGTCGATGCGGATGTGCCGGCTGGCGCGAAAGCGATTGGGGGTCGCCCGCAAGTCGACGTCGAACTCATAGATATTTGGTTCCAGCAGCGAAGCCGCTTCGGGAAGATTGCGATGGCGGCCGTCCGGAAAGACATCGGAGAGGCGGCCGACGAAATCCGTGTCGACCGCATCGGTGCTGACGTGGAAGATCATCTTCAGACGGCCGACGACGTCCAGATTCTGCGCCGGTTCGGGCCAGGTGAAGGCCTGATCCAGGCGCGGCGCGGACCGGAGGAGGCTCAGCGGTCCGCTGTGCGCATCAGGCGACATGTTAACCGACCTCATTTGACGGCGACGAACCTGTGGCGGACGCTGCCATTCATTTGCTGAGGTCAGCTCCTCGACGAAGGGCCAGGCCGTACGCTATGAAGATGCGCGACCGACAATGAAGCCGGCCGCGCATATTCCAACATCAGAAATCGAACGTCAGATCGACGCCAATCGTGCGCGGCGTGATCAGATAGGCCCTGAAGTAAGTCAGTGCCGTCTCCTGCGCCAGATAGCTGATCGCACGGACGTCGCCGACATTCTTGACATAGAAGCTCAGCCTCCAATTGTCGGCTTCTACACCGGCGCGAAGGTCGAAAACATGATAGCCCGGCAAAAGCTGGCGTGGCGTCGGCAGGGTGACCAACTCGCCAAAGTAATTACTTTTGTAGCGCCAGTCCGCGCCGACGAAGCCGTCAACCCCGAACATCGGCCATTTATAGTCGGCGCTTGCCGCGAGTTGCCACTTCGGCGTGATCGGCAATCGGTCGCCCTTCCTGCCGACAACGCTAGGCTCCGAATCCTTCGTCAGCTTGGCGTCTGTGTACGCGCCGTTGAAACCAAGCGTCAGGCCTGCGATCGGTTTGTAGTTAAAGGCCCATTCGAAACCTTGGCTTCTCGCGGTGGCACCGTTGGCAAGGGCGTTATAAATGCCAATTCGTTGCCCGACCTGAATGTCCTTCCAGTCAATCCTGTAGGCGGCAAGTTCGACCGTCAAGGCGTTCTCCAGCAGCGAACCCTTATATCCAATCTCGTAATTTGTGGTGGTCGATGACTCGAAGGTGGCTGGAAAGTTCGGATCAGGCGTAAGTGGCGCGACATTCGGCCCGCCGGGGACGAACCCTGTGGCAACGCGCACGTACACCATGTTGTCCGGCGTGACCCGGTAGCGTGCGTCGGCGGACCAGGTAAAGACCGTATCGGTTGTCGTCGTGAAAGGAGCTGAGGGAGCCACAAGGCGGCCAAGCTGCTCAAAAGTCTGCTTTTGATCGCTAATGCGTCCGCCTAGGGTGAAATCGAACTCCGAAGTGACTTCAAAATTAAGGTTACCGAATCCGGCCAATTCGCGATAGGTGGTCGGTTGAAAGCTGCCGCCGACTTCCGGAGGCACAACGGCATCCAGGCTCTTCTTATAGGCTAGATATTTCTGGTCCTGAGATGCTTCCTTGTCCGTATAATAAACGCCGACCTGCCAGTTCAGCCAATTGTCTCCATCTGACGCCAGCCGGGTTTCATGGACAATCTCGTCGCCCTTATAGTCGAAATCGACCAGCAGCGTCCAATCTCCGCTAAGGAGCCCCGGCAGACCTTCTTTGAGGAAGCCCGCCGTCGGCCCAAGGCCGATCAATTCGGAAAAATTGCGGAAGCGCCATTTATCATAGGTCGTGCTGGAGGTGAGGGCGACGCCCCCCAGATCCCAGTTGACCGTGGCATTATACATTTGGAGACGCGACTCGCCCGGTTGATCGGCAAAGCGCGTCTGACAATAATCGCAGCCGAGTGGCGCGAGGGTACCCCCGTCGACCTCAACATAAGCAAGCCCGTCCCACCGGCGCTGTTGAGTGAGCGCGTTCAGACGGATCGAGAGATCCGGACTTGCCTGCCACAGCAAGGATGCGCGACCGCCATAAACCCGCATGTCGTGAATGTCCTCGCGGTCTCGCGAAGGGTCGTCGATATAACCCGGATATTCGTTATGATAGCCGACCGCGCGGAAAGCGAGCGTGTCGCTCAGCGGCACGTTGATCATGCCGTGCAGATTGTGCCCCACGCCATCTGCGTGCGCCACGCTGAAGAGGCCGCCATGCACCTTGGCTGCAAAGCCAGAGGGGTCGGGCGCATTCGTCACATATTTCAGAACGCCGCCCAGGGCCGTGGCGCCATAGAGCGTGCCTTGAGGACCTTTTAGAACCTCCACGCGCGCGACGTCGAAAGTGTCGAAGTTTGGCGTGTTCGCCGACCCTCCGGAGAACGGCCCCACGCCCACGAGCGGCGTATCATCGATGTAGGTCGCAACCGGCGCATTGATCGAAAAGCCCGTCGAGGCGATACCGCGAATGACGAGCTGCGTTCCCTGCGCTTCGGACATGTTCAAGCCAGGCACCTTGCCGACAAAATCCTCCAAGCGGTAGGATTGCTCCCTTTCGAGTTGCTCGCCACCAAGTGCCGTCAATCCCATCGGCACATCGAGCGAAGATTCGCTCTGCTTCCGGGCGGTCACCACGATTTCGCCTTGGTCCTGCGACGCGTCGCTTGCTGCAACATCGCGCTGGGCGCCGTCCTCGGCCCTGGCTTGCGCAGCGGGCAACAAAAGCAGGACCATCGTGGTCGAAAGAAGCAACGCCTTTGGCTTTAAGCACGCGGTCATGATCGTCCCCATCTTCCTGTTCCCCCTTGTCGGCCCCCTTTTGGAAAAAACGCCACCAGAGGCAGGATGCGCATGCATGGGGGATAGTGCTGCGACCCTCCATATTGCTGACTCGTAATTGCTCGTCTGTCAAGAGTATTTGCGTCGTGTGCAATTTTCCGTGAACCCCTGCTTGTGCCTCAAGCCAAGGGCGCGCGCCGCCGAACTTGCCTGACGAGCAACTTATCGTCACCAACGAACAATCGCTACGGAAGATTCACTCGTCGCCCAGCTTGATTTACCGCACGATCGCCACCTTGATCGAGCCGCGCGCCGGCGCGTTGACCACAGCGGTCAGTAAATGCCTCGCGCGAGCCCAGGCTGCTCGAAAGGCATGAGACGCTTCGCAGGCTTGACGCCGCTATTCAGCGCCACTATGTACCGGTAATTAGCAACGCTTAGTAGTGGAAAGTGATCGCCGGGTGGGAAAGCAGATTACGGAGATGCTGAAGGGCACGCTGGAGGGTATCGTCCTGGCGATCCTCTCGGCCAAGCCGGCTTATGGCTACGAGATTACGGCGAGGTTGCGCGACGAAGGCTTCGCCGACATCGCCGAAGGCACGGTCTACGCCCTGCTCGTCCGGATCGAACTGCGCGGCCTCGTAGATATCGAGAAGATCCCGTCGGAGAAGGGACCGCCGCGCAAAGTCTATTCACTCAACGCCCAAGGCCATGCTTATCTTGAAGAATTCTGGAAGACCTGGAACTTCCTCGCGGAAAGGCTCGACCGACTTCACAAAGGAGAAATTTGACCATGTCGATTCTTTCGGATCTCGCGTTGAAGCTGATCGGCGACAAGAAAAGGTGGCGCGCCTACAAGGCGCGAGTTCGCAACCTTCCCGACAATTATCGCGAAGCGGTCGATGCGTTCGAACGCTATCTGATGTTCTCCGGGCCCGGGGATGCCGACAACGCCGCCTCCCTCCTCGAGAATATCGCCGACCTGTTCGAGCAGAGCGCGGCGGACGGGATTCCCATCCGCGACATAGTCGGCAATGACCCGGTTGAATTCATCGAAGAGATGATCCGCAACTATCCCCAGGGGGACTGGCGGCTGCGGGAGAGGCAGAGGCTGACGGAAAGCGTCAATCGCGCAGCCCAGAACCAATCGTAACCAGCGAGCAATCCTGCGGGAGCGCAGGTGCAGTCCTGCGCCCCCGTTTTAATTTGCGCCTGCAGGAGTCGTTCACAGAAAATTGCAGGATAAGCAATTTCATCCCTTGACGCGCGCTATTCTGTGTCACTATGTACTGCTAGTTAGCAACGCATAGTAGCGATTGGAAGGAGTGTCCTGGTGGGAGCATATCAGACCCAAGGCAACGCGATCTGCGTTCGCGGCCTGGAGAAATCTTACAAGGATTTGAAGGTGTTGCGCGGCGTCGATTTCGACGTTGCTCGCGGTAGCATCTTCGCCCTGCTCGGCTCGAACGGCGCCGGCAAGACGACCGCCGTGAAGATCCTGTCTACTTTGCTCACAGCAGATGCCGGCGCAGCCTTGGTCAACGGCTTCGATGTCGCCACGCAGGCCACGAGGGTACGCGATTCGATCAGTCTCACCGGGCAATTCGCGGCGGTCGACGAAATCCTCACCGGCCGCGAGAATCTGGTGCTGATCGCCCGCTTGCGGCACCTCCAGAATCCGGGCGCGATCGCGGACGGATTGCTCAAGCGCTTTTCACTGACCGACGCCGGCGCGCGGAAGGTGTCGACCTATTCCGGGGGCATGCGCCGCAGGCTCGACATTGCGATGAGCCTGATCGGCAATCCGCCGGTCATATTCCTCGACGAGCCGACGACCGGCCTCGACCCCCAGGCACGCATCGAAGTGTGGCAGACGGTCAAGAGCCTCGCCGAGCAAGGCACGACGGTATTGCTGACGACGCAATATCTGGACGAAGCGGAACAGCTCGCCGACCGGATCGCGATCCTCCACGAAGGCCGGATCATCGTCAACGGCACCCTCGACGAGCTCAAGAAGCTGCATCCACCCGCCAAGGTCGAATATGTCGAGAAGCAGCCCACGCTCGAGGACATTTTCCTCGCCATCGTCGGCGCAGCCGACAAGCAAGATAACATCGGAAGCAAAGGCACGCCAGGCGACACCGCTGAAGCCGGCAACGCTCCCGCAGCCAAATAAGGAATTCATCATGAGCACGCATTTCTTCGGCGACACCGCCGTCCTGCTCGGTCGCTCGCTGCGTCACATCACCCGCAGCGTCGACACCATCTTCACAACCGCGGTCATGCCGATCGGCATGATGCTGATGTTCGTCTACGTCTTCGGCGGCGCGATCCAGGCCGGGACCGACAATTATGTGAACTACATGCTCCCCGGCATCCTGATCATCACGATCTGCACCGGCATCTCCTACACCGCATTCCGGCTCTTCCTCGACATGAGGAACGGTATCCTCGAACGCTTCCAGTCGATGCCGATCGCCCGATCGGCGGTGCTGTGGGCCCATGTGCTCACCTCACTCGTCGCCAATCTCCTGTCGGTGGCGGTGGTCCTGCTCGTCGCCCTGATCATCGGCTTTCGCTCTGGCGCCGGCATAGAAGCTTGGCTGGCCGCGACCGGCATCCTGGCCTTGCTCACCCTGGCATTGACCTGGATGGCGGTCATCCCCGGCCTCACTGCCAAATCCGTGGAGGGGGCGAGCGTCTTTTCCTATCCGCTCATCTTCCTGCCGTTCTTCAGCTCGGCCTTCGTGCCCACCGCCTCCATGCCGGGACCTGTCCGCGCCTTCGCAGAAAACCAGCCGGTGACGGCGATCGTCAACGCGATCCGCGACCTTCTGGCCGGGCAGCCGGTCGGCAACGCGATATGGATCGCACTTGCCTGGTGCGTCGGCATCCTCATCGTCGCCTACGTCTTCGCGATGATCACCTATCGGCGCCGCATGTCCTAGCCACAACGCCTTGGCCGAAAGACCATATTTGCTTCTCATGCAATTTTAATTGACTCGGTAGCAAAATGAACCCTATCATCGAACAAGGAGTGCGAGCATGACCTCATCGAGTCCACTCGGCCAGATGGGCCGCCGATCCTTTCTTGCGGGGACCGCCGCCACGGGTGTCGCCGCTTTGGCATCGCAAGCCGCTTCCGCTCGCGTGACCGTGCCGCAGCGTTATGCAACGATCGACGACTGGATCGCCCGCGAGTCGATCCGCTTCTCTCTCGACAAGAATTTCGATGGCGCCGTCGACCGGCTGATGGCGCGTCTCGGCGACGTCGACATTCTCGGCTTCGGCGAGCCCCTGCACAGCGGCGAGGAGTTCCTGGTCGTCCGCAATCGGTTGTTCCAGCGGCTCGTCGAGAAGCATGGCTTTCGGGCGATCACGATAGAGACCAACGACATGCGGGCGCGGCTGATCGACGATTATATCCAGGGCCGTGGGACGAGCTTCAAGGCGATCGAAGACGAAGGCTTCTCGGTCGGCATCGGCCATTGGGAGCGCAATCGCGATCTCATCGCGTGGCTGAAGCGATATAATGACGATCCGGCCCATAAGGTGAAACTCAACCTTTACGGCACCCTCGCCTCCGACCAGGAGACGACAAAAAGCCCGCGGGATGGCCTGACCTATGCGCTGGCCTATCTCGACAGGACCGATCCGGACGCCGCCGCAAAATATCGGAATATCGTCGATCCCCTGCTGGGCTCGGACAAGGAGTGGGAGGAAACGGCAACGGCTCGGGCCCAGGAGATCATGAAACGGATCTTCGCCGGCGACGAGAATGCCATTCCGCCCACGACCGGCAAGGAGCTCGGCGTGTCGCCGCGCGCCCAGGGTCTTCGTCTGGCTGTGGAAAACCTCATTTTCGAATTCAAGATGCGCCGTCCCGAATTCGTCGGCAAGACCGACATGGATTCCTTCCGCCAGGCGCTCCGTCACCTGGTCGTCGCCCGCAATTTGCTGCTCCTGCATGCGGCGGCGGCGCGGGGCGAATCGTTGGATAGACTCGTGTCGATGCGCGACGCGATGGCGGCCGAGCATCTGGCCTGGATCGCCGAGCGGGAACAGGGCCGCGGCAAGATCATGGTCTTCCTGCACAGCATCCACCTCCGCCGAACCCGGGCGAAGCTGCCCTGGTACGAATTCCTGCCGACCGGCGCACATCTCGACCAGATGTTCGGCGACCGGTTCGCGGTCGTCGCCGGTGCCGTCGGCGAGTCCGAAGCCAATACGATCGACGTGCCTGAAGCGGGCAGTCTCGAAGGCCGGCTGATGGCGCAGGGATCCGACCTGTTCCTGCCGACCGGCCGCAGCCGCGGCCTTCCGCCAGGCGCGCTTGCGGCGCTGCCGCCGCGCAAGGGAAGCGCACCCAATATTCCATATACGCCGCTCAGTCCGCAAAGCGTGGCCGATTATGACGCGATCACCTTCCTGCGATCCGTCACCGTCACGCGCGGCCTGGCGCCGATGCCGGGCTGATGCCTTGCACGGGCGGCGTCGATGAGCGCCGCTCGCCGGGTGATGGGTCGGTTCGACAAGTTGAAAGGGCGGCCGCCTCGGTGCCCTGATCAAGGAGGACGAGTTGAACAGTTACGAAACCATCGCCTTTACACGTCATGGCCGCATCCTCGAAGTCACGCTCAACCAGCCGGACAAGCTCAATGCGGTTGGCGCGGTGCTGCATGAGGAGCTGTCGCGCTTATTCGTCGACTGTTCCAACGATCCGGACTCCGACATCATCGTCCTGACGGGGGCCGGCCGCGCGTTCAGCGCCGGCGGCGACCTCAAGGAAATGCAGGCGATGATCGACGATCCGTCCCTGTTCGAAAAGACGGCGCGCGAGGCCAAACAGATGGTGCTGTCGCTGCTCGATTGCGAGAAGCCGGTCATCGCCAAGGTCAACGGCCACGCTACGGGATTGGGGGCGACCATCGCTTTGCTGTGCGACGTCATCTTTGCTGCGGATTCGGCGAAGATCGGCGATCCCCATGTGAGCGTCGGACTGGTCGCCGGCGACGGCGGCGCGACGATCTGGCCGCAGCTGATCGGTTACGCCCGCGCCCGCGAATTCCTGCTGACCGGTGATCTGATGACGGCAACGGAGGCGGCGCGCATCGGCCTCATCAACCGGGCGGTGCCGCGCGAGGAACTGGACGAAGTCGTCCGGCAATTTGCAGAGAAGCTGGCGTCGGGCGCCACCAAGGCGATCCGCTGGACCAAGATGACGATCAACATCCCGCTCCGCCAACTGGCCGAGTCGATGATGAATGCGAGCATCGCCTATGAAGCGCTGTCGAACCTGACCAGCGACCATCAGGAGGCGATCACCGCACTGGCGGAGAAGCGCCCGCCCAAATTCACCGGCCAATGACGCACCCGGGCCGTTCGACTCGCTGGAGCGGCCCGATTGCATGCTGAGCAATTTCTTCGGATTCAGGGCTTGATCTATATAGCGTTACTATCTACTAGTAGTCAGTAACGCAGAGTAGAAGAAAGGACGAGAGATGAGCGGCAAGGATGACGGGATTTCCACGCTGGCGAACGGCTTCGATCGCCGGTCATTCCTGGCCACCGCCACGGCTCTCGGCGCGGCAACTTTGATTCCTGCCTGCGCGCCGGCAACCCCTGTCACGGCAAGCAAAAGGATTCCTGCAATGGATGGTCTCAACGGATTTGTCGAAGAAGGTTGGGGGCCGGTCGCGGACATCCTCCGCGCCAATCTCAAGGAGGGTCGTGACCTCGGCGCTTCATGCGCCGTCTATGTCGATGGCCGTCCGGTCGTGAACGTGTGGGGCGGTCTCGCCGACAAGGCCGCCAATCGTCCATGGCAGGAGGATACGGTCGCCTTGGTGGCATCGACCACCAAGGGCGCTGCCGCGTTTTGCGCGAACCTCCTCGCCCAGCGTGGCCAACTCGACATGGATGCACCGGTCACCCGCTATTGGCCGGAATTCGGCCAGGCGGGGAAGGAGGATGTCCCGGTCCGTTATCTGCTCTCCCACCAGGTCGGCCTGCCTTACACCGACACAGTGGTGACGTTCGAAGACCTGCGCGCCTGGCATCCGGCCATTCGCGCGCTGGAGGTCCAGAAGCCGCTCTGGACCCCCGGCACCGAGCATATGTACCATGCCGTGACCTATGGCTTCCTGGTCGGCGAAATCGTCCGGCGGGTGACCGGCAAGACGCTCGGCACCTTCTTCCAGGAAGAGATCGCCCGGCCGCTCAAGCTCTCGGCCTGGATCGGCCTGCCGGAAGAAATCGAACCGCGCGTCGCCACGGTCGAGCAGGAGCCCTATCCAGAGAATTTCATGGGCGCGATGGTCGCCGATTTCGCCAAGGTGATGGGGTGGGAAGTTCCCATCGCAGTCGAGGTGATCAAGACCATGTACGGGCCCGGCACCGACTTCTTCAAGGCCGGCCAGTTCGGCGGCTTCAATGGGGAGAATGTCGGTTCGCGCGCCTATCGGGCGATGGAATTCCCCGGCGGCAACATGTTCACCAACGCCCATTCGCTCGCCCGCATGTACGGCGCGACGGTGGCGGAGGTCGACGGCTTCCGGCTGCTGACGCCGGAGACGGTAGCAAAAATGACGGAGATCCAGACCGTCAATTCCCGCATGCACGGCGCGCCGCCCGAGCTGGAACCCTATGCGCGCAAGATGTTCAACATGTCGCTGGGCTTCCATCGGCCCAATTCGTCGATGCTTCCGTTGCTCGGCCCCGCTTCGTTCGGTCATCCCGGCAGCGGCGGATCGCTCGGCGCCGGTGACCCGGATTCGCGTGTCGGCTTCGGCTACGTCCCCAATCTCTGGGCCGCGAAGATGATCGACATGCGGCAGATCGAACTGACCAATGCGGTCAGGAAATGTCTGGGCAAGGCATAAGCCAGTGAACCCGTCCGGCCGGGCGAAATCGAACGAAAAGGACGCATCATGAACCGGACGGATTTCGATCGTCGATCACTCCTGACAGCCACGGCGGTTCTCGGCGCTGCGGCCTTGTTCCCCAAGACCCTCCGCGCCGCGGACGCCGTCAGCAAAAGGTACGAAACAATGGATGGCATCACTGGTTTGGTCGAAAAGGGCTGGGAGCCTGTGGCGGACATCATCCGCGCCAATCTCAAGAACGGGAAAGAAGTCGGGACCTCATGCTGCGTCTATCTGGACGGGCATCCGGTGGTCGACATCTGGGGCGGCCTGGCCGACAGCAAGACGGGACGTAAGTGGGAACGAGAAACCGTCACCGTTCTCGCATCGACCACGAAGGGCGCGGTCGCCATCTGTGCCCATCTTCTCGTGCAACGCGGCAAGCTCGATCTCGAAGCGCCCGTCGCCAAATATTGGCCGGAATTCGGCCAGGCCGGCAAGGAAACAATTCCGGTCCGCTATCTGCTCGCGCACCAGGCCGGGCTGCCGCTGATCGACACCCCCGTGACGTTCGAGGAGACGGCCAAATGGGGGCCGATGATTCACGCATTTGAAGTCCAGAAGCCGCTCTGGGAGCCCGGCACCGAACATCTCTATCATGCGGAATCCTTCGGCTATCTGGTCGGCGAACTGGTCAGGCGCGTCAGCGGCAAGACCATCGGCAAATTCTTTCACGAGGAAATCGCCGTCCCGCTCGGCTTGACTGCCTGGATCGGCATGCCCGAGGAATATGAGCCGCTTTATTCGCAACGCGAATGGACCATCCCTTCCAAATCCCCGGAGGTAATGGTTGCCGAATTCTCCAAGGCGATGGGGTTCGACCCCGCAGTGGCGGCCGCGCTGATGCAAGGCTTGTACGCACCCGATTCGGCCTTCATGCGAGCCGGGCAGGTGGGCGCCGTCACGCCCGAGATCTTCCTCTCGCGGGCCTATCGGGCTGGTGAATTCCCCGCGAGCAATATGGTGGCCAACGCCCGTTCCCTCGCTCGCATGTATGCGGCGACGGTGAGCGACGTCGACGGCATCCGCATCCTCCGGGCCGACACGGTGGCAAAAGCGACGGAAGTCCAGACCGACCGCTCCCGTATGCACGGCGTCCCAGAGGAATTGCAGCCCTACACGAAGAAATTGTTCAACATGTCGCTGGGCTTCTGGCGACCCACATTGCCGGTCAATCCCATGTTGGGTCCCAATTCATTCGGGCATCCTGGATCCGGTGGCTCGCTCGGCGCTGCCGACCCGGAATCCCGCGTCGCCTTCGGCTATGTTCCGAATTATGCGGAGATCGGTCTCCTCGATCCGCGCGCCAGCGAACTTACCGCGGCGGTCAGGAAGTGTCTCGGTAAGGCTTAGGCGCAGGCGGGGGCCAAATATTCCTGAACCAAGCGCGACCGCGGGAATCGATCGACGATCGTTTCTGGCGGGCACTTCAATCTGACCCTAATATCCTGCCACACGGCCGAGCCGCCTTGGATCGGCGGCCCCGTCCAAAGTCCCATCTTCTGCAATGTGCAGCGAATGGCAGCTGCCCATCTCCTGTTCCCACGGCGACACCCTTTGCACCTTCAGGCCACGCCGCTCGACGTCCGCTATGATCGTCTCCCCCATCGTCGCCTCGATAATCGGCCGCTGGCTCGGATAGAGGGTCGCGCCGAACATCGGCTGCTGCACGGATTCACCCGGGGTCATTCCCCATTCGAGCACATTGACGCTGTTCTGGAAGACGTTCTGGATCGCCGAGATGGACGGTGATGCGGCCGTGAAGAGCGGCTTGCCGCCGCGCAGCATCAGCAGGCTGGTCCCCCACCCTGCCGGCAACGGTACCGGGCGCCGGGCGAAATGGTAGACAGGTCGGGCAAGGAGGACGCCGTCCGCGATCAGGCCGACTCCGAATGGCGTGCTGGTGGTCGAGTGCGTGCCATGGGCGATCAGGCCGGATTCATCGATGGCGACGATCCCGCAGGTATCCATGCTCATGCCGTCGAATGGATGCGGGGGACCCGATTTGACCTGAGGCCAGAGCTTCTCTGCTGCTTCCGGAGAAACGGCATCGATCGCCTGCTGAAAGCCGCCGAAGCCGGCCGTCCCGGACTGGGCGAGCGCCAAGCCATGGTGCCAGCTTTCCTCGATGATCCGCATCGATAGATAGAGGCTGTCGGCATCCTCGGTCGGCCGGCCCATCTTGCCGAGATTGCCGATGGACGCGAGGTTGAGCGCGAGCGCGAACAAAAGCCCGCTCGTGTGCAGCGCGTCGCCATTGGCAAGAACGAGCTCGGGCAAATCCATGTCGATGATCTTGTCCGGCGCCGACGCCATGTCGTCGAGCGTGAGCCGGCCGCCGGCCGCCTGCGCGACATCGACATAATGTCTGGCGAAGTCGCCCCGGTAGAAATAGTCCGGGCCTTGTTCGGCCACGCCCTCGATCGTGCGAGCGAGCGCGGGCTGACGAAGTTCCTCGCCGACACAGACCAACCGGCCGCCCGGATACCAGACGTCACGCCCGGCCTGGGTGATGCCGGGCACGTTGCGATATTCCCAGATCGTGCCCCACAGCAATTGATCGACGATGAAGCCGTCGCGCGCGCAGGAAAGGGCGTCGGTCCACAGATCGGACCAGGCGAGCTTGCCCCATTTCTTCCACGCGCCATGCGCGGCCGAGACCCAGGCTGGCACCGTCGCTGTTCGGCCCGATTGAAAGGCGTCGTCGTCGAACGTGGAGACATTTTCGGCGGCCGGAAGCAGCGCCATGCCGCCCACCGCCCGACTCTTTCCGGTCGCAGGGTCGAACACCATGATGCCGAGACCGCCGCCCAGGCCCGTCATGGTCGGTTCGACGACGGTCTGGACCGCTGCCGCGGCAAGATAGGCATCGACGGCGGTGCCGCCACGCCGGAGCGCCGTCAGGCCAGCTTCCGTCGCCAGCGGATGGGAGGTCGAGATCATCGCCTTGCCCGCGGTCGCCGAAACGTAAGCGGGGTCCGGGCGCGCTGGCCTCATTCTCGGAAAGGGGACATTGTTCATCGAACCGAGCTCCATGCAGATTTCAACCGATCAGACCATCGAGGCGGATGGGCGGGTCGGCGATGCGGTAGCCGGCCGGCGGCTCTACGCCCTGCAAATGCCTCACCAGGAAATCCCAGCGGCGGCGATAGACGTAGCCGATATAGCCGACGAAGGCGTGCTCGGCCCCAGGCACGATCAGCAGATCGAAATCCTTGTTGGCCGCGATCAGCCTGTCGACAAGCCGCATCGTCATGTGCGGATGGACATTGTCGTCCATCTCGCCATGGATCAGCAGCAATTTGCCCTGCAGACGTTCGGCGAGCTCGACATTGGACGCCGCAAGATAGGCCTCCTCATTCCCTTCGAGCGGACCGATATGCGTCTCGCCCCAGGAGGCCTGATAGAGGCGCTGATCGTGATTGCCGCAGGATGAAACGCCGACCTTGTAGAAATCGGGATATGTGCAAAGCGCGCGGACCGTCGCGAAGCCGCCGCCGGACAGCCCGAAAATGCCGACGCGGTCGAGATCCATCCAGGGGCGGGTCTCGGCAAGCTGACGGATCGCCGCGACATGGTCCTCGAGGAAGCCGGCATTTTCGAGATGGCCGCGGGCCAGATCGAGGAAGGCCTTGCTTCGCCCCGGCGTCCCGCGCCCGTCCAGGGTCACGACGACGAAGCCGAGCGCAGCGACGGATTCGACATCATAATGGACGCGGTCGCCGAAATTCGGATTGACGCGGCCATGCTGCGGCCCGGGATATGGGGAGTCGATCACGGCATAGCGCTGGCTCGAATCGAAGCCGTGCGGGCGATAGAGATTGCCGTAAATGTCGGTGACGCCATCGGCCGCCTTCACGCAGAAGCGCTCGGGGGCGGTCCAGCCCGCCTCCAGCAGCTTCGAAATGTCGGCTTGTTCAAGCTCGACCATTAGCTTGCCGTTCCAGTCACGCACGCTGACGACCGGCGGCGTGTCGACCGCGGACGCGGAGTCGACATAATAAGCGCCGCTCGGCGGAATGGTGACGATATGATCGAGATCGTCGTCGCCGAGGCGCGTAAAGCCGTGGCCGTCCAGGCCAACCCGGCAGACCTGACGCCGATACGGATCCGACGCCACCAGCCCCGCGGCGATGAAGGTCACGACACGCGCCTGCTCATCGACGTGCAGGATCTCCTCGACCAGCCACTCCCCCGACGTGACCTGGTTCAGCAGCGCGCCGTCTTTCGTGTCGTAAAGATAGAGGTGGCCCCAGCCGTCACGCTGGGAAAACCACAAGGCCTCTTCGCCGCTCGAAAGCACGCGAACGATCGGTTTGGCGCCGAGGATCTGGGTAGCGTGGAGATAGCCTTCGCCTTTCTCCTCGATCAGGGTCCGGACCTCTCCCGTCTTCGGGTCGAGGCGCTTGAGCCACAATGTCTGCAGATCCCTTGGCTGCTCGAGGAAATAGATGGTGGCGCCGTCCTCCGCCCACCATGTTTCGTGGGACATCAAAGGCGACATGAGCCACATCAGCATCGGTCCGCTCTCGGCCCTGACCGTCGCGCCTGTTTCCGCATCGAAGACGATCAGTTCGCCCATCGCAACTTTCTCGTCGCCGGGCAGCGCAAAGCGATAGCTGTGCAGGATCGGCGGCTCGCCATTGGGCGGTGCAGTCTCGATCAGATGAGACAGGCGAAGCCCGCTTTGATCGATGCGATGGGTGACGAAGGAGCGCGAATCCGGCGACCAGGCGACGAGCGGCGGTAGATGCGGAACCCCGACCTTCCGCAGCAATGCCCCGAAGCTTAGCGAATCCAGCGGCGAGGCATAGCTATTGTCGGCGATGCCGTCCGAAGTCAGTGCACGCTCTTCGCCCGTTGCTGAGGAGCGGATCCAAAGGTCATGTCCGCGTCGCGAAACCGCCCATTTGCCGTCCGGCGATTTCACTTCCAGCGGGTTCGCCGAAATATGCCCTTCGATCTTCTCGCAGGCATAGGTATCGAGATCGCATCGCCACTGTGCGCCGAAAGCGTCGAACGCGACCGCATCATCCTCGGGCCGGATCGACCGGAAGGGCAGCGCCGCCGCATCCACCGGCTCGCCGCTCGCCGCCTTCAGCGCATCGGCCAACCGTCCGTGATCGAAGGCCGGTGCTCGGCATTTCCTACCCGGATCGACCAGGATGAATTCATGCCCGGCGGGACTTTCCCTGAGATACCAGAAAGCCTGCCCCTTCTCGATCCAGACCGGCTTGACGGCACCGCCGGCAACAAGTTTGGAGCGGGTAAAGGGCAACAGCCTTTCCGCACGCTCATAGTCCCTGACATCTGCCATCGTCATTCCTTCTTCCAAGCGCCGGTACGGTTCCTCTGATGGGCGATGCGTGGATTGCAGAGCCGTTCGACATTCAGTTCAAGGCAAGCACCGACTCCAGTCCACGGTGGACGCCGATAAGCTGGGGGGCCTTGCGAATGGCGAGCAACGTGCCGCCGATATAGGGTTCGGCACGGGTGAGCGCCTCATGCCTGATGGTCAGCCGCTCATGGCCGCGGCCGAAAATGATCTCGAAACCGGCAACCATGCCCGGCAGCCGCAAGGCGTGAACCTGCGTGCCTTCGATCGTGGCACCCCGAGACCGATTGTCGCCGACAAAGGCATCGAGCGCCAATTTTCGCTCCGGCCCACCGCGCTCGGCGAGGCGATTGGCGAGCTCGCGGGCGGTGGCGCTGACGGCATCGATCTTCCCGTCGTGGGCGAATTCGATGATTTCCCAACTCTTGAGGTGATTGGCGGCATCGGCGGCGAAAATCTGCGCCAGCGTCGCGGTAATGGCGAAATTGCCGTGGATCGCCCCGATCTTCTTGTCACGCGCGAGACGATCCAGTTGCTCGAACTCTTCGGCGGTGATCCCCGACGTCCCCACCACAACCGGAATGCCGGCTTCGAGCCCGGCCCGCACATTGGCATAAGCCACATTTGCCGACGTATAGTCGACGAGCACATCGAACCGGTCTCGTTCCAAGGCCTCGGCCAGGCTTGGCCGGATGTCCAGGTCGCAATCGCAACCAAGAAGCGCGCCGACGGTGCGCCCGCTTGCACTGCGCGCAACTGCCGAGGTCAGTCGCAGATCATCCTGTTCGAGGATGGACTTGGCCAGCAATCGTCCGACTTCGCCGCTGACGCCCGCGACGCAGACCGAAATAGGGAGCTTCGTTGCCGCTGTCATCACCGACCGACGCCTGCCGGCATCAGCTTTCCGTCCGGGCGGCACCCCGCCTGATCGCGAGCAAGGTCGTATCCAGCCTCGCTCCTTCCTTGAACGCTTCGACCTCCGGCCCCGGCTCGATGCCCGGCTTGAGCTCCGGACACGGAATGATACGGGTGATGCGGTTCTCGATGATGATATCCCCGGCCCAGACCGGCTGGTATCTGTTCTCGACTGGTTCGCCCGACGCAGGCTTGGCGCGGATCTTCGCAACCGCCTCGTCGATCGTCATTCTCATGAACGTCGCCTGCTTCATTTCGGCCGCGGTCGGCACGATGACCTGATCGTTCCTGCCCGGAAGGAAGTTCTCGATCAGGGCGTCGGCTGCGCGCTTCTTCTCCACCGGATCGTCGACGACCCCCGCACGGCCAAAAAGCATTGCAGAACGAAAGTTGACCGCATGGTGAAAAGCGCTCCGCACCAGCACGAGCCCGTCCAGAAAGGTAATAGTGAGGCAGATGTCGATCTGCTTCGCTTGCGCCATTATCATCTTGCTGCCAACGGAGCCGTGCCAATAGACATGGTTGCCGTCCCGCCAGAAGAGGGTGGGTGTGCAATATGGCTGTCCGTCGATCACATAAGCGATGTGGCAGATCAATGCGGAATCAAGCAGCTCGTATACGGTGTCGACATCGTAGCTGGCACGCTCCCGCATCCGCTTCGCTTTGTTGCGCTTGGTGACGGAGAATTTAGATTTTTCGGCTTTCGAGTCAGTCACTTCCGTCATCCATGATAGGGCTGTGAGAGGCGGGTGAGTACGTCGGCCATCGCTTCCTGGAACATCGGCCGGATACCGCAGCGTTCCAGCGCGGCGACGCCGCGGACCGTGGATTCCCCCGGCGTGGCGACTTCCCGGCGGGCGGCGAGCGTGTCGTAGCCCTTCTCCGCGATGAGATGCGCCGTTCCGATCAATGTCTGCACGAACATCGCCTGGCCCAGCTTCGGCGCCAGCCCGTTGACGGCTGCGGCATCGACCATCGCTTCGATAAGGAGGGCGATATAGGCCGGCGTGACGCCGATCGTCGCCGTTCCCAGGTTCATCTGCGATTCGGGAAGTACGAACACCTTTCCCACCCGCTCGAACAGGGGAACGGCTGCCTCGCCGCCCTCAGCTATACAGGACACGCCCATGCGAAGCTGGACGGGCGTATTAGGCATGATGCGGGCGACCGTCGAATTAGGATAGGCCTGTTTCAGCTGAGCCATCGTCGTCGGTGCCAGGACGGAAAAGACCTGTTTGCCGCTCGCGTCAACTTCACCTGCAATCTCTTCCAACTGGTGCGGGTGATGGCCAAGGATGATCGTGTCGGCACGCCGCACAAGCTCCGCATTGCTGGCGACGACTTCGCCGCCAATGTCCGCGACCAGGCGTGCGGCGCGACCGGAGCCACGGTCCGTGGCGAGGACAGGCTCGCCCCAGCCCCGCGCCAGCGCACCCGCCATATTTCCTGCGCCGATAATCCCCAGCATGTCTTGCTCCAATCTCCACGAAGCCGCGCAACCGCGCTCGGCAGAGCCGTTTGAATCACGTCATATTCGGACCTTGGCCGCCGGCTTTCCCGGCTCGCTTCCCCCGGACCGGCAAGACGATGGCGGCGATTGCCCCGTCCGCTCTCTCTTCCTTGTATTTGCATGCTAGTCAAGCATAATTGCATTGGGTGCAATTACGGCGAACGGTCAAAATGCTTGCCCAAGGCGACAGGACAATGCCTGTCACCTCATCGCTACGGACGAGAATCGTCGGCAGGTCGCAACGAGACCTTCGCGCAGACCAGCCTACGGTAAGGCGGATCGGAGCGAGGATTTGGGAATGAAGTCAGGCCGGTTCGGAGAAAACCGCAGGTCAGTCATGTAAGTTGCCTGTCACGCAACTTTTGCTGCCGCCTCGTCGGCCAGCAATATGTCCTCGAAGAAGGCGCCGAACGGCTTGGTCGGATGGCGAATCTGAACCTCCAGCACCCACAAGCCGGTGCTCGGACTAAATTCCGAATTCGCCAACGTGCCTTGATGATGAACGGCGTGGGGAAAATCCGAAATGCGGTGTCCGGCCATTTTCAGGTTCATCTTCCAACCAAGGCTTTCCGCATGCGAAGCGGCGAATTCATAGAGATCTGTTCCGGTCAGGCCCTGGTCGCGCCACTTGGCCTGGGTCGCGTCGAAGACTGCGTGCACGTCTCGCCGGATGGCCAGAAATTCGGGATTGTCGCCAATGACGAACGTGTCACCGCCATCCCCTTCCCATTTCTTCCACACCGGACCGATGTCGATGAAGAAGATGTCGGAATCCTTGAGAACGACGTCGGGGTCGGTCAGATCGCTATAATCCTTCACCGTATTTTCGCCGAAGCGCACGACGATGCCATGCCATCCGCGCAGCAAGTCCGCTTCCTTCAGCTTCCGGCGCGCCACCCGCATGCCTTCCGCTTCCGTCATGCCGGGATGGATAGCGGCGGCGATCTCCTGGATCACGTCGGTGGTTCGCCGCCGCGCCTCGAGCATGCCGGCCACCTCGTAATGGTTTCCCACTGCTTCGTGCGCGTCACGGATGTTCCCGTCAGTCTGCATATCCATCCTCTTTCGTCATCAGATCGATCGGCGATTCACCTAGCCATCCCAAGAAGGAGACGCCTCATAGGGCGCGGTGATCTCGGCAAGCCGGTCGTGAAGGTTGAGCTTGTGCAACCATTCGGGCGCGCCACTCAGGCTGCCGGAAAAGCGAAGTTTACCCGCTTTCGCCAGCCGTTCGAAGACACCCAGTTCGCGCGTCTCCTTGGTCGGCAGGTCGCCCCAGGGCGCGATGCTCTCAAAATCGGCAACCAGTTTGAAGTCTGCATCCTCCCAGGCCCGGTCGGGAAATTGGAGCTGGCCGTCGACGATCCGAAAGCCGAACAGGAGGTCGGCGTCGCCGCCCTGCCGCAAATGCGCCGGCACGTTCTTGAGCGTTTCGTGCATGCCGAACGCACTGGTGGACAGATCCTGCCCCGCCGCGGCGTTGCGGATGATGGTCCGATAAGCCTCTAGCCATTCCGGGCTCCCCAGCACCAGCTTGGTCATCAAAATCTTCTCCTGGCCAAATGACATCCACCCAAGGTCGCTGCACGCATCATCAGCTTGCCTTTGGAATGAAGTTGAGGTCGTTGTGCAGCGCCATGCGGCGGCTGGCCGTTGCCGGGAGCACCGCCAGCAACCGGGTGCGGCCAAAGCTCGAATGCGTGGCAGGATCCCAGCTCACCGGCGCGTACAGACCTTCGCCGATGCTGCGAAAGCGCGTCGGGGGGAACCGGCCTCGTCCCCACATCTGCTCGAAGAAGTCGCGATGCTCCTGGTCGATCGGCTCGTAATTGTGGGTCATGATAAGCTCTTCGCCATCGACCTCCACCATCACCCTGTCCTGGAGAATGCGATATTCGCCGGCGACATCCGCCGGGATCGGCTGCGGCTTGACCGTCATCGGCGATAGAGCGGACCGTCCCGTCATCTGCTCGATCGCTTCCATGCGCAATGCGGCGTTCAAGCCGCCCGCGCCGGGGCCTGCCGCAAAGCTGACGATAACCGCGTCATGGTCGGGAACGATGCAGAGGCTGGAGCCGCCGCCGATCGATCCGCCGCCATGCTGAAAGGCCGTCGTGCCGGCGATCGGAAACTTCCACCAGCCGAGCCCGACCGGCGGCGCCTGCTGCATGCCGAGATCGAAGCTGGTCGTCCGCATCGCCTCGACCGATTCAGCGCTGAGCACGCGTGTGCCGTTCGGCGCCACGCCACCCCGCAAATGCATGCGGCCAAAGGCGAGCATGTCCTGCGGACTGACGATCGCGGTGGTGCCGCCGCCAGCCAATCCTTCGCCCAAAGTGAATGTCGGCGTCGCCACCAATTCCTTGCCGTCCGGACTCGGGACTGCGCCGATCGCGGTCCGGCGCAGGAAAGCCTGGGTCTGCACCGCCGTGGCGTCGCGCATGCCGGCCGGACCGAACAGCTCGGACCGGATTGCCAGCTCGAACGGCAATCCCGTCACCTCCTCGATCACGCGGGACGCAACGACGAAGCCGGGATTGGAATAAGTGACGCAGGTACCCGGCTCGAACAAAGCGCCCACCCTGGGCAGATAGGCGGTATAGGACCGGCCCGCTTCGCGGCCGCGCACCATCCAGGGGCAGAGCGTGTGGGCGTCGATGCCATTGGTATGATTGAGCAGCATCCGCACCTTGATGCGCGCAGCCGCCTCCCGATCGCTCAAAGTGAATTCGGGAACGTAATGCTGCGCCGGGGCATCCAGGTCGACCAGGCCGCGTTCGACAAGCCGCAGCATGATCGTCGTTACCAGAACCTTGGTGACGGAGCCGAGCAGGAAGCCTGTATCCGGAGTGAAGGGCTGGCCGGTGTTGAGATTGGCGCTGCCGCTGACCAGCACCAGTTCCTCGTCGCCAATCGACACCGCGACGACGGCGCCGGCAACGCGACGAGCGGCGGGGTTCTGCAGCAGCGCGTGCAGACGCTCGCCGATCGCCCGCAGCGCGGGCGACCTGGCGGCGAGCAGTCCGGAAGATTGGGCGAAGGCGTAGCGGGGCACGAGCCCGGTGGCGCCGAGCGCGGCTGCGCACGCCAGAACTGACCGGCGGCTATATGCCTGTGCGCTCACCTGCCCCTCACTTTCTTTGCCTCAGGCTTTGCCGAGGCATTTCCTGACCGCCTCGGTCAGCGCCATGTGGCGCCTGTCGACCATCGTCGCCGGCCCGTAATTGGTCACATAGCCGAAGCCGACGCGGGATTCGGGATCGCCAGCGCCGAGAGAACCGCCGCTTCCCGGATGGCCGAAAGACGCCGGCCCGAGCAAGGGCAGCGGTGGGCTCGGCCGCCAGAAGCCGAGCGACATGTTGAACAGATGTGCTTGATAAGGAAGCAACTCGGGCGAGGCGCCGTGCATGCGGGAGCGGTTCGTCTGGACCTCGGTCATCCTCGCCACCGTTTCCGGGCGAAGGATCCGGAGGCCGTCCACCTTGCTCACCGTCGCTGCATACATCCGGGCGAGCGAATGCGCGTTGGCCAGCATGTTGCCGGAAGGAAACTCCGCTGCCCTGAAGGCACGCGACTTGTAATCTTCCGGCGTGCCGCCGCCGACCCCGCCAGCCCTTCTGAACACCGAACCCGGTCCGTAGAGCTTGGTCACCACGAACTCGGCCAATTCGGGCTCCAGCTGCAAGGCCGCGCCGAATTCGGCCGCCAACTCGCTGAGCGGCCGCGACGTGTAGGGCTGCGAATAGGATTTGGCGACGCGCGGCTCGATCTCTTCCGGCAGGCCTATCCACGCCGAAAGCCCAAGCGGCCGGCCGACCTCGTCTTGGAAGAAGGTGCCCAGGCTCTTTCCGGTGATGCGCCGCACCAATTCGCCGACGAGAAAGCCGATCGTCGTGGCATGGTAGAGATGCTCGGTCCCCGGCTCCCAGATCGGCTTCTGCACCTCCAGCGCCCGGATCATCGGGTGCCATGCGACCGCTTCCTCGAATGTCACCGGCGTGTCGATGATCGGTAGGCCGGCCTGATGGGCGAGCACGTGCCGGACGAGGATCTTCTCCTTGCCGGCCTGGCCGAATTCCGGCCAATAGCGCGTCACCGGGGCATCGAGATCGAGCTGGCCGCGCTGGACGAGAAGATGGGCGCAAATCGCCGTCGCGCCTTTGGTGGTGGAGGCGACGCCGATCACCGTATCGCGCTCCCAGGGCCGATTGGTCTCACGGTTCGCCATCCCACCCCAAATGTCGACGACCGGATGACCGTCGACATAGACGCAGCATGATGCGCCCACGTCCCGGCCAGCCTTGAAGTTGGCGCCGAACGCGTCGGCGACCCGCTCCCAGCCCTTCTCGACCCGCCCCCTCACCTCGCTGGACGGCACGGGCTGGGCGAAGGCCCGGCCGGGAGCCATGGCCGCAGCGCCGACGGCGGCCGCCGCTGCGGCCGCCGTCAGAAGCGATCGACGATCGAATTCCTGTGAGCCCATGCAAAAGTCCCCAACACTGGTCGATTCAAGCTGTGAAGTTGAACGCCTGAATTGTCTTCGGGTCAAGGATATTTGCTTTGCACGCAATTATTATCCTGAAAGCGGCGACGGACCCCCCTCTTTGCTAGGCCCGCGCGGATGCGATTTCGTCGAAGGGGATATCCTTGTCGACGCGAATATCGCCGGGCAGCCCGAGCACGCGTTCGGCGATGATGTTGCGGAGGATCTCGTCCGTGCCACCGAGGATCCGGGTGGCCGGCGAATGCATCAGCATGACCTGGAAACGGCCGGCATAGAGCGCCACATCGGCATCGACCAGGAGCCCGGCCTCGGCCTGTAGATCGAGCGCGAATTTTGCGATGTCCTGGAGCATCGACCCGGCGACCAGCTTGCCGATAGAATGCTCCGGCCCCGGCACCTCACCCTTCGATTCCAGAGAGATCGCCCGCAGCGCCGCATAACGCAACCCGCTCGCCCGCACCGCCCACTGGGCCAATTGCGATTTGACCCGGGGATCGTCGATTGCTCGGCCATTTTCCGTCTCGAACCTCTGGCAAAAATCCAACAGTTCATCGAAGCCGGTGTCGACAGTGGCGCCGGCAAGCAGCCGCTCGTTCATCAAGGTGGTCAGCGCGACGCGCCAGCCGCCATTGACCGGACCGAGCCGCTGATCGTCAGGAATGAAGACGTCGGTGAAGAAGACCTCGTTGAACTCGGAATGGCCATGGATCGTCTTGATCGGACGGACCTCGATACCGGGGCTGTCCATCTTCAGCACGAACATGGTGAGACCGGCATGCTTGGCAAGCTTGGGATCGGTGCGGGCGAGGAGCAGGCCCCAATCAGCCTCGTGCGCGAAGCTCGTCCAGATCTTCTGGCCGTTGACGGTCCAGCCGTCTCCCGTCCGCTCGGCCTTTGTCCGCAGCCCCGCGAGGTCGGATCCGCTCGCGGGCTCGGAGAAAAGCTGGCACCAGACATGCCGGCCGGAGACGCAAGGAGCGAGCAGTGCCTCCTTCTGGGCATCGGTTCCGCACGTCAGGATAGTCGGACCGGAGATACCGAGATTGATCAGGAAAAGCGTGCTCAGCTTGCGAAATAGGCCTTCTTCCTGCTCCCAGATCAGGCGCTCCGCCGGCGAGGCGTCGCGGCCGCCAAAGGCTTCGGGCCAGGCAATACAGGCCCAGCCGGCATCATATTTTCGCCGCTGCCAATCCTTCTGGGCGGCAACCTCGTCCATTCCCGGCGGAAGCTCGACCGCCGTATAAGGCGATCGCTCGAGCCACGGCCGCAAGTCGTGCGGTGCATTGGCCTTGATCCAGTCGCGCGCCTCCTTGCGGAACGCTGCCTCTTCTGGAGAATCCTCGAAATCCATGGTCTATTCCTCAGACGGCTTTACGCGTGCGCATGCGGTCGACCAGTTTTGCTTCCCATTGCGACTGCGATCCGAGCGACAGCGCCAGCAGGTTCGACCGCCGATAGAAAAGGTGAGAGTCGAATTCCCAGGTGAAACCGATGCCGCCATGAACCTGGATATTGTTGGTCGAGCAATGCTGAAAGGCGGTGGTCGCGCTCACCCGGGCGGCGGCGGCGGCGGCCGGCAACTCGGCCGAATCGGATTGCAATGCCCAGGCCGCATAATATGTATTGGCCCGCGCGATGGTGAGCGACACGAACATGTCCGCAAGCATGTGCTTGATTGCCTGGAACGAGCCGATCGGACGGCCGAAGGCGACACGCTGCAACGCATAATCGCGCGCCAGTTCCAGCGCCCGCTCGGCGCCGCCGACCTGTTGGAATGCGACCAGCACGGCGGCCCGATCATAAACATGGCCAAGAATATCCACCGCCTCGCCGCGTGCGCCGAGCCGCTCGGCCGGCGCGCCGCCGAAGCGCAACAGTGCGTGTTTGCGAGAGGGGTCCAGCGTTTCGACGGCCGTGCGTTCGACTCCCTCGGATGAGAGGTCGACCAGGAACAGGGTCGGCGCCGCATCCTGCTCTTCGAAGGCGACGACGATGGCGATGTCCGCCGATCCACCGTCCATCACTGGGCATTTCGTGCCACTGAGCTTGCCCCCGCTCACTGCCGCGCGCGCACCCGCCGCGGCGCCCCTGGTCTCCGCCTGGGCCAGGGTACCGATCAATTTACCCTCGGCGACTCTGGGGAGATAAAGGGCCTTCTGCGCATCGGACCCGGCGAGCTTGAGCAACTCGGCAAAGAGGCAGACGGTCGAATCGAACGGCACCGGCGCAAGCGCCCTGCCAAGCTCCTCCGCAATCACGCAAAGCTCGAGATAGCCCAGGCCAAGGCCACCAAATTCTTCCGGAATGGCGGCACCGCAAAAGCCCATCTCGGCGATGGTCGACCATATCTCGCGGTCGAATCCGTCATCTCCCTCGAGAACCCTCCGCACCTTGGCGGTCGTGCATTCCTTCTCCAGCACGCCCCGCGCCGAACGCTGAAGCTCCCTCTGCTCGTCGGAAAAGTCGAAGTTCACGGACTGGCCTCTCGATCAGGCGAGGAGGCACCACCTCCGATGAGATTGCATGTTACGCAAACTTGAATGCGAGAGGCAATGATAAAATGCTTGTGAAGCAATTTAATCGATAGTGGCGCTGGCGAACCATGATCGTCTCAGATTGATAAATCTGAAGCGTGAATCATGGCCTGAACATTTGAATAAAGCCTGTTTCACGTCATCGGCAGAAGCGTGAATCGCTTCCACGTCAAACGATCAGGCCCTAAGCCCGGCGTCGCTTGGCACGCGTGAAGACGCTGACATTGTCATCGACGACCTGTTCCTTGGTCTCGCCTTCGTCGTCGGACGGCGTCTTCCACCAGTCGAAATGCTCGCCATGCACCCGGGTCTTGGTCACGACCATCAGCACTTGCGCTTCACTGCGCCCGATATTCTCCGCGCGATGCGGAATCTCGGAATTGGTGAGGATGCCTTCGCCAGGCCCGAGCTCGAACGACTTGCCGCCGACGATGAAGCGGACCTTGCCGCTCAGCACATAGCAATATTCCTGCCCCTGGTGCGACACCAGGGTGCCCATCTTATCCTTGCGCGGAAAGACCAGATAGAAGACTTCAAGGTCGTCGTCGGGCATGCCCCCGGCGAGCAGGCGCCACTTGTAGCCGGTGCTGCCGACGCTTTGATCGGCGTCCAGATCTTCCACTTTGTGGACGGCCGACTCGCTTCGCGACGATACCGAACCATCATGGAACAGTTCGGCGACCGCGACGCCCAGCGCCTTGGCGATCTGGATCAAATTGGCGACCGAGCTGGACACCTGTCCGCGCTCGAGGCGCGACAGGAAAGCGCTCGACAGATCGGACCGTTCGGCAAGTTCGTTGAGCTTGATACCCCGTGCCTTGCGCATCATCCGAATGCGCCCACCCAGGCCAGCAAGTGAATCCCCCTGAGACTGCATCCGCCTAATCCCTCCTGCCATCCGCTAATGCGTCAGAACCTAACGCCACGCCGAGCGGCGGAAGCAGCCGGCCGAAAAACGCAACCCTGCTCACACCGCAGCTATCCATAAGCCAGAGCCAAAGTCAAAACGCAAAGGCTCCAGCGACTTACCGGGGGCGGGCCAGTCCAGGCCAGCCGATTTCCGCCGCCGCCCGAAGAAGGCGCCTGCCCAGGTCCGCAACGAAACGAGATCAAGCTGATCGGGAAAGTTGCGAACAGGAAAGGCCTTCCCGTGGGTGCCGGCGGGCGGAGCGGGCGATAGCGCCTTCTCAAGACCTTGTCCACGCCGGTGAGGGCACAGCGGCGGACATCCGCCGGGTCGGCATGCGAGGGCTAGCCACAGACCTCCCCGAACATGCGCAGCGCATTCTCTCCCATGATCCCCTTGATCTGCTCGTCCGAGAACCCCCGCTTGACGAGACCGCGAGTAATGTTAGGAAGATCGCGATAATCGTCGAACCCGGCCAACCGGTCGGTGATATCGATTTCGTCCGGTTTGAAACCATGTTCCACGAATTCGGCCCGCAGAGTCTGGCCGAGCGCAGCTTCCGGCGCCTGTAGCGGCCAATCGGTTCCGAGCGAAACATGCTGCCAGCCGACCAGATCGCTGACATATTGGACATGGTCCAGCATCACCTCGATGCTCGCCCCTTTCGTCTTGGTGAGGAAGAAGGGCACCGAGACGATACCGATCACTCCGTCCGTGCCCGCGATCGCCTTCAGCGCGTCGTCCGTCTTGGCCCTGGCAACGTCGGACAAGGCCTTGGCGCACGTATGATTGGCGTTGACGGGCCTCCTGGAGAATTTGCAGGCGTCCATCGTCGTCAGATGACCGCAATGGCTGGTGTCGACGATCATGCCGATCTCATTGCAATGGCGGACGACATCGATGCCGTAATTGGAAAGGCCCCCATCGTAGCGCTCGGTGCAGCCGACGCCGATATTGTCCATTCGATTATAGGTCAGCATGAAGGAGCGAAGGCCCCGCTCATAGGCTTGGCTGATCGCCTGAAGGTTGCGCGGCGCAGGAGAGATGGGCTGGCAATGGGCGTAGAGTCCAATGACGCCGTCCTCCTTGCACTGCCGCGCTTGCTCCGCCGTGGTGACCTTGCGCAGCCAGGGAAGCGTGAACAATTCCTCAAACATGGCCTCATAAGGCGCCCATCGCGGATCGCTCTCGTCATAGACCGCGATATGGTAGGTGCCGACGGTCAGGCCGGACTGCATATACCAGTCCTTGATGAGGTCCGACCTGCCTTCCAAAGCCATGCGGTAGGGCCATAGCACCGCGGCACCATAAGCAGCCATGCCGCTGCCCGCCGATGCCATGAGCGTCCGGAATTCCGCTTGCAGTTCGTCCGGATAAGCGGTGAAGATGTTGGGACCGCCCGCATGCTGCCACAGCCAGTCCCAGACGATGGTTTCGGAATGGAGTCTTGTTGCGCGCTGCTCCTGCTCGGCGGTCAGCCCGAAGTCGAATTTCCCCGGCTCGTTCATCGTCTTTCCTGTTTGTGTCGCTGCTGCGTTCGAGGGCATGAGCCTGTCCATGAAGATGGTCCTGATCAGTCGGCGCCGACGGTCGCGACGAGGCGCCGATACGGTTTTTCCATGAAATGCGCCAAAGCCGCACAGGCCAGAAATGCCGGAACTGACACGCTGACGATCGCCCAGATCAGTCCCCTGGGATCGGCTGCCAGCTGATCGGAGACGAAACCGACGACAGGCGAGCCCATGCCGCCCGCCAGCATATACACCACGGTCCCCAGAGCCATGATGCGCGTGCGCACCGGTGCAGGCGCGATGTCCTGCATCATGCCCGGCATCAACGCCACGCCTGTGATGAAAATCACCACCAGACAGAATAGCAATATGTAGACGTGCAGGATCTCTGTGACGAAGAAGAGGAGGAAGACGGGCACAGCCGTACCGGCGGCCGCGACCGAGATCGCCCGCAACACATAGGCGGTGCCGGCGATCTTGCGCCAAAAGGGCGTCAACAAGGATGCCGTGACCAGACCCACTACAGAGGCGGCCATGAAGGTGGAACCGAACTTGATGCCTACCTCGGAAGCGGGCACCTCGAATATGCGCATCAACATGATCGGCGCCCAGGAGGCGAACGCTTTCAGCGCGAAATCGAACAATCCCATCGTGGCGAAGACGCCAAAGGCGATCAGTCCATATTTCCTCAGATAAGGCTTGATTGGTGCGACCGAATTGCGCGGGTGGACATTGATGGTCGCGCCCTTGCGCCGCGTGGAGCCGATCAGAAACAGGGACAAGGCGACGAGAGGACCCGGGAGCGCCACGACGAAGAAGGCCAGCCGCCACGCAGCGACGTCGCTCAGCGAAGCCGGCAACAGCAGCCGCACGTCATCGACGATGCCGATCAACAGACCGCCCAACACCATGCCCAGTCCCCCTCCCAGGGCGGCCGATCCGTACACGATGATGTTGGCGCGCGGCCGGTATTTGGGCGAAAAGAGATCGGCGACCAGCGAATAGACGATCGGCTTGATGGCCGCCTCACCCATGACGAGCGCGACGGTAGCCGCCTGCAATGTGATGAAGCTCACGGCCAGTCCGCTGACGGCGGTCGCAAGCGACCAGAACAAGACGGCGCACCCCATCACGACGCTTCGCTCGTAACGGTCGGCGACCCAAGCGATCGGATAGAGGATGAGAAGCGAGAAGATCGCCGGACTCAAGCCATGCGTCTCGCCGATCTGAAGATCGGTCAGCGACAGATCCGTCTTGATATCCGGCATCAGCAGGGTGAGGATCTGATAGGTCAGGAACCCGAAGATGCTCGTCACCGTGAGTGCGAACAGCGCATACCAGGCGCGGAAAGTCGGACGTTCGTCGGCTTCCGCCCTGGAAGCCGCCTGGGCACCTGTATCGATGTCGGGCATTTGGACTTCCTCGTTCATCCGCTGATCTTCGGCGTGTAGCGCAGGATAGTATGCAACCCCATGCAGCGCGCCGGCGTAGCGGGCAGCGCCGCCAGCAGTTTCGAGGAGCGCCCCAGGAAGCCCGAATAATCCTTCGGTTCCGCGCCGACTGCCAGGAACTGGCCGGGCGCGATACTGCGATAGGTGACCGGCGGGAAGCGGGTGGTGCTGAACATGTCCTTGAAGAACTCGCGATGCTCTTCGTCGCAAGGCTGATAGCGCATCGTCAGGAGAAGCTCGTCGCCTTTGACCTCCACGCGCGCGTGATGCTGAAACGAACGATATTCGCCGGCCAAATCCGCCGGAATTGGCTGCGGATCGGGTTCGAACGGCGGGACGACGGACCGTCCCGTAAGTTCCTCGATCGCTGCATTGTGCAATTCATCCTGCAGGGGGCCGGTGCCTGGCCCGGTCGCGAAGCTGATGATCACCGCATCATATTCGGGAATGATGCAGAAACTGGAGGTGCCGCCCGGCGAACCGCCGGCATGATGATAGGCGGTCGTGCCGGCGATCGGATAGGCCCACCAGCCAAGGCCCATCGGCGGCGCCTGGGGAATGCCGAGATCGAAACTGGTGGTGCGCATCGCCGTCACCAGCTCGTCGCCGAGCACCCGGGTGCCGTCGGCCGCCAATCCGCCTTTCAAATGCATGCGGCCGAAGGCGAGCATGTCCTGAGGGCTGACGATCAACGTGGTGCCGCCGCCGGCCAGGCCTTCCCCGAGCGTGAAGACGTGACTTGCCTTCAGCTCCCCGGTGTCGGGACTGATAAAGGCGCCGACCGCAGTGCGACGGAGGAAGGCCTGGGTCTGCAGGGCGGTGGCGTCGCGCATGCCGGCCGGATCGAACAATTCGGTCTGGATCGCCCGTTCGAAGGGCGTGCCGGTCAGCTCTTCCATGATCCGCGCGGCGATCACGAAGCCGGGATTGGAATAAGTGAGGGACGTGCCCGGCTCGAACAGCACGCCGAGCTTGGCCAGATAGGTCATATAATGGCGCGTGGCGTCGCGACCGCGCACCGACGCCGGACAGAGGGTGTCGGAATCGATGCCATTGGTGTGATTGACGAGCATACGCACGGTGATGCGCTCGGCTGCGTCTCTGTCGCTCAGTACGAAATCGGGCAGATAGCGCTTAACCGGCGCGTCGAGATCGACCAGGCCGCGCTCGACAAAGCGCAGCAAGGCCGTCGTCACCAGCACCTTGGTGACCGAGCCGAGCAGGAAACCGGTATCCTCGGTGAAGGGTTGGCCCGTGTTGAGATTTGCACTGCCATGGGCGAGCACCAATTGCTCGTCCCCAATCGAAATTCCGACCACGGCGCCGGCCACATCCCCCTTCGAGCTGCGATCGTCGAGCACTGCTTGAAGCCGCTCTCCGATCGCTGTCAATGAGGTCATGGACTGGTCCTTTCAAAAAACAGCGATGTCAGTCCGAGGGGGCGCCCGCCGCTTCGACCACCATCCGGGCCATGGCGAGATCCTCGATTGCAGTGCCCGAGGATTTGAACAAGGTGATCTCATCATTCGACCGGCGGCCCTTCATCCGCCCCGAGGCGAGATCCTCCAACTGGCCTTCGATGCGGCTCTTGTCGATAATGCCGCGCGACATCGGCTCGAGCAGGTCGCCCGCTTCGTTCATCGCACCATGCATGGTGTCGACAAAGATGCGCGCGCGCAGGACCACCTCATCGTCGGACTCGCGCTTGGTCGGCTGGAAGGCGCCGACCAGGTCGACATGGGTGCCCGGGCGGAGCCACTTCCCATGAAGGATCGGCGTCGGGCTGCTGGTGGAGCAGGAAACGATGTCGGCGTTCGCGACGCTTTCCTCGATCCGGTCGGTGACGGCCACCTCGACCCCTGGAACCTGCTGGCTTATGGCGGCGACGGTGGCAGCAGCCTTGTCGGCCGACCGCCCCCACACGCTGATGCGCTCGATCGGCCGCACGGCGCAATGGGCGGCCGCCATAGAGGGGGCCAATGCGCCCGTTCCCATGATGACGAGATGCCTGCTGTCCTGCCGCGACAGATAGTCGGAGGCCAAAGCGGAAGCGGCGCCGGTGCGCAACTGGGTGACGATGGTGCCGTCCAGGATCGCCGTCGGCGCCCCGGTCTCGCTGAAGACGACAATCGCGCCCTGGACCGTCACCAGTCCCTGTGCCGGATTTTCCGGATAGATGGTGATCAGCTTGATCACCGGCCCTCCGACCTCGTCCATCGCCAACATCGAAACGAACAGCCGGTTCGGCGAGTCACCGGGTACTGGCGAAGGGGTCCGCACGGCGACGACGCCACCCCTGGCGAAGACTTCGCGCAAAGCCTCGACGACGCGGCGCGGGGGCGCAAGTCTTCTGATTTCGTCAGCGCCTAAAACCAGCATTCCATTCTCCAGAGAGTTGTTGGAGAAGCCTCGGCCTCTCAATTTTTCGTCGCTCCACCTTTCGGGGAAGGTATCGGCACTCTTTCTCTGAATTGCCTATGCGTCAAGTCTAATTGCCCACAACGCAATTAATGGGATCGGCGAATACCCGGGCGAGACGAGGAACATTCGTCAATCCATTATCATGCCGCCATCGACCAACAGTTTCGCGCCGGTCACGTATCGTGCGTCGTCGGAGGCGAGGAACGCAACGGCCGCGCCGATATCTTCGGACTCGCCAATCGCGCCCATCGGCACCCTGGCCTTCAGGCCATTGCGAACCTGGTCGACCGTCAGCCCGCGTGATTTGGCGATTTCCTCATTGCCCTGCAGTTGCGCCGGGGTGTCGATGAAGCCGGGGTGGACCGAATTGCAGCGGATGTTCAATTTCTGCTGTGCGCAATATTCAGCCACCGATTTGGTCAGCTGTCGAACTGCCGCTTTGCTCGAACCGTAGGGAAGGATCATGCTGGTCGGCATCTGCGCCGTGACAGAGGCGATATTGACGATCGAACCGCCGCCGGCCCGCCGCATGGCCGGGATTGCCGCCCTGCAGCCCAGGAACACGCTTTCCAGATTGACGGCGAACACTTTTCGCCAGTCCGCCAATTGGGTTCGTTCGGGATCGTTGTTCACCGATCCGAGGATACCGGCATTGTTGACGAGGATGTCGAGCTTGCCATGACGTTGCTCGATGTCTCCGATAATCTCATCCCAGCGCTGCTCGTTGCTGGCATCCTGCTCGAGAAACTCGAAGCCGCCCTCCGCTGCCGTCGCCTCGCCAAGCGCGCGCTGGATGTCGCTGATGATCACCTTGGCGCCATCGGCGGCCAGGCGGAGCGCGATGCCTTTGCCGATTCCCGAGGCGCCGCCGGTAACGAGTGCGACCTTGTTGTCGAGCCTGCCCATTGCAATTTCCCTTCCTTTGGAACGAACCTCCCGGCTCGCGAGACGATACGGCCGGCGGAGCCGGCACCATGTCCGGCAATCTTTGGCGAATTTGTTTCTGAGTCAAGTGGTATTGCATGACAAGCAATTTATGCCCATGATCAATCGGCCTGCCCGAGTGCGGATCCATCATCAAGAGAGGTCAGTTTGGTGAAGACATGTTCTAGTCCGAATGGCGGACTGCCGCTGCTTCGCGACATCGCCCCGCACCTGGAGCGCGCCTTGTCGGTGGGAACGCTGCCGCCGCGCAAGTTCGACCAGTCGTCGGTGCGTTGCGAGACGTTGATGATGTCGATGCGCGACGGCACCCGTCTTGCGACCGACCTCTATCTGCCGCCGGTCAAGAAGGCGCCGGCGGTGGTGGTGCGAACCCCTTATGACCGCATGGGCGAGGAGCGCCATTATGTCGGGTCTTTGTTCGCCTTGGCCTCGCGCGGCTATGTCGTGGTCTCGCAGGATCTTCGCGGCACCGGGCAAAGCGAGCCGGATGTCTGGGATTATTATATGTACGACCAGGAAGACGGTTATGATTGCATCGAGTGGGTGACCGAGCAGCCTTGGTATGACGGCTTCATCGCTTCGTTCGGCGGCTCCTATGTCGGCCAGACGCAGTGGCAAATGGCAATGCATCCGTGCATGACCACCATCGTTCCGCATGTCAGCGGATTGGGCTTCGCGACCAGTAGCGCGCGATTGCACATGTTCCTCAATGCTTACGCCAAGACTGTCGGCAAGGGCGAAGGCAGGCTCAACATATCCTATACGGACGCCGAGCGGCTGATGGTCGAGGAAACGCTGGCGACCGGCTATTTCAACGAGCCGATCGAGCTTTCCCTGCCACCGCGCCTGAAGGAGCTTTTCCCGAACCTGCAGAATTTGCCGGTGAAGGAAGCGCAGGAGCAGCTCTGGGCCCATTATTGCTCGCTCGGTTGCGCTGGCCGGGCGAAGTTCGTGCATGATGCGCTAGACATCCGTGAAGTGACCATGCCGGACGTGGAGAAACTGGACCAGTTTTTCGGACAAAATATCTCACATGACCGTCACACGCTTCCGCACACATCCCCGGCCGAATTGGTCGCGTCCATCAAAGCACCGCCTTTGTTCCGGACTTCCTGGTATGATTGGTTCTTCAACGACGCGCTGGAGACCTTCCGCCGTGTCCAGGCAGATGGAAAGGCGGACATTGCCGCCCGCGCTCGCCTGATCATCTCGCCCCATTCGCACAACACGCTGGGCTACAAGGAAGGACTTGCGACCAGCCCCGAACTGTCCCTGATTTCCGACAATCTCGCATTGGTAGACCTCCTAACCCGCTGGTACGACGCGGTCCGCGAGGACCGGGTCTCTGAATGGCCAACCGTCATCTATTATCTGATGGGGGCCAATATCTGGTGCACTTCCGAAACTTGGCCACCGCGGGAAGCCCGGGAGTCCCGTCTCTATCTGTCGGCCGACGGCGGCCTCTTCGAACATGCGCCGACTGGAGACGGATTCTCGACGCAGTTCGACTATGATCCAGCGGATCCCGCACCCACCCTCGGAGGAAACCTCGTATCGAGCGTCATCGCCCCCGGCAGCGTCGACGTCAGCGGCGCGCAGCAACGGCCGGACGTGATAAGCTTCACTTCGCCTGTCCTCGCCGAGGATATGGATATTGTCGGTCATCTCAAAATGGTGCTGCACGCCAGTTCGACGGCAGTAGACACCGACTTCGTCGTACGCCTGACTGACGTCTTTCCGGATGGCCGCGCGATCCAGCTACAGAATGGAATCTTGCGGGCGCGTTACCGCGACCTGCCCGAAGCCGCTACGCTGCTCGAGCCTGGCGCGATCTACGAGTTGGAGGTCGACATGTGGGCGACCGCCAACCGCTTCGAGGCCGGCCATCGCGTCCGCATCGACATCTCATCGGCCGATTTCCCGCATTATGACCGCAACACCAACACGGGCGGCCTCAGCGACACGCCGATCGTCGCCCGGCAGACCATTTTCCACGACGCGGCGAGACCGTCGCACCTGGTCTTCGGTTTGATTGGCGACGCGCCCAAATGGGCAGCCGCCGAGGAGAGGACGCGATGAATGCACTCGCGCCGCTTTCCCCGCGCGCCGGCAACCTGCTTCGCCACTCGACCGTTTGGGACAATCATGGCTGCATGCCGATGCGGCCCCGCCCGGCCGTCCTTCATCAACTGCAACGTTACAAGGCGGCCGGCTGCAGCGTCGTCTCGATCAATACCGGCTATGGGGTGATGGGGTGGGAAGCGCACCTTTCCCTGCTCAATTTCATGCGCGATTGGCTGCTGGAACGCCCAACCGACTATCTCCTCGTCCAGAGCCCCGAAGACGTGCTGCGCGCCAAACTGAGTGATCGCCTGGGCATCGTCTTCGATGTCGAAGGGATGGTTCCGGTACAGGATGACCCGCTACGGGTGCATCAGCTTTACCGTCTCGGGGTGAAGTGGATGCTGATCGCCTATAACCGCAACAATGAAGCTGGCGGCGGCTGCCTCGATGTCGATCAGGGACTGACAGCGACCGGCCGGCAGATCATCGACGAGATGGAGGCGGCCGGCATGGTCCTGTGCCTAAGCCATTCCGGCCCGAGGACAGCGCGGGAGGCGCTCGACTACAGCCGTGTTCCGACCATCCTATCCCACTCGAACCCGCTCGCATTGGTCAGCCATCCGCGCAACGCTTCGGACGAATTGATGAAAGCCTGCGCGGCCAAGGGCGGCGTAATCGGCATTAACGGGATTGGGCCCTTCCTCGGCACCGCCGACGATCTCGTACCGGCCTTTCTCCGCCACCTTCGCTATGTGGTCGATCTCGTTGGTCCGCATCATGTGGGTCTTGGGCTCGACTATGTCTTCGATCTCGGCGACTTCGAGATGGATGTCGAGAATAATCCCGAGATGCATTCACCGGGGATCGAGAATGCTTTCGCGATGGTCACGCCGGAGGACGTTCCGGAGATCGTCGAAGGCCTTTGCGGCTTCGGCCTCACCGACGCCGAGGTGCAGGGCATCCTCGGCGGTAATTGGCTGCGCGTTGCCCGGCAGGTCTGGAAGTAGGATTCTCGCCGGGTCAGGAAGGATGTATCGCCGCCGCCTGCTGCTGCCTATCCTTCTCCAGCAAATGCCGCAGGTCCGATCGCGCCCGTTCGATATGGTCGCGCGCGAGGGCAATCGCCTGCGTGACGGCGCCGGCCTTGCACAGATCGAACAAGCCGCCATGGTCGTCCTTGGCCAGGTTCACGCCCGCACCCAGGGTCAGGACCAGCCTCGTATAGCGATCGGTGTTGATCAGCAGGCCGCGGACGATATCGAGGGTTCTGCGGCGCCCCGACGGAGCATAGAGCGCCATATGGAAACGCAGATTATGCTCGCCCCAACTCGCGACATCCGCCTTGTCGATATCTTCATTATAGGCGGCGAGCTCGGCCGCCGCCGCGCCCAGGTCCGCGCTCGTCATTCGCGGAATCGCCGCCTTCAACAGCTCCGGCTCGAGCGTCGCGCGCAAGTCGAACAGCTCCTCTATCTCGTCGCCCGAAAGCGCGGTCACGACGTAGCCGCGATGCGGGCTGGCGGCGAGGCCTTCGCGCTCAAGTCGGGCCAGCGCCTCCCGGACCGGTACGCGGCTCACGCCAATCGATCGGCCAGGGCATCCATCCTCCGCCGACCATCAAAAGGCATTTGCTATCGGATAGAATGTCCAATATCCGAAATGATACTGGCCGAGAAGCAATGCGTTGGACGAACGTCACGCAGGGATTGCCCCCCGCCGATCATAGGAGTGTTCCGACCCGATGAAAGTTGTTGTCTTGGGCGGCGGAGTCATCGGCGTGACCACCGCCTATCTGCTGGCACGTTCGGGCTGCGAGGTCACGCTCGTCGAGCGGCGTTCCGATGTCGGCCTCGAAACCAGCTTTGCCAATGCCGGGGAGATCACGCCGAGCGGCGCTTCACCATGGCCCTCTCCGCAATTGCCTTTCCTTGCCGCACGCTGGCTGCTCAAGGCCGATGCCCCGCTGAAAATCCGCGCGACCGCCGGCATGGCGACCTGGCGGTGGGCCCGGCAAGTGCTGGGTCAATGCAGCGCCGAGCGGTTCGATTATAATCGCCGGCGCTTGATCCGGCTGGCCAATTACAGCCGGGATCGCCTCCGCGAATTGAGAGCGGAAACCGGCCTCGATTATGACGCGAAGACACTCGGCGTGCTGCATCTTTACCGGGACGCGGCGCTCGACCAGGCGGAGCGGGACGCGCCAGCACTGCAGGCGCTCGGCGTTCCTTTCGAGCGACTCGACTGGTCACAATGCCAGCAAGCCGAACCTGGCCTCAAACATGCACGCGAGCCTTTTGCCGGCGGCCTGTTCTTCAAGGATGATGAAAGCGGCGACTGCCTGAAATTCACCCAAGGCCTGGCCGCATTGGCGAAAGCCGCAGGCGTCACCTTCGCCTTCGGCAAGGAGGTGCAGCGGCTGGAAATCGAAGGCGGTCGCATCATTGCCGCGATCGCGAGTAACGAGGCCTTCAGGGCCGACGCCTTCATCATGTCGCTCGGCAGCTGGTCACCTCTGCTTGCCAAGACATTCGGCGCATACCTCCCGGTTCAGCCCGTGAAAGGCTATTCCCTGACCGTCGACGTCGCGGACCAGGGCAGGGCGCCCCGCGCCAGCATCATGGACGAAGAGCGCAAGGTTGCCGTAACCCGGCTTGGAAACAGAATTCGCGTCGCCGGAACGGCCGAGCTTGCAGGCTTCAATGCCGATCTGCCCGCGAAGCGGCTGCGTCCGCTGCGCAAGACGCTGGACGAAATGTTCCCGGGCGCGGCTGGCGACGAGGCAGGCGAATATTGGAGTGGGTTCCGACCGACGACGCCCGACGGAGCGCCGATCATCGGCCGCGGGCCGCTCCAAAATCTCTACTTCAATCTCGGTCATGGCACGCTTGGCTTCACCATGGCCTGCGGATCCGCACGGATCGTCACCGATCTCCTGCTCGGCCGGGAGCCCGAGATCGAGTCGGCCGATCTTGGCTATGATCGTTTCAGCCGGAGCCGCGCCGCCTGAAAGGCGGCGCCTCGCCGCGGGCCTCCGCTCCTGCAGGGAATTTGCCAGCGCCTCGGGGATGCCCGACCGCTTGATATCCTGCGCGGCGAATTCAAGGATGGCGATCAACTCATCCAGGAGGCACTTGCGCGGGAATATGACGTAAGCCGGATGCCGGTGCGGGAAGCGCTGCGGCAGCTCGAAGCGCGTGGACTGGCGAGACTGGAGCTGCATCGCGGGGCGATCGTTTCGTCCATCCCCGTCGAGCAGATCGGCGAGCTGTTCCACCTTCGCGCAGCGTCTCTTCTCAATGTCAAGATAAGTTGCTTTACAAGCAACTTATCTTGACGACAGGACAATTGGTTCTAAGGTCTGCCGAGGCGCCTGGCCGAGCGATCAAGGTCAAGGCAGGCGGCGGGCGAAGAAGGATCGGGTTCAACCATGTTTGAGGGCGACGGAACAACCGCGGGCGGAATGTCCAGCACGGCCTTTTCCGAATCGGATCTCCTGATCCATTCGCTTTCCTACGATCTGGACCGGCCGGTCGTAACCTTCGCGGATACCGGGCGCGTCGTTGATGCTCGCGAATTTCGCGACGTGCTCAGCCGATATGTGCAGGCGTTGAAGTCGAGGAATTTGGCCAGGGGCACTCGTGTCGGCCTGATCTCGCGGAATCGCCCCGAAGTGCTGTTCGTCCACGGCGCCATGCCCTTCACCGGCCTGACCATCGTCCCGCTGCATCCCGGCGGCTCCGTAGACGACATCGCCTATGCGATTGAGGATGCACAGATCGAGGCCCTGATCTTCGACAGCAGCCATTACCATGACATGGCCCGCGCGCTGGACGGACGGCTGCCGCATCTTAATCATTTCCTCGCCCTCGGCCCGACGGAGATAGGCGAGGATTTGACGAAGCTCGCCGAGTCCTTCGCGCCACAGCCGCTCGTTCGCCTGCACCGCGATCCCGAGGAGATTGTCCGCCTCGGCTATTCCGGCGGCACGACCGGTCAATCCAAGGGCATCACCTTCTCATCGCGCTGCCTGCTGACCATGATGGATATCATGCTGAAGGAGTGGGAATGGCCGGACGAAATCCGCCACCTCATCTGCTCCCCGCTCAGCCATGCCGGCGGCGTCATCTTCACACCGACGATGGTGAAGCACGGATCGATGATCGTCCTGCCAGGCTTCGACGCGACGGCGGTGCTGGAGGCGATCGAGAAGTATCGAATCAATTCCATGCTCGTCGTGCCGACGATGATCTATTCCCTGCTCGATCATCCGCGGCTCAAGGATTATGATCTCTCCAGCCTGGAGGTCATCTATTACGGATCCTCGCTCATCTCGCCAAGCCGGCTCAAGGAAGCGATCGAGACTTTCGGGCCGATCTTCTTCCAGTTTTACGGCCAGGCCGAGGCGCCGATGACGGTTACGGTGATGAAGCGCGCCGATCATGACCCCACCGACCTCAATCGCCTCGCTTCCTGCGGCCGCCCGGTACCCTGGGTTCGGGTGCAATTGATGGACGATGACGACAAGCCTGTAGAGGACGGCGAGCCGGGCGAGATCTGCGTACAAGGCCCGCTGCTGATGAGCGGCTATCTCAACAAGCCCGAGCAGACCGCCGAGGCCTTTGCCGGCGGCTGGCTGCACACGGGCGACGTCGCCGTTCGCGATCCCGACGGTTTCCTGCGCATCGTCGACCGGAAGAAGGACATGATCGTCACCGGTGGCTTCAATGTCTATCCGCGCGAAGTGGAGGATGTCCTGACCTCCCATGCCGCCGTCGCCGCCGCCGCCGTGATCGGCGTGCCGCATGAAAGATGGGGCGAAGCGGTGAAAGCGGTTGTGGTGCTGCGCGATGGCGCAATCGTCTCGGAGGCCGAGCTGATCGCGCTCGTCCGCGCGCGCAAGGGCGCGGTACAGGCGCCGAAGTCGGTCTTGTTCACGGACAGAATTCGGCTCAGCAGTGTCGGCAAGCCGGACAAGAAGGCCTTGCGCGCGTCCTTCCGATCGACAGAGTCATGATGACGAAGATCGCCACCCGGCCTCCCCTCGTCATTCTCCCGATGCAATATTGGCGGGCAATCATTGGGGTGGATGTCGCCGGTGATGCGTGTTGCCGGATTGCGTCATAGCCTCGCTCATTTCGGAATGATGCTGAGGTTGCCGTCGGTCTCCAGAATTGCATGCTTCACCTGTTCCAGGCGTTCCAGCCCATGCTGAGCGCGCGCGGCTGACATCACGTCGTCCATGCCTACGCGGCTCCATTGCAGGGCTTCTTCGTCCGGCTTGCCGTTTGCGATCAACAGCGTCGGGCGCCCGTCGACGAACTTGTCCACAGCCGGAAAAAATTGCTTCACGTAGGAAAGCGCGATGTCGAGGCTGAAGAGTGTCACGATCAATATGGCGGAATTCGTGATGGAGAAATCATCGCCAAGCAGACCTTGCTGTGTCGTCTCGGCAATGATGAGCAGCAGCACCAGGTCGAAGGGAGTCATCTGTGCCATCGTGCGGCGGCCAGAAATCCTGATGACGATCAGTACAAGGATGTAGATCGCGACGCCTCTGAGCACCGATTCCAATTTTGTCTCCTAGGGCAGGACCAAGAAAGAGACGTAGACGGGCGAACCACTTCCTGGTCGAACCAGCGCATGTCGCACCCATCCAGGACGAGATGGCCGAATGCTGATGATGATCTCCTTTGGCTCCGGGCCGGGGCCGACCTCGAACTCCAGACGCTGCCCTTCGGCCGTCGCCACGCTGCGAATTGGCTCGGGGTTGATGCGCTCTATGGCCAGCGCATCTATGAGCCCGGTTCCCAGTTCGATCGTAGCTGTACCCCCGGTAGAACCGGCCACCTTCAGCCGCAGTTCGTCGGCGCTCTGCCATCTGGCGACACGAGGATAGGTGAATGTGCCGCCCGTGCCGGATAGCGTATTACTGGCGAGCGGGCCGCCCTTTCCAGTCAGCCCGACCAGCGCGGCAACGATCACGATAATCATCAGGAGCCAACCAAGCCGCTGCGTACGCCAAAGCTTCGACTGAAACGATCTATCGGAGTTCAGCTCCAATTCGTCGGGCTTCTGCATTGTTCCGCCTCCGTATCAGGTGAACCTGCGGAGGGTCATGAGAGTTCCAAATCCGCCCAACCCGGCGAGTGGATCAGAGTAGCGCATCTGGAATCCGAGTGCGGCAAAAAGTAAACAGATTCCAGGGACTTGCATTAGGCATCATTGCCCGAAATATGTCTCAATCCGTGCATGTGGCCGGGCAAGCCCCGACAACGCCATTCCGCATGACCGGCCTTATCTTGCCGCTTCTGCAGACCGATCAATGGGAACTATCGGGAGCCAGACCCGGCTAGGATTGGCGCCGCCGCGCATGAGCGTCACCGTCGCGGCCTGATAGTCCGAACTTTTGGCGTGGAAGATGTTTGGCACATAGGTTTGCGGATTGCGATCATAATAAGGGAAGAGGCTGGACTGGATCTGGATCATGATCCGGTGGCCGGGCTGGAACGTGTGGTTCACGGTCGGCATGCGAAATTTGTACTGTTGCACCTTGCCCGGCGGAATTGGCGACGGATGCTCGAAGCTCTTGCGGTAGCGTCCCCGAAATATCTCGAGGCTGATCGGGAGCTGGTACCCGCCCATTTTGGGATTGGTCGCATTTTCCGGCGGGTAGACGTCGATCACCTTTACCACGAAGTCGCCGTCTGTACCCGTCGTGCGCGCGAAAATGTCGGCGATCGGCGCACCGGAGACGCGTACCGGATGCTTCAGCACCTCGGTCTGATAGGTCATCACGTCCGGACGGCCGTCGAAGCTGCGCTGGTCGTGCGTCAGCCAGGCAACCCAACTGCCGTCATCGAAATTGACTGGTCGCGGATAATGGGGAACCGGCTTGGCAGGATCGGCGACATAGCTGTCGGCGCCCGCCGCGCCAGCATGGAAATCGAGATTCCCATTTCCGTTCAGGAAAATGGGCGTCAGCGGCCTCGGGCAAGCCTTTTCGCAGGCCAGCGGCCAAGCGGCGTGTGTCTCCCATCGGTCTTCACCAACATTGTAGGCAGTCACGGTCGGTAGACCGGCCGGTGGGCCATCCTTCAGATGCTCGTTAAAGAAGGGTAGGACGATATTCCGCCAATAGTGCTGAACGGTCTCGCCATCATATTCGAGCGGCCCGAGCCGCCGGCCTTCGCGGTTCAGCTGGCTGTGCGACCATGGCCCGAGAACGAGGAAGTTGTTGCCGGTCTTGCCCTTGCCCCTCAAGGCCTCGAACGAATGGATCGCGCCGTAAATATCATCCTGATCCCACAAAGGCTGGACCCACAAGGTCGGGATGTCGGAGGGATTGGCCGCGAGCAGCTTGTCGAGTGCCATGCCCTGCCAGACATGATTGTAGGTCGGATTGTCGACCAGGCGTCGCCAGAACGGCAGTTGATCATAGCCATGCGCGCTGCCCCAAGCACCTGCCGATCCGGCACGAAGGAAGTTTTCATAGTCGTCGTAACCGCCGCGCGATGGCGGTCGTGCTTTGCCTCTGTCTCCGGTCTGCTCGGCGATATAATTGGCCATATGCTGCCGGAACGCACCATTGTGGAACCAGTCGTCACCGATCCAGCCATCAACCAGGGGGCTTTCAGGCACGGCGACCTTCAGCGCCGGATGCGGCTTGATCAGGGCCATCACAGTAGTGGTGCCTTCATATGAGGAACCGATCATGCCGACCCGGCCATTGCTTTCCGGCAGATTGGCCTTGTTTACCAGCCACTCGATCGTGTCGTAGGTGTCGGTGCCGTGATCGGTGTTGGTCCTGTTGAGCGGCCCGATCATCGGCCGCGTCACAACATAGTCGCCCTCGGACTTGTACTTGCCGCGCACGTCCTGCCACACCCGGATATAACCGGCCCGGACGAATGCTTCGTCCTCACGCGCAAGCGCGTTGATCATTGATTTGCTGGTGGTGCGCGCCGAACGCGCTGACGCATTATAAGGTGTCCGACTCATCACGATCGGCGTGTCGGCCGCCCACTTGGGAACCAGGATGACGGTGTAGAGCTTCACGCCGTCCCGCATCGGGATCATGAATTCCCGACGTTCGAAATCGCTTCCCTGTATCGCCGGAGAATAGCGGCTTGGGATATCGCCGCCCTGGCGAACGACCGGCTCAACACCGGATGTCCGCTGGGCAGGCAGACTCGCCGGCGCGGACAGTGCCGCCACCAGCGCAACAAGGAAGAGAAGTCGTTTTGGCATGGGGGTGGCCCTCCGGCAGCTCAGATTGCGATGAAGTGAATGGCGGAATTATCGCGAACTCTCGCCTCCCGGCGGCGGCGCGGCGATTTCGGCCAGGCGAACGCTGATCGGGCACGTCCAGTTTGAGCAGATTTGCCTGCCAAACCGAGGGCCGAAGGATCACGAGACCGCACTTGTGCGAGGCAAGTGGGAGAGGCGAGGTGGCACAATCGGGCCAGGCAAGCTGGAACGGAAAGGTATGGGTTGCGGAGGCAACCCATACCGACATCGCGGCGGCCACTCATCAGCATGACATATTGAGAAACGCGCATTGCGACGCAAATGACTAATCCTGGCTCTAGAGCTAGGACATCTAAGGTGTCTCAGGCCGCCGCTTTCCGCGGTGCGCCAGGCGTTGAAGCTACTGCGCGAGACGCCGAGCGCCCTGCGGAGCGCCAGCCTTCTCGCCTTCTCAAGCGGCGGATCGAGCGGCCTCTTCCAATCGACTGCGCGGAGCTGCGCGCCTTGCGAAGGCGCTTTAATTCACGCCCAGGCGTCGAGCTGAATCCAATAGAATGCCACCTGTCGGGGTCCCACCGGACTTCGACTGGTTGACCCCTCCCCGTTTCGGAATCACGTCCTCCTCATCCCACCCCACGCATCAAATGTGCGGCGGGCCTGCTTTCTTGGAGGCCGGGGGAAACGGATCCCGCCAGATTGCGACGCCGACGCGCATTTGTTGCCTCGGCCCTACCCCTGATTGCCGACGTGTGCACTGGCTCCGACATCAACGTCTGCGCTCATGTCCGTCGATGCCACTGGGTCACACACCAACTTCTTCCTGAAGATCCGGATGAGAATGCCGGCATTCAACAGCATCAGCACGCCATAGATGTTCTGACTGACTGATAGCTCAACGCTATCCAGCACCGTGGCCGTCAGGAACAGCGCCAGCGTCGCATTCTGAACGCCCACGCATTAGCTTGGACAGCGCCAGCTGACATATTGGCGCCGGATATCAGCGGCAAACAACGGGCCGAACCGGCTCCACCAGTGCCGCACGGCTTCACGGCAATTATCGATGCCGCGTTCGGACAGGAAGTCTTCAACGTTCCTAAAAGACCGAAGGAAGAGTATCTACATCACCACCACCAGGCGGATCACTTCGGGTGACGAGTTAAAGTAGCGAAACAGGCTAGCGGGCCTGCGGAGACGAGGCATCAGGCGCCCCTGCCCTGTCACTAACCGGTGCTGTCAGGCTAATGCTAACTTGTCTCTGGTTGTGGGCCGGTGCGGCCCGTATGGAGACAGGGTTGATGAAGCCGATCTCGTTCAAGCGTCACAGATTTCCTCCCGATGTCATCCGCTACGCGATTTGGCTCTATTTCCGCTTCACCCTCAGCCTTCGCGATGTGGAGGAGCTCCTGGCTCAGCGCGGTATCGAGGTTAGCTACGAGACTATCCGTTGCTGGACGATCAAGTTCGGTCCGCAGATCGCCGAGAAACTGAAGGCCAGGAGGCCAGCGCCCTCCCCTCGCTGGCACCTCGACGAGATGGTCTGCTCGGTAGGCGGCAGGCGAATGTATCTCTGGCGGGCTGTCGATGATGAAGGCGAGATCCTCGACATGGTCATGCGGCCCTATCGCGATGTCCTCACAGCAACGCGCTTCCTCGCTAACCTTCTGCTCACGCAGGATGTCTACCCTGAGCGGATCGTGACGGATGGGTTGGGATCCTACAGCAGCGCGGCGAAGCGCCTGGGCATCGGCCACCTCCATCGAAGCGGTCGATTGAGGGAAAACAACCGAGCCGAGAACTCGCATCTGCCCATCCGGCGACGAGAGAGAAAGATGCAAAGGTTCAAGTCCCAGGGATCAGCCCAGCGTTTCCTCGACACCTTCTCCGCCGTCCACAATACGTTCTACACCCAAAGGCATCTTACCAGCCGCGCCGTTCTGAGGAAGTTCCGCGGCCAGGCTTTTCACGCCTGGAATGAAGCTGCCGCAGCCTGATCGCGGCAGCCGTTGTGCAGGCTGCATCTCGGATCGGTTAACTTGACAGTTCCGTCAGTTATTCTGACAGCCCCGTGCACTGGATTGATCACGCTGAGTTTCCGCTAGAGGTTCGCCGCCTGACCAACGATGCTCGCATAGCTGTTTGAATCAGTATCTCCTTCAGTTCCGAACAGGAGGACAATGCTTTGGTTCGTCAGCTCGAGCTTCGATCGAAGGAGCTCTTCGCGCTCTCCCATTATGGCAATGAGGGCACCTGCTCCCGCACCGCCCGCCTCTCCAATCACTAGGCCAGGATCATTGCCTTCTGGATTGGCCAATCGCCTCATGGCCTCGAATGACTCTATGTCGTCGATTGCAAGAAAGTCGTCGGCGCCCTTTCTTAGAATTTTCAGTGCGTTCAGCGACGGCTTCCCCGCTGCAAGGCCATACATCTTCGTGTTATGGGCTCCATCGACGATTACCAGCTTGCCGCTTTCGACGCTGCGGTAGAGGCAATTCGCTTCCTTGGATTCGACAACGATAAACCTTGGGCGCCGAGATCCCCATTTCTGCCAGAAGTGGGAGCACATGGCTGCCGCGATTCCGCCTACCCCGGCTTGCACGAACACGTGCGTTGGAATGGTGTCTGCCGGGAGTTGCTCAACGATTTCGTCGGCAATGACTTGGTAGCCGTGCATAACGTCGCGTGGTGTGTCTTCATGACCTTCGTAAGAGGTGTCCGATATGATGTACCAGCCGTTTTCTTGCGCATCTGCTTCGACGGCCTTGACCGCGAGATCGTAATTACCCTCGATCCGCACCACGTTCGCGCCAAGTTGCTGAAGCGCCGTGACGCGGCCTGGGCTTGTGTTCAGAGGAACATAGATATTGCATCGACAGCCGAACGACTTCGCGGCGAAGGCTACGGAACGGCCGTGATTGCCGGTGGTGGCGCATGCAACGGTGATGCTTTCGATGGCATTTGCGTAACCTCCACTGAGGATGTCACGTACACTTATCTTTGAGGCGGCCGTGATGTCCTGCAGCCTACAGGCAAGCAGCCGGTAAATAGCATAGGATCCGCCAACTCCCTTGAGGGCTTTCAGCCCGAACCTCGAACTTTCGTCCTTCAGATAAATACGCTCGACACCGATGGCTTCTGCCAAACCTTTAAGTTCACGTAGCGGAGTGGGGTTGTACCACGGCAGTTGCCCGATGACCTCCTTTGCGTCGTTGAAACCGTGCTGGTCCAACACAGTCTGCAGTTCAACGTCGTAGGGAGTGCACGGATCTGCATTGGGGTTGTGAAAGTGGAGGATCGGACTGCTCGCCGGTGCAAGCCGCGAATGGGTGGACAATGTCATGACCTTTCGTGTTTGATACAGACAGAAAACATCAGCCGAGCTGATCATGCCCTGCTTCCAAAGCGGCAAGTTCAGCCAACAGCCCCTGGGCAGCGAGCGCGATCAAATCTTCCCCGTGGCGAGGATCTGCCTGGAGCGGATCAGATCCCATTCTCCCGTCGGGATGACGCGCTTTGAAATCGAGCGCATCGCGGACCGGCCCGCTGGGTGCGATCGGCGGATGGCAGTGCGCGGTCTTTATCGATGCAGGATATGCCGCCTGTGTGACCGAGATTTCGGACGGCTCCGCGTGACTGCCATGACCGTGAGGGAATTGCCGGCGCGCCAGTTCTTCGACACCAGCTAACTGCCACCAATTGCGCAAGATCAGGATCAGGCTAGACCTGCGTTTCTCATAACTCGCCTCCGCATAGAATTCGGAAAACGCCGCCTCAATGGTCGGGATATTTCCGCCATGGCCGTTTAAGAAATAAATTGTCTGGAAGCCTTGAGCGCAAAACGAGGAAATCCAGTCCTTCAGCACCAGCATCATCGTTGAGGGACGAAGCGAAATGGTGCCAGGAAAGGCGAGGTGATGCTGCGCCATGCCGACATTGAAGGTCGGACCGATAAGAACTTGATTGCTCTGAGTCTCCGCGCGCGCCGCGATGATCTCCGGACACATCCAGTCAGTCCCAAGCAGCCCAGTAGGTCCATGTTGTTCAGTCGATCCGATCGGAATCACGATCGTTCGAGAGCCACTGCGGAGGTGAGCTTCGACCTCGACACATGTAGAGAAGCTCAAAATCATAGACCCTGCCAATCGCGAAAAAGCCATAACCAGACACAGGTCTAGCCCCATCGGCCAGAACGGCAACATATTTTTCCGTTGCGTACATTGTTTTCCATATTATGAAATAGATTGTTGGTGGTAAGCAGGCACTCCTTCAGATGATCCGAGAGTTCGACACCAAGCGACTAGGCCTGATCGGCGGGCGATGAATCTGTCTCGGTCGCTAAAAAGAGGACAGAATATGAGTAATCTAAAAATAATAGCAGGCCCTTTTACCTTTCTCGGCCGACTGGAAGCTGAATCCGCGCCCAGGACTTGCGACTACTTCAAATCCTGCCTGCCCTATTCCGAACGCATCATCCATGTGCGTTGGAGCGGGGAAGGCTGTTGGATCCCGCTTGGCGATGAGGCCATAGACTTGCCGGTCGAGAACGCGACGAGCTATCCCGCGCCGGGTCAGTTCATCTTCTACCCCGGCGGCTTCAGCGAGACCGAGATTCTTCTCGCTTACGGCGGGGTCCGCTTCGCGAGCAAGCTGGGCCAATTGGCTGGCAATCACTTCCTCAGCATAACTGAAGGTTTGGATCAGCTGGCGCAACTTGGGCGACTGGCCCTTTGGGAAGGGGCACAAGATATCAGATTTGAAATGGCTTGACGCTAGACTACCGGATTTGTGGTCTGGCCGAGCGAGGGGCTGGCGTCTTGTGACGTCAGCCTCCCCACACAGTCGTTAAGAGGCGGAGGAAGTTCCCACCCAGAATAGCGGTGATGTTCGCGTCCGAATATTTACGACGAAGCAGTTCTTCCGTCAGGTCGAACATCTTCAACGGATGATCGAATCCTTCGATGTCTGCCTTTTCGCGGATTGCATAACTTGCCTTGTAGGATGCCCGCGCCTGAGCAAGCGCAGCGGGTGACATGTCATCATAGCCGTTCATATCGATGTCGCTGCCTATCCCGACGTGATCGATGCCGACCAACTTCACGACATGATCGATATGATCCACCATGTCGCCAAGGCTAGTCGGCTCCCTCCCGCTCACGAACATGCGCACCCCGGTTATCCCCATCACTCCACCCTTCGCCGCACATGCCTTGATGGCCTCGTCGGTCTTGGTCCGCGGATGGTCGTTGAGGGCGCGGCAGTTGCTGTGGGTAATAGAAACCGGGGTCTGCGATAAGCTGATGCCGTCAAGCGTCGTGCGATCGCCGCAATGGGATAGATCGACCAGCATGCCGGCATCGTTCATTGCGGCGATGATCGCTTGGCCAAAATCGCTAACACCGCCATCGGCACGATCGGTAGAGCCGGAGCCGATCCGGTTCTGACTGTTGTAAGTCAGCTGAGAGACGCGCTGGCCCAGGTCATAAAAGAATTTGACGTCGGACGCATGCCGGAAATGCTCAGAATTCTGCAACCCCATGATAACGGCGATCTGACCGTCACGCTTGGCCCGGAGAATGTCCACAGCCTTGTCCACGAGAGCGAAGACTTGGCTATGCCGACCGGCAAAATTCTGTTGTCTGGCGAGGAACGTCAAAGCGCCTTCGAAGGCATCCGGCCCGCCCACCCCTGACGCGAAGTGAAGACAGTTGATGCCGCTCGAACGAAATTCCCTCTCATCCTTTTGGCTGAGAGGTCTCGAGAAAAAGCCATCGCTGGGATCGAGCTTGAAGGAACTCAGCATGTCGATGACCGTGGATGATTTCATCAGATCAAGGGCGCGCTTTGAATATGCCCGGGGCGTCCTCGCGTTAAGGCGATAATAGCCTCGGTTGATCATGGGAAATCCGCTGGCGGTCAGTGCCAAAGCACCTCCAAGCACCGCCCGGCGGGATAGGATTTTCGTTGTTTTCCTCACCGCCATGCATTTCGCTCCCTGACTGCATCTGCCGGGCTAAGCCCGTTCAGATTTGGCATCGTTGCTTTCGTTCCCTGCGTTAATGGCGAGCATATTCAGCAAGCCCTTCTTAGCCCGGCACAGTCGAGCCAGCAGCAAGGATCGTACGCAATATTGCGGCGAAGGGCATTTGCTGGTTGGGATCGACGTTCATCATGACCGCCGCGGACAGTCGCTGTCGCGGGAAGGTGACGACATAGGACGTATAGCCTGGAACCGACCCGCCGTGGCCGATCGCTTGAAGCCCATCGAAGGTCCCCACCTCCAACCCGAAGCCATAAGCGGGCTTTCCTTGTGCGATCGGTGAATCATCCCGGAGCACAGGACGCCCATTATTAAGCGTTCCAGTCTTCAGCATTTGCTGGAGACTACGCTTCTTGACGACGCGGCCGGCGAACAAAGCCTGGTGCCATTTGACCAGATCCGAAGGCGTAGACCGCAGCACGCCCGCGCCGCCCGCATTGTCCATGGAAACATAGTCCGCCTTGCGAAAGCGGCCGGGCTTTTCGTCGATCAGCGCGTAGCCATCCGCCCGCTGCGGCACTATGTCGGAGGCATGATCGACCGCGGTCTGCTTCAAACCTGCATCGCGGATCAGATCGCCAAGCGTGTCTTGAAGCGGCCGCGCGCCCACTCGCTCGACCATGACGCCAAGCAGGAAGTAGTTGGAGTTTGAATATTCAAAACGATCCCCAGGCGAGAAGTTCATGAGTTCGGGCTGCCCCAGTATATAATCCAGCATCTGCTTGGGCGTGCGGTCGATCTTCTGCTGCTCGGCGAACTCGCGGCCGGAATAATTGCGCAGGCCCGAGGTCTGGTTCAGCAGCATGCGCACAGTGATTGGGCCTGTTGATGCCATCTCCGGAATGTATTTTGCGGCCAGCGCGTCTAGGTCGAGGCGACCAGCTTCGACGAGCCGCATGACGGCCGCCGCCGCGAACTGCTTAGTGATTGAGCCTGCCCTGAAAACGCTAGCAGCATTTACGGGCGTGTTGGTCTCCAGATTGGCGATCCCATATCCCTCGGCGAGCAGCAGTTTTCCGTTCCGCATTGCCGCCACAGAGAGGCCCACGCCATGGCCGCTGTTGAGAAAGGCTGTGGCTATGGTTTCTATCCCCCCCGCCGAGGCGGGGGAGGATGCGGGAGGCACAATGGCATCCCCGCCAAGTGCTTTCGCGACGGCAGGGTGAGCGCTTAGGACCAGAGGGAAAGCGGCTGTGATCAGTTGACGTCGGTTCATTTGGGCCTCCGGATGGTCGAGGCGTTTGAGTATGAGGAGATCTCAGACGGGAGCTCGTCCCACTTTGCCGCTATGCTCTCCCGGAGCTGCCGATTCTGTGAGGTCTCGCAAGCCAAGGTGTCGTCTCGAGGGGGCATCCAGATTATTTCGCGTACAAGGAGCGCAGCCCCCGCACCACCGAAGTTCCCATTACGTCCGAGTGCCCCATTCCGGGGTGGTACTCAATCGTCATCTTGAGTCCGGGATAATGGCGGCTGGCCAACACGCCGGCCAAATGCGACATTCCGCTGACAATCTCTCCCATTCCCTCAAGCATCGGATCCGAAGCTTCGAGCACGCCGGAGGCCAAATAAGCGCCGACCGGAAGATCCTTGTGAGTCTTTGCGTAGGCAGCTTCCTGGCGGAAGATCTCGCCCTTGCCGTACGACATGGCGGGACTTGAGATGATATACTTGTTGAACGGAGTATTCGGCTGGAACATGGCCCAGGAGGTGAAGAACCCCCCAGCCGACAGACCGAAGAGGCCGAGCTGCTTGGTGTCGATCGGGTACTTTGCCGCGAGCAATGGGATCATTTCGGTCGTCATCGATTGGAGGAACTTCGCCGAACCACCGGTGCATCGGCCTTCCGGCGACTTGTACCTCTTGCAATATTCCTCGACGCCCTGGCCGAAGATGTCTTGTCGATCCCATCCTGGGGGAGAAAATTCGTAGATCCGCCGACTGGTGTGCAAGTCCCCACCCTCTTCGAGCGACGTGCCGACGCTGATGATGAACAGCGGCGTGATGACGCCATCGAGCGTGGATGCGGACTCATAGACATTGCCGAAGGTCGAATCCCCATCCGTGACGATCAGAGCCGGATACTTCTTGCCGTCTCCCGCCTTGTAGCCCGCCGGGAGGCCGACATTCAGAGAATAGCGGACGCCCATCGATGGCGACTGGAACGTGAAAGACTGGACACCAGGGTTCGGGACTGGCCGCGGCTGCAGCTGCGCGTGCGCGACAAAAGGGGAGAAGGCGAGCAAGAGACCCGCAATGCCGATAAATAATTTCATAAAATTCCAAGTCTGGGCAGAGCGAGTTTCGCTCTGCCCATGTGGCGCGAAATCAAAAGTCCAGACGAATTCCCGCAGTGAAGTACCGGCCGACGGAATCATAATTGAATCCGCCCAATTGAACGACCAGCGGCGGGTCCTTGTCGAACAGGTTCCTGACGTTCCCGAAGAAGGTGAACTTGTCTGCCACCTTGAACTGGGCACCGAGATCCACGTAGGTGCGCGCACCCACGTCGTTGTTCACGATGTTGGGCTGCGATGCGTCGAACTTGCCGCCCCCAACATAGCGGATACGGAGATCCAGGCCGTAAGTGTCGCTCTGGTAGGTAGCGCTGAAATTGCCCCGCCAGTGCGGAATTCCACCGATGGCTATGTCTCCAACGCTACCCGCCTTGTTCACACCGTCGATGACGAGTTCATTCACGTAGGTAGCAAGAGCGCGGAAGCGCAATGCACCCGGCATATTAGAGACACGGGACATGGGCAGCACATAGGCAGCTTCGATGTCGATGCCATTTGTCCGGAGGCTGGCTATGTTCGCATTGGTCGCCCGGACATCGGTGATGGTCCCGCTAACCGGATCCCGGGTGATCCGATCGCACGCTTCAGTATCTCCCGCCGCGCAATCGGCCGTAATCGACGCCGTGTCGGGTGTTCCGATCGCTCCGTTGATCTTGATGTCATAATAATCGACTGAGAGGCTGAAGCCTTGGAAGAAGGAAGGCGTAAAGGAACCGCCGACCGTCCAGGTCCTGCTGATCTCTGGCACCAGATCCGGATTGCCACCTTCCGTTACTCTGACCATCGGATTTGGGTCATAGCCAGGCCCCGGCGCCGCCGGCGGATCTCTATCCACAGCTTCCCTGATGGCGAGACCAGAAGCGTTGAAGAGTTCGCCGATGCTTGGCGCGCGAATGTCGCGAGAACGTGTCACCCGCAGCAACAGGCTGTCGAACAGCCTCGCGGTTCCGCCGACTTTCCATGACCAGATGCCGCCACTGCGGCTATAGTCGGAATAGCGGGCAGCGCCGTTCAGCTCAACCTTCACCTGATCGCCATTAATCAACGGCACCAGCGCTTCGGCAAACGCTTCCTTGACATTAAAGCCGCCGTTGAGAGGCTCGGCGTATAAAGGCGACCCGAAAATGCTGACGGGGTTGCCGTGGGCGTCGGGAACTCTCAGCTTGTCGAGGGCTCCATTATCCTGAATCTGCTCTTCCCAGCGCGCTTCCGCACCGACGGCGACCGTTACCGGCCCGGCCCAAGTTGAGAATGGGTCTCCCTGAAGCTCGATCCCAGCGGAATCCAGTTTGCGAGTACCGAAAATCGACTGTGTCCCGCGCACATAATCAGCGGCCGCTTGCGAGGCGTTGCCCTCGCCAAACGGATTGAATGGAACGCATGCGGGATCATCGTTTGTCGGATCCGGATCGGCATTTACTCGGCAAGCGATACCCCCAGCAGTCTGCACCGCATCTAGCGCACGAGCAAAATTTCCGGGGATGGAGCTGTTCAGGAGAAGCTCCGTCGTGTCCACTTCGCCGTGACTGAAGTGCGCGCTGTACTTCCAGCCGTTTCCGAAGGTGCCGTCTATCCCCACTGCTCCTTCGAAGGTTTCGCGCGTCGCGTCGAGCCGAGTGAAGAATGTGTCGCGCGAATAGCGGCCGAGCACGAAAAACGGTTCGCCGGTGGCAGCCAGTTGCGGCGGCAGGAAAGCATTGTCCCCCAATAGCACCGACACCAGGACGGCGTCTGCCGGATCGATTATGAACGACTGGTTCGTTTTGGCTCTGCCATATGCAGCGTCCACCCATATGGTCGCATTGCCGATGTCATAGCTTAACCTTGCATAGCTGCCGATCCGTTCAACCGGGCTTGCGACGTTGATGGTCGTATAAAGATTGATGGCGTCTTCAGGCCGTGCGGCGCGCAAAGTCCCATCATTGTTGAATACCAGGCCGGCATTAGCCCCACTAAGGACGGTTCCGCCGTAGGTGAGCGGGCCAAGATTGGGCACGCCTGGCCTCAGCTCCCTGCAAGGCGCAGCAAGACCTCCAGCGTTGATACAACTACCCGGTACGGTAACGAGGCCGGCGCCAAACCAGGGTCGATCATTAAAGCCGGTCGTACCGATGCCTTTATCCCGAAGATATTCGGCGCCGATCATGAAATGCCCTTTTCCGCCCGCAAACTCAGTGCCGAAGGCGCCGTCGAAGCCATAACGGAAACCGTCCCCGCGTGAGGAAATGCCGGTATTCGCGCCCAGGTGGATGCCTTCAAGCTTGTCGTTGAGGATGATGTTGACGACGCCGGCGACAGCATCGGAGCCCCAAGCCGCAGACGCACCGCCCGTGACCAGTTCGACCCTCTCGACCAAGTTTGTCGGGACGAAGTTGAGATTGTTGTCGCCGACAAACCGCCGCCCGTTGATCAAGGTAAGCGTCCGCGCCGCCCCGAGGCCACGCAGATCGACCGACGCGACGCCGGTGTTCGTGCTGGCGGCGTTTGTGGTCGCCGAAGAGCTGTTGCGAACTTGCGGCTGCTGATTCAGCACCTGCTGGAGGTTGGGCTGCGCAGCCTGGCGGATTTCGGTGTTTCCGAGCACCGTGGTGGGCGTCGGCTGCTCAAAGCCGGCGCGTTCGATACGCGAACCGGTGACGACAATCTCGGTCTCATCACCGCTCTCGCCAGCACCCGCTTGTTCTTCTGGCGTCTCGTCGGCGGAGGCTGCTGTGGTCTGCGCCGATGCACTTCCCGCGCACAAGATTACGGCTGCCACGGCCAAAGCACTGCCACTGCCTGATAGCCAACCCGCACGGCCCAGAAATGCTTTCATGTGATACCTCCCCCGTAGAGCAGCGCACGCGGTTCAGCCGAGTTTCGCTGCAAATATATAATTGAATTGGTAAGACCGGTCCGAGTTCTGCCCACAGACAACCGTTGTTCGGTAATCGTGGTTGATAGGAAAGGAGCCGTCATCGGACTCTGTTCGCCATCTCGACGACTGCCTCGATGAGGACATCGCGACGGTCGCGTGCGACGTCGTGAGAGCTTTTATCTGCAACGATCAACTTGCACCGACTGGTGTGTGCAAACTGCGCCTGAGCATTTCTCCATGCGCCCGCGTCAATTGGATCTTCGAAGGGAGTGTTTTCCGCAACGATCACGGTGCACGGAACCCCTGCCGGCCAAGCGACCTGGTGATATGCTCGTGCCGTCTCGACGAAGCTTTCAAACAAGGCCAATTGGCTTCGGGTCTGCTTGGTCTGGTCCTTGGATTGCTTCATTGCCGCTATTGCAGGTGCGTAAGCTTTGCTTTGACGGTCGAGCATAGTCTCCGTGAAGAATGGCGGGACGTTGGCGTCCACCAGGACTGCCCCGGAAATCCATTCCGGATGTTGCCGCGCCAAATAGGTTGTGATTTTGCCCGCGAATGAGTGCGGCACCAGGATCACGTTTTGGGTCGCACCCAGCCTTTTAAGCCCCTGTGCCAAATCGTCGACGGCATCTTCGATCTTGAGCGGTCCCGGACGCTCCTCACTCGCCCCGAAACCTGCGCGATCGTAAGTGATAATGCGGGCGCCGGTGCGTCGGGCCAGTTCGGGTACCAAATCATTCCAATAGGATGAATCCCCTCCCCCTCCAGCGTCCAAGACGATGGTCGGTCCGCGACCCGAAGCGCGAGCCGGAGTCACGTGGAAGGCAATTTTTGCTCCTCGATTTTGGATCAGGGTAGACTCGCTCACAGGGGTGTCGCCCCGAGTGCCGACATCCCGGAGGGGCACAGCACTTTCACTAGCGGAGAGGCAGCCCCCCAGTGACAGCGCGGCCGCGGCACAGCAGGTCAAGACCGTCCGATCTCGTGACTGGTAACGTGTCATGGCCATACCGTTCCCCTGAATTGTTTTTCCGGCGGCAATGCCGGCCCCGGAGAGCCGCTCATAGGCTGGTATTTCGAGATGACTTAGTTTTTGCTGTTCTGTCAAGATGTCGGCGATATTTTTTCTTATATCGAGAATTTTTCACACCGAAGGGGAAGGGCAGCCGCTAAGACGTTCCCGGTAGGGACGGGCAAGCCAACACAGAGGGGCCTCAGAACCGCTCAAGCCGGACTACAAGTTTCTCCTGACAAGCGGGCCCGGTCCTTGAAGCCGCAATTTCGGTAGCCAGGCATTTTGAATGCTGGCACTCAACCGCGATGCTGAAGCTGCGAACTGGTTCGCAACTCAGCTACTTTGCTTGGTCTGAAGCTTAACGTTTGGACGGCGCAGTTTTGGGAGATGGCGCCTCGCGATCGGTCTCTGTCTGCTCTTCGTGACTGCTCATGAGCTGCATCTCCGATGTGGCGCAAACCGAAAGGATACGGCAAGGCTCGTCACCCACCGCGATATAGGCGTGCCCCATGCCGCTGTCGAAGTAGATCGCATCTCCCTGCGTCAACCGGGTCGGGGTATACATGTCGGTGTAGAGGTCCATCGTGCCTTGAAGGACGTAGACATACTCCTCCCCGGAATGTCTCATGAACTCCCCATAATCTTCAATCGATTTCACCGTGATCTCCCCGATGATCGGGATGATGCGCTTGTTAAGGAGGTCCCCGGCCTGATAGATATAATTGCCTTTCGGAGTCTCGATCACTTTTCCTTGCCCGCCATAGGCGACACTTCGTCGGGCGGTGCCTCCGCTTTTCCGATCTTCGGGCGGCGATGAACCGAACAAGCGAGCGATATCGACGTCGAAGGCTTCGCTGATGAGAAGCAATTTCTCAAGCGTCAGGGCCATTTTGTCGTTTTCCATTTTGGATAAGGTGGAAATCGACAGATTGGTGCGCCGACTGGCTTCCGTAAGGGTCCAGCCACGTTCAGCCCTCAAGCGTTTCAATACAGCTCCTGGCTTGGCTTGCGGCCGCGCGGGTGGAGATTGATCCGCCATCGTAGTTCCTCATCGACATGGTTTTGGCCTTGGCCGGCCGTCTCTCTCATACGCCAAAAATGATCGGACGCCAGTGACCTGCCGTAACCGAGCCGACAGTTTTGATACAGATTTTACCTCGATTGACGCGGAGATTGACGCGGACCCAGTACGGTCAAGTGGCGCATTCGCTCGGCCAACAAATGTGACGCCACACCTCATGGACTTCGATCTTCGGACGACATTTTGCTATTATAGAATTTCGTTGCGATATCGGATAAAGTCTTTATCGTGTCCGTGACAGGGGCACAGCCCCAAAATCCCGACTTAGCGAGCCTAACATGACCATCAAAACAGACTTCGGTGCTGAAGCTTTGACGCTGCCTCACCCTTACCTGCTTTTTCTCGGCGACGTGAAGCATAAGGGCTACGCGAAGACAGCCTTCGGCCTTTGTGACTGGGCTGGCGAAAAATGCGTCGGCGAGTATATTTGCGAAGGTGGCGAGATCACGACCGGGCTGCCACGCATGGCCCCGACAGAAGCTGCAGCCAAGGGCGCTAAATCCGTGATCGTCGGCGTCGCCAACAGCGGCGGCATCATTCCCTCGACATGGGTAGCTTCCTTGGTCGAAGGCTTGGAGGCAGGACTGGACATAGTGAGTGGAATGCATGTCCGTTTGGGGGACATTCCGGAGCTGGCGGAAACGGCAAGGCGGCTCGGTCGACAACTGGTCGACGTCAGAACGCCCCCTGCGAATATTCCGATCGGCAATGGGCAAAAGCGAAGTGGCAAGCGCCTCCTCACCGTCGGGACGGACTGCGCACTAGGAAAAAAATATACGGCGATCGCGCTCAGCCGCGCGTTCGCCGCGCGAGGCGTGCAAGTCGACTTCCGCGCGACGGGTCAAACCGGTATCATGATTGCCGGCGGCGGCATGCCAATGGATGCGATCGTCTCAGATTTCGAGGCCGGCGCTGCGGAGCTTCTATCGCCGGATGCAGCGCCCGATCATTGGGACGTGATCGAAGGACAAGGAGCGATCCTTCATCCGGCTTATGCGGCAGTGTCGCTCGGCCTCCTCCACGGCAGCCAGCCCGACATATTCGTAGTTTGCCACGAGCCCGGGCGAGAAAACGTTATTGGAATGCCTGGATTCAAATTACCCGAGATCGAGGAGATCGTCGAGCTCACGTTGAAGCTCGGCAGACGGACGAACCCCGCCATCCGATGCGGCGGCTTCAGCTTCAACACGTCCGAGATGGGCGAGGTCGAAGCTGCGGAATTTATGACCAAGGAAGGCGAGCGGCTTGGGCTGCCCGTTGCCGACCCGATGAGAGGCGGAGAAGCGTTAGAGCGCCTGGTGGATTCTTGCCTGCAGTGACGCAATCTCGGGTTCAACACCGCGACTCCCCACGGTCGGTAGCGCCTACCAACACCAGGCGCAGCCGAGGAAATTCACACTTCAAGGCGATCACCTGAAGTATGTCGCTCGCTCTCTCAGCATAAACGAGTAGAAATTGCTGACCGTTGAGCACCGGCAGTAGCGCGGCGTCGAAGCGTGTGAGCAAGGCATCGCTCGACCGATGAATGTTCGACCCGGACAGCTGCATGTCCGCCACCCCCTTGCGCGAAAGGTCATGCTGATCAGTGGAGCGCGGTGTGCGCACCCCCGTCGCGTCGGGTGAGACTGCTGGAGAAGCGGCTAAGGTCTTGCGCCTCTCGCAAGGCATTTCGGAAGTGGGCGTGCGCCGCCGCACGGCTCCCCACGGCCTTACTAGCGCCGATCTCGCCCAATTCGACATATTGGAATAACCGAGGACGTGTGATCGGATCCATGTCGGCGCCAAGATCAATTACCGCGGAGGTGCGGGGATTCGAAGCGCCAGTACTCTTATGAGCGCGATACTGTCCCGCTCACAGGTGCGATATGCGCCAATTATGTGAAGCCGAATTAGAACTCCTTGTATAGCGATTGCGCGAGTGCGGGCCCAGTGAAGCCCCGTCAGATACCGCTCGTGATGGATTGGCCGCACGAACAGGATGCAGGCGAGTTGCGCCGCGGCAGGGGCGGTATGGGTGCCGCCGCGGCCAGGCGAGACTTCAAGCGTCACCGCCGCTCCCACTTCGACAGCAGCTTGGGGTACGCTTATATCGAAGTCGGCGACAAACCCTGTCGCACCCTTTCGATTTGCGCCGCGTCGGAATCGCAATTGATGAGCAATCGCGAAGAACAAGCCGAAGCCAAGGGCGCCACCTCGGCCTAGGACTTCAACGGTCGTCGGGACGGGCAGCCGAGCGGACATCCCCTCAACGAAATGCTAGCCTCCATGATTCAAGTATGGCCCGGCGGGCCTGATCCTCTCATTCTGTAAACAGGGTCGTCCAGTTCGGAAACTTCGCATCGGATGGTCGAGCCCCTCGCGCTAAGCGCGGACAATGTCGGCGGCCGCCCTATTTTGCGTAAAGCGAGCGGAGCCCCCGCACGACCGATGTTCCCATCACGTCCATGTGGCCCATGCCGGGATGATATTCGATCACCATCTTGAGCCCGGGATAATTCCGGCTCGCCAGCGTGCCGGCCAGATGGGTCATACCACTGACGATCTCGCCCATTCCTTCGAGCATCGGATCCGAGGCCTCGAGCACGCCGGATGCCAGATAGACGCCGACCGGAAGGTCCTTATGGTCCTTTGCATAAGCGGCCTCCTGGCGGAAGATTTCGCCATTGCCATAGGCCATGGCCGGGCTTGAGATGATATATTTGGTGAAGGGCGTTTCGGGCTGGAAGATGGCCCAGGAGGTGAAGAACCCGCCAGCCGACAGGCCGAAGAGGCCGAGCTGGGTCGTGTCGATCGGATATTTTTCGGCCAGGACCGGAATCATCTCGGCGCTGATCGCCTTCAGGAATTTCGCGGCGCCGCCGGTGCAGCGCCCCTCGGGCGACTTGAAGGTCTTGCAAAAACCTTCCACCCTCTTGCCGAACGCGTCCTTTCGGTCCCAGCCCGGTGGCGAGAATTCGTAGATCCGCCGGCTGGTGTGAAGCGCTTCGCCCTCGTCCAGCGAGGTGCCGATGCTGATGATGAAAAGCGGCCTGATCGCCCCGCCCAGAGTCTTGGCGGACTGATGGACATTGGCGAAGGTGGAATCGCCATCGGTAACGATCAGAGCGGGATATTTTTTGCCGTCGCCGGCCTTGTAGCCCTGGGGAAATCCGACATTGATCGAATAACGGAAGCCCATCGACGGCGACTGGAAGGTGAACGATTCGACACCGTCATTGGGGACAGGGCGCGACTGCAATTGGGCCTGTGCGGGCTGCGCGCTGCCGCCGACCGAGGCGATGGCAAGGAAAGCGTACGCGAGAGGGATGGATGTTTTCATACTAGCTCCAAGTTTGGGAAGGTGGGTCCAATCCCACCTTTCCGCTTCTGTCCGATGAGGCTTTGGGCCGGCGCGACTTCGATCAGGCTAGCTCGAACCGGATGGCCTGAGCCCGCTCCCAAAGCGTGAGCCGACCGAGTTCCGGCAACTGATCCAGACCCTCGGTGATGGTGAGGAAGCAATTGCCGGCCAATTGCCCCAGCTTGCTGGCGAAACGGACTCGGCCAATAGGCGAGAAGGATTTCTGGTTCGCTGAACCCGCCGGGATAGAAAATGAACTGGCCCGGTGCCGCATAACTTGTGGCATTTTCGACGGGCAGCGCCACCGCCGAATCACCAAGAGGGATCCAGCAGCCTTCACCGCTCCATCGGACATGAATGATCCGTTTGCCATAAGGGAGCATCGACCAGAAATATTCACAGGTTTTCGGCGCTCGATCGGCTTCCAGCCGCCCCCGAAATTCAAATAGGCCTGCTACGATTTTTAAGTCGTTCATCTTCTCTGGTCCTTCCGTCCATGACTGCAATTCGAGGCTCCGCCATGACGGATCAATCTCCACGTATGTTGCTTTCTTGGCCTAATTTGCTTAGTCTTCCTCTTTCCTGACGTGTCCGCTCGGTAAAAGATCCAAAGCCATCTCGCCGATCGCGAACGATCGTCATGCCGACCGGTTCGACAGACAACATAGCCCGACCGACTTGCTCGACATCGACTGGCTCTGTCGGGAAAATCATCGTCTGCCGTGTCGACGTTGAACATGCGGGCGTTCTTATCGGCCCTACGTTGAATATCGAAACGGATCAGCGTCCCGTTTCCTTTCCGGATTATTTGCTGCGCCGTTCGACAATGGCTCTTTGTCACCGGTCATGCCCGGCAATCAGCTGCAAGCTCATCATTAGAGTCGCTATGAACAGCATCAATTGGCGTGCGATCATCTGACGCACTCCTACGCCATGAGCTTACGCTGTCGACCGCTGCCATGTTATTGCTCGCCCCTGATTGCTAGAAACGCATGGTAGCGCCAGCGAAGAACGTTCGTCCCAGGACGTCGTAGGTGCCACCGATCGCATTGCTGCCAATGGCGAGTGGATCGGGCTGGCGATCGAAGATATTGTTCACTCCAGCCCTGAACGCGAAATTACGGGCGATCTCGAATTGTATTGACGCATCATGCTTGAAATAATCGCCCGTCTTCAACGGCGCCAAATCTTCGCTAGTGAATTTGACATCGTGAGCAGCACTGCCGACATAATTGGTGAACCAGTTGAGCTGAAATGGCCCGTTGATATAGCTGATTCGGAACTGGCCCTTCCAATGCGGCGCGGCGATCTCGCCCGCGACAGGATCGAGATCGAAGCCCAATCCGGAAACGGATACTTCCTGTCGCCGCGTGTTGAGAACGTCGAGAGACAGATTCAAGCGCTGCTCCCCCGCCAGGCGCATGCGATAGGCTAAGGTGTAAGAAATACCCCGGAAGTTGATGAAACCAGCATTCACAAAGCCGGTGGTGATTTCGGTGATCTGAGCCGTTGGGCCGCGCTGGACGAGCGCGCATGTGTCAGGGTTCGGTAAATCGGCGTCCAGGCAATTCGAAAGTATAGCCGTTCCATCGAACGAAACGATCGCATCCTTGATCGATATGCTCACGTAATCCGCGGTAAAGCTCAAACCCGGTATGAACGGGGGCTCGAGCGCTACCCCGACGGTCCAGGAGTCGGAAGTTTCGTTCTTCAGATCGGGGTTGCCACCTCGCGTTTGTGGAAAGGCGAGAGCTTCCGCTACCGAGTCCAACTGAAAGTTTGCCGGCAAACCCAGGGACTGGAACAGAGCCGAGCAATTCGCCTGCCGCGCTGAAGGGTTAGGGCCTTGAGATAGACGATCCTTGTCGCAAGGATCCACGTTCACTCTGTTTCTGAACTGCGAACGAGGAAGGCGCAGCTCGACAATCGATGGTGCCCGGAACGTACGGCTTATCGAGCCGCGCACGACGATGCCATCGGCAAGCGTCCACCGGCCTCCGACATTCCAAGCCGTGTCCTTCCCGGCCTGTGAATTATCGACGAACCGGGCAGCACCATCAATGGTCAATGCTTTCACCAAGGGCAGCGTGAAGTCGCCGCCTACGAGGGGAACGGAGATCTCGCCATAGACTTCGTTGACACTGTAGGCCGCTGCCGGTTCGCCGGGTCCCGGCACTTCCCGGATGACCCCGTCGCGGGTGATCCCGCGCTGCGCCGCATCGTTTGGAACGAATTTTCCGCGCTCCTTGCGATACTCGTAGCCTGCAGCGAATTTAAGCATGCCAGCCGGCAACGTGAACAGGTCGCCGCCCACGTTGGCTTGAAAGTTGGTCTGATAGAGATCGGAATCGTTACGCACTTCTGTGTTTACGTAATCGATAGCTTCGGCACTTCCCGCACCTTCTCCAAACAGGTTCAGCGGCTTACAGCCGGTTATGGCTGGGTCGCTGGACGCGGGATTTTCCAAGGTAACCCTGCAGACAATATTGCCGTTGGGCGCGCGCACCGCGTCGACTGCGTAGAGGAAGTTTTGGTTAACGATACTCAGATGTTCAGTATAGCCGCCAGTGTGGCCATAGCTGCCAGCTGCGTTCCAGAAGAAATCCCGGTTCCCAATTCTAAAGTCTCCTTCTAACCCTAGCACTATTCGCTTGGTGGAGCTGCGCGAGTCGGTCCTCCCGTTCGCAGCCAAGTCCAAATTTCCGCGAGCGAGGTAGAAATTAGTGACTCCTTGGTCTTGAAGAATTCCTCGCGCCTGATCGGTGAGAAAGGGATTGTCAATATTAACTGAAATGAGCCCGCTTGGCTGAGCGAGGAGCCCGACGTTGACTGTCAAGGCTTGGTTCGCAAGTTCCGTTCCCTTGATCCACGAAGCCGAAAGTTCGGAGAAGAGCCGGACATTGTCGGTAAGATCAAAACGCGCCACGGCATAGGCGGTATCGCGGGTCAATGGCGTATAGAGATTGAGATTTTTCTGAAAATTATAGCCGTCCCCGCCAGAGCTTACAAAGGTCGTCAGCACGTTTCCGACATCATAGGGCACAAGGGTGCCATCTGAGGCGAATTGGACGGGGATGCGCCTGGCGGGATTGTTCGGGTCGGGAATGCTTGCAATCGCATTCAGCGCGAATGAGTTGGCGATAAAGGGAAGGCCGCCAAAGGTGACCTCCGGAGCGCGCCTGTTATCAAGCGGCACCTGCGCCGGAATGCCGTCAGAACTAGTCTTGTTAAGCGGATTGGCGGCGAACTGGCGCGCTCGGCCTGTCGAAGGCCGGTCCAACGCGGCGACGCCGTCGTTGGAGGAACGCTCGTAACTCACCATGATGTTGCCACGGCCATCGGCGAACGACACCCCGCCAAGCGCGCGGAAAGCATAATTGAAATAATCGCCGCGGCTCGAAATACCGGCCTGTCCGTCGACTAAGAGGCCCGTAAAATCCTCCTTGAGAATGATGTTGATGACGCCGGAAATCGCATCCGACCCGTAAGTTGCCGCGCCAGTCGCCTGAACAACCTCGACACGGTCGATCACGAGGGTAGGAATGTTGTTGAGATCCACCTGGTTGCCGGAAGAGCTACCGCCATTGACGGGGTTGCCGGTGACGAAGCGCCGGCCGTTGACCAGGGTCAGCGTCCTTTGCGAACCGAGCCCAAACATATTGATGTAATTGCGGCCAACTGCTTCGCCTTGTTGACCCCGCGGGGTTTCCGGCTGGCCGATCTGAGGAAGCAGATTAATCGCGTCCGCGACGCTAAGCAGCCCTCTGTCGGTAATCGCCTCGGTGGTGACGGACTGTGTCGGGCGAACACCTTCGGTGGCGTCACGCCGGATGCGCGAACCGGTGACGACGATCTCGGCACTTTCGTTGTCAGCCAGTGCATTTGCAGGAGCGCCTTGGCCGGGCGGAACAGTCACGTTTTCTGCCTCAGGCTCGGCAGCCGCGAGCGTCACGCGTCCGTCGCGGTCGGAAGCTATCCGAAGATCCAATGGAGCTAGCAAGCGATCCAAAGCAGCGCGTTGCGTCAAATTACCGCGAACCGCGGGCGTCGTGCGTCCCTGCACTTTGTCATAGGGAAATACGATCTGTGAGCCTGCCTGTCGCGCCCACTCGTTGAGCGCATCAGCGGCGGGTTGCGCCGCTATGTCGAAACGCTGCGTGCGCTGCTGGGCAGCTGACGGCGCCGCTTGCGCCATCGCCACGACAGCAATCGTACCAAGCAATGCGTCACGATATCTCGCCCTGAAAACCCCCATTTGAACCCCCTCTTCCAAGCCATTGCACGAGCGGGTCCTGGACGCTCCGGAAGATCAAATCCTCACGCCGGGTTTCACAAAAATTTCACGATCAATCGCGCGCATGAACGATCAGGGTCTCGTCCTCGCGCTTCACATCCACTGGAAGCGTTTCCTTCAGCGCCTGCGCGAAGCCTTCAGGATCCGTGGTGCGATAATAGCCGCCGAAGCGCATCTCCCTGGCCTTCGCCCCCTCGACCTGTATCTTGATAGCATTGTACCGGTTAAAAGTGGCTGCCGCCTCGGCCAGCGTTTCGCCGGCAAAGGAAACCTTGCCTTCCCGCCAGGCAAAGGCGCGTTGGATTTCGTCCGCGTCGCGTTCCCGCTGGCGCGCATCGCCGGACGGGTTCATCTCGAAGCTTTCGCCTGCGGAAACACGCGCTACTTCCTTGCCGTCGCGTTCGATGCTCACCACCCCTTCCGATACCGTGACGTCCAGCCCATTGTCGACGCGTACGGAAAACATCGTTCCGACCGCGCGGACGTCCCCAAGGGCGGTCCTGACGATGAACGGACGGTCGGGATCCTTGGCGACTTCGAAAAGTGCCTCGCCGCTGGTCAGCTTCACCTCTCGTTCGCGCGCCCTGACCTCCACCGTAGCGCGGGTGGCGGTGTTGAGTTCGACGGTCGATCCATCGACGAGCTGGGCACGATACTGTTCGCCAAGCCGCGTTGCCAAGGTCCGTGCTTGCGTGGGCTCGCCGGAAAGAAATCCGCCTTGCCACACAAGGCCAAGCGCGAGCAGCAGGGAGGCCGCGGTCGCATAAGGCAGCCAGCGTCTAACAGGTACCTTCACCGCAGATATACCCTGCAATGCCTGCAGACGCTCTAGACGTGCATTGACTGCTTCCAACCGGACCAAGGCGCCAAGATGACGGCTGTCCGCCGCGCACCATGCGTCCAACGCGCGCTGCTGCTCCTCCGTCAGCGGGCCTGCATCCTTCTGCGCGACCCAACGCGCTGCTTCGCGTTCGATCGTGTCAGCTCTTGTCACGGTTTAACCTCATCCTATCGAATGTGTTCGAAAGCAGTCCCGGAACGCCCTCTTCGGACATTGATCTGGTCAAAGCGGCCGCGCACAGGCGAATGCCGCGAGCGACATGCTTTTCGACGTTGCTCTCGCTTACCCCAAGTGCTTTCGCCGTCTTGGCCTGGCTTAGTCCCTCTATCTTCCGCATGATAAAGACCCGGCGGCAAGCGGAAGGAAGCTTTTCTATCGCGACCTTGAGCCGCACCAACTCCTCATAGGCACTCAACTGCTCCTCGGCATTGGGCTCCTGGTCGGCAACCGCGGTCCATTCAACATCGGCTACCGATCGGATCGAAACGATGCTGCGACGCCGGACGATGCTCGTCGCCACATTTCGCGCTGTCTGGAGAAAGAAGGGGCCAGGATTCATCACTTGCTCAAACGCGCAGGAGGCAAGCCTAGCGTAGCTCTCCTGAATTACGTCTTCGACCTCATCCTCCTTCCAACCCGATCGCCGCAACCAGTTTCGGACCTTAGGTTCATAAGGCAGGATATGTTCCGCAAACCAATGAGCGCGCGATGTCATCGAATGGCTGAACTCCTTCCTGCCGCAGACGCGGTCACCATAGACGAGCAGCAGCCCGATATCCTCACCCTGGATTGTGATGGACGCCAAAATATATTGACACTCGGCCGCACGGATCCGCCATGTCGTGAAGCCAATGGGCGTTTGGGCCGGGGCCGAAAGATGTTCAGCCCATCTGCGGCGCGATCGCCCTAATTCTCATACCGCCGATCCACAGAGCGATTCTCCAGCCAGGGCAAAGCATACTCGATGTTAGCGCTCCCCGTGCCGGACCGGTCCGTTCGGCAGAACGGCCATGTCCCGTGAATCTTGGGCATGTCAGCCTGTCTAGCGCGTCAGCCCGCTCGCGGCCAGTCGGTAGCGGACGCCCTGCATCCGCCTTCCCCGTCATGGCGCCAGCCCCGCCCGCGCACTGCCCGGCCCGGCTTGGCGCCGGTATGCCTGCCCTCGGCCAATACCTGCACGCCATTTACCCACACGTTCGAAACCCCGCGCGCATAGTGATGGCTATCCTCGAAGGTTGAAACGTCCTCGATCGTCGCGGGATCGAAGATCACGACATCGGCAAAGGCGCCGGCGCGCAATGTGCCGCGATCCTTGATCCCCAATATGCTCGCCGGCGACGAGGTCAGCTTGCGCACCGCTTCCTGAAGGGTCAGCGCCTTGTCCTCGCGCACATATTTGCCGAGCAGCCGGGCAAAATTGCCATAGGTGCGCGGGTGCACCTCGCTTTCCAGGAAAGCGCCCTCCGTCGCGTGGGAGCCGGCATCCGAGCCGAACGTCATCCACGGCAAGGCCGTCTGTCGCCGGACATTGTCCTCCGACATGGCGAAATAGATGGTGTTCACCCGCGATCCGTCCTCGACGATCAGGTCGATCACCGTCTCGGCCGGGCTTGTGCCGCGCAGCCGCGCAACCTCGCTCACCCGCTTGCCGCTATATTGTCTGAGGGCCGGATTCCTAAAGCTGCTGAACATGGCCGTGGCGGGATCGCGCATATTGCCGGGCTTTTGCATGTCGGCCACCGCCCTTGCGCGCACCGCCGGATCCTTCAGCCTCGCGATCGTCGCTTCCAGCCCGCCTTCCTGCACCCAGACCGGCAGCATCGCCGTCGCGCCGGTTCCGCTGGCGATGTAGAGATACATGTCGGCGGTGATCGGAACGCCGGCGCGCCTGGCCGCCTCGACCTGGGCTATCACCGCGCCCAGCTTGCCCCAGTTAGCCGCGCCCGTCTGCTTGAGATGGTGGATATGGACCGGCGCGCCCGACGCCCGACCGATCGCCACCATCTCGTCAACCGATTGCAATATGCCCGCGCCTTCGTCGCGCATGTGGGCCGCGAAAATCCCCCCACATTTCCCTGCCTCGGCCGCCAGCGCGATCAGTTCGGGCATCTCGGCGAATGTTTCCGGAACGTAGATCAGCATCGTCGCGACACCCAGCGCGCCTTCCTCCATCGCCGCTCGCGCCAGGTCGCGCATCCTGGCCAATTCGACGGGCGACGGATCGACGTCATCGAGGCCGATCACATATTCGCGAATGATCCCGGCGCCGACCAGGCTGGCGACGTTCACCGAAACCCCGCTCTTCTCGACATGGTCGAGATACCCGCCAATCGTGGTCCACGGAACTGGGGTCCTGGTGTCGCCCTGCAGCGTCATGCGACGCTGCCGCATCTTCTCGGTCAGCGGCGCGTTGCTCGTCTCGCTATTCACTTCCAAGGTCACGCCCTGCATCACCACGTTCATCGCGCGTCCGTCTTGCAGGATCGTCTCGCGTGAATGACTGAGCATGTTGATAAAGCCTGGGGCCACGGCCTGGCCGCGGGCGTCGATGGTCCGCCCTGCCGCCGCCGGGGCCTTCGCGCCAACGAAGGCGATGCGGTCGCCGTCGATCGCAACTTCGCCCGGATAGGGAGGGGTGCCAGACCCGTCATAGATGGTCGCGTTGGTGATTAGCACATCGAAGCGGTTCCCCGCCACCGGCGCCACAGCCGCTTGTTTCGGCTTCTCGTTTTGCACGCAGCCGCCCGTCATCCAAGTCACGCTCAGGATGAGGATCAAGGCGTTTTTCATCTATTCTCGCTCGCCATTTTATTCGACGCTCCAAATTCGGTAGACGCGATGTACATTCGATCCGGATTTCGAGCGACCATATGCTACAGGGCATATGCTCTCACAACCGCCCACAGCTGGAAAACAGACGCTAGCAAGGTTAGCTGTCGCATGTAATGCAATTTTCGGGTTTGTTCGCACGTATGTGAGCAATCTGATGACTCTGTCTGATGGGTCGTCTAATTGCGGGTCAGATTGCAAGAGCCATTCTTTGCTTTGATGCCGGGTGCAGGGTCGTCTTCGCGGTCGGCAGAAGCCGCCGCATGATGGAGCTTCGCGGGAGGAGTCTTCCAATGTGGACGACGCACTGTGCTGTAGCCAGCAGTGCAACCTCCATCAACGGAATGGCTCTGTCCACGCCCCGGCAGGGACGTATCTAAGCGTTCAAGGCGAACGCGAACCTTTATGCCGCTGGCACAGGCACAGTGACGTGACCCCCGCCTTTCATCCGGCGGGAACCAGAGACCGACCGGTGTTGTCGCGCATCAGCGCAGGTGAGGCAATGGGCGGGGTTAACCCCGCCCATTGCTTTTCGATCTCGGCGGCGAACGCCGCCGGGGTGGCGTAGCCAAGCGAGGGGTGTGGTCCCTCGGTGTTGTAGTCATCGACCCAGCGGGCGAGGATCGCGCGGGCCTGACCGATCGTGGAGAACAGCGTCTCGTGGGACTGTCAATAATTTTGTGCGCGAGGCTGGTTTTGTTCATCAGGCAGTGAACCGATCATCGAAGATGACGGCGAACTGGGTTTTGGCCTCGAACCACTCGCGCGGCGGCCGCTTCCATTCTTCGGCCGCGTGATTGAGCACGAGGTATAGCAGCTTCATCGCAGCATCGTCCCTGGGAAGTGGCCGCGTGCGAATCGCACGTCTGATCTTCGAGTTCAGCGTCTCGACCGCATTGGTGGTAAAGATGATCCGGCGGACGCTCTCGGGGAAGGCGAAGAACNTCATATGGCCTCACGCACAAAACTCCTGACAGTCCCTCCCGCCGGCGATCCGCAAAATGATCTACACCACCAATGCGGTCGAGGCGCTCCATCGCTCGCTTCGCAAGATCATCAAGACCAGGGGCAGCTTCCCCAATGACGAGGCAGCGATGAAGCTCTTGTACCTGGCGATCCGCAACGCCGGCGTGCATTGGCGAAGACCGGTTGAATGGACGGCGGCGATGAGCCAATTTGCCATCCAATTCGGCGACCGTTTTCCGGGGTCAGCGCGCTGACCCCGGAAAACAACATCACAGAGAACCTCTTACACAGAGGATCGGACACTCCCTTTGTCCCGTTTCTTCGTGACAAAGGACTCCAGTATCTCGCCTTCATGATCAACCGCCCGCCAGAGGTAATGCATCTCTCCGTTGATCTTCACATAGACCTCGTCAAGATGCCAACGCCAGTGCCGGAAGCCCCGCATCCGGCTCACCCTCTGCCTGCGGATGTCCGCTGCAAACAAAGGACCGAAGCGATTCCACCACAGCCGCACCGTCTCATGACATAGATCGTAACCTCGCTCGAAAAGCAGATCCTCAACGTTGCGCAATGACAGCGGAAACCGGACATACATCAGCACCACCATGCGGATGACTTCCGGCGACGAATGAAAATATCGGAACGGATTTGCTGCCTTGCTCATCCGCCTCAACTAGCAGCCGCTCCAACCTCGGGCCATCCCTTTGACAGCGCCCATCAGGCAGCACCCCTGTCAGGGTCAATGTCGGCTAGCGCGGCACAAATAGCGAACACGATGCTGGTTACCGATATTGTCCTTCCATCCAGTGATATCAGGGGATACAAGATTCCTGCTTATGGAATAATATAATGGCGTCACTGGTACGGCACTGAAAATTTCTGACTCAGCGCGGGCAATATAAAATGATCGCATCTCCGGGTCGCTCTCATCGCTCGCAAGCCTTAGCGACTCATCAAATTTTCTGTTTTTAAATCCACCATAGTTCTGTGCGCCATCGCTCTCCATGAGATGCAGAAAGGCCATGGGGTCGTTGTAATCAGCTGCAATCGCTGCATCGGCAATTTGAAAGTCGCCGAGGCGGTAACTGGCATACGCTATTTGCGTTTCATTCTGTGCAAGGCTTGTTTGGACTCCGATCTCTTTCCAGTCAGCCTGTATTGCGGGCATGAAGGCCATTGGATCACGCTGATTACGATATTTTATTTCGACCTTTAGTGGCCGCGCCTTCGTGTATCCGGCATCACGGAGCAATCGCCGAGCTTCCTGCTGTCGTTGCGACAGGGACCAAGACGACCAATGAGGAAGCGTTGATTGGGGCCTGCGCGACGTGCTAGGGGGAATCAGACTATATGCTGGCAGGGGAGCTCCACGCAGCAACTTTTCTGTTATAAACTCACGGTCGATAGACATCGCCAGTGCCTGGCGGACGCGCACATCGCGCAAAACCGGGTCTCTAAGATTGAACGTAAGATACACTGGGCTGAGCGTCGAATAAGCTCGAACATAGCGGGGCATCGTTCGGCTCAAAAAGTCGATTCTGTTGGATTGAAATTCAGCGTTCACATCCAATTCGCCACGCAACACGCGGCGTTCAGCAGATACGGAATCTGTTGTCGGATAATATCTGACCTCATCGAAGCACACGGACTTCGCAGCCCAGAAGCGGGGATTCCTCCTAACGCTGACGCGTTCACCAAATTTCCAAGCCATCAAAAGATAAGGGCCGTTTGATACGAAGCGCCCCGGCTCGCTCCATCGATCTCCAAATTTTCTTACCTGGTGCGCTGGTACCGGCATCATTATCGGGTGCTTGGCGAGCTCCAGCAGAAATGGGGTCGGATGCTCGAGAGTGATCTCCAACGTTTTGGAATCCGTTGCTCGCACACCGAGAGCCTCGACCGGAAGTCGGCGTTCGCTGATTGCACGCGCGTTCTTTATGACATGGAGAAGTGACGCCGTGCTCGAAACGGTGCGAGGATCAATGGCACGCCGAAAGGAGAATACAAAATCCTGAGCTGTCACTGGCACGCCGTCTGACCAGATGGAATCTCGGAGTTTAAACCTCCATACAAGGCCCGCAGGACTCACCGACCAGTCCTTCGCAACGCCAGGTATTGGACGGCCTTCCGGGTCGTCCTGAACGAGGCCGACTAGCAGATCGGCAATGATGCGGGCCTCATAGTTACCGGTCGCCAGATGCGGATCTAAAGTTTCAGGTTCGCTTGCGTTACCGTACTCAAGACAGATTTGGCCATGTGGGCAGGGAGCTCGAACAACACTAGCCTGACTGCACGCGTTCAAAAGAAGAGAGAGAGCGACGCTCGATGCCGCTGTAAGCGCTCTATGCATCCGCTGTGGCCCTCGGATCTAATGAATCTCGGAGGCCATCTCCAACCAAGTTCAGCGATAGAAGTGTAGCGACCATAACGAAAGACGGAAAGACCAGTAGCCACCAAGCTATTTCCATGTCCTGAGCGCCTTGTGCGATTAACACGCCGAGGGAGGTCAACGGCTCCTGTACACCTAGACCTAGAAAGCTTAGAAAGCTCTCAGCCAAGATCACGCCAGGAATCGTCAGGGTTGAATATACTATGACAGGCCCTAGAAGATTAGGCACAATGTGACGGACAATTATGGGCGCGGAAGACATTCCAATTGCGCGAGCCGCCTCGATGAACTCACGCTGTCGTAGCGAGACCGCTTGACCACGGACAATTCGGGCCATGGTCAGCCATTCCACCGCTCCAATGGCCAAGAATATCAATATAAAGTTCCGTTGGAATGTAGTCATAAGTATTATTACAAAGAAGATGAAGGGAAGAGAATATATGGCATCCACTATTCTCATCATGATGCTGTCTACCTGACCCCCCAGGTAACCCGCGATTGATCCCCAACCGACACCTATTACGAGAGATACAAGGGTAGCTACCACACCAATAAGAAGGGATATACGAAGACCGAGTATTATGCGAGCAAACAGATCGCGACCCAATGCATCTGTGCCCAGCAGATGTCCATCTGTCAAAGGTGGCGCCCATACTTGATGTTTATCGATGGCTTCATAGGAATGTGGAACAATGAGCGGGCCTAACACAGACAGACCAGTGAGAGAGGCCAATATAGCAAGCGATATAAGCGCCTGCTGATTGCCTCGGAAACGCCGTATGGCGTCACCCCACAAGCCTCGATCTTGGTAGATTGACGCGTTATGTGAATTAGCTGGTCTCATCTCGCAACTCTCGGATCAAGGGCGGCTTGCAACATGTCAGCTAGTAGGTTAAATAATATTATTAGGACGGCATAGAATATAACCACGCCCATCACGACAGTGTAATCACGCTGGAGAGCTCCAAGAACGAAATTTCTTCCAAGGCCTGGCAGAGCAAATATTTGCTCAACGACAAGCGATCCCGCGAGCAGCCCAGCGCAGGCCGGTCCCAAATAGCTGACGACTGGTAAGATTGCGCCTCGAAGTGCGTGACGTGTGATGATGCGAGCTTCAGACAGACCTCTTGCCCGCGCAGTTCGCACATAGTTGGAGCTCATGACCTCTATCATGCCCACGCGAGTCAATCGGGCTATAAAGGCAAGGTGCGGGAGCGCCAGCACGAGCGAAGGAAGCACGTAACTACGCCATCCAGCATTGATCCCACCCGTTGGGAACCAGCCCAACCGCGACCCGAACAGCAGGACCAGTAGCGGCGCCACAACGAACGTGGGAACGCAAATGCCGAGCGTGCTGACAGCGCCCACAAGCGTCGAAGTAATGCCACGACGCCTTACTCCTCCATACACCCCGAATAAGATACCAGCCAGGGTAGCAATCAGAAGAGCGAAGCCACCAATGGTTGCGCTAACAGGAAGTCCATCAGCAATGATATCCCTTACGGATTTGGATTTGTACCTCAGGGAGGGCCCTAGGTCACCCTGCATTACCCCACCGAGATAATTCAGGTATTGATGCCCAATTGGCCGATCCAGCCCGTATTTTTGTTCTAATTGAAGCAATACGTCGGGTGCCAACTTTCGCTCGGAGTCAAAAGGTCCTCCCGGCGCAGCCCTCATCATAAAGAATGTGAGCGTAATCACAGCCAGCAGAGTGGGAACTCCTACCAACAGACGGCGCAACAACAGCTTCATGAATCGTAGTCCTGACCCTGATTTTCGACGTTATGATCATGTTCAGCAACAAAATGGCCAGGAGACACTTCCTGAAGGGTTGATGAGCGATCTCTGCGTGTTAGATCTGCTTCGCGGAGCGAGTGGGTGAATCGCCAAGGCATTGTGGAGTCTCTGGAATTGGTACGCTCCGCCGCTGCGGAAACATGCGACCGCATTCTTTCTGCTGCTACATCAGGTACGGGAACAGCCGCCAGCAAGGCTTTCGTATATGGATGTCGCGGGTCTGTGAACAGGTCGGCTGTCTGGGCAATCTCCACGACCCGCCCGAGGTACAGAACTGTAATGCGATGACTTATTTGGCGCACAACATTTATGTCGTGGCTGATGAATACCATCCCCATGCCTATGGTTTTCTGAAGCTCGGCCAGTAGCTGTAGGACTTGGGCCCGAACAGTGATATCGAGGGCTGAAACTGCCTCGTCGCAGATGACTATTTTGGGATTGAGGATTGTGGCGCGGGCGATACCTACGCGTTGATTCTGGCCCCCGGAGAGTTCGTGCGGATAGCGCGCTGCTATTGATCGCGGCAGCCCAACACTTTCCATGATTGCGGCGACCTGCCGATTTCGCTTCGCGCGAGACTCCCATGGACGATGCACAACAAGCGGCTCAGCGATGGATCGGCCTACTGGCATCCTAGGATCGAGGCTTGCGAAAGGGTCTTGGAAAACAATCTGCAGGTCACGCCGAATTGAACGAAGCTCTCGCGAGCCAGCATGATCCACGCCTTGCGAGAGCACGGCTACACTGCCCCGAACGTCGGCGGCGGACGGCAACAGCCGCAATATTGCGCGTGCAAGCGTCGATTTCCCGCTGCCGCTCTCACCGACGACGCCAAGAGTCTCACCTGATCGAACCGAGAGGCTGACCCCATCGACGGCACGGAGACGCCGACGCTTTGCAAAGCCTGTAGCAGGAAAGTCCACCGTAAGGTTGTGAACGGAAAGTGCTTCCGGCGCATCCTGTGAAACTTGTGTGGGACTGACACCCACCATGTTCGCAGCGGTGATTAGGCTTCGAGTGTAGGAGTGTTGTGGTCGAAGGAAAACCGCCTCCGCATGGTCCAACTCTACGATCTTGCCCGATCTCATGACGCAAACCCGGTCAGCCATGCGAGCAACGACGCCCATGTCATGCGTAATCAACACAAGACTCATACCAGTCTGCTTTTGTAGATCTTTCATTATGGAGAGAATCTCTGCCTGGACGGTAGCATCGAGAGCGGTTGTGGGTTCATCCGCGACAAGAAGCTCGGGCTCGCATATCATCGCGGCTGCAATCATCACCCGCTGGCGCATACCACCGGAGAGCTCATGGGGATATTGGTGAATTCGTTGCTCAGCAGCCGGGACGCGTACCCTGTCGAGCCAGTCCTTGGCCGTGCGCAAAGCATCACCCGCACTAACACCGCGATGGATACGCAAGGGTTCCGCGATCTGCTGACCTATGCGCATGTGAGGCGTCAATGCCGTTAGCGGATCCTGGAATATCATGCCAATTGCTGATCCCCGAATTCGGTTGAACTCCCCCCGCGTCAGTTGAAGCAAATCGCGGCCTTTGAATTTGGTAGATCCTGACTTGATGCCGTTGCTGAGCCCCATCATGCTCAGAAACGTCTGACTCTTCCCGGACCCGCTCTCACCGACGATACTGAGACACTCGCCAGGAAGGACGTCGAACGATACTCCGCGGACAGCCTCCACAGCACCATCCGCCGTGTTGAATGAAACCCGCAGGTCCCGGACCGTGAGAATTGGAACCGTCATGCCGAACCCAAAAATACATATCCAAGATTCACGGCGCTGTGCGTAATGAAGGGAAACAGCAGAGACCCAGTCCGCTCGCGCATCCAGCAGGCAACAGCCGCGAACACACCGGAAGTTAGAAATGCCTGCGTGTTGAAGGCAAAGTGCAGTTCAGGAAAGGATACGGCGTGCATTCCACCGAAGATGAGAACATTCATGACTACCGCCATACCGATCCGCGTTCCAGCAAAACTCCAGCTATCTGCGAAGGCCTTCGCAAGCAGCACGAACAGAATTCCTCTAAAGAACAGCTCTTCTTCGAGACTCGGCATTAGAGCCTGGAAGGCGATGGACTCCACAGTCAGGCGAGAAATGCCTGGGCTGAGCGCCGCAATCGTCCAATCTATCGCACACATTAACCCAAGCCCGCATGTCGCGGGCAGCAAAGAACCGGGGTTTTGCCGAAGGGTCATCCCCATCTCTCTGGCGCTCAAGCGAAGAAAGAAGTGCATTGCTATCAGCGTCATAGCTGTAGCCGCAAACTTACCCAGCCAGTTCCACTCAAGAAAGCTAGTTAACGGGAGGCTTTGCTGAATGGCTTTGCCGAATATAAGGATAGTTGCGTTCAAAATGACTAATAGTAGGCCCCAGAGCAGCCATATTGGCTGAACGGTCTTCCGTCGGAACATCGCAATAAACGACGCAGCTACACAGGCCATCAACACGACTACACACAAGCTCAGCAGCTGCCCAGTTAGTCTCTCCCAGATCACCTTTGAATTTCCTCATCAATTCCTAGGGCGATCAGGTTGGGGTGCGTTCCCGCCTTGCCATATCGAGGCCTCTTGAACGAGCTTGCCTGTTGCTCCGAGACCAAAGCAGGTGAACCTAGCAGAATCTCTTCCTCTCCACGACACACCCAATGACGGGAATTGCATCCGCCACGATCCTTGCCGATCGGTCGCTACAGGCCTAGCATGTCTTTCGCTATGCCGGTGTTCTGGGTAGCGCAACAGCCGCGCTGTAGGCGGCAGCGGAGACACGGGACATCCAGTCTTGGATTTCGGAGCCAGCGCGGTTTCCAAGTTTATCCCAAAGCTCCCGTAAAGGGCCGGGCACGGACCTCTGATGTGCAAATTAGTAATTCCTATCATTCCTCAGCTGGAAAAACGTCCGTTAACATGGAAACCTGGTATTACTTATTACAGCTTACACCAATGCGCACCCCCCCAAGGGTAACAATATGGTAAAGACGAAAGCGCAGTCAGTCTACGTTAAAGTCCTCTCGGCCGAATGACCCAAGGTACGCTGCATCTCTTCCACGAATAGTCCTACGATACGGGGCAGACGGCCCTTACGAACGATAATGTCTATCGTTGTACAGCTAAGACTATCGACATCGATCGACACAGTGACCACTTCTCCTTGCTTCTCCTCGTGCGCGACGGCACCACGTGGCAATATCGCAACACCCGCCCCGCTCGTTACGAAGCCTTTGAGGCTCCCAAAGTTATTCGACGTGAGACTAGGCTCGATTTCAACATCTGCAGCATAGCAAGCTTGGTCAAAAAGCTCACGAACACGAAAACTGTTTTCCGGTAGTGCAACTGCGTAATCTGCTAACTCACCTATCGTGATACAACTGTTCCTCGATAGTGGGTGTTCCTTGGGCGCGACGGCTACAATCGGCTCGCTAATACTTTCTAGTATCTTAATACCCGGGCTAGGAGCGCAACAAAAGGCAAGGCCAATGTCGCATTCGCCCCGACTGACAATCTGTGGGACTTGTGGAGCTGGGACGACGGTGAATTTAAAAGTAACGCCCTTGTAGTTTTGCCGAAAGCGTTCGATCGCCACTGCGGAGCGACCCACTGCGGCACTCTCTACCGCCGCGACATGTATCAGGCGACGCTTTACCCCCCGAAGGTCGTCAAGGTCTGCGCGGAGTCTCTCGAAGTCTAGTACGGTCGATTTCGCGTATTCTGCTACCAAATGACCAGCATAAGTGAGAACGAGACCTTTCGGTGTGCGTTCAAACAGCGCGGTACCGAACTGGTGCTCCAGAATAATGATCTTCCGGCTGATTGAGGAGGGAGCCACATTAAGTTCGTTGCTGGCTTTCCGGATCGAGCCAGCGAGCACGACATGGTGAAATGTGGCAAGATCTCTAGGAAATGTCATCCTCCCTCCTCTGGCCGATGATGGCTCGGGGTGCGATAATATGCAACACTCTGGAACCGCAATCGACCTCCCCTCGACCAATTCAGCGTTTGCGACCGAAGCCCGGATCGTGAGACCGATTTTCGTCCACCGGCGCCTATCCGGTCAGCTTGGGGTCGCGATACACTATAAAAGGCGAGGGCATGAAAAAGTAACCGAACAGTCGTCAACGCTACTGCATCGAATTCAAGATCGAACGGACACGGCATTTCCGATTGTAAGGATCTTGAATGATGTTCCCGCAGTGTGGGCAAATAAGGTGCGGTCGGGCCCTTTTTATCGACGTTTAATAATGGTCTCACCCAGAGCGACGATACAATTTTCAACATCGGACTGATCATTGTACCAGCTGATTCCAAAACGAAGGAATCCCGCCCGCGCCGCAGCTATCACCCCTCGCCTGGCCAGAACCTCCACTATGCCCTGTGAATCGGCTGCACGAAGCGAGACGATCGGAGATACTGGCGCAGCTTCAAGGAGCGCTTGTGGCCGCAAACCTAGCGAATGAAGACCATCTCGCAGCTTGGCGGCGTTCTCAGCTACAGCACCCAGGACTTGATCGGCTCCTATCGATCGCAAGAGATTCAGCGATGCTCCGAGAGCCATGATGGCAGGCACGGAGAGAGCTCCTAGCTCGAAGGCACGGGCTTCGTAAAGCGGGGCAAGCTCCGTTATCTCGACGAGTTGATCTGTAGACCGACTTTGTCGGCCAGCGATTGGCAGCCCATACTGCTCGAGCAAACCATCACGGACGTATATGGCCCCTGCGCCGTGGCCAGCATTGAGCCATTTGAATCCTGCAAAAGCCAGAACATCGATGCCCCAATTAACATCTATCGGGAGAATCCCCGCAGATTGCGTAGCATCCACGACAAGATGGAGATTTCGTTCGCGCGCGAGGTGACCGAGGCCAGCCAGATCCATAACCTGTCCGTCGTTATAGCGAAGATGGCTGATCGAAATGATCTTTATGTCCGGACGAAGCGCACGTTCGAAGGCGCCAACGGTGAAGAGCCCGTTCTCGTCAGGCTCGGCGGCATAAACCTTATACTTGCGGGCGTACCAGGGGGTGACAACCGTTGGGTGCTCGTTGCGAGCGGTTAAGACTGCACCTTGGCCCTCAAACAAAAGCGCGGCACACACCATGGCCATGGATGTATTGTGCACGAACCCGATCTCCTCGGGCCCCGCTCCGAGAAGTTTCGCAACAGCGTTGCGACAGGCATCAACCTCCTTCAGCCATTTGCCGGATGCGACCTCTCCCGAAGAATTCGACCACTGATAGTAGCGATGAGCTGCCATCAGCGCATCTGCCGAGATTGGTCCATGCGTAGCAGTGTCGAGGTAGGTGAAGTTTGAAATGGCGGGGAACTTCGCGCGAAATGCGGACCAGTCGGTGGAACGTTTGGGATCCGCCACCGCGCCGGGTGCAGTGATCTCAGAGCCTATGTCACCGGTCATTTTGATGTCGCCTCCATTCAATATTAAGTATCACCCCGGACTTCCAATGCTGCACCTCCTGACTACCGATCTGTGATATTTGAAAGCCTTGTCTGCCCCAGAGACATCATTCCCCACGAGCTGCTCAACGGCGCGCGTGAGACACGATACCGTGGTTTCCCTCTGGCATGTCAGGGTTGCTAAGCGAAGCACATTATGTCTGATCCGGCTTCAAGAGCCGCTACCACGCTGAGCGCGGTGACCTGGGATGTCTTCGGATTGTTCTCGAACGCTGGCCCCTTCATAATCAGGGTCATAGTGCCATACGGGCTAACCGCCTCCACCTGACCTGCATTTACCTTGGCTTGCGGATCGGCGATGAGCGTTACGTGTGTACGTTCAAATCCGACTCCAGCTAGCGCGACCGCGGCGGCGAGATTGGCATTGGCCGGAAAGACTCGTGCTGCTTCGGCCGCGTTCCCTTCGAAAATGACCTGCGCCTCCGAAAGTCGTTCAAGATCAAACTGTGCGGCAGCTACTGTCCCATGCCAGGCGTTGGAAGGTTTGCTGGCTGTGTACCGGACGGAAGTTAATCCTCCCGCTCGCAACGCCAAAAGGCCACGAAATCCGGCTAAAGCTCCTGCCGAGATCTTTATACGTGCTGACCCGGCTGCCGCCGCAGCTCTAAGTTCTTCTAGTAGCGTCACATCAGCCAATGCCCCCGTGGAAAGTAAATGGAGGTCGCAGCCGTGGCCAAGAACCAGTGCACCAGACTCTTTAATCGCCTCGTGGCCAGCGGCCTCGACAACTTCATCCAGATCTTGAGCAAGCAGCTCGCTCACAGTCGAGGTCACTAGAGCGCCGCCGCACTCCGCCTCCGCCATTTCGCGCTGGCTTCCGCGTACACAGACGGCAGCAAGTCTCACAGCGTTTCCCTGGATAACACGTCGCGCTATCGACGAGCCAATAGCACCGTATCCGATGATACCGATCCGCTTCATTGTTATTTATCCCACATGACTTCCTCTCCGAATTGCCCTTGGAAGGACTTGTGGGGGAGTAGCGATTATGCGTCCTGCCCGTTCTGTAATTCGCAACCTGTTGCGGCATGAGCTCGGTCGTTACAAGCATCGGATGAACTCACGGTTCACCAGGGTTTCATGGGAATGGTCCCGACAGGGATAGGTCAGCTGCCGGCTGAGTGGTCGTCTCTCTTCTTGCCCAACGGGCGAGAACCACTCGCGTGCGCTGCCTCCTCTTGGAATCACCCAAATCCATGGTGTTAGACGACGGATATCCGTTAATGACTTGGTTAAAGAGGTCAGACAATCGAGGCTACTCCAATTGAAGAAGCCTATGTCATGAAACCAGCAACCTACCAGCCTGATCTTCGACTGCCGTCAGGACAGAGGAAAAGGGCAGCGCGCCGTGGTGGGTATTGGTCGCACAATCACGCTTTGTCCCAGGTCCTGCCGTGCGGCTCGGACGACATTGGACCGAATGCTCAGACTCCGACCATGTCACTCGGCAGCGGCCGCCAATCTGAAAAACCCCCTTTCACGTCTGATGGACGTTAGATCGAGCGTCCGATGCTTGAAGGTCTTACCGTTACCGATAGTTCGGAATAAAGAGCTCTGTTCTTCGGCGGAGGAAAAAATAAATACACGACCAAGGTTCAGCGGCTGTCTAGTGCTTCCTCAAGGCCTCCACGAGACCAGGCACGAACTCTGCGCCGTATGGAACTTGTGCAGTTGAACGTGTCAGCGCATCTCCAATTGGCTCTGCACGACCGCCAAGACAGCTGGCGAGGAAGTTCTCCGCGATGGCGTTGAAGGCCATATTGTTCTGCGGGCGTACGAAACCATGTCCTTCGTCAGGGAAGAGGACGTAGGTCATTGGAATGTTTCTATCCTTTAGCGCATCTACGATCTGCTCGGATTCGGCGACGTTGACCCTCGGGTCGTTGGCGCCCTGGCCGATCAATAGCGGCCGTTGAATCCTATCGGCGCTGAACAGGGGTGAGATTTCCCTTAAGAGCGCGCGGCCCTTAGGAGTAGCGGGGTCACCCATCCTGTTGTAAAATTGCGCCCTCAATGCCTGCCAGTAGGGCGGGATGGTTCCGAGTAATGTGTTCAAATTAGATGGACCGACAATATCAACGCCACAGGCAAATTTGTCTGGCGTAAACGCGAGGGCTGCGAGGGTGGCGTAACCACCGTAGGAGAAACCCATTATTGCCACTTTGTCAGTGGTGGTGACCCCTTGCTGCACAGCCCAGTCGACGGCGTCGATAAGGTCGTCCTGCATCTTGCGGCCCCACTGGAGGTCACCGGCGGAGACAAAATTCTTTCCGAAGCCTATAGAGCCACGGAAGTTAGGCGAAAGAACGGCGTAGCCCCGATTGGCAAGCCATTGATGAGTCTCGTTATAGCCGTAGATATCCCGGTTCCACGGTCCGCCATGAACCTGCAATACCAGCGGCACTGGCCCGTTCGGCGAATGTTCGCCCTCCCGGGCGACCCGCGGCAGTGTCAGGTAAGCGACCATGGTCAAACCGTCCCGGGTTGGTATCTCCACCGGTCGCATAGGGACAAGTCCAGCGTCCTCGAGTTCTGGCCGCGTGGAATAAAGCTGAGCCAGTCTTTTCGCCTTACGCTCATAAAGCCAGGCGGTCGGAGGCGCCGTAACCGCGTCCGCGGTCACAATCCATTTATCGTCCAAATCCGTCCGAGACACGACACTGACTTCCCCTTCTAACCGGCTTCTCAGGAATTCAAGATCGAGGTGCAGGGCATCGTCAACCGTCGTCCAGTCGCTTCTCAGATAATCGACTGCATAAGCGTCAATGCGCCCTGTCTTTGGGCTTATGAGCGTGGCGCTAATGTCCGCCTTTGCGCTCTCTGCAATCACGCGCTTCTCGCCACTGCGCCAATCATGCGCTATGAGCGCCGCCGTGTCGCGCCCTCGCGAATCAAGCCAATAGAGAGTCTTGCCGTCGATGGCGAAATCAAGCGCCTTCGTGGTCTGACTGTCGTCCAGCGAAATCCGTTCGAAAGGCTTGTCGTCAGCCTTGCCGCCGATGACCTTGAAATAATCACTCCCGCCATCGGCTCGTGACTTTACGGCTAGCCGTACATTGAGTTGCTTGTCGGCAACGAAACTCGAATAGCCCCCGGTGTTCATGAATACCGGCGTCAATTCTGCAGTCGTCAAATCGACGCTGTAAACGTCATGCCATTGAGGATCGCGACTATTGATACCGACCAGGATACGGACCTGTTCTTCCCTGGAAATCCCGACGATCTGCACCCGAGTTTTTTCAAAGGGAGTGAACAGACGCTGCTGGCCGGTTGCGACATCTACACCGTAGAGTAGGAAGTTCTCGTCGCCACCCTTATCGTTGATGAAAAGTATCTTGTGACTGTCGGGCGACCAGAAATAGCTGCGGATCGGTCGCTGGCGCTCGTTGGTAAGTACTCGCGTTTGAGTTGGGTTGGATGTTGGAGCGATCCAGATGTTAAGCACCCCGTCCCGGGGGGCGATCCAGGAAATCCACCTGCCGTCTGGCGATATCTTCCCTGCCATTTTATAAGGATTACCAAAGATTTTTTCGCGCGGGATCAACAGTGTATCCGTCTGCGCCCTGACAGGGAGGCACACTGGCGATAACATCAGCAGGGACGCCAGGATCAGGGTCAATCGCTTCATTCTCTATTCCTCACCGATGATGCAGTCGGAGTCCGATTAAGGCTTGTGGCCGCAGAAAGCAGGCACTGTTGGGGCGAATTCGCGCTTCAATTGCGATCCATAGACTCGATCAGGGCAGGTCCTGGCGCGCGTCGCGGCAGAGGCTCGTCATCCATGGCAGCCTGATACGCCAGGACCGCGAAGACCACTGAAGCTTGAACGAGATCAGGCCTCGAAGCTCGATCGAGAAAGTCCATGTTCGAATGATATGTTCGGGAGAAATAGTCCAGCCGGTCTTGAATCATATCGAGAGCGGGAATGCCTACCGCATCAAAATAGAGATGATCGCTTCCTGCGAACATGCGGCCTTCTGATATCTCTGAAGCGGTTGCCATCGGCGAGACGGTGGTGACACCGAGATCGCGCAGTGGCTCAATCCAACGTTCAAGAACGGGGATCGCATCTAGATTGTGCCGCGCATACAAACCTCGGATGCGACCACTTCCATTGTCGATGTTCAGGTAAGCTGCCACCTTCCGTGCGGAAGCCGAGTTCGTGGCGCCCGCGAACGGATCTCCGAAGTTCTGAGTAACAAACGCGCGAGAGCCTAACAGGCCGTGCTCTTCCCCTCCCCAAAGCGCCAATCGAATCGTTCGCTTAGGACGAACGCCTACACTCCGCAGCAACCGCATCGCCTCCATGACAACTGCTACTCCGGCCGCGTTGTCGACCGCTGCTGTGGCTGGGTGGAGACCGTCCAGATGGGCGCCCAGAATTACAAATTCATCCGGCTTCTCGCTACCTTGAATGTCGCCAAAAGTGTTAAAACCGTTTCCCTGCGGAGGTTCGGGATACCAATTCACCGCAATGTCGAGCTCTACGGTTGGACGCTGACCCAGTTCTACAATGCGAGCCATTCGGTTATAATGTTCGACCGCGATTACGAGCCAGGGGAGTAGGCGTTCAGCAGCATCCGCACCTGCATTCTCAGCAAGTCTTGTTTGTACGGTTCCACCGTCGATTCGCTGAGTCCTCTGAGTATTCAACAGCTGCTGGAAGGCTACGGCTGGCCGGTCCGTCGTGTCGCTCCCTCGTTCGAATACAGCAATAACTCCCTCGGCTTTGAGGAATTCAATTAACTCGTCGAGCCAAGCATTTCGGCTAGATGAATCCTGCGAACCATACAGGCCGCGCGCTGATGATTGTGACGCAGTGGCAGTGGCCAGCTCTCCGTTGCTGCGCTCGCCACGTCGCCATTGTGGGCCAATTGGAATATTCTCGCGAAGGCCGCGCAGCTCCTCGTCCGTAAAACGGTGAGTAAGAGGCAGTGCTATCGGGCGCACATCGCGGGGGGGTTGGATCAAGACGATTTTACCCCGAAGCTTCCCTCGCCAGGCGGAAAGGTTTGTAGGCGTTAGCAGATCCGCGCGAATTAGCTCTCCCGAAACCATGCCAGGAGTGCCCGGCGTCCATCCTATAGGATAGCCGATCACCTGCATCGGCTGGGGTCCAACCATTCGAATGGCCGATCGCTCGAGCGCCCATCCCATTCCAAACAAAAAATGGTCTCGATGGACTTTCGTGAGTCCCCAGCTCTTCATCTCCTCCATCGCCCAGTCGCTTGCTTCGAATATTGCAGGAGACCCGGTGGTACGCGGGCCATATACATCGGCAAGCCATGTGAGGTGATCCATCACCCGCGACGCCTGTAGACCCTCGTTGCGCAAGGCGGAAATCGTCGCCAGCCGATCAATAGCAGAGGCTGGAATGGCGCTGGTCAGCAGCGTCAGGATAAGAAGAATTCTTAGGAACGTAGTCATTGGCGCTCTCCCGGCATCCAAGCCTCCGAGAGCTCATCAGTCGAAGAATCAGAGCCACACAAAAAAGACCGAGGAACCATAATCAACGGCACCGAGGACAGCTGCAAGATGCCAGCGCCAGCTCGATCGTTGCTCGCTCGCCTGTACCCCCATTCACGGAGCCTAGCTTCCATCTGAACACCGTCTGAGAGGCTGCAATTTTGCCACATCTGGAGACAATCCCTTGACATAGTCTGCTACATAGCCGGCGTGGTCCGCACCAGTCACAACGACAATCTTCCTCCCAGGATTAGCACGAATTATGGAGCCAATGTTTTCAGAGATTTTCTGCTCCCGAGTTTCCGTAATTTGACTTAGAGGCTCGTACTTCGTGCCTTCATAAATCGCCTTGAGCATACGTCGGCGTGCTTTAACTAGATTATGATATCGACCATCGACAAGAGAACATGCAGTTGCAGATGAAAGCAAAATCCGCAATTGCGAACCCAAGGCGTCGACCTCCGGACTTCGAATTTCTTTATCGCTATCAGCCGCTCGCTCAAGTTTCTTGATTTCGCTTATATCGCTCCAATAGTTATCCGGAATCGCACGGCCGATGAGTTCGCTGCCAAGCCAATCGAATCCGACCACCGACTTAGGATACTGTCCTACAAGAGAAACCATTTCAGGGGGGTAATTTCGCGAGAGATAGCTCTCGTCACCCTTTATGTCTTCCTCGCGGATTTCAACAGCCACGATATCTGGGTTTTCATTCCTCACGATATCATAGAGATTTGAAAAGCCATATGAGGACGAGTTCCCATGGAGGCGATGCATCGATGCAATCACGACTACTTGAGCCGGATTTTCTCGACCCTCATAGCGAGCACCTGTCGTACATGCTGACAGTGCGACCGTATAAAATATGAGATAGGGAAACAGGCGCATTCGCCTAACACCCGGCGCTTCTGCTCTCACCACACAGCCGTCTACCCCACGGGCTACATTAATCATATGCAAAACGGAATTCTTTGCCGCAGACCAGAAATGTCCTATTTGGCTTGAAACCGAAGCCTTATATTCTCTTGTATTCATATGTCTCTGTCATTCTGTCGATTTTAGGCGAGAGTAATATCGTGATAATAACTGTCTATAGCTTTAAACGAGCACCTAGATAGAATGACCGTCCGACCACGTCATAAAAGCCAAAGTTAACTCCCGTGAGAGGGATGCCAAACGGTGGAGCGACATCGGTAAGATTATTAACTCCCCCATAAAGCTCGATCCGCTCCGATATGTCGAAGCTCACTTGAACGTCATGGTAGAAACGCGCTGAGTAGTAGCGGGGCGAGATGGCCTCTGGGTTCGTCTGTAGCGCCACTTGGTCGCCATTCGTAAATCGATCAATGTATCGCATGCTATACGTTAGGTTGAAGGGACGCATTGCCCAATTTACCGAGCCGGTCAGTTTCCAGCGAGGAAATCCGATCTCGCCACGCTGAGGGTCGCGCGACGCCGGATCGTTCTGGACGCGAAGATCCGTTAGTTCGTCCAGGTAGGTCCCAATCAGCCGGAAACGGAGGTCACCGGCCCGCTCCAACCTTGTTGCATAGGAGAGCTGAAAATCGATTCCGGAAGCGTTCCTGCGAGCAAGATTGGCGCGAGTTGCGAATACATTCGTGACCTCGCCGCTCGGAGCACGCACAATCAAACGGCAAAAGTCATCATTCAAAGTTGCGCCGTCCACGCAACCGGCAAGGGTGCTATCGCGGGACGCGAAGGAGATCACATTACGAATCCGCACGTTCCAATAGTCTACGGTCATCTCGAAACCGGGCGCGAAGCGCGGCTGCAGGGCAACGCCAACGGTCCACGAGTCGGATGTTTCGGGTGTAAGATCCGGGTTTCCCCCCTGCACAAGGGTCACGCCGCGGCTGTTTGGAGGATCGCTAAAGCCCGTTGGGAGACCTAGCGCGGCGCAGTTGCGCGCACGATTTGGATTGTTGTTGATCAACGTGCGGTCACACGGGTCGGCAATGAAAGTCTGACTGCCCGTTTGAGGTTGAAAAAGTTCGATCAGATTTGGCGCGCGTACGGCTCGAGAGAGCGTTCCGCGAACTCGCACATCACGGATTGGCGCCCACCAACCGTTCACCTGCCAACTCGTATTCCCTCCGCTTAGGTCATAATCGGCATACCGAATCGCGCCGTCGACCCCCAAATCAAATGCGAAAGGCCGATTCTGGAACAGGGGTATGGACAGCTCCGCAAACGCCTCCTTTACTCCAAACGAGCCACTGATCGGCACTGCCCGAGCCTGAGCCGTCGCGCCTGCCTGCAATAACGCGTCTGGCGTCGATCTGAGCTGCTCCTTCCGATACTCAGCGCCGATCGCCAAGCGTGCGGGCTCGTCGCCAAGGTTGAATATCGGCCCCGTGAGTGAGACACTGGCTACATCCTGTTGCAGTCGTTCAGCGATGCTACTTTCAGTGAGAATGTACCCCAGCGCTGCAGCGGAGGGTGCCCCGTTTCCGAACAGGTTTATCGGCACACAAGACGCAATGTCCGGGTCTGTTGAGGAAGGAGCCTCCAGCCGTGAGCGACAGACGGTTGCGCCGGGCACACCAAGAGTCCCATGAACATCAGTGACGGCGTCGACAGCTCTGGCAAATCGGGCGCGAAGAGGATCTGCGACATTCCGCTGCTTTGTGGTGGCACGACTGAACGCGTAACTGGCATCAAGAACCCACTTGCCGGAAGAGCGGACACCGGCGACCGCCCGCGTTAACGTGCGCTCGTAGTTGGCCCCATTATCACCGAAGTCAGTACTAAACCGAGTCAGAAACAGTGGCCCACTCAATCCGGCGAGTGCCGATCTGGCTTGCTCGGTCAAGAATGGGTTACTTTGATCCAGTGGCAGGAAGTTGAATTGGTCGAATGTCAATGGCGCGCCGGTCCGAACCTTTGATTGGGTGCGAGAGTACTTCCCCTCAACGTAGAGCTCCCAAGGCTGGGCGAACTCAAAAGAGCTGTGTAAGTTGACCATCTTACGCTCGAGATGCGGCTGAAGCGTAAGGACGTCGTCAAAGAAGAGTCCGTCGCCCCTCACACCGAATGTTCCACCCTGGTAGGCTGGAGAACCGAGGTTAAATGGTCGGAGAGTTCCATCTTCCTGGAACTTCAGCACGGGCGCCGAAAGAGGGCTTCCAACAGCGACACCGCCGCCTACAGGGACAAAGTTAACACCAATGTTACTGACGAAGATCCGAGCCGGCTGGCCATCACCGGGCCCAGTGTCGGCGGGATTCGTCACGTAAAGGCCATTGCGGTACCTCAGGTTCGCATTGTTAGCTTTCAATAGGCTTGATCGCGCATACTCGCCGTTGACTACAATATGACCGCGGCCGCCTCCGAAACCATGTCCCAAAGTAAGCGTAACGAGCGAATTCTCCGCCGCCCCCCTCTCGCTGATCCCGGTTTGTAAACGCGCTTTAGCCCCTTCGAACTGATCATCGAGAATAAAGTTGACGACGCCTGTTACTGCGTCCGCGCCGTATATAGCAGATGCTCCGCCGGTCACGACCTCGACGCGCTCAATCAGGTCGATAGGTATAGTGTTGATGTCTACGGAATTGAGACTGGCGATACTTGCGACCTGTCGCCGCCCGTTGATTAGGACGAGAGTTCGTTCAGGACCCAGGCCACGTAAGTCAAGTAGATTTAGCCCAGCTCCTCCGTTAGTCACGCTGCCACCTGACGAGAATCGGCTCGACAAGGCAGGAAGTTCAGAAACAATGTCGCCAAGATTGGCCAGACCTCTCGACTTTATTGATTCGTCATTCAAAGTCTGCACGGGTGAGCTCGTCTCGGCGATGCTCGAGCGACGAATCCGGCTGCCGGTAACGATAATTTCCTCGCCTTCGTCTCTCCCTGTATCCTGCGCCTCCGGCTGAGTGGTCGCTTGATCGGCGCTATCTGACGCCACCACGTCAGAGTTCGCTGGCGCCAGCTGTGCAAATGCCGCGGTCGACATGCAGCTTCCGCTCAACAGTAAGGTGACTGTCCGCAGAGTCCCCTTCGAAATCAACCCAAACCGATTCATGGCTGCTTCTCCTGGCCAACCGAATGACGACTGATGCTCGTTCCCTAAGGACAAATCAAAGCACCACCGCACCCTGTCTGGGAGCTTGAAATACGCGTCTTCCCTGTTGCACCCAGCGCAACGATGACTTCCTTGATCGAGCGGAGCAGGCGGATCCCCGCGTCGGCCAAAACTATTGCGTTCGAACGTTACGTCTGAAGCTTCTGGCCGTCTTGCGTCATAGCCCTCGAGCCACTTTGGGCCAAGATCTCCAGCCCCTGGGCATGTGACCAACACGACCTTTAATGTCTCGGACAGGAACCAGAATCTCCGGTGGGGCGGCGCGTTCTTATGAGGAGATACTCGTTCGCCCCCTCAATCCGGGCGGCAATCGAGAGGAATCTCCGTTGTGCATTTAATTTGCTCCATCGCAAAAAAAGCGCTGACGTCTCGCAGTGTAATCGAGCGGATGATCTTCTTGTAGATCCTATCATAATCCTCGATGTCGGCGCAGATCAGCTTGAGCATGTAATCGACATCGCCGCTCATCCTGTAAAATTCTACAACTTCAGGTATTTGCCGGATTGCGGCGGCGAAGCGATCCAGCCATTTCTCCTCATGCTGATCGGTTCTTACTGCCACGAACACGGTAACGGGCAGCCCTAATTTCCGCCGATTCAGTAGCGCTACCCGCCGCTCGATATAGCCGTCATTCTCCAGCTGCTTGACGCGTTTCCAGCATGCATTGGCCGACAGCCCGACCTCCTCCGCCAACCGCGCCATCGAAAGCGAAGCATCCTGCTGCACATGCCGCAGCAGTTTTAGATCCAAAGCATCTAATTTTTCCAAGACCCTACCTTTCGGCTAATTTTGTTGCCTAGAAAATGCCCCCTATCGGCATCTTTGGGAAAAATTCTGCGGCAAGTCGAGATAAGTTCCTCCGCCAAAGGAGGCACCATGCGTCATTTCTTCACGAGTCACCCCGCCAGCGTCGGAGAAACCTATTTCGAGCACATGCACATGGCATTCGGCTTTGGCGCAACAATGATCGTTTCTGGCATCGCCTGTCTGATACACGGGCTGGTCCCGGCCTGGTGCGTTACGACTGGAAGCAAGGCTGTCACGAGGCTCCACAGTCGAATGGTGCTGAAGCGGCGCTCGAAGCCTGCGCACATGGCTCACGTCCTCGATTTCGTCATCTGACTGCCCGCGGCGTGAACTACGCGAGAGTCGGCGCTACCGCGCTGGTCACCCACTTGTCACCGCTGGCAACGGGGCTCCTGCTAACCTGCACAATTGCCGTCGCAGCGCGCTTCCTTGGGACGGTCACGCCCCTTCCCTCTGTCTTCTTCGCGCTCGTTATCGGCATGGCCTTCAGTGGGCTCGGGTCGGATCAGCGGTGCGCTGCCGGTGTCGATGTCAGCGCCAGAACAATATTGAGGGTAGGAGTCGCCCTGTTGGGCCTCCAGATCACTTTTGGCGATATTCTCGGCCTTCCGCTCAGCACCGTGGCCGTGACAATCCTTGCCCTCATAGCTACTCTGGTCGTCGGCTCATTCATCGCTCGCAGCATGGGGGGCCGCCCTCACGGATCGATGGTGTCAGCAGGCGCCGTGGCAATCTGCGGGGCATCAGCGGCGTTAGCCATTGCAGCGGCCCTCCCCAAGAACAGTGTTCATGAGGAGGAGGTTGCAAGAACGGTTGCAGGCATCACGATCTTGGGCACCGTGGCCATGCTGACCTTGCCCACTTTGGGACTTTGGCTGGGGCTCAGTGTCGACGAGATGGGTCTGCTACTCGGCGGCACCATCCACGAAGTAGCCCAGGCAGTAGCGGCAGGTTTCGCGGTTTCCGACGATGTCGGCCAGGTCGCCACGCTCATAAAATTGCTACGCGTCGCCTGTCTCGGGCTTGTGGTCATAGGCATCGCCTGGATCGCGCGTGGAGGCGCGGGGCCGGTTCGATCCAAGACTCCGCTCCTGCCTTTGTTTCTCGTGGCATTCGTTCTGCTCGCATTGATTTCAAGCTTTGGGTTGGTTCCCGCTCCAGCACGAGACGCTGCCGCCGAGATCTCGCGCTGGTGCCTCCTCATCGCCATCGCCGCTCTTGGTGTCCGTACCTCCTTTGCAAAGCTGGTGGCGGTCGGATCTGGCCCACTCCTCGCCATCGCTGCAAACTCAGCCCTGATGGTGGGGATCGTCTTGGCCGGCATTTGGCTCATCCGCGTCTAGCCGGGAGGCCTGTTGCGCAACAAAGGATATACGATGTTCGAGAACCTTGCCGCTCCTGCTCCGGATGCGTTGCACGCCGTCATGGACCGGTATCGTGCCGATACTCGCCCACACAAGATTGATCTGGGTGTCGGTGTATTCCGGGACGAGAACGGCACGTCGCCCATCATGAAAGCTGTGCGTGAAGCGGAACTGGCGCTGGCGCAGGAGAAGGGTGGCACCAAGGCTTATCTGCCTCTCGCCGGGGACCCGCTATTCCGCGATTGCATGCGGAAGCTCATATGGAATGATGCCGATCACGGCAGGATCGCAGCCGTGCAAGGAACGGGCGGCACCGGGGCGCTGCGCCTCGCCGTCGACCTCGTGAAGTTCTCGGCACCTCTTGCACGGGTCCATCTCGGCTTACCCAGTTGGCCCAGCCATGAAGGATTGGCCAAGATAGCGGGACTGGAACTTGTCACCCATCAATATTTCGATCGGGAGACTGCCAGCCTTGATTGGCCATCGATCGAGGTCGCCGCCAATCGGGCCCGGAAAAATGACCTGTTCATTCTGCATGGCCCCTGCCACAACCCGACCGGCGAAGATCTGAGCCCCGAGCAGAGGGAGGCTCTGCTCGCAATCCTTCGCGAGCGCGGAGCCGTCCCGCTCATTGACGCAGCTTATTGCGGCCTCGGAGACGGGCTCGATCGGGATCTGGAAGCGATCAGGCGCGATGTCGATGGTTTCGACCGAGCCTTCATTGCCTTCAGTTGTTCCAAAAGCTTCGGTCTCTACCGTGAGAGAACGGGCATACTTTTCGCAATCACGCAAGACGCGGCCGAGGCGGATATCGTGCAACGGCAGCTCGAGAGGATCAGCCGCACTCTCGTTTCAATGCCTCCGTCCCACGGCGCCGCGATCGTGGCTCACATCCTACAGGACGAAGCGTTGACACAGTCATGGCGCGTGGAGCTAGATAGGATGAAAAGCCGGATCGACACGGTCAGGCTCGCACTGGGGCGCCTCGCCAGTGACGCTCCGGCTCTCGCGAAGGCAGCGCAGGGGCGTGGGATATTCACGCTGCTTCCCCTGAGCCCCGATCAAGTTGATCGTCTTGCCAGCGACTCTGCAATTCATATGCCGGGCTCTGGACGGATTAACATCACGGGCCTGAAAGAGGGCGACGCCGCCCGCCTCGCAACGGCTCTGCAACGGATCTGATGGAAGGACTGGGTGCATGTTCCATTTGCGCGGGTCCTACCAAAAACCAACTACGATCCCCTTCGGCTATTCTCCTGAGCTCCCGGAACTCAGGGATAGGTGTCTAGAGCCGGGGTCGCCGTGCGATAAGGGCAGTTGCGTGAAGTTGTCCTCGAGCCCGGTGGCGAGTCAACTGGCTGGGCTAATTGAAACAAAAAAGGATAACTGGCGAGTGGTCTGTGACAACAGATTCGGCCCTTTGTTTTCGAATGCGACCTCTGCTGAATATCCTTCAGAAGCGGACGCAGCTCGTGTATCAGCTCTCGCAGTAACCGCCAGGGCTATCGGTAGCGATCACGGAGCTCATCCTGCCGTGTTATCAGTGATGCAGTCCTTCCGCCGATTAAGACCTTTTCAGCGTATGAACTGAGTTCCAAAGGATCCCCATTCCAGACAACAAGGTCGGCGGTCTTGCCAACGTCAAGGCTACCCAGTTGGGCGCCTACTCCAAAGATCTCCGCCGGACCCAGCGTCACAGCACGCAAAGCGTCTTCCCACGACAGTCCATAAGCCACCGCTATTCCGGCACCTTGACGCAGCTGACCGACCATCGGCACGTCCGGTTTAGGCGCGGGCATGAAGGCCAGCGTCACTCCCGCTTCCCCCAGGATCGCCGCATTCCTCCTGGTGGCCGCAAGCGTTTCGAAGCTGGATGGGAGACTGACGAACGGACACAGTATGACCGGAATCCTCGCCTCCGCAATTTCCCTCGCGACCATCCAGCCTTCCGCTGCGCCGAAGAGGATCGGCCTCAGGCGGGGATAGGAAGAACGCAACGCCAAGACCTGAAGAATATCGGATGCGCGCTCGACATGAACCATGAGCGGCACGATGCCTTCGACCACCGGACGAATTGCCTCGAGATCGGCCTGCTTCAGCGCCTTTTCGCTATAGGCCGGTTCGGCACCCGCCTTTGCCATGCGCAACGCGTCGAGAAATTCGATCCATGCCGCACCCCGTGCGCCGCCTGCATTGGTTGCTCCGGTTGTACCAAGCTCGACGAATTGAAAAGCGCGGGACCGGAGCAGGATAGGATCCTGCGGCTTCATGGTGACCAAGGCACCAAATCCGGAAAAGATATGGGCGCCAGCGGCCGGAACAGCCGCGGCACGCGTGATGCCCTGCGAGCGCGCGACCGCAAGCGACGTAATTCCCGCGCTCAGACCAAATTGAACGTCGAACGCCGCGCTGTAGCGAGACCCTCTGGCGCTGGCATCATTCGCGTTGGCGAAGGCGACCAGTTCCACGAGGCCAAGCTGCGAGGAGGAGTCGAACAATCCCGGCGTCACCCATTTGCCCTTGGCATCGATGACCTCGGCATCGGCGGGCACGGCGCCGCCTTTGGCCACCGAAACGATTTTGCCGTCGCGGACGATCACCGTTCCACCTTCGACCGTTCCTGCTGGGCCCATCGTGACGATCTTCCCGTTGACGATCGCAATGGTTCGGGCCGAAGCCGGTGCGGTGGCCGCGAGCAGAAGCAATAGGGGCGCGAGCAGAAGCAATAGGGGCGCGAGCAGGCGGATCATGATGCTTTCCTTGCGCTCGGATGACCGAGATCGAAATCGGATCCCTGGTCGATCGACGGATCCCGACGATCATAAGTGACGGTGCCGTCGACGAGCACGAGGTCCGCTCGCGTGTAGACACTGAACGGATCGCCCGACCAGAGCACGACGTCGGCGCGCTTGCCGGGCGCAAGCGTGCCGGTTTGATCGTCGATCCCCAAGGCGCGTGCCGGGTTTCCGGAAATCCAGGACCATGCCGTTGCCTTCGAAATTTCCATCCCCATCCGCCGGCCCGCGAACATCGCCTTGGCGGCGTCCTGGTTCAACTGCTGGATGCGATCGTCGGAATCCGAATGCACGATCGCGCAATTTCCCTTGGATGCGACCATCGCCACATTCTCGGGAATGCCGTCCTGCATCTCCATCTTATAGCCCCACATATCAGCCCACATGGACGCGCAGGCGCCATTCCGGCGGAACAGATCACCGAGCTTATAGCCTTCGACGGCATGTTCGATGGTCGCGATTTGGTAATCGAATTCCTTGGCGAGATCGAACATCTGGGCGATTTCGTCCGCGCGATAGCAATGGATGTGGACGCGAATGTCGCCGCGCAGCGCCGCCGCCATCGATTCAAGTTCCAGATCCCTGGGCGGCGGCGATGCTGCGGGATTGGCGGCCTTCGCCTTTTCATAGGCGTCCCAGCGCTGGCGATAGTCCGACGCGCGGATCCACGCCGCGCGATATCCGGCCATGCTTCCCATCCGGCTGGATGGCGCCCGGCGCATGTCGCCATAGACGGTCTTGGGATTCTCGCCGCAGGCCATTTTCAGGCCCTGCCCGGCGCCCGGGAACTTCATCCCCTGCACGGTGACCGATCGCACGTTGCGCAGCACGACGGAGCGGCCCGCGAAGAGATTGGTGGATCCCGGAAGGATCTGCAGGGTTGTGACCCCCCCCGCCCTCGCCCGCGAGAAAGCGGGATCCTGCGGCCAGACGGAATGTTCGGCCCAGACCTCCGCCGTGTTGGGATCGGATATCTCATTTCCGTCGGACAGGGATTTGACCAAGGGCGAGGCATAGACGCCAAGGTGGCTGTGGACGTCGATGATGCCCGGCGTGACCCAGCGACCACGCGCGTCGACCACCTTCGTCCCGGGCGGGATGGCAACATTCGTTCCGACGGCCACGACCTTTCCCTCGGCCAGAAGCACGGTCGCATCGTCGATCTGATCGCCCGCGCCATCCAATATCGTGGCATGGGTGAAGGCGGTCGGCGCCGACGCGCCTGGCTGATAGGTGGATTGATAGAGTGAAGCGTCGGCCTCCAATGCCATTTGGCCGTAAGCCACCCCAGGCTGGAGCAGGGAAAAAAGGGCGAGAAATCCCGCTGACCTCAATCCGTCCCTCATACCTTGCGTCCTCCGCTTCGCGCGGTCGCCCGCAACAAGCGTCCGGCGACGCCGATCCTGTGACCACCTTCGAAAGCCGGAACGCCATTGACCATGACCAGATCGAACCCTTCGGCCAGCAGCCCGGGATCGGCGTAAGTGGAGCGTGCCCGGATCTTGGCCGGATCGAACAGGTTGAGATCCGCCTTGGCGCCGACCTTGATGACGCCCCGATCGGCAAAGCGCATGATATGGGCCGGAAGGCCCGATGCTTTCCGGATGGCCTCTTCCATCGGCAGCAGGCGGCGCTTCACGACGAATTCTTCGATCCACTTGGCATAGGTGCCCGCAGAGCGCGGATGTCGAATCCCCGGCGCACCGTCGGTCGCGATCGCGACGAAGGGATCGAGCAGCAAAGTGTCCTGGAGTTTTTCGTCCATCGTGAAATGGGCGCCGGCGCCGGCGCCCGGTCCGATCTGAACCAGGAAGTCGGCGAAATGCATGCCGGCTTCCGCCGCGGCCTGCTCCACCGTCTTGCCGACATAGGGCTTTGTGCCGAAGAGCAATGCGCCCGGCCCTCCCCGCTTGATCATGCGTTTTCCGAGATAGTCGCGCAGCTCCTGGCGGCGTTCGGCAAGCACTTTCCCATAATCCGTCGGGGGAAGAGCCCATTGCGGAAAGAGGATCGCCACGCCCGTATATCCGGCGAGATAGGGGTAGGCGTCCGCGGTGAGGTCTATTCCCTGCCGCCTTTTCTCGGCCATGAAATCGAGAAGCTGCCGCGCGCGCTTCTCACCTTTTCCGTAAATGACCTTGAGATGGGAAATGTGCGGCCGCGCGGGCAGGGAGGATGCGATCAATTCCTCGATCGAGCGATCGATGATGTCGTCATCCTCCGATCGCATATGGCTCATCACTACGCCGCCATAGCGGCTGACGACCTGCCCCAGCCGGGTCAGCTCGGCGGTTTCCGAATAGATGCCCGGCACATATTCCAGACCGTAAGAAAGGCCATAGGACCCGGCGCGCAATTCCGCATCCAACTGCGCAGCCATGCGCTGCAATCCGTCCGCATCGGGGCGCCGGACGGAATCGGGAATGTCGACGACGCGCCGCAGGGTGCCGTGGCTGGACAGAGTGGCGACGTTGATGTCGATCCCGGCGGTTTCGACCGCTTTCATCCAGCTGCGGAGATCGCGATTGGGACCCGACCTTCCGACCACGCGCGGCCCACTCCCATCCTGGCCCAGCACGACGGTGGTGACCCCCATCGCCAGGAAAGGCTCGAAGGATTGCTCCAACGGATCGCCATGGGCATGGGTATCGATGAAACCGGGGGCAAGGATACGGCCTTCGCCTTCGATCCGACGGCCGCGGAAATTCGACGAACGCGCCGAGGGCGGCGCGATAGTCGCGATGCGATCGCCCTGCACGATCACGTCGGCAAGACGCGACGGCACCCCCGTTCCGTCGACCAACCGCACCTCGCGAAACAGGATCCGTGCATCGCCCTGCGGCTTGGCGACGGCTGGCAGCGTCGACAAGGCAGCGGCGGCTCCGGCGCAGCCCATCAGTTGACGCCTCGAAAAAGAGTTTGTCATTGGATTTCCAAGGAAGAGCCGCCTTCATAGGCGAACAGAGCGGGCGCGCCGCCGGTATGAAGAAAGACCGGGTCCCGCACTTCACCCAATTTTCCCCGGGTGAGGAGGTCGATCATTCCGGCCATCACCTTCGCCGTATAGACGGGATCGAGCAGCACCGCTTCCGCACGCGCCGTCGCGATGAGCGCTGCCGTGGACTGGGGCGTCGGATAGCCATAATCGGTGCCGACATATTGGTCGTAGACGATGATATCCTCGTCCTTCACCGGGAGGGAACGGCCAAGGGTAAGGCCGATCTGAGCGATGACGTCCCGCACCTTGCCGCGCTTGATCTCGGCCGGTTCGGAAACGGAGATGCCGATGACCTGGCCTTCCCATCCCGCCAGACGAAGGCCCGCGAGCAAGCCGCCATGAGTGCCAGCGCTGCCCGTTCCGACGAAAATGTGGCTCGGCGCTATGGATGCGCTCGCGAAGTCCGAAACCAGCTCGTTCGCGCAAACGACATAGCCGAGCGATCCGAGGCCGTCCGACGCGCCGAGCGGCACGACATAAGACCGTTCTCCTGCCGCCTCGAGCCCGAGCCGCAGCGCCTCGATCTTTTCCGAGGTCGCCTCTTCGGCATCGGCGACGAAATGCAGCTCGGCGCCGAACATGTCGTGCAGCAGGCGATTGCCCGATCGGAGATAGGAATCGGTCGTCGTCTCGAAGGCGGAGTGCAGGACCGCCAGACATTTCAAGCCCAGCTTGGTTGCCGCGGCCGCGGTCTGGCGGACATGGTTCGATTGCGACCCGCCGCTGGTAATGACCGCCGTCGCTCCCTTCGCCAAGGCGTCGGCGAAGGTGAATTCCAGCTTGCGGGCCTTGTTGCCGCCCAGCGCGAAGCCTGTGCAATCGTCCCGCTTGATATAGAGACTCGGCAAGCCCAGCTCCGCGGCAAGCCGCGCCATCGGATGAAATGGCGTGGGCCCATGCACCAAAGGCGTGCGGGCGAAATCCTCCGGTCTCACTTGGCGGCCTTTCCGTCGAACAGCGGGAAGATCCGCTCGAACACGGCCTCGCGCGTCTTACGATAGAGGCTGGCATTGCCCTTGACCGAAAGGTTGCGCGTGTTGTTGGCGAAGATCACCGCCGTCTTGCTGACGGGATCGATATAGACGTAATCGTTATAGGCCTTCTGCCCGCCGGTATGGCCGACATAATGGGCGACGCCGCCGGACTTGAGCGGATAATTGATCGTGAAGAATGTGAAGCCCATCTTCTGGTCGAGATCGTCGCCCGCCGCGATGGAACAGCGGGGCTGCTGCATTTCCGCGAGGGTCTTGCGGGACAGGACCAGGTCGTAATTCCTGGCGTCTCCAGTCCCGTTCCAGAAATTGAGCCAGCGCACCATGTCGTCCAGCGTCGAGTTCCAGCCGCCATTCGCAACCGTCGCGCCGGTGTCCAGCTCGCGACCCTGGGGTTCGGCCTTGCCGTCGCGGATGAAGTAATTGTTCGTCTTGTCGGGAACCAGGAAATAGGGTGTGTTGTCGAAATAGCTTCGGCTCATACTCAGCGGCATCAATATGTTCTTGGTCACATAGGATTCGAAGGAATCACCGGTGACGATCTCGATGACCCGGCCGAGCATGCTAATCCCAGGATTGGAATAAGAGCATCTGCTGCCGGGCTCGAAAGCGATCTCCGAATAAGGCATCATCGCTTCGACCTGGGACCAGTCCGCCGGCTCGTGCGGCTGCCACTCCTTTTCATGGTCGCGCCAGGGGAAGGTCGACGCCCGAAGGCCCGAGCTGTGGGACAGGAGATGCCTGAGCGTGATCTTGTCCATCGGCCCAAACGGATTATGGACCTTTCGCACCTCAGGCAGATATTTGACGATCGGATCGTCGAGGTTGATCAGCCCCCGATCGCGCAACTGCATCAGGGCGACGCCGGTCAGCGTCTTGGTGATCGAGGCCCAGTGGTAGATGGCGCTCGCATCGACGGGACGACCGCCGTCCAGGTCGGTTACGCCATGATATTCGGCGCGCGCGACACGCCCCTCCTGGACGAAGTAGAGGCTGGCCGCGACCGTTCCTTCGCTCTTGGCGGAGTCATGGAAGATCCTGGCGACATCCTTCCAGGCCGCATCGAATCCGGCCGGCGCCTTGCCCTGGGCGGAAGCGGACGCTGCTGCGATCAAGGCGAGGCCGGCCACCGCCGCCCGGGCTGCGTGCTCGATTTTCACTTCTTGTCTCCGCTGGGGGCGTAGGTGGTCGGGGCCTGGGTGCGGATGTAGAAAAGGCCATCTACGGCCTTGTTCCATTCACCCTTGATCGGCTCGAAGCCGAGCAGCCAGGACAATTGCACACCAGGCATAGCGCGCTTGAGCGCGTCACCATCGACAAACGCATATTCATAACCGGCGCTGCCGATCCGGGCTTCGATCGAGCCCGCCGGCGCCAGGCCCTTGTCCGTCACGTCACGCTTGGAGAAGCTGCCGACGCGCCCCCCGCCCGAAGTGAAGGCGAGCACATAGGAATCCTGCGCATGGCTGTCCTGGATCTCGGCGCCCATGGGGATCATCCCCTGCGCTTCGGTGGTCTGCAAAGTCGTGCGATCGCGAACGATATGCGAGGTTGCCGCCCAGACGATGATCTTGCGGCCGGGAAATGCCTCGCGTGCCAGCCATTCAAGATTGTCGGCCATTTGCGCGTCGCGCATGTTGAAGACTTCGGCCGTCTGCTCGGGAATGCGCTTGAGGAAGATCAACATGCGCGCCGTGCTTTTGACCATCTGGCGCCAATAGGCCGCGTCGGGAGGAGACGCCGCGGCAATTGCATTCTCGGCTTTGCGGCCCGCCGCCTCCAGTTCTTCCAGCTTATATTTCTGCAGAGCCGCTGGGCCGGCGCCGAAACTCTCCTGCAAGGCCGTAGCGAGGAAATTCAGCCCGCCGCTCTTATCGCCGACCCTGGCCGACATCGCTTTCAGCTCCCCCGGCAATGCGCGGGAGAGTGTGTTCGTCGGCTGCATGTCGAAACCGGAAGCTGTCAAGGGCCGGGAAGCCGCCTTCTGCGCGTCCATATAGGCCAGAAGCGGCTTGAACTCGTCGCTTTGAGGCCAGACCGGAAAAATGGCCTGGGCAAGGGCAACGCTGGGCTTCTCGCCGGCATCGATCAGCTTCTGCGCGGCATAAAGATCGTAGATCCCGCTCTCAAAGGCGATCACGTCAAAGCCAAGCTTCTGGTGCAGATATTCGATTACCCTCGTCTTCGCGAGGAAGGTGCTGCCATCACCGTGGCCCTGCTCGCCAAGCAGAACGATACGGGTATTGCCGATCGCCTTCCCAAGCGGCGCCAGGTCGCGGAAATCGGTATCGGACGGATCGATGGACCGGATCTTTTCCACGGCTAGGTCCCTGGCCGTGGCAGGCTGACTCGACGCCGCCCAGCCGAGACTCAGGGCAGCCGCTAGCCACATGTTCAAAATTCGCATTGTCATACTCGCTCAAATCGCAGGGAAGGCGCGCCTCACCATTTCTTGGTGATTTTCAGGCTCACGAAACGGCCGATCGGATCGGCATTGGCGGGATCGAAGCCGAGGATACCGAACTGAAAGTCGTTGCCGATGAACGGCGGTTCCTCGTTGAACAGATTGTCGATGCCGAGATCGAAGCGCAGCCCGCTCAACAGACCGGCCTCCTGCTCCGTGGTATAAGAAAAGAACAGATCCACGGTCGTGAAGGACGGGATCTTGATCCGGGTCGCAGGCCGATCGTCCTCATAACCGTCGACATAGTTCACGAATAGATTGGCGCCCCAACCGCCGCGCTGCCAGCCAAGGCCCGCCCGCAATCTGAAGTCGGCCGGGCGAAAAATCAGGTCGACATTCTCGAAGATCGGCGTGACCGAGCTCGACTGGCTTTTGAAATCGAGAATGTAATTGCCGCTCAAGGTGGCGTTGAGGTTCCCGATCCCAGCCTCGACCGCATAGCCGAGATCGAAATCCACGCCCCGCGTGATCGTCTGCGCCACATTGATCGTCTGGATGAAGGCGATCAGGCCGACATTTGCCGTAGACACGCCGAAATTGTTGAACACTCCGGCCTGGGCCTGCGAGCTCGCCAATATGTCGCTGACCAATTGGGCGCTCGGATTTTCGATGACCGTGCCTGGCGGCAGCAACTCGGGCGAGGCCAGGAAGATATTGAAGATGTTGAAGCCGCCGCCCGGCACGTCGACCTGCGCGATCCTGTTCTTGAACCTTGTGTCGTAATAGGTCCCCTTGAACGTCAGTCGCCCGCCCCCGAGCCGGGTCGCGGCATCGAAGCCCGCGGTCCAGCTTGTCGATGTCTCTTCCTGCAGATTCTCGGTCGTGCCGAGCACAAGCAATACCGTGCGAGGATCCGGGACTTCCGGATTCTGCACCAGGAGAGCGTTCAATATGTCGTTGGTGAAATAATTGGCCTGCATGTCCCGGGCATTCAGCTGGCCGAGATCGGGCGGATTGAAGGAGGTGCCGTAGGAAGCCCTGAAGTTCAGGTCCTTGATGGGCGACCACAGCACGCCCACCTTCGGATTAAAGGTACCGCCGAAGTCGCTATAATCCTCGTATCGACCTGAAAAATTGACCTCGAGCTTGCGAAAGCCGGGCACCGCATTGGCCGGGCCGAAGATCGGCACGAGGATTTCGCCATAGCCATATTTGACGTTACGGCCGGCACGACGATCATTGATTCCCGTCAGGCGATTCGTGGTGGAAAACCTTTCCTCGCGGAGGCCGAGGCCGACCGCCGCTTGGACGTCACCGCCCGGCAGGGCAAAAAGCGGTCCGCTCATCTTGCCTTCGCCGCCATAGAGGGAGGAAAAGGTCCTTCGCGACGTCCCGACGCCGGCTCCCGGCACGGTGGGGGTGAAGGTTGCGCTGTCAACCTCGCTGTAGACGCCGGAGAGATCGAAGCTCCAGCCACCACCGACCTCGCCCCTCAGACCGCCCATTGCGCTGATTTGATCGGTGTCGGCGTCCGTGACTCGCGTGGCCACGGTTTGGGTATTCGAACGTACGACGCGCGCGTCGCGCTGCGCGTAGAGAACGCGTCCCCAGGCTTCCAGCTCAGGGCCGATATGCTGGGTAACGCCCGCCATGGCCGCATGGCGAACCTGCCGCGGCAGCAGGTCGATCGGGCGGTTGATGGGGCGGGAAAAATCCTTGTCGAGAACGCTCAAGGATTCCCTTTTGTAAAAATCATAGGTGACGATGCCGTGCCCGCTGCCCCAATTCGCGCCGAAAGTCTGACCCGCGCGATATTCTGCGGAATCCCCTTCGGTCACATTGCCGTAGGCAGCGAAGCTTTCGGCACCTTCGAAGCTGTCGCGCAGCTGGAAGTTGACGACGCCGGCGACGGCATCACCGCCATAGATTGCGGAAGCACCGTCGGTCAGCACCTGGATGCGCTCGACAGAATTCAGGGGCAGCAAGGAAATGTCGACGAAGTCGCCAAGATTGGATGATGGCGCCAGCCGCTGACCATCGACCAGGACCAAGGTAGCCCCCGAGCCGAGGCCCCTCAAGTTTACGCTCGATCCCAAGGCAAGGTTGGAACCGGCCGACGGGTTCTTGGGCGAACCGCGCACGAGCGAGTCATTCGAACCCCCGGCGAAATTCTGCGGCAGATCGCGAATGAAATCCTGCACCGTTCGCGCGCCAGAACGCTGAATGTCCTCACGGTTGAAATCGTGCGTGGGAGAACTATCCGGGCGCGCGCCCCGTATATTGGTGCCCAGCACGACAATCTCGGCGCTCTGGTCAACATCTACCGCCTCCGCCCGATTGCCGCTGGCCGGCACGATGGCGACGCCGTTCGGGCTACGCACGGACATCAATCCCGACCCCGTGAGGAGAGCGTCAAGGGTAGCCTCGGCGCCAAGACCACCACGCGCGCCCGGCGACATCCGTCCGCTGACGTCTTCATCGCGATAGACGACATTGATGCCGGTCTGCCGTGCATAATCGTCCAATGCCGATTTGAGGCTCCCGGCCTTGATCTTCAGATCCGGCGCCTGCGCCTGCGCCTGCGCCGAGGCCGCTCCCGCCGCAATGATCGCGATCGCCGCGGTGGCCATACCGAAATTACGCATCATTCCCATCTATCATCCCCCTGAGCTGCGCGCCGCGATTTCCGCGTGCGATTGGGGGGTGAGACGAAGCGTCCTGCCGATTCCTGTATTCAGGACCCGCCTTTCACGAAAATTTTTTCATGATCGGTTTCGACCCTGAGCCCGAAGCCGTGCCGGAGCAGATAAGTGAAGTCGTCGACATCGTTGGCGTGGAAGGTGCCCCCGATCCGCATGCCCGCGACATCGGGAGCAATGACCAGCTGACGTACATTATAGCGATTGAACTCGGCCGCCGCCGATGCGAGCGTTTCGCTGTCGAATGTCAGGACTCCCTGCCGCCAGCTCGTTTCTCGATTGACCTGGTTGACACCGCGATGCGCCAGCAATGTCTGATTGGCCCGCGCGACCATCATGTCTCCGGCCGCGGCGATGATCGCGGATTCCGATCGCTCGCCATTCGTGTCGGCAATTCGGACCTTGCCTTCGACAACTGCCACTTCGACCAGGCCTTGATCGCGCCGCACGGAAAATTTGGTGCCCACGACCGTGATCCGCTTCGACCCGGCATCGATGACGAAAGGAAGCCGGGAATTGCTCGCAACCTCGAAAAAGGCTTCGCCGCGGGCAAGCACGATATGGCGCTCGCGCGACGTGACCGAGGCTTTCAGGGCGCTTTGCGTGTTGAGCTCGATCCGCGAGCCGTCCGACAAGGCGATGCGTTGCCGCTCGCCGACCTTGGTGTTGAAGGATTGAGCGGAAGGCTGATTGACGATGACGCCGAAGGTCGCGGCGAAGCCGATCAGCAAAGCGATGCTTGCCGCGATCAACGGCCATGGGCGCCGTGCCTCATGCTCGGGTTCGGCGGGACGCAGAGCCGCCGCCTGATCCGCAAGCCGCCACGCTTCCGCGAGACGGAGATAGGCGACGCGATTGGCAATGGACGCTCCGATCCATTCGGAAAAGGCGTCATCCTGCTCGCGACCGAGACCTGCCGCATCGCGACGTGCGACCCACTCGGCCGCCTGTTGTTCGACATCAGCGCTCATTTGCATGCTCATGATATGAATCGGCCCTTGCAGCGGCCTGCCTGTCTTCGCCGAAAATTCGCTCGGCCAGCATTTTCACGCCCTTGCACACTTGAGTTTCGACAGTCCCTTCAGCGATCCCCATTCGCTCCGCTATCGCGCGTTGTGGAAGGCCCTCGATCTTGCGTAACATGATCACCTCGCGGCAGCGCGGCGGCAGCGATGCGATCGCCCGCCGCAGCTGGCGGAGCTGATCGCGAGCCTCCAGCCGCGCCTCCGCCGACAGATCCTGCTCGGTCACGTTCAACCCTTCGAAATCCGCAACCAAATCGAGCGACACGATTCGCCGGCGGCGCGCTTTGTCGATCAGCAGGTTCCGTGCGGTTGCGAATACGAACGGCTTGGTCTGGAGGGGCCGCGCATTCAGCGCGGCGCTATAGCATCGGGCATAGACCTCCTGGCGCAGATCGGCGATTTCATGCGGATCGCGCCAATGGCGTTTCAGGAAGCGAACAAGCGCCGCCTCCAGAGGCAAGACCTCCGCCAAGAACCAACGATCCACCTCTTCGCTCATCAAAGTTCCCGCAAGGACAAGATGCCCTCCAAATGTGCCTATGACGAGCCACCAGCACAATTCCTGTACACGAAAATTATATTTTTTTTGCCCGATTGACGCGCCAATAAGCCCTTAATACGCAAAGGAAAGTTTCGGCTGCTTTGGCCTGGAACGTGGCGCGCGGCGCCTTGCGACTCTTCACATCGGTTCAACAGCGGACGGCTTTGCATGAGCATGATTGCGACTCATCCCTCGATCCCTGCCGTCCTGCAGGCGATCGATCTTTCGAAGTGGCTGCCGCTGGGAGATACCAGGATCGATATTCTTAATTCCGTTTCCCTGGAGGTCGTCCACGGCGAATGGGTTGCCGTCACCGGGCCATCAGGTTCGGGCAAGAGCACGTTGCTGGGCCTGCTCGCGGGCCTCGACGAGCCGAGCGGCGGCGAAGTGCGGCTGTCCGGGCAGAACCTGTTCGACGCCCCCGAGCCTGAACTGGCGCGAATGCGCAACCGCGCCATCGGCATCGTTTTCCAATCCTTCCATTTGATCCCGACCCTGACGGCATGCGAGAATGTGGAAGTGCCGATGCAGATCGGGCCCGATCGCGCCAATGCCTCTCGTCGCGCGCGTGAACTGCTGGAGATGGTAGGCCTCGGAGATCGGCTGCATCATCGGCCTTTTCAGCTGTCGGGAGGCCAGCAGCAAAGGGTCGCAATCGCCCGCTCGCTCGCCAACAGCCCCGACCTCATCCTGGCAGACGAACCCACCGGCAATCTGGACAGCAAGACCGCGACCGCCATCCTGGATCTTTTTGATCGGCTGAAGCGGGACCTTGGCCTCACCATCGTCATGATCACCCATGATCCGGGGGTCGCGGCCCGTGCCGACCGGACCATCACAATCGTCGATGGCCGCGTCGCGGCCCCGCCCCAATGAAAACGGCGCGCGCGCATATGGCGGCCGCTTTCGCGGCGCGCTACGCAATGCACACCTTATTTCGGGAAAAATGGCGGCTTGCCGTCGTGCTTCTTTGTATCGCCTGCGGGGTCGCCTCCTTCACCGCGCTGCAGCTTCTTGCCGAAAGCATCCGCGCCTCGGCTTTGCCGGATTCCCGCGCGCAGCTAGGCGGAGACCTAGCATTGTCGTTGCCCGGGGAAGCGCCGATCCCGCCGGAACGGATGCGCGCGCTTCACAACATGACGCGCCATCACGACATCATCCTCTCGCCGCTCGCGGAGGCACAAGCCAATTTCGCCCGAAGCACGGACAGCGGGCGGCTCGCTTTCCTGAACAACGTAGTCGCCGTCGATCCCCTGCACTTCCCGGCCGCCGGGGAGCTGCGCGTCGATGATGGAATCGATACCCGGGCGATCCTCCTGCGCGGCCAGGCCCTCGTCACGAGAGACATTGCGCAGCGGCTCGACATTTCGCCCGGCGACCGGATCGTGATCGGCGGCGGCGACGTGCCTGCTTTCGAACTCGACGTGGGCGGCATCGTCACCATGACCCCCAATCGTCGCGGCCTTAGTCTATTCTACTCGCTCGATCGCGCCCGGACCGCAATTCCCGGCTACAGGGGACCGACCCGCATCCTGCTGGCTGATGAAACGAGCGGGAGCGGCGCCAGCGCCGCGCTCCGCCCAGTGCTGGCGAAGGCCGGTTGGATCGTTCGAGCGCCCGCGCTCGCGCGCATCGATTCGACGGGACGTGTGATCGACCTGCTGCTCCGCGGTGCGAGCCTGATGGCCCTGATCGTCGCGATGATCGGCGTCATCTTGTCCGTCAGGTTGTTCATGGCGCGGCGGCGCACCGAATTCGCCGTCCTTGCTGCTTTGGGCTCTCGCCGTTCCGACATATTCAGGCTGACGGCAATCGAAGCCTTGTTCCTCGGCGGTACCGGCGCATTGCTCGGCGTGGCAGCCGGAATCGGGCTGGCCGGGTGGCTCGTGTCCCGTTTGTCGTCGACCGGCCTCGTCTTTCTCATCGATCTTCGGATGGACGCGTGGACGATCGCGCTCAGCTGGGCGTTGGGCGTTGCAATCACCTTGAGCGCCTGCACCTGGGCGGCGTTGCTCGCCGCCGATCGCTGGCCTGCTCGCTCGTTTCGCCAGTCCGCAACAGGCATCTCGGCGATTGGCGGCGGCGACCTTCGCTGTCTTTGGCCCACATGGGCGGGGACCTTGCTGATCGCGGTAGGTTCGCTGGGCGGCGAGATCATCACGCTGGCCGGCGTGGTGGCGGGATTGGCCGCGCTGGTCCTTGCCGTGGCGCTCTTTGCCGGGCTTCTGGCCGCCATCGCGCGCCTGCCGCTTGCCGTCGGACGCCATCTCCGAACGGCGCAAACGAACCTCACGCGCCGAAAATGGAGCACGGCAACGGCGCTCAGCGCGCTTGCCATCGGTCTGTTCACGATCCATCTGGCAGCGGCCGCCTGGTGGAGCAGCTATGACCGCCTCCAGACGCGTGAAAATTCCGCCCCGGCAGCCAATCGTATCCATTTGACCCTCCCCGCGTCGGAGCTAGCCCCGGTCCTGCCAGCGCTTTCGCGTCGATATGCCGATGACTTGATGGGTGGCGAGGTAAGCATCGTCCGGCCAGCGACCTTCTCGATGAACGGCAACAGCCAAGATCTTCGTATTCGGCTGTTCGCGCCGTTGACCGGTGGTCCGTCGGAGACGATGATGTATCCGTCGCGGAGCGACGATGTTCGAATCCGCAAGCTGGGCGATGACACGTATGGATCATTGACCATCGGCGATGAGACTCTTCCCGCCCGCCTGGGCACGGGACGGCCATCCGGCTTCAACCCAACCTTCTCGTCCACGACAGCCGTAGGCATCAGCCTCGAGCGCTTATTGTCGCTATCGGGCGATGGCTCCGCTTCGGTCATAGTGGAAGGCCGCACCGCCGCAGCATCGGCCCGGCTACTGCACGACATGAGCCGGGTCTACGATCGCTTCCTGGTCTATGGCGACAGCGATATCCGGGACGCCACCGGGAGCGTCTATCGTGGCCTGTTCGCCCTTGCGGGAGCCATGGCATCGCTCTCCGTCGCGATCGGGATCGCCCTCCTGGCGAATTCGGTTGCCCTGGCCGTCTACGAACGAAAGGCGGAACATGCCTTGTTGCGCGCGCTCGGCTATTCGCGCGCACAGATATTGGCCCTCATCTCAACGGAATTCGGCCTGTTCGGCTTCATCGGCGCCTTTGCCGCAATCGGCGGCGCGGCCGGTGCCGTCTGGCTCGTCAATGCGGCCGAGCCGCTCGCCCAGTTGAAGGCGCCTTTCTGGCAAGCGCCCGTCCTGATCATTTTTTCCTCGGTTGCCGCCGCCCTGATCGCTTCAGGCATTGCCCGGCTTGCGCTTCGCGCGCCGCCGATGGCGGCGCTACGCGGGGAATGACGCGCCAAGTTTGAAGGGGGAAGTATGGGAACGGATTTCGGCGCCTGGAGCCTCGTACCGCCGCTCGTCGCGGTGACGCTCGCCCTTAAGACGCGGCGCGTGCTCATCTCATTGCTGGGCGGCGTGACGGTCGCCATGCTCATTCTTTTACACACCCAGCCGTGGATGACGCCATTCGCCGTACTGGACCGTGCAACGGCCGTGGCGAGCGATCCTGGCAATTTGCAGCTTATCGCCTTCAGCATGCTGATCGGCTCGCTGCTCCAACTCATCCGCGCGGGCCGCGGCTTCGATGCATTCAACACCCTGATCCAACGGCGGGTCGGGCTTGCCAGCAAGCGGCTGACCTTCGGCATGACATACGGATTCGGGGTCGCGCTCTTCCTGGAAACCTGGAGCAATGTCCTCATTACCGGATCCACTCTTTCAGGCCTCTATGATCGTCTCGGCATTTCGCGCGAGCGCATGGCCTACTTCATCCACACGGTCGCCATCAACGCCGTCGCCTTGATTGTGATCAACAGCTGGGGCGCATATTATATCGGGCTGCTCAGGGCGCAGGATATCGCCAACCCGTTGGGCTTCGTGATCAGCGCCGTCCCCTACACGCTCTATTGCTGGGTCAGCCTCGCGCTGGTCGCTTTCGTCATGGCGAGCGGCTTTACCATCGGTCCTATGCGGGAGTCGACGCCGCGGCCGGTGGACGAAGAAGAAATGCATGACGATATGGATGCCGCTTGCCCCTCGGTCCGCCCGCGCCTCATCTATCTGATTGTCCCAGTGATCACGTTGATCGCCGTGGTGATCGGTACCATGTGGGTCACCGGCGATGGCCATATCGCAGGCGGTGACGGGACGCGCGCGGGTCTCTACGGTGTCGGCCTATCCATCCTGGTTGCAGTCATGGTCCTCAAAGCGGGCGGCGCGATGACAATCCTCGCCGCCGAAGACCATATTGTCGAGGGTCTTCGCAAATTTCTCGACGTTTCCCTCCTGCTGATCTTCGCGCTTTCACTCGGCACATTGTGCCGCGATCTCGGCACCGGCCTCTACCTTAGCCAGATCGTACAGGTCACCCTTCCCCCATTCGTCATTCCGGCCCTGATCTTCATCGTGAGCGCCTGCATGTCATTCGCAACCGGCACATCCTATGGAACGCTCGCGATCATGGTCCCGATCGTCGTCCCGATGGCGGAGTTGACGGGCTTGTCCGCACCTTTGCTGTTCGGCGCGGCCCTTTCCGGGTCGGTGTTCGGCAACAACACGTCGCCGATCGCGGACATCAGCATCGTAACGAGCAAGGCCGCCGACATTTCAGTCGTCGATCACGTGCGGACCCAGCTTCCCTACGCCCTGATCGCCGCCACGATCACAGTCATCGGTTTTCTTGTCCTGGCACTCGCCACCCGCTGATCTCCCGAGGATTCACATGCCACATTTACGCACCAACCTGTTCGCCGCTCACATTCTCGCCCTGGGGACCTGCCTCGCCAGCGAAGCCCAGGCAAAGGAAGGAATGTGGATGCCGAACCAGACTCCATACATAGCGGAATCCTTGCGGGCCGAAGGGCTGGCGTTGGATCCCACATCGCTTTCGGATCTCGGAAAGGCACCTTTGGATGCAATCGTATCGCTCGGCGGATGTTCGGGCGCGTTCCTGAGTCCGCAAGGTCTCGTCGCCACCGCCCATCACTGCGTCTATGGCGCGATCCAATATGTTTCCACACCGGACCGTGACTATCTGCGCGACGGATTCCTCGCCAAGAACATGCCCGAGGAGGTGCCGGCACCGCCCGGAACGCGCATGTTCCTGCTCGAAAGACTCGAGGATGTGACAGATGTCATGTTGCGGGGCATCACGTCTAGGACTGTCGGCATCGACCGGACAAGGAAGATGGAGGCCAACCGCCGCTGGCTGATCGAAAAATGCGAGCGTCCCACCAATCGCCGCTGCGACGTCCGCTCTTATTTTGGCGGATCATCCTATTGGCTGCAGCAACAGCGCCAGATCCTCGACGTACGGCTGGTCTATGCGCCCGCCAGCGGCCTTGGAAATTTTGGAGGAGAGACCGACAATTGGATGTGGCCCCGCCATGCGGGGGACTTCGGCTTCCTGCGCGCCTATGTCGCGCCGGACGGAAGCTCTGCCCCCTACAGCCCGGCCAACATTCCCTATCGGCCGCGCACTTGGCTCCCGGTGGCGAGGACCGGCGTCAAGGCGGGAGATTTCGTCATGGTGGCCGGCTTCCCGGCGATGACCAATCGTCTGGCTTCTGCGGCCGAGGTGAAGCTTGCTTTCGAAGCCCTCCTACCCGCGCGGAAAGCTGCGGCCCATCGATATGTCGAGCAGATCGAGACAGAGACCATGGGAGACGATGCGGCCGCGATCGCTTACGCATCGACGCTCCGGGGACAGCAGAATGTCCTGAAGAAAATCGGCGGCCAATTGGCCGGCGCCGATCGCATTGACCTCTTGGGGAGAAAGGCGGCCCAGGAGCAGGCCTTCCAACGATGGGTAGAAGCAGACGCGCAAAGACAGGGTCTCTACGGTCCCGCGCTGGCGGAAATGGACAACCTCATCGAGGAAGAGCGGAAAGCAGGCCTCGACGATATCGCCTTCGACGCGCTTCAGCGCGGCCAGTTGTTCGCGTCCGCCCTCACCTTACTGCGCTGGGCTCACGAACGGGAAAAGTCGGATCCGCTTCGGGAGAGCGGCTATCAGGATCGCGATCGGCGCTCGCTCGTCGAGCGCCTGAAACGGCTGGATCGCCGCTTCAAGGCGAAGGTCGATCAAACCCTGTTCGCGACAGCCGTCGCCGAGTATCGAAAGACGCCCGCCGCCAGCCAATTGTTGCTGCGTGCGATCGATGGCCTCGGAATGGACAGGATCTATACGGAGTCCCGCCTAGCCGATCCGGCCGAACGCCTTGCCTGGCTGGACAAGCCGGTCGGCGACTTCGAGGCCTCGAACGATCCCTTCATCCGGTTGGCCGTCACGGCCCTTCCCGGCATGCTGGCCGCCGAGGACGCACGCAAGGATCGTGAAGGGCGGCTCCAGGCCGTAAGATCGCAATATGTACAGGGCCTCATCGCATTCGCGTCGGCCGATGGCAAAACACTTTATCCGGATGCGAACGGGGCGTTGCGCCTCGCTTATGGCCGCGTGAGCGGGAAAAAGGTGGACGGGGAAAGCTGGGCCGCCTTCACCACGGTAAACGGTCTGGTCGCCAAACATGCCGGCAAGGGCGAATTCGACGCACCGGCTTGGTTGATCGCAGCAGCCAAAACGGGGGATTTTGGCGGGTTTGCAGCCCCGAACCTGGGAACGCTGCCCGTCAACTTCCTGTCTACCCTGGATATAACCAGCGGCAATTCAGGATCTGCCACGATGAATGCCCAGGGCGAGTTCGTCGGAATCGCTTTCGACCGGACGATGGACGGAATTCTTTCCGATTGGGCGTTCGACGAAGCATCCGACCGAACCGTTCATGTCGACAGCCGCTTCATGCTCTGGACGATGGAAAAGGTCGATGGAGCGAACCGTCTGTTGAAGGAAATGGGGTTAGAGGATCGAGCCGGGCAAGACCGTAGTGGCAGCAAAGGCGCGAGGGAAGCTATTAGCCGCTAATATCGCTCGTTTCGGTTCTTCGACCACTCCATCAGCGGTCCTGAGAAGAATGGGAAGCGGACAGCCGGCGTAATTTCTGGCGCATCTTGTTGCGAACTGGCGGAGACGAGGCCTGGAGAGCGAGCGCGTTGGCGCCTCCATAGCGCGCGAGAGACCCTGACTTCGCATCGTGAAGCGAGACGATGTCTCCACATACCCTCGTTGCAACAAATTTTCTCCCATTCGAAGCCCGAATCACTGAGGAAATGCAGCTCTACACGGCAACATCACTGCGGACGTCGGCTTGGTCGCCCGCCCCGCTCGACGTGCGATAAGGGGCAATTATGTAAGAGCGCTCAGACCTTATCCATGGGTGGCGCAGCGTTCTGCTGACGGCGCGGCTTCGATCCTTAATGCTTTCGCAATTTGCCTTGGTTAGGAGGAAAGTGTTGGGATTTCGGTGATTTATGATAGGTACAACGCGTGGTCGACTGGGCTCCCCTTCCCTAGCCGTCATGGCTTTTGGAGCCAGCCGGGCAAGTCAATGAGGCTGGTCGCTCATTCCTGCTAGGGCAGCTTCTTAGCGCTCCTGCGGCCACCATCATGGGCGCTTTCTGCGCGATCATTGTCGTCACCGTCGCCTTCCTGAGAACTACCGATCCCATCTATGGGGTGTTGATCGGTTTTGAGCTCGTCCTTGTCACACTTCGGCTGCTGGAATGGCGGCTGCACGAAGCGCGCTTGCGGCTTCACCCAGCCGATGATCCCGCTGTCGACGCCTCGGTATTGCTCTCATTTCTGTGGTGCGCCCTGCAGGGTGCTTCGGCGTTCATCATCATGTCGGGTGATGACCCGGTGCTTCGGATATTGTCGGCAACCCTCGTCATGGCACTCATCGGGCCGATATGCGCCAGAAACTATGCTGCACCGCGGTTCGCCTTTATGCTTATCCTGCTTTGCGATCTTCCCTTTGTTGCAGGGGCGATCGCATCTCGCGAGCCATGGCTCGTGACGATTGCGGCTATCACGCCACCGTTCCTCTTTGGCGCGATGCAGATCATCACTACCTTCCATCGAACGATGTTGTTAACACTGGCCGCGGAAGCCAAGAATCTGCATCTCGCACAACATGACTCCCTGACCGGCATTCTAAACCGGCACGGCATGGATGCCGCGCTCGGTCAATTAGTACCGCGCCACGACAAGAAGATGGCGCTGATTTCCATTGATCTCGATGGCTTCAAACAGGTGAATGACAGTCTTGGCCATGGCGCTGGCGATCTTCTTCTGATCCAGGTGGCCGAGCGGATCCGCGGAGCAACAAGCGATGATGCGCTCATCGGTCGCATGGGGGGCGACGAGTTCATGGTGGTTCTGCGAGATACCTCCCCCGACCAGGTGACCCCGATCGTGGAAGATCTAATTACCACGATTTCCCATCAGCCGTACGAGTTGAGCGGCGGAACTACCGCGCGCGTCGGCGCGAGCATCGGATTTGCCTGCCTACCCGAAGACGCGGGCAGCACCGTCGAGCTACGGCTGCGTGCCGATCAAGCTCTTTACGCCGCAAAGGAACGGGGCAAGGGGGTTGGCTTGCGCTATGGCGAGCGCGAGGACGGCACCGATCGATCATTATCGAGCGCGGGGGAGATGAAGGCACCCTTCGTTCATTTCGACCGCTGGCGCTCAAGGTAGCGGTAGTTCGCGTGATGGACGATTTCCCAAAGTAGTGAGCAGGGAGGTGTCGGCGACTTCACACCGAATTCTGGACGCCTCAGTTCGCTTCATTGTTTCCAACGGATGCCCGAAGCGAATATCTTACCCGGCTCGATCGTATTGAAACCGCCATTCTCTCCGGCGAGCCGGATGAGGCTGAGCGGGAATACGCGAGTCACGTCAGATTGGCGGCAGAAGCTTTGCGTCAGGCACATGCTAGGCAATGAGACTGCGGCGGACGAACCATCGGCGCGGGCGCCCTTGCTCAGCTCCAGCGTTTGCGTCGGCCCCAGGGGTGGGCGCGATTGCATCACGAGTGAGGATTAAGCGCTACGGGCGTCTGAGAGGCGGATCGTCCCCCCTGCGACCTCGCCCTCGCTATTGTTGGTCTGTTGCGCTTTTGGCGAGGTGCTTGCGAATGTTCTTAATGTGTTCTCATGGTGGGTCATGGGAATCGGTGCGGAGGATTTACGGGATAAGGCACTTCTGGCGCTGGAGGAGGTCGTGCAAGAATGCCGCTATCGCGCTCCCCGGCGATCGTTCGCCATCCGCTTCGCCCTCGCATATCTCTGGGCCTATTCCGGGAAAGATCGAAAGCCGTTCGATGACTTTTGGCGCAGGCTCGGCGAGAAGCATTCGCCTTGGAGCTTCAGCACCGCAGATTGGGATTTGCAGGCAATCTATCGGACGCTGAAGGTCGAGCGGCGCGATATCGTCTCCGATCGCATGTGGAAGGCTCGCCAGACGGAGGAACGACTAAGTAAAGGGGTGGACCCTGCAACGGGCGTGCCGCTCCGTGATTCTTCGGCCTCCCATAGCGATCTTGAATCTTGACTATCGAGTTTCAGGAAGCAGCCCAAGCGCCTCGGCCACGACATCGTGATGCTCGACCTTCTCCGGCTTCTCTAGAAGGTACTCGTCATCTTCCGGATAGTAACGAGCCACCTCGACATCTTCCCCCGCGAAGGCACGTATGGCGTCCATGGAAGACCACCAGCTCAAGGTGGTCACCTCGGTCAACCCATCTCCGAGATCTCTCATAAGCATCTGGCATCCGAGGTTGCCGGCGGTTTCGAGATAATCCGCAATCCCGGTTTTCTCGATATAGCCAACGTACGCTTCTCGATCCGCCGTCCGTATGCGCGACGCCCAACGCCGTAGAATTACATCACGGTCTGAACCCATGGCGGCCTCCATTCCCGAACCTCTGCGCAGATGCTCCGTTTAAACCTTTGGGCGCATTTTGCGAAGCGGTGACCGAAGCGACCTGGCTAATCTGCTGGCGCTGGCGCCGCACCCGCATGAGAGCTCAAAAATCGACCTAATCTAGATTGGAAGCGGAAACTCGAATGGCCGGCAAAGCGCTTTTGCCCCCATGCCGCGCTATTTCTTCCACATCTATAATGACGCCGTCATCCGAGATACGCAGGGCGAGGAATTACCGGACCTGAACACAGCTCGCGATGAAGCACTTCAGGCGGCCCGAGCTTTGATCTGCCTCAGCGTGAAGAAGGGCCATGTGAATCTGAATCACCGGGTCGAGGTGGTCAACGAGGACGGCGAATGCATCGCGGCTGTGCCGTTTCGCCACGCTGTAACCATCTCAAGCTGACGGCTCGACCGTGCCTGCGTTTCCGACCACCCGAGAACCCTCATGTCAGAATGGAGGCGCAACGATTGGCACAAGGAGCGTAGGTGGGCGTTGGCCCTGGACGCAGGTGGAGCGATCATGTGTCAGAACAACGAATTGTCGCAGTGGGATTGCTCACCCAGCGAGATCTCGACGATCTTGGACAATCGTTCACCCGGCTTTGGCCGATCGATGAAACTCCGTGCTTCGCTGACTTGCTCCAGGCGATCGATGAGGCAGAGCGTGAGCTCTGGAGGGCGCGTGACGCTGAAAATCAGATTCCACCGATAGCGGCTAAAGACACGCCCCGACGTTCCTAGCGGCAGCCTCGGAGCCGAGCACCCCTGATTTGCTAACGGGTCCGAAATGAAATAGCTCGTCTGGGTTATGAGGATTGAACTCAGCTGTAAGTTGTGCGGCAGTGCCCGCTTCGATTATCCGTTGGTCATCACGGATGACGCCGAGATCAGTTGTTCCCATTGCGGCCGGAAGGTGGGCACGGTTGCGGAGATACAGGCGCAGCTCATCGAGCAGATCACCAGCGACGACGCAAAGCACTCCTAGCCCGACGATCGGGGCTCGCTGTAAAACACATCGTAAACGTCATCGCTTCTGCCGTTAACCAAACGGAGATTGGTTTATGGCATCTTGATTTAACTGAGGGAGCGGGGGCGACCATCAGGTGTGAGCGAATGATATGAGCGACGACCCCCTGGATCACATGCGCGAGCGGATCGCGCGATGCCGCCGCCTCGCACAATACATCAATGACCCTCGCACCACGGCGGCACTTTTAGAGATGGCTGAGGACGGTGAGCGGGATCTGGCGAAGCTGATAGCTGAGCGGGCCGAGCGGCCATCAATTCGGAACCCCTGAGCCTGCATATTCTTAGTCCTGACGCTTCGGCTATGTGCGAACCCGTCTAAACGCCGGCATCCTCAATCGAACCATCCAAAATGGAGGCGTTCCCGATCGCCCAGGGTCCACTCTGGACCATTCGTCGCTCGACAGCGCGCATGAGACGGGTCATTTTGCCCGGCGACTCGGACTTCGGCATTGGAACACCGGCCACGACCGCGGATGAGATACTGAAGCCGGGTCGCTCCTTCAAACGCTGACCAACGGCACGAACATGACTTTCTGGGTCGGTCTTGATCTTGGCGGACGAGAGACGAAGCTCTGCGTCGTCGGTGCGCAAGGCGAGGTGATCCATGAGCGATATTGCCCTTCCGATGCGGAAGAGATCCACGCTGCCCTGAGTGCGTTTCCCATAGAGCAAATCCAATTGGTGTCTGTGGAGGCAGGCGGGGGTACCCACATCGTCAGGAGGCTCCGTGCCTTCGATTATCCAGTCGCGATTTTCGAGGCTCGAACAGCATCGAAGTTCCTCAAGATTCGCCGGGACAAGACGGATGACGGCGATGCGAGGGGCCTCGCGGATCTCGGACGCCTTGGCCAAAGCACGGTCTCCAGGGTCCGCTTGAAGGGCCTGGAGCGCCAGCAACTCCGGTCACGGCTGATGGTCCGGCACAAGCTTGTCAGGCATCGTGTGGCCGTCGACAATGTCATTCGTGACTTGCTCACCCTTTACGGCGGCACCTGGAAGCGCACGGAAGCGACAGGCGGCACGAGAATTTGGGGCCAGGAGCAAATCGAACTGATCAAGGCGGCGCAGAATGTCGACCGTACGGCGGAGCTATGTCCGCTCATCGAGCTATCCGAGGCATTGCAGTCCTATCTGAAAGAGACCGACAAATGGCTTTTGAAGAGAGCGGAAGGGAATCCGCTCTGCCGCCGGTTCATGGAGATACCGGGCGTCGGCCCGATCTGCGCCCTTTCATTCTACACCGCCATCGAAGATCCGTTCCAGTTCCCGAAGACATCCAGCGTGGGCTCCTTTTTCGGATTGGCGCCGACGGTCAGCCAGTCAGGAACGCGGGAGACGCGCAAAGGGATAAGCAAGATGGGGAGCAGGCTCACACGCATGCACCTGTTCGTGGCCGCCAACACCTTTTTTTCCCGCTACAAGGAGGATGCGGCCTTGAGAAGCTGGGCGCTTGGGCTGGCCGGTCGCATCGGCAAAAAGAAGGCGAAGATCGCGCTCGCGCGCACGCTTGCAATGGTCATGCTCGCGATGTGGAAGGATGGATCCAGCTTCGATCTCAATCATCGCCTCGGTTCGAGCCCACCTGCACCCGCCGATTCCTCTTCCTAGCGGAAGCGGAGGGCCTGGACTTCGCTCCCCGACAAGGGCTTGCAGCCTGAGACGCGTTATGAAGCCAGGCCCTTCGATATTCGCCGCGGGCAAGACAGCCTCAAGCCTTGTGTTCCGTGGTGACACTGCCCTGCGCCAAGGCAGCATTGTCGCTCAACTGGAGCGCGTGCCCCGCGAAGTAGAAGACCGCGCCGGTCAGCAGCCCCCATAGCTGCACGCGGTAGGTCTGTTGCGCCTTGCGATTATAGGCAAGAAATTCGATTTTCAGATCATCCGCTTCCTCAAGCCGGCCGTCATGCTCAAGTTCGTGCCAAGCAATGTTGCAGCGGACGGCTGCCTGCCTCGCGTGCGAATTGAGGATCCCAGCAACGAAGCTTGCCGCCCAGGCGAGCATGGCAAGGCCGATCGGCACCAGATACCAACCAGGCGATACACCAACGGTCTGATGGAGAGAGAAGGCGATTGCCGCACCCGCCGCGCCCTGCAGCACGGCCCTTTGCTGTTTGAGTTCGTCCTCCAGCCGTGTGTGGAGCATCACGTCGTCCATCATTCAGCATCCACTCTCTTGTGCCCCGCGCACGACTCATCCGAGTCGAGCTTCCTTCTTATCCGAATATCGGATAGAGGTTTGCAAGCGCGGAATCCGATTCGCTGCAATTTCTGTGGATCCGACGAAATGACCGATTTACTGTTCGATCTCGATCTGGTCCGAACTGCCATGGACGGCCCGCCCAGGGTGACGCAGGCCGCACTGGCGCAGGTCACTGGCCTCAATCAATCCGCCATCTCCAACATCCTGAAGGGTAGCCGCCGGGTGAAGGTGGAGGAGGCGGATCTCATCTATTCCTTCCTCGGAATCAGCCGGACGCCATCAGTTCAGATGGTGCCGGTGATCGGGCTCGCCTCGGCTGGCAACTGGAAGGAAGCGATCATAGCGCCTCCCGGCGGCATGATGCCGGTGCCGAGCAAGGCGGCAGGCCGAAAAGCCTTCGCCGTCGAGGTGAAGGGCGACAGCATGGACCGGATCATTCCCGACGGCGGCTTTGCCATTGTCGACCCCGAGCAGACCCAGCTTTTCAACGACAAAGTCTACCTGATCCAGAACGAGGAACATGACGCCCAGGTGAAGCTCTATCGCTCCAACCCCGCCCGCTTCGAGCCAGTCAGCAGCAATGAACTGCACAAGACCATTTACCTAGGTGAGCAGGTCGTGAGGGTGATTGGTCGCGTCGTCTGGCAGGGTGCGCCGCTGTAAAGGATCCTTCCCACGTCGACGCCCCAAGCTGAGCCGCGGATCTATCGTCGCCCCCGATACGGTTCGCACCCCACACCATCGCCATCCCGGTCAAGATGTGGACCATAGCCCGGCTGTCCGATCAAAACTGGCGCTGCACCAGCCGCCCTGGCTGCAGCGCAATTGGTATAAGCTGATCCCGTCTTCGGACGACGGACCAGCGGCTGGGGCGCCGAAGTGTCTGCGCGGCCGCCGTGACAGTGCCGCCCACCATTTTTGCGGTCATGGTGACAACCATCTGCCGCTGTCCGGCCTGGATGGGCCGAAGCCGTCGCGGGAAATGGCAGTAACAACGCCAAAATAAGGAGTGGCCGCATTCGGCCTCCATGCGTTAGCGGTTCCGAGTAACCCTGAACGTGAACGGGTATTCTTCTCCGTTGAAGGTTACTGTGATCAGCACATCCTGGGGCCATTTCGCTGCCGGCCCCTTAAGCTTGCTTACCACAAACCTGCCTCCATAGCTGTCGTCTGGGTCGACCGTCGTGGTTTGAACGATCTCATTGGCCAGAGCATGCCTCGTCGCATCCAGCCGCGCCTGGATCGCGCCGATCGCATAGCCTCCATCACGGGTGATATTGTTCGCCGCTATCTGGCCACCAACGCTCGGCGCCGTGATATGTGTGCGGTAGGTTCCACGAGGCGTGTAGGTGGTTGCCGTATAATGATTGGTGCTGCTTGCGGCCGCTCCTGCCGCCGCGCCCGCCAGCAGAGCGACGCCAATCTGCGACCACATCGCACGGTTTTTGGCTTTCTTATCCAGCTGCTCGCGCGTGAGCACCGCAAACTGCGTCCCGGCCACCTGGACACGAACGTCCTCGACGCCAAAATTGTCGGACTGGTCGCCCAGGTTGAAGACGGCAATCCCAAACGTCAGCCTGTCGTGGTCCAGGCCAAGTGGCGTGACCTGGACAGCTCCGCGGGTTGCTTGTCGATCGAGCGTCGCCACGCCCTGCTCGTATCGAACTGAGGCGCCCTCCTCGGTGATCGGCTCAAACTTTAGCTTGTCTTTGGCCCCCGCTGGCGCGGCGACAAGAATCGTGGCCAAGGCCACGCACAAAATGCGACTCACAATATCCCCCCTGCTCGTTGCAAGGGGGTGTCGTTTAGCTGTTTGCGAGTCACAAGTTGAAAAGCAACCGGAATGGATCTTTCTGCAGATGTGAAGCGCAACGGGGACGATACGTCCGCTGCGGACATGCCTTACGGCACACAGGCCCAGCCCCTCGCCGCGGATATTTCGCCGTTTAGCAGCTATGTCGTCGCCAGTAGCGATCCCATTTGGCAGCCATCTTCTGCCTCACCATGAAGCAGCTCAAGTCGCCGACCGCGGGAGATCGGCACCAGGCGGCCGTCCGAGATCCCTTCCCCGAACCTTCCGACACGCAGGTGAGCGAAGGCACATCTCCTTTCAACACGAGATGGCCGGTTGGAGCATCGGCGATTGAACCTCGCGACGGGTCTCCCAATAGTGCATTCGCCAAGACATTGCGGGCTTCGAAACCGCTCGTGGGCGGGCAGGGGTGTCCAGCCCTGCACGTTCCATCCATCTCTCGCGCCGCTATTCCAGCCAGTCGGACCTTGGGTCCTTCCGCGCACCAGATCGGCCCGTCGCCGTCCCAAACACGCTGCGGCGTGCAGGTGAAGGATTGATGCTGGTCGACGATCGGTGTGGCAGTTGGCGTATCAGCCGGCTTTGCGGTCATTGAGAAGACAGCGATGGCTGCGCCGAGGCCAGCGAAAGCGGTAACGACGCCGGCCCAATATTGCCATGAGCGTAGCACGCTCAATTCAGGGTTCCGCTGCCTGACTGGAGGGCATCGATCCGCCGCGCGACCTCCTTCCACGCCGTCACGCCAGCAACGTCGCCCGCCAGAACCAGGGCGCCGATCCGCTCGGCGACGTGGAGGGCGGCATCCGCGCCATGTTGATGCATGACTTCATTGGCACAGGCCCACAATTCGCGGTCCGAGATCATGGTGCCACCGATAGCCACACCTGGCCGCGCATGGGAGCCATAATCTGCGCGACGGAGGTGCAGGACCGGGTCGGAGTGCCGCGCGGCTGCGCTGGGGCTCCTTCCGGGGCGTGGACCGGGGCAGCCTTTGCCGGGCCGGCTCGCGATCGACCATAGCTGACCGCCAGCACAGTCCATAAAGGCCAACTTGGTTCGCGGTGCTCATCCAGCTGACCCGACAATCGCCTGCGCCAGAACGCTCCGACGCCGATTATCGTCGCGCCGCGAGGCAGGCCTCCCAAAGGAGCATGTTGAACAGAGATAATGGTCAGGAATTTTCGCGGACAGAAGGGACTTGCGCTCGATATGGCTCCAAGCCGGATGGTGCTCAATCTAGATCTGCTTGGCTTCGCCTTCTTGCTCCGCCTCGACCTTGTCGAGGGAACCCGCGTCGAGATCATTATCGTCAGGTGCGTGCACCCGGTCGAGATAAAGCCCTGCCATTTCATAGTGGGCGCGCACAGCTTTTTCGTGACGCGCCGTCTGGGCCATTTCAATTTCGGACTCTGCCCGCTGTTCGAAATACTCCCGATCCTGTTGCAACCCCATTATCACCTCCGTGGGTTGAGCATAGTCCTCCACAGTTGATTCGCGTCAAAGTTAACGCGCGCGCGGTTGCCGTTCATTAAACCACATTAACCCACCAAAAGCGCTCCGCGACAAGCCGGCAATGAGATAGAAGTCGTTGCAGGTGCGAAAGGACCGATTACGCCTCAATCTTGAGGGGCTGTAGCGGAACCGGTTGCAGACCTGTCTCCGACTGGTCGCTTTCCAAATATGTCGAGCAGTTCAATCGGGAACGGAAAGACGATCGTGGAGCTTTTCTCACTCGCGAGGACGTTCAACGTCGAAAGGTAGCGCAGCTGCATCGCCTCGGGCGCCTGGCTGAGGATGCGAGCGGCTTCGAGCAGCTTCTGCGCCGCCTGCTGCTCGCCTTCCGCATTGATCACTTTTGCCCGCCTCTCGCGCTCCGCCTCGGCCTGGCGCGCAATGGCGCGGATCATCACGTCATTGAGGTCGACATGCTTGATCTCGACATTCGCAACCTTGATTCCCCAGGCATCGGTCTGGGCATCCAGGATTTCCTGGATATCGACATTGAGCTTGTCGCGCTCAGACAGCATTTCATCGAGTTCATGCTTGCCGAGCACTGAACGCAACGTGGTCTGCGCGAGCTGGCTCGTTGCAGACATATAATCTTCGACCTGGATGGTCGCTTTCTCGGGGTCGATCACCCGGAAATAGATTACCGCGTTAACCCGCACCGACACGTTGTCGCGTGAAATCACGTCCTGTGTCGGCACGTCGAGCACGAGCGTCCGCAGATCGATACGAACCATCTGCTGTACGAAGGGAACGAGCAGGATCAGGCCGGGCCCTTTGACGCCCGTGAAACGCCCCAGGGTGAAGACGACGCCCCGCTCATATTCACGCAATACCTTGACCGCGGCTATCAGAAAGATGAGCGCGAGCAGGATGGCAGGAATGTAGAATGCCAGATTACCAAGATATTCCATTCATACCTCCATTGGTGGCGCCGGATGTGGCGGATGCGGGTCGGTCGGGTGGTCCGGTTCAATAGCGAGAATCAGACCATCTATGGCGGCAACGCGAACGGGATCTCCTTTTCGAAACGGACCAACGCCGCCCGCCCGCCATCGCTCGCTATGGACGAACACATGGCCGCTACTGCCCTCCCAATCGAGGATCGTGCCCCTGGATCCGATCAGCTCCTCCCGGCCGCTGACGACCTTGCGCCGGCGCGACGTCACCGCGAGCCGGGCGATTATGACGGCGAGGAAGAGGCTGACCAGCGCCACTGCGGCAATCACGGGCAAGCTGATCTGGAACTGTGGCAGATCCGTGTCGATCATGATTGTCGCGCCGAACACGAAGGCAACCACACCGCCGATTCCGAGGATACCGAACGAAGGCGTGAACGCCTCCCCTGCCATCAGCCCAACGCCGAGAATGATGAGCGCCACCCCGGCATAATTCACTGGCAAGGCGGCGAGCGCATAGAGCCCGATCAGCAGACAGACGGCGCCGATTGTGCCCGGATAAAGGGCGCCAGGGTTCATGAATTCGAAGAGCAGGCCGTATACGCCGATCATCATCAGGATCAGCGCGATGTTGGGGTTGGTGATTGCTCCAAGCAGCCGGGTTCGCCAGTTCGGTTCGATCGTCCGGAGCGCGAGACCGCGCGTGTCGAGCGCGCGTTCGGCGCCGCCCGCGATAACGGTTCGGCCATGCAATTGGCGCAGGAGGTCCTCACTGTTGCGCGCCACGATCTCGATCACCCATTGCTCGAGCGCGGCATTCGCTGACAGACTGTCCGCACTGCGGACGGCGGCCTCGGCCCAATCGGCATTGCGGCCGCGCAGTTCGGCGAGAGAACGGATATAGGCGACTGCGTCGTTGATCGCCTTTGCTTCGCTCGCATTCTTTGGCTCTGCCTTTTGGGCTTCGTCCTTCCCGTCGTCCGTCTCTGCCGGCGAGAGGGGCGAGGCACCCCCGATCTGCACTGGTGTGGCGGCGCCCACATTTGTCCCAGGTGTCATTGCCGCAATGTGGCTGGCGTAGAGGATATAAGCGCCCGCGCTCGCCGCGCGTGCCCCGCTCGGACCGACATAGGTGACGACGGGAACCGACGAGCGCAGGATCTCGCGAATGATCTGGCGCATCGAAGTGTCCAGTCCTCCCGGCGTATCCATGCGCAGGATAACCAGCGGAGCATTGGCCTCGGCCGCTTCTGCGAGTCCGCGCTCGACATAGTCGGAGGTCGCCGGGCCAATCGCGCCTTCGATTTCGAGTATCACAGCCGATCGCGCGGCTTGTGCAGGTGCGGGAGCGGCTTCGAGCAAGACCAGCCCTGCCCACAGCAGCGTAATCAACATCTTAAGGGCACGCATGGCCGTCCCGCCGCCGTACATGTCCGGCTCCTCGGTATTGGCAGGCAGATCCAGGCAGAGCTCGCTTGGGCCGGCTGCGACCTGGGTCTTTCCCGGCGCCTGCTGTCTCCTTTTAGCTTACTTTGGCCTCAATTCCAAAAGCAGACGTAGAATGGCAAAGGGCGCCTGAGTGCGGGGTCCCTTTCCATTCATCGTCTGCACGATAACCTTTGCCAGTGCCGCGATGAATGTTAGCGTGATCGCCCAAGCACCCCAGAGAAGTCCTCCGCAAGGTAGAAATTCGCGCTAGATCTGCAGCTGACCTCTCTTGCTCGCAGATCGAACAGGGGAAGCGCGGAGATCGCCGTCGGTCCCGAAACAGGATCGGCGGCGATCACAATATCCTTGCCCAGCAAGCCTCCTCATTTGACAGCTATGCTAGGCTGTCAGATTCTCGCGCAGCGGTTTCACAGCCGTCCTCAATATTGACTAAGCAGTCGGCCGAGCTCCTCACCGACGAGCGTTGCTGCGGACAAAGGTCTATTCTTTGTACAGCGCGATGAAGGTACGATGTCTCCCCGAGTATCAAATGCGGTTCGAATCCCTGTCCGGGATCAAATAAGCACCGACGCTGAATTGAGACACTTTTATGCAATAAGTTCAATAGCTTAACATGGAGAGGGTGGGAGCAGGTGATCTGACCAACCAATTGAGTTACAACGATAAATAAACTTCGCATTATTCAGTCCCACACCTAGTCCCTCACTGGCAGGGTACATCTCCTTGCGAACGGCTAGTTCAGTGTTGTTCTGGCCTGCGGCTGTCGCGCATGAAAATTGATGAACGAGATCCGATGCGCAGATCGCTTCGCCTGTTACTTGTGGTTCCCAGAAGAGCTTTCTGTGGCACCGCCTAAGCGGTTGATTTTTCAATCAAATCATAGACTTGAGAAGTCGCCGAAGGCATCAATAGCACGATCTAGATTCATGGAAAAGGGTGGACGTGAATGGATGGGTTGGTTCGAGTCCCGGTTCTCCTACGCTGCCGAGCGCTGTTGCTCGGCAAAATTGCGTGCCCAGCAGAGTCCGTTGACCAATGCCATCTGTTCGATCGTGCGACAGGGCACTTCGAGCAGCCGAGGATTAGCATAGATCACCGCGAGGCACCGCGCACGGCTGATCGCGACATTCAGCCGGTTACGGCTATAGAGAAAGTCGATGTTGCGCGGCAGATCGTCGCCGCTCGAAGTGGCCATGGAAACCAGGACAACCGGCGCTTCCTGTCCCTGAAATTTGTCCACTGTTCCAACGCGAGCCCCCGCTGGGAGGGTCCGTTTTAGCAACTCGACCTGCATATTGTATGGGCTAACGACCAGGATATCTTCAGTGCCGATCACCGCTTCTCGACCATCTTTGTCACGCCAGCGCTGCCCCAAAAGCGCACGGTAAGTTCGGTCAAGCCGCTCGGCTTCGGGCCGTGACCGCTGCGTGCATCCGACGCTTTCGACATCCACGAAGCGCAGTCCGGTGGGCGCAATCGCCTCCAGGTCAGCGGCACCGTCGACCAGAAGAGTCTGAACCTCGGTTCCACCTGCGGATCGCAAGCGCCCCTCATAGACAGCGGCCGATATGAAGTCGCACAAGTCTGGATGCATCCTGCGGGTTTCCGCGAGGAAAACGCCGCGTTCGGGAGGCACGGTCGCTTGATTTCGCAAGAGGTGGTCGAGTGCCGACACGCCGCTTTCTCGGGGATGCGTGCCTTGAATGGGCTGCGCGAGCTGCATCTGGTCTCCGATCAGCACGATGTTGCGCGCGGCAACACCCATCGCGACAATATTCGCCAATCCGACCTGTCCAGCTTCGTCGATGAAAAGATAGTCAAAGGCCCGATCATGTTCAGGCCGCGCGAAGAGCCAGGCCGTCCCCGCGACCAGTTGATGACCGGCGGATACTTCCTCGTTCTTCAAGGTCTCCTCGATCCAGCGGCCTGTCCCCAGTATCTGGTCCTCGCGGCTGCTTTTCTTGATTCCGCGGCATCGCAGGCCGTTGGCCTCGGCGAGCGCTTCCACTTCGCCGAGAAGCTGATTGATGGCTTTGTGGCCGTTCGACGCGATGCCAATGCGCTTGCCCTTCGCTAGCAGGGCGACAATCGCCTGTGACGCCGTATAGGTCTTACCGGCACCGGGTGGCCCTTGCACCAGCAGATGGCTGTCCTCGAGTGACAAAAGCGCGTCGATCGTGGCGGGCAGCGTGTCCAATCCATCCGGGACCACTGGCGCGCCAATCTCGCGTCCGGCGATCGCGGGCAAGTCGCAACGCAGGATTGATGCGACAGCGGCGTAGCGATCGACTTTGCCGTCCCGCACAGCCTCAGCGAAACGATACACTGCGGCGCGCAGAGCCTTATCTCCGACCGGTCCGGAAGGGATCAGACAAGTCCCATCCTCGATCGGCGACCGGCTCGGGCCGAGCTTGAGTTCGATAATGCCCGCGTCTTCATCGACGAGGACCACGTCGCCGGCGGGTTCGAGCGTGCCCGCGCGCTTCGGGGTATCGCCAATCTTCAGCTTGAAATCCTGGGCGGGAAAACGGAATCGGTGAATGAAGGATTTTTTCTCAGGCCTTGGTGGTGTGTCGGGATCGGCCTCAAGCCCGGCAAGACATTCGGCGTCTTCGAGCAACGCTTCGAAAGGCAGCTCCTGGCGCGAGAAGACGGCCCACCATGCCGGCTTGCTTTCGCGACGGTGAAACTCGAGGAGATCGACAAGAAGCTGCCGCCATTCCTCGGCTGCCTGTTCTCCCGCGAGCAACGCATCGGCCATCGCCATCGCGCGTTCCTCAGCCTCCGTGCGCTCTTCGGCCGCGCCGCGCGCCTCCGCCTCGGGGACCCAGACGAACCAAGGTGAGTCGTCCGCCCGCATCCCGACCAACCAGTCGCGGCACTGGAGTGTCGAGCTGCAGTCGACGCGATTGTATTCAGCGATGTCGGCAAGAAGTTGTTCGTCGCCGAGACGCCGCCAGCGCTCGTACATGACGATGCTGTCCCCCGCCGTCGTCACTTCGCCGGCACGCGCCTCGCCAAGATAGAATTTCTCCATGTTCTTGATGGAGTAGGCGGATTCCGACGTGCGGATCGCCTCGCGCACCACGCGGTAGAGATCGACCAGCTTATGGTTGCGCAGGAAGTCGTCGACCTCGCCTTCGCGCGTACCATGGAACATCGCGAGCCGCTTGAGCGCCGTCTCCTCATAGGAGGCGTAGTGATAGATGTGGGCGTCCGGATAGTAGCGAAGGCGGTCGACCATGAAATCCACCGCTTGTTGGAAAGCCGCCTTCTCCTCGTCGCGGTCATGCGCCCAGAATGCGTGAAAGCGCTCCTCGCCCTTGTCGGCGGAGACAATCCCGAAGAGATACTCCAAGCCGCCATCGTACAGCGGGTCACCCTCCATGTCGAAAAACATGTCGCCCTCGTTGGGGCGCGGCAGCCGTTCGAGACCACGCCCGGACTCCGTGGCAAGCGGTTCGATGATCCGCTCGCCGGTCTGGCGCTGGTGGGCCTGAAGGCGCGCCTGATTGCGCAGGCGCGCGAGCGTTTCGCCTTGGATGCCTTCGATGCCGGTGCCCTCCGGCAGTTCGGCAAGCGCGAGAAGGTCCGGCACGCGGGAGGCACGCAACGTCTCCGCCTGACCCCGGGTGAGGCCGGCCACGAGGCTCAAATCATTTCCCGCCTCCCATTCGGCTTCACAGGTTTCGGCCCAGCGACAGAAGGTGCAATGCCCGCAGGGCGTGCCCCGGGACAGGACTGGCGGCATGCCGGCGAAGTCCAGGAACCGGCTGCGCGCGTACTGAAAATAGTGACTCACGGCATCGACGCGGACAGTCGCGATGGTGCCGTCGCCCAGCACCACATGCATCCGCTCGGGCGCGGTCCCCTGCTCGCGGGCGAGAATGTCGCAATACACGCACATCTGGAGAATGTGCTTGGGCTTCGCTGATCGCGCGAGCTTGGTGTCGGCGACCTCGTAGGCATGGTCGCCAAGGTTGGATGGCCGATCGACCTTCAGAAGAAAGTCCGAATAGCCCTGCCAGGGGCCGTCGAGAAAGGCGCCCTGGAAAATGACATCGGCGCCCTCACGCAGCGCCGCGCGCGTGCGCTCCGCTTTCTCGAGTATATCCCCATCCCCATCGATTTCGATGATCGATCGCCCTTCCGCGCGAAGGCGTTCGAGATAGGCGCGCTCGTGCTCGAGCCCTTTCTCCTGAAGCAACTTCGCCTGTTCGTCGTCCGCGCCAACCTCGACAGGATATTCGAGCTGGCGAATGTCGAGCACGGTCGCGTGCGTGCAGCCCATGAAATTGACCAGGTCGCTTGCCGAGAACAGCGCCGAATTATCACGCTTTTGCATCATTTCCCCCTTTATCCCCCCGATTTCCGTCCACCGGGCGGGCGCAATCGGCTTCACTCGACAGACCGCTCGGCCTGATTCCTCAACCTCGCCAGAGGCGACTGGCCCACGTCCGCAGGCCTTTCAGCACACCCTTTCGCGGGCTCCCTTCGGCGGTTTCATCGGGGAAGGGACGGACTGCGAATTCTGGTCCCTCCTTGGCCACCGATGGCGGATTGAAGCGAATGTCCTTCCTCGCCTGGTCACGGCGACGACCAGCTTCGACCTCCGCTTCGGTCCAATCCTCCGCCCACCGGACACGCCCGCGATCGATGATATAGTGCGAGCGACACGGCAGGCTCCAACTGCCCACCGACGGTGAGACTGAAATCGTCTCACCGTCAAACGTGAACCGCCAATCGAGCGGGGTCAACGGCAGGGCGACCTCGTGGCCGCAGCCACAGGCGCACAGGTGAATCATCGATCCATGCTCCAGCGATACATAGAAGACCCCGGGTTCCACCGCCTCGGGAATTTCTTCGACAAATCGCGGCACGAGCGCCTGTGCGGCGATCACGCCGCTTCTCCCGGTCGATCCTCATTCAGGAGGTGATTCCCGTCCAGGGTGAAAAGGGAGAAATGCTCCTCTTCGAGATCAACGTAAAATTTGCGCAGGCGCTTCCAGCGAAGGACGGCGAAGGCCGCGTTCAGCATGTTGAGATCCGCTACCTGGATATTGCGGGCGTAGATGTCATCCAGCCCCGCGCCCACGAGCGGGATACGACCTTTCGCACGGATTTGGTCTCGCATGGCGGGTGTGCTCGTGGTCACGCGAAGCTGACCCACAAGTGCGTCGTCGACGAGATGCAGGCCCATGCCGACATCGATGAACGGCAAACCCAATCGCTCAAGCTCGGCGATGATCGCCGCCTTCGCTTCGCCGGCGTCGAGACACAGGAAGACCATTGTCGCGTTTGCTAACAGTGTCAGATTATCTGCGCCCAGCCGCACCGCGTGGGGCACGACATGTCGATGCATCCTGGAATAAATGGCCGCCCAATAATCGACCTTCTTCGGTCGCGAGCGCAGTTCCTCCAGAGATGGCGCCCCGGGACCGCGGAACGCATTGTGCTGGAGCAAATCATCATCATCGTAGAGATCGATGCGTTCGACCGGCGTCTTGGCGACCTGGTCGAGCACGTAGGAGCCGGTGCCCCCCAAGCCGATGATAGCGACCCGGTCCCCCTCAAGTTTTTGCGACACCGCGCCGATTCCCGCTCGTGAGGACGCGGTGTCCAGATAGACGAAGGGCGATTCCAGATCATCGTTCGCGACCACCCGTCGCGTCCTGGGTGTCACCTCGGAATCGATGGCGGCCGCCTCGTTCGCCAGGATGGCGGCGTAGGTCGTCATCTTCTCATAGTAGTCGGCGTAATGGCCGACCTTCGGCTTGCTTGAGAAGCTATGGTTCACGACGAGCCCCCCGCCGATCGATTGAACCGAACTCGAGTTGATGATCTTCGTCAGGGGCTTGCCTCGCGCATCGCAAGGAATCTCGCCAGCGAACATCGCGACGTGGGTGTCCGGACGCTGGGTCCGATCGCCCGACAGGGCGAGCGTAGACACCAGCGTCCCCCGGGCGACAGCACGCGTCTGGGTGACATAGGGAACGTTGCGGATGACCAGATGATTGGCCACGATGGCAACCTCGAAGCCGTCCTCCTGCAGGCGCAGGAGATCGGGATTACGACTTATCAGTGGCGGTGACATGGAACACCATTCCTTCGATCACGGGGATGGACTGGCCAGGGAGGAGCGAACCTTCCGGCCTCGGCTGCGGACCTTTGCGGTAGCTGACCGTGAACGCGACGTTCGGCCCTGTCGGCGGCGTCTCAAAAGCCAGTTCGATCAGCCGCTCGAAGCTGATCGTTCCGGGCTCCACCTCGCGCTTGCGGGAGTTCACGCGGATGGTGAGCATCCGGGGTTCGATCCTCCGCGAGCGGATATGCTCGACGCCGTTGCCGGCCAGTCGGACGTGTCCGCCCGCGGGGATCGGCCGATCGGCGTCGGAGTCCAGGAACAGCTCAAGGTCTACTGGAATTCGGCCAATCTCACGTACATCCGTTTCCGTGATTTCGTCGCCGCCCCATTCCCAGCCACGCTCATCGACCGTGAGCGTGTTGACATGGTCGCTCTCGAACGAGCGGAAGGTGAGACGTTCGCCCCTTCGCAGCGGAACCTGCTCTTCCAGACCGACGGACTGGGCGATGCCGCCGTCAGTGCGGATAAGCACAAAGGCGCTCGGAGGGATGAGGCGGGCCGAAGTGCGGACTTCGCGGCCCTCGATCAGATCGTCGGCGGCGTGGATCACCGAACCGTCGACCTCGTATTCATAGGACTTGGGCATGTAACATTCCTTCGGGTCGAGGCCGGCACCGCGCCGGGACTCTTGCGCGCGAGTCTCAGATGGACTAGAAGGCCATATGAGTCTCGCTATGGACTGTCTATAACGGGACTAAAATTCAATTCAAGTCCAAATCTGGAGGAAGGGAGAAATTTTATGGTCGCACCATCCGTCGCCCACGAGGGCGGGGGACGCACAGCGATTCCGGTAGGGCTGGACGTCTTCATGCCTCTGGCGGAAGCTTGGAACCTGTCGACCGACGAGCAGATGCGCCTTCTCGGATCACCACCGAGATCAACGTTCTTCAAATGGAAAAAAGATGGCGGTGCGCTGCCCCGTGACACGGTCGATCGTATTTCCAACTTACTCGCGATCTGGAAGTCATTGGAAATTCTGTTCACGGATCCGGCTAGATCCGTGGAATGGATTAAGAGACCGAATGAATTTTTTGGTGGAATGTCGGCACTCGACACAATGCTTGAAGAAGGGAACTTCTTCGACATGGCACGTGTAAGGCAGTATCTCGATGCGCAACGAGGCGGTTAATCTCCCTCTCGTCGAAATTGACGAGCGGTTTCATAATTTGATCCCCTCCCGCTTTCCGCCAGTGCCCGTGTACGAGCGCATCGCGGGGGGACGTGATGAGCTATTCGCGCAAGTCGAGGAAATCACCAATCCTCGTGTGCGCGAGCGGGATCGCTTGACGCAGGGGCTGGCGCCGATTGACCAGCAGCTGCCCCGGTTCAAGAACTGGAATCACGCTCCGTTCGTGTATCCAAATCCTGAGGGGAGTCGCTTCTTTAAGGCGAATCGCAACGTGCTCGAGCTCGCGGGTGATCTTCAGACCGCGCTTGTGATCTCGGTCGGAAAGCGTGAGACTTTTCTCCGCCGAACCGCTGAGCCTCCGACACTGATCGAGATGCGCCAGATCGTGCGACCAGTGCGGGGTAGGTATCTCGATGCCCGGGGGTGGAACGGGGGAAACGATCGTGATCGTCGCTTGGCGTTGGGCGACGAGGCCGTTCGACTGGAGCTGGATGGAATTTTGTTCAGCCCTTCGGAACGGCCGAGCGCGCTCGGCATCGTTGTGCTCAAGCCCGAATGTCTCGGCAAACCCGATCAAGGCGACCACTTCAAATATGTCTGGAACGGGCAACGGATCTCCGTGCTCTATTCATTCCGAAACGATCAGAAGTATAGCCCCGATGACCTCGCTCTGGATGAAGCCATCATGGCCGCCTAGCCCTCGGGTGGAACTGGCATTTTGAGCTTTAACCAATCGCCGCGTCGGCGACCGGCGACCACGTTCTGATTGCGATTTCCAGCCAGCGAAATGGCCGATTGACGGGCCCGATGGACTGCTTCGACGAAATGCGTCAGCCTCTCCGGATCGCGCGCCTCGCATTCCCAGATCACAAGGACGTCCCAGTCCGCCGCTTCCAAGGCGGCTTGGGAAGCCTCGTCCCGTCGCACATTGCCGTTGAATTTTGCGTTCCAGAACTCAACCCGGGTCTTCGGTGTGCGGGTATGCTCGCAACCTGGGTGTCGGTGCCAGAAGCAGCCATGGACAAAGATGGCGACGCGATCGCCTCTGAAAACGATATCGGGCCGGCCCGGCAGATCGCGCGCCTGAAGGCGAAAGCGATGACCGGCGCGGTGAAGCGCCCGGCGCACCAACATTTCCGGCTTGGTATCCTTGTGGCGAACGCGGCCCATCACCTCCGAGCGGGTGAGCGCTGGTCTTAGCCTTGACCGAACTCGAGATACTCGCGCGCGTATTTGTAGGTCACCTTCTCACGGTACAAAATGACGCGGTCCGGAAACACCGTCGCGCGCCATTCATTCGGCAAAACCTCGAGCATCAAAATCAACGCTTCACGCATCGTGAGCGGTTGCTCGGGAAGCGTGATTGGCGCGGCCTCGCGAAAATCCACATGACCGACCGTGTGCCGCTTTGGCCTGCCCCGTTCGTTCAGATCAGTCTCATACCGGAAGAGATACGTGAGTCCGTCCTTCAGCGCCAGCGCGAGATCCAGCGCTCCAAGCATCGACCCCAAGGGCAGGAAATCGAGCGGCCGATCGATATCGACCGGGCGCTCTTTATCGAAATCGGCTGGCTCCTGCGCCTCCCGGTTATGACCAGGATCGTTGGAGCCGAACCCGCTGAAATTCCAGCGCAGCGCGCTCGAATCCTTCCGGCGCAATTCGTCGATCAGGATCGCCTCGACGTCGAAGTTTGAGAATACCATGATCCGGACGGCCTTGAACCCGATCGTGGTTGGATCGAGACCGATGCGATCCTGAATCGTGCGAAAATGACGACTGAGACGAGACCGGAAACCGTGGCGCGTGTCCGTTTTCCCGGCATAGACGGGATGACCATTCTCGAAGAGCACATAAGCGCCCTTCGCCAGCTCTGGAACCGCCGCGATCGCCTCCAAGGTCAAGGGCGCGATTTCGGCGCGCTCGATCACGCCCGGCAGTTCGTCACGAAGCACCTTTTCGACGTCGATCTCGTACTCGACATATCCCTTTGGCGCCGCATCGACGACATGAGCGGCGGGCGTGTCGAAGTCTCCCATCAAGCGGCTTTGCGCTTGCTCACGCGTCCCAGTTGCTTGGCGAGCGTGTGGCCGGCGACCATCGCGAGTTCCACTGGCACCGCGTTGCCAAGCTGGCGCATGTTCTCGCTCCAACTGCGCGGGAAAAGATAATCATCCGGAAGCCCCTGCAGCCGGGCGGCCTCCCGAATCGTGAAATAACGGACGCCTCCCGCGTCCGTGACCATCATGTTCTCGCCGCCAGGGACACCATGATCTCCAGCTTTCAGGGCCTTCGCCGGGAGGTCGAGCGGGCTTCCTGTGTGACCTTTGTAAACGCGCGCGCCGGGCTGGAAGACATGATTGTCGATGCCATCGGGTTCGCCCAGTCCGGATAGTGCGTCGCGAACCGTGACCCAGCGCTTTTCTTTCGGAGCGACGTCGCGGGCACGCAGCTTTCTTACGAGCGCGGCGTCCAGCGGCGCGATGTCATCCAGCCGCGACCGCAGTCCGTGCTCGCGCCAATAATCACCCGTCACATGCTGGTCCCACACAAGGCGCTCGCGAGAGTGAGTCGGCCGCAGTTCGCTCGGCGCGATCCCCAGATCAGACCGGAACCCCATGATCAAAACACGGTGTCGCCGTTGTGCCGCTCCGAAATTGGCGGCGTCGACCTGCTGGACAGCGACTTCATAGCGTAGATCGGACCTGCGATCCGGTGTCGCGAGGCCCGCGACGATGGTCGCGAGGTATGGGGCGAATTTCGGTCGCAACAACCCGCGAACATTCTCGAAAAGGAACGCGTCGGGCCTGATCTCGCGAACCGCGCGAATGGCCTGGGGCCACATGTCGCGCGTGTCATCATCTCCCCGATGCTTTCCGCCAATAGAGAAAGGCTGACAGGGCGGACCGCCGGCGACCAACGAGATCCCGGCGTGCTCGCGCCAGTCGATGGAGCGGATATCGGCCTTTTCGATCGGCCAATGCGAAATATGATCTAGATCGCGCGCGGCGTTGTGCTGAATCGTCGCGACGGCGCAGTCATTCCATTCGACCATCCGTTCATGCGTGAAGCCAGCGCGGGCGAGCCCTAGGGCCAGACCGCCGCAGCCCGTGAAAAGCTCGACGCTACGCATGGGTTTTTTGAGTTGATCGCATGGGGGCCTCCTAGGGGCGGAATCGCATTTCAAAGCGCTATGGGCAAGAGGAATATCGCCTTACGCTCAACTTTTGTTCTTTAAACGTTCTGCCTCAGGCCGTGGACCCAATGAGACACGTCTTCGATGATCACACGGTCTTGAAACGCCGCGTAATAGTCACGCACGGTCGCGAAACGATCGCCGAAGCGCCGCTGGAAAAGGCTTCTGACCTTTTCGTCCTTGCTGAGGACGCTCCGCAGCGCTCGGCCGCCGTTGAGGAATTTCAAAGCCTGCGCGGTGCCCAGAAGATACAGGTATTTGCGCTTTGGGGTGTCGCTATCGGCGAGGAGGAAGAAGTCCTTGAACACACCGTTCTGGCGAATGGACTCAGCGCCGCCGCGCCAATTGATGAACTTGAACTCGGCCACCCGCAGATTTGTTTCCAGATCGTATCGCCGTCCCGTGTTGCCGGCGCCCAAGGACACGGACTCGACTTTCTCGCCAGGTTCGAGAATGTGAGGCAAGCACAGCAATATCCCCAGCGCATGGATGGTGACGTTGATCTGTCCCGCCAGCCGCTTCATTTCTCCCGCGGCCGTTAGCAACGCTCCATCCGCCCCGACCTCGGCCAAGAACGCGGGGCAAGTCTCAACTGACACGCCCTCAACATCACGTTCGATACTCGCCAACGTATGGGTGAGGTTTTCTCCGGCGAATAGAGACAGGCGTTTGACCGCGTCAGCGATGGTGTCAGGCAAATCCGTGCTCCTGGCCTGCGCCAACGAACTAGGCGCGTAATCCGTCTGTCGGATAGCGAAATTCATTGCCGAGATCACTGCCGCGAGGCGATAGTGATTTCACGGGCACGCTCCGTTGTTTCGCTCAAGACAGACCGTGGGCGCTTTGATCACTCGGCGACGCGGGAAAGCGGGAAGGTGAATAGTCGCTCCGGCAGATTGGCCTGGCGATGGGAGGGGACTGGGCTTGAGTGCAGAACTATTGCCGCAATGGACGGAGAAGGTCGACAAGCGCGGTCTCGATCCGCTCGGCATGCAGAACAGCGGCGTCGTTCTCTATCAGTCCCTCCTCCCTGGCATCAGCAATGTCACATTACGCATGCGCTATTACGGATACTATTGCTGGGTCAGTGAAACATACGCCCGTCACGGTGCGACCAACGATTTCGAGAGCTGGCGCAATTGGATCCGGCGCGCCGAGGCACTTTACGCTCTGGTGGCGGCGCGAGCCGAGGAAGGAGGCGTAGGGGGCGTTGACTGGGCGAACCGGCGTCTTCAGGCCGGGGGGCGGTCCATTGACTTCGCGGCGGCGGCGTCGACCGACGCGTCGGAAGAGCGCTATCTGCGCCAATCGCTCGGCGTCTTCGGTGGCGCCTATTACACTCAGATGGCCGAGATGGGTCTCTTCACCCAAAACAGGCATGGTATCCAAGTCGCCACCCGAGACTTGGGCCGCCGTGCCGCCGCCCTCTTCGCCGAAGCGATTGGCTCCGACCTCGCCAAGCTTTTGCGCAAAAAGATCGTCGACGCTCAGGTGAGCGTCCGCGAACTCGACCGGCTTGGACCTATCGCGCCGTCGGAAATTGAGGGCGACAGCGACGAGCGCGCCTTCTACGAAACGCTTCTCTTCGCCACCGAGCCCACGCCAATACCGAGTGGGCCAAGCCGCGGCGCCTCCCTTTACCTCATTCTCGAAACGGCCCGTGCCATCGAGGAACGCCCCCGTCCTGACGATGTTCGCTGGCACCTCTTCGATCCACCTCAAATCGCCTTGACTCAGCGCCTCGAGGATCAGCGTCGCCATTGGGAACTTTATCACTGCCAAGATTTGATGCAGGTGGCCTCGGCGGGATTGCTGGCTTGGGCGATCGGTATCCTCCAGGAAGTCGATGCCGGCCGGACCGTGGGCGAGATACGCGCGGAAGTGGTTGAGCGACTGACGGCGCGCGATGACCAGGATCTCACCAGTGCTTGGATCACTTTGCGGAATGGGGTCACGCCAGAGGAATTCGGGTTTCAGGATGCCTGGGACACGCTGACCAGTCGACGCGGGTCGGTGGAGGACAAGGCGGTCCTGGCGATCCGTTTGATGGCGGCTCTGGATCAGCGTGTTCTCACTCGGCCCGATCTCACCGAGACCTTGCTTCGCGATCTCCCGATTCGCGGCGGTGCGCATTCTCTCCGAACTGAACTGGAGTGGCTTCGAAAGGGGGAAGCCTTGCCGGTCATCGAGCGGATCGGCGATTACATCGTCGAACGGGTGGTCCGGCGCCACAGTTGGGTCGCGATGCAAAAGCTTCGGCGCCAGCGGGATTACACTTTCCTTTTCGAAACACGGGACGGCCGACTGGTTTATCTAAGCGGCTATCAACCCGTGCCCACCACGCCGCGACTAGCCCCAGCGATCCAGTTTCTGGAGGATATCCATCTGGTGGACGAAGACGGCCTGACGCGGGGCGGGCTGCAAGTTCTGGAGGCCGCGCTGTGAAGCTTCCGGAGCGACTTGCCCGTCGGCGAGGGCGACCATTTCACAGCGCCTTTGTCACGAGCTTCGCCGTGGAGTTTTCGGCCGTCGAGGAGATCCTCCTTCCTCAACTTCTCGCGAGCGGTGCGACGAACCTGCTGTTGTTCGCCGACGAACGCATGACGGCGATGTCGCTATCTGACGGATCGGCGCTGCCCAAAGGGCTAGGCCGAGATTACGCGTTCCACAGCCCGCCCGCGACGGAGGGGATTTTTCATCCAAAGATCATTCTGCAACTCGGCAGAGACGGGGGACGCGCGTTCATCAGCTCGGCCAACGCGACCGCAGCGGGTCTCGCCGGCAATGCGGAAGTCGTGCTTGAGATCCCGTGCGATGATGAGGATACACCTGAGCGAGATATCGTTCGTTCGGTCTGGCGCTATCTGAACAGCCTTGTTTCAACCGAGACATCTCCCGCGCGAGATTCGCTGCGGTGGGCGAGTGAGCGTTCGCCCTGGCTCGAGGGTCCCGCGACAGCACCGCTTCGCGATCTGGAGGATGGTTCGGCGATCGCGTTCCTTCACGCGCCTGGCGGCTTGGCGATCACCGATCAGTTCGTCGCATTGGTGGGAGAGGCGAAGGTCCAGAAGTTGATTGTGATCAGTCCATATTGGGACGCAAATCTCACCGCGCTGTCGGACCTGTCTCGACGCCTGTCACCAAAACGGATCATTCTGCCAATCGACAGCAGGCGACATGAATTTCCGGTTGATGCCACGTTCGCCAAGACGCCCACGATCGTCGAGCTCGACTGGCCAGCTAGACGCTTCACCCATGCCAAGATCATGGTCGCGATGACCAGTCGGCATGATCATGTCTTGGTCGGAAGCGCGAACTGCACGACTGCGGCCTTGGGCCGGCCAGGGCGACCGGGAAACAACGCTGAAGCCTGCATCTACCGACGTTTGCCGCGAGGCGCAGCCACGCGGGCCTTGGAGCTGGATCGATGGATCGATGCCGACCCGATACCGCTCGCCGACCTCGATCCGCCGGAAGCCGCGCCGCAAATTCCGCTCAAGGCCTTCGATGCATGTAGGCCCGGGAAGTTCGAGCTGGATAACGGAGTGCTCTCCTGGCGTCCCCCGAGCCATCGCGTCGAGGAGGGCGAGGTTCACTTGCTCGATCACGTCGGGTTGCCACTGGCGATCATTCCCAGCGGGACGTTCGAGCGCAACGGTGATGTTCGGACGGTTTTGGTTGATCGCCCCGTCCAAGGCAGGCTCACGTTCGCCCGGGTGGTGTGGGGCGAAACGGTCTCGACAACGACCTATGTGTCGCACCGTCAGGTGCTACGAGAGCGCCGAAAGGAAGTGGCGACTGGCGGCGTGGCGCGGGCTCTCGCGGCCTTTACCGACGGGTCCGACTTTGACCTATGGATGCACCAGGCGTTCGAAACGCTCGTCCGCGCCGATTTCTCGCAAGAGGAGGCCGAGACGAAGCTAACGGCTGCCCGCCCTCGGCCCCGCAGGAGCGAGGCGGTCGCCGATCAGCCTTTGGCATTGAGCTATGAGGAGTTCACGGAGGCCAGACCCGGTGCGAACCACGCCGGCAACCATGGGGGTAATAGCCTCGCCGGAACCTATGGTGATAGCGTCCGAGCGTTCCTCAACCTGTTGTCGGGACGGGACGGAGCACCGGTCGAAGTCGAGGAGGATGATGGCTGGCTCGACGTCGACGACGAGAGCGATGAGACCGACCAAGAATTGACAGCCGCCGCCTCTGAGGCCAGCCAGCCCAGTGCGGAGCTCATCATAGCCCCGCCGGTGGATGCGCGCCTATATGAGCGCCATGTCCTCGCATACGCCGAAGGACTCGAAGAGGATGAGGAACCGCTTGGATCGAGCGATGTGCTGCGCTTGCGGTTCTGGATTCTATTTCTGCTATACAAGGCGCGATGCCAGGATTTGCCTCAAGGTCTGGAATGCTCCAGCGAAACGCGTTCTTGGCCGCGGTTCCTGGTTCGAATCCTCGTCGCCTTCTTCTGCGGCCGTTCACCGGCGATCACGCGCCTGATGGTGGCGCGTGAGTATACCGCGATGCCACTCGATTTTCTGGAGTGCTGGGTGACGATCCTTTGGGCGTTGGATGTGATTGAATCGCACATCCCGAACAACCGTAAGAATCAGCAGTTCCTGAAATATATCCCGCAATTGCGTCGTCGGATTGTCGCGTTATTAGGTCTTACGCCGACCGAGCTTGTTGGAGAGGCGGCCTCAGATGTGCGCGATGGGCTCGACCGTTCGATCGGATTGCGGCTCGGGCTCGCTCCGGCAGTCGCGCTGTGAAGCCGTCGACTCCCCCTGACGCGCATTTCGTGACCGGAGTTTGTCCGGATACAAGCGGTGAGAAGTCAGGTGCCGGGCCGTAGACCTGTGAAAACGGCATGCATGGAGACATTCCGAAGAGAGGAACGCCCTTTTAGCCTGTCTCTTCGCCGCACGCTTGTCCGGAAAATGTCCGGTTGGATCTTATGACGCGAAGGGAAGCGTGGCTCACGCGCAATGTTGTGTCTGGAAAATGTCCGAACAAGCCCCTCGGTCCGCGATCGAACAACGACGTTCTACCGAACGCAGCGGCTCTCAATATGCGGGCGATGTCCGAAGAGAGTCCGGAAAAACACTAATCCTCTCTGCGCCGGTAAACCGTCGATCGACCCGCACCCTCACGGCGCAGGAAGCGATAGGTTTCGAGCTCGTTCAAATCTCGGCGAGCCTGCCGATCGGATACATCGGGAGCGAAGCGATCCCGATACTCGCCAAGCGTTAATGTCGCGCCGGCTTCGACAGAATCGACAAAGTTCCGCTGACGGTCATTGAGCAGCTCGGCGCGCGCTTGCTCTCTGCCTAGCGCGGCATGAAGGGTGAGAAGAACACCGCCATGCGCCTGAGCCCATTCGGGAGGGCGCGCGCCAATCTCTTTGCAGGCTTCCGCGAGCCGCTGACCGCCCCGCCCCACCTGGTCCATGAGCCGCCGCAAATAAAAGGCGCGGGCGATATCCGGATTGGTGGGGACAGACGGGTGCTTGCGAGGCAAATCCTCGGGGCGGATGCCTTCGGGCAATCGTCCGCTATTCCAGATCTCGATCCGGGACGGAAAGACCGAGATGCGGACGCTGCCGGAATAAGAACTATAATCGCGGTGGGCGAGCGCGTTGACGACGCCTTCGCGCAGGGCGAAGCGGGCATATCCCGGCAGGTCTTCCCGTTCGATCTCACCTGATTTGAAGCTGGCGCCGATCGGGTTGTATCGCATGAGCGCTTCGATGATCGCATCGGCGATTTCCAGAAGCGGCCCTTGGAACCACCGTAAGTCCAGATAATCATCGCTCGTCTCGTCCCGCTCGAAAACCACAAGCTGGACACGCGCTTGCGGGTGTCTTGTCGTCGGGTCCGTCGCGAACAGCACATCCGCACCCTGGGTGAAACCGCCCGGGCGCGTAAGCGCGAGACGATCGAGAACCTCGGTCGCCGCCTCGTCGCCGCCAAAATCAAATCGATTGGATCGCCGTGCCTCGTCACGCAGCCGGAGAATCTGGGACTCGCTCAGATCAGCCACGGTCAAGGAGGGAGATAGGCGACGCTCCCAGCGCTCTGGCTCGTTAGCCTGTTCCGCGAATAGCGCGCGAAGCGCGGGCGCATCGGCGGCAATGGTCTTTGCGCCCTTGCGAAGCCACACTCCCCCGCCAGTGACGTAAGGTCGATCCGAGCCGGAAGGTACTTCCAGCACAATCACGCTCACGTCATCGATGGCTTCGATCGCGACCGAGAAAAGTCCTGGTGGGCTGACGATCGTCCCCAATTTTCGTTGAAGCGTCCCTGCTGCCGCCTCCGGCTCGGGGATGCCGCGCGCGTATCCCTTGTCGTCAACGCCGCAGATGATCGTTCCGCCGGAATCGGAATTCAGAAAGGCGGAAACGTGCCTCGCGATGCGCTCGACAGAATGGATGTCGCTGACAAACTCCATAAACGGGCCTTCTCCGCCCTTCAGACGCTCAAGGAGGATTGAATCGCTCATTCTGCTTTCCCTTCAGCGTCGCTATCGAGAACTCCTTTAACGACTGGCGCCGCAGCGGCTTCTGCGTTGCCGCCCCCTTTCGCTTTGCTCGTGGTTCCTGCGGCGTTACGCTTCGCTCGATCTTCCAGCATCGCCTCAATGCGTTTCGGCTCACCAAACTGCGTCGCGAGATAGGTGAGCACATCTTTATCGTTCACATAGGGCTGAACCCAATTACCGGTTCGATCGGCGATGACCTTCACGTCCTCGCGGGTCGCGGCCTCGAGCATGTCAATGGTTTTGAGATCCTTCAAAATCGCCGGGTTCGCTTTAAGGCTCAGTTTTTTACGCCCGTCCGGGCCTCGCAAACTGACGCCGTCATAGCTGAGGTCGTTGAGAAGGCTTCGAGCCGTCATCACATGCTGATGGCAAACGAACCATCGTGGCTTGTCCAGGCGAATGGCTTCCAAGATCTCCCGGTGGGTGATCGAGAAGCCGTCCTTCTCCTCTTTACCCGAACCATAGGCCGGCGTGATGATGCAGAAAAAGAGGTCACAATCGCCAACCGCCCGCAGACAATTGTCGAAATTGCTTAGGTCTGGATCCACCGGGATCGTCCCCTTCGCCGAAAGCCATGGCGAATATCCAAACGATCGCAATGTCCCCTCGATTTGATCGAGAAGATAAGGGATATCATTGACGGTGGACGAAACCATCAGACGCAACGACTTCAACTCCCCCCACCATCAAACTCTCTGTTCCTTCTAACCGCAATTTTTCAGAAATCGACCGCTGAGTGCAGCCCCAGGGCGGAGCCCACACGGGGGAAAGGGCGAGATCGCAAGGATTTAGCCCTTGATTTGGTCCAACAATGGCGCAGACGCTGCCGGCGCGCCGCACACTCTGGCGAAGCGCTGGGCACCACGCCCAAAACCAATCATGAGATTGCCGGTCCCGAACGACCGCGTCCGAACTGCCAACTGATTCCGTCCGCGCGGATTATCCCGGATGCGGCCTTTCCGATGTTGCGTTCGAGCACATCGCGCCATGGCACTAGCGTGAAATCCCGTGACCGCTCGACCACCGCGTAGCTCCCGCTTTCCAGGTCGAGGCGCTGCGCGATCACGCCCTCGATGCGCTCGCCCATTCGGGCCGGCTCGAACGGCTTGCCTAATCGGTCGGCGAGGCTTGCGGCGGCGCCACGCAATTCGCGTTCGCGCAGCGCCTCGACCGCGCCATCGCGCATTCGAAACGTCCTGCGCACGCCGGTGGCGAGTTGCTGCTCGATCAGCCATTGCCGCCGGGCGGCAAGCGCTGTCCTGACCTCGCGGCCAAAACCGACGTCGCGCGGCGCATGCACTGCACCCTCGATTTCACGGTCGAGCCAGGTCGGGGCATCCCTCGACGGAAGTTCGGCAACAGGCGTGCGGGACAGCACCGACAGCGTCACAGGCCGATCACGCTGCTGACGCTGGGCGAGGGCTTCCGCCTTCGCCAGATGATCATCTGCAATTGTCCAGCTTCCATCCACCAGCCGCTCGGGACCGGCGCCGGCACGCCGCAGCGCCTCCAGCCTGCGGACATGGCTGGTCGCGAATGCTTCGCTGGCATTGGGATCGTGTGCCAAATGCAAGTCGACCGAATAGCGGCCGCCATTGGTGCGGGCGATGGCAGCGACCGTACGATCCGCCTGTATCGCCGACAGCCTTGTGGGCTCGATCCTGACCGTCGCGCCCTCTGGCACGCTGGGCGTCCCGTCGCCTCGTCCGACGTCGATATAATGGACCCGGCCATCGGTGCCATCGATCATCAGGTAATGGCGGTCGCGATGCTCGTCGGAGAATCCACGATGGATCACGCGGCCGATGATCGGTTCGGAGAGCGTCGTCGAGACCACTTGCTCGACCCCAGCGCGGTCAAGCCGGCGTGCGGTTAATTCGCGCTGCATGAGACGGACGATGTCGCCGCGCTCGCCCATCCGGCGCAGCGTATCCTCGAGCCCCTCCGCGAGCCGGTAGCGACCGCCGCCGATGTCCTCGGCCAGGTCCATGGCCTTGAGCTTGCGCAAGCGCCCCGCAGCGACCGATTGCTGGAGCGGATCGTTGTCGGCCGCGGACACCTCGCGCTCGCCGTCCATGCGGCGCAGCAGTCGCCGGTCGATCGCCGTGAGCCGCTCCTGGTCGACATCGTGCCGCAGTCGTGCCTCGATCTCCTGGTCGGTGCGAGGTCCCAGGTCCAGCGTCACCAGTTCGGACGCGCGCTCGCGCAGCCCGTGCGCGATATACTCCCGCGCGATGATGAGATTGTCGCCGCGATCGTCGACGCCGCGCAGGACGATATGGGTGTGCGGGCGCTCCGTGTTGAAATGATCGACCGCCACCCAGTCGAGCCTCGTCCCCAAGTCCTGCTCGACCTGCGTCATCAGCCGCCTGACATAGGGCCTGAGATCGGGATATTGGCCGCCGTCCTCGGCCGAGACGATGAAGCGGAACTGGTGCCGGTCGCCCGCCGTGCGCTTGAGGAAATCGGCGCCGTCGGCGCGGTCGGTTTCCGGGCCGTAGAGCTCGCCCGGCAATCCCTCGCGCGTCACCCCGTCGCGCTGGATATAGCGCATATGCGCGCGGGCGACCTGGCCCGCCTTTCCCTGGAGCCGGATCAGGCTTGCCTTCACCACCGCGCGGCGACCACGGAATCCAGCAAGCCGATCGCGGCTCGACAGCAGGCGCCCCATGCTCGCGCCGCGCCCGATCCGGCTGCCGTCGAATCGGCGCGAGCGCACTCCAGTCTTGGTGCCGGCAAGCCGGGTGGCGGCGAGGATGCGCCCACCATATTTGACGACCTTCTTGCCGTCCTTGCCGCGCTTGCTGCCGAGCCGTGGCTTGAAGTCGTCATCGGGCATCGGGAAACCCCCGAATCTCGCGAATTCGGGAAAGAAACGGCGGATTTCCGCCATTTCTCTCGCCACTGTCTCGCGGCGCACAGCGCCAGTCTCTATAAAAAAGGATGTGCAGACAAAGACTTAAGCAGGGTCGCGAGACACTGCCTTTATCTTGTTTCCCCTCCCTCCCTTCCTCCAGTCCTTCCAGCCCTAAGAAAAGAGGGGAAGCGACGCCGCGCCGACGCCGCTTCTCGCGATTATTTTCGCAGCCTTCAGTGCACATCCAGCATTGCTTCCCGCGCCTACATCGAGCTCTTGAATTCGCGGCACCTCATCATTCCGTATGGTCGCCCGTCGCCATCCACGATCATGGTGGCGCAGAACCACACGCCATTGAGCCGCCCCCAGGCCGCCACCCGATCAAGGTCTGATTCGTTGTCCTCCAGGCTCTCATATTCACCGACCCACCGTTTCTCGACCCGCGCCTCCCAACGAAAATCCGCTTCCTCCGCAGCCAGGAAATGCTGCGCCAGTGCCGCTCCGGCACCGCATCCGAACTCCAGTTCCAGCCCCGCGACCAAAGCGTCCAGCACGTGATCGGACGCCGTTCGGATCTGCTGCATCATGCTCATCTTCACCTCCGTGTTTCCGTTCCCAAGATCGAGAACGGCGTCTTTTCGGCGGGTGGCGAAGCGGCTGTCAGGGCCGCCGAAGCGATAGCGAAGGCGCCGCGAAGCGGACGCGGGGGGAACCGATTTGCGAAGCAAATTGGGGGGCACCCGCGGGCCTTGAGAGCCGCTTCGGCAGCCGTCATGCTGGGACTTATCGAGACGAGCCCCTCCTGCCCTCGCCATCATTGCGCGCCTTTCCTGATCGCGAAGAGCCTGTCCTGCTTCGCCTCGTGCGAGGCCACTGGTGAGGGATCCCGGCGTATCGCAAACAAAGTCACCGGTGTTTCTAGCGGCGCTATGGGCGCCAGCGCGACCGGTGCTCCAGCAACCTTCGCGAGGTAGTTGATTGTCTCAGCCGGGAGCCGGCTTCGGCCTGTAAGATAAGCGCCGTAGCGCGCGGGTCCGGCATTGTAGGCGGCGAACAATCCGGGATAGCCGAACCGGTCGTGCATCAGGCGCAGATAGCAGGCGCCGGCGATTATATTGTCGGCCGGGAGGTCGGGATCGACACCAAGGGAGAGCGCTGCGCGCATCTCGGCCCAGGTGCCGGGCATCAACTGCATGAGGCCGATGGCGCGGGCCCGGCTGCGGATCGAGCGGCCACCAAGATGCGTACGTCCGCCGCTTTCGGCGCGCATGACCCGCTCGATCCAGGCGACGGGAATCCCGCAGCGGCGTGACGCGGCATGGATTTCGGGCTGCCATGCTGCGACCCCGAGCACGGCGGCGAGCAGGCTCAGCGGGCCCATATCAGCCGCGCCTTGCCTACAACGTCGCCGCCCTCGCTTATTCCGAAATAGCGGCCGTCGAACGATGCCGGCGTGTCCATGAGCAGGAACAGCTGGCGCCCGCGCAGGCGCACGCAGCCACGCCACAGCGGCATCTTTCGACCGGCGCTATCGACGAATAGGCGCTCCATAACCCGGCGCCCGTTGACGAAGATGTTCGGACCCTGCGCGCAGACCTGGTCGCCTCCGGCCGCCGCCACGCGCTTCACCAGCGGTACGTTGATCGGCAGGTAGCGGCGCTCAGCGGCGAGCTGGCGATAGCGCTCCGGAACCCGCGCGACGACCAGGTCGCCGCGCTCGGGGAGGCCTCCCGGCGTCACCGCATAGAGGCCGATCGGAGCGCTGGCGGACGCGTTCCAGATGAGGCGCGGCGCCGGCGGAAAGGCGGCGCATGCCAGCAGGATCGAGGCTCCAGCACCGAGTATCGCGGCCCGACAAACGAGCTTTCGTCGCCGCGTCTTGGTGGCCCGCAGCGCCTCGCCCCAGGCGAGCAGCGGCGCGTTGGAGCGGCGCATAGGACGCCGGGTCACTAACCCTGCTCCCGGGAGCCACTGTCACGACTCCACCTGTCGAGGTCGTCGATATGATATTGGACGAAGCGGCAATGGCGCCGGAACGCCGGCCCCTTGCCTGCGCGCCGAAGCCGCTTCAGCGACTTCGATGAAATCTTGAGATAGGCCGCGGCCTGGTCCGTGGTGAGGAAGGGCGAGCCGCGCTTGGCGCGGCCAGCCCGATCGATATCGCTGTCATTGTCCATTGTGGGCGGTCCGTATCGAGGCGGCGGCAAGAGTGCCGGCGCGTCCCCGAACTTCGCGGCGCTGGCCCGCCCGCGGGAGTGTCGAAACGGTTTCCCGTTCCGACACCCCCGGCAGAGCCTCGTCGTCAGCGCGACCAGATGAGCTTGTGCTCCCCTTCGTCGCCCTGCACGAGCTGGGCGTAGATGGGCGCCGGCAGCGACGGATCGTCGAGCTTGAGGCTCAGATATTCGGCGCCGGTCTCGCGAGCCGCCTTGCTCCAGCCTGCCCCGATTTCGACGGCGCCAGCGAAGACGCGGTGGTCCGGTGCCTTGTCGTGGTCGCGCTCGACCGGCCGGATCGCTGCCTTGACGTTGAGTGTCAGGGTCCGGATCGTGCCGTTGAAGACGCCGCTATCGTCGCGGGTGAAGAGTCCGATCTGTGCCATTGTATAAGTCCTTTCTTGGTTTGCGAAGCCGCCCCTTGCGGCCTCGACAGGCGGACATTGGCGGCGGTCGGGCGGGGGCCGCACCGGCACGGCCGGAGCGCAGCGGAGGACGCGGACAAGCGAACTTTCTTGTCCCGCGAGGAGGGCGCGGCACGCGCCCGGGGAAGAAAGTTCGTGGCACGCGTTGCGGCGCACGACGGACCGCAGCAGGCCGCCAGTCAGGAGAGGCCATGGGTGCGGCGGTTCTGGAAATGGTGACTTGAATTCACGGCTCGGCCGCCGAACCGCTATGATTCCAGCTGCGTCCGAGGGGATATTCGCTTGCCAGTCGGCCTGATCGCGGCTGATGATCCCGCCGAATCGAGGGGGAAGATGAGCACGGTATTGGAGCGGGTTCGGGCGTTCGTGACGCGGCTCGCGGGCAAGCCGGTCTGCGACGATTGCATCGCCGAGAAGCTGCAACTGAGCGTGCGGCAGCATGCCAATCACAATACCAGGGAGCTTGCCGGCGAGCCGGGATTCGAGCGCGGGAAGGATGCATGCACGCTCTGCCAAAGCGCGAAGCTGGTGATTCGCAGCGCCCGCTGACGGCGCCAGGGGCGGCAAATCAGGCGCCGCCCGGCGCGTCAGCCGCTGTCGGGCGGCGGCTCGATCCTGTCATCCTGCGCCATGCGGCGCAGCAATGTTTCAGCGTGGTTGATGGAACCGGCGCGGCGGCTCCAGGCCGCCCAGACCGACAGGCGGTGGCGGCCTTCGAAGGCGATGTCGCGCTCGATCGAGAGCCCGAACGGCAGCCGCACCGCGGTGATCTCCGACAGGCTGAACGAGCCCATTTCGGGGCATCCGAACCCAAGGTCGGCGAGACCGAACAAGGTGTCGTCATCGTCGGCAAGCTCGGTGGCGAGCCAGGTGGCGGCCCCGAGCGGGTTGAACAGCTTGAGAATCGGGACCGGATCGAAGCGCTTGCCGTCGGCCTCGGCGGCGCGGCCGTTGATATCATTCGCGCGAAGCGCGACGCGAAGCTCGGAAGGCAGGAGGATCATGCCGCGACGCTCCCGATCTGGGCGGCCTCGACCGCTTCGCGGTGGCGCGCGAGCAGCCAGTCGGCGGCCTTGCTGGCTTGGCTGGCGGCGCGGAAGATGGCGCGATTGTCCTCACGCAGGACGGCGAGCCAGCTGCCGAGATAGTCGGCATGGCGGACGGTCGGGACGATGCCGAGCGCGGCGCAGAGGAAAGCGGAGCCGAGCTCGGCGACCAGTTCCTCGCGGGCATAGCCGGGCGAACCGAACGCGTTGGCGAGGTCGCGGCCGAGCCGCTTGGGATGGCCGGTGGCGTGGGTCTTATGCCGATATCGGCATAATGGCCATAATGCCGTAACCCGGATTATGCCGCATGGCGGGGAAGAGGCGCGGCTGTGCGCATGATCTCGGGAAACCCATTCGGCATAATCTTCGGTGCTCCACCAATCTGGAGCATCAAGATCATGACCGACATTTTGAATGGCGCGCCGACGGCGCGGGCGGGGCTGCTGGCTGACTATGAGGATTATCTCGTCAAGCAGCGGGGGCTGAGTCCGCGAACAATCGATCACTCGCTGCGCTTCGCCAACCGCTTCCTCGATCATCGCTTCGGCGGCAGCGCGTTCGATCTTCATTGCCTCCGGCCTGCCGACGTAATCGGCTTCATCGAGCATGTGCTGGCGACGAGATGCCGCGACAAGACGGTCGCAACGCATGTTCGTACCTTCCTTCAGTATCTGTTCGCGCGCGGGGGAACCGCCGCCAATCTGGCGCTGAGCCTTCCCAAGATCGCTCAGCGATGGGACGCGCGGTTGCCCCGGCACCTGTCGCCGGATGGGGTTGAAGCGGTGCTGGCGTCGGTGCGCGGCAATCCCAAATCCGGCGCGCGCGACTATGCGATGCTGCTGCTCATGGCGCGGCTCGGGCTGCGCGCGTTCGAGGTGATCGCGGCCCAGCTGGGTGACATCGACTGGCGTGCGGGCGAGCTTATGGTGCGCGGCAAGGGCAAACTCCATGATCGCGTGCCGATTACGCCCGAGGTCGGCGAGGCACTGAGCCGCTATCTTCGTGAGGGGCGCGGTCCAGCGGCTTGCCGGACCCTGTTCGTCACGCATCGCGCGCCCTATCGGCCGTTCAAGGACGGGCAGATCGTCAATGCCATCCTGAAGGAGGCATTGCGGGCAACGGGGCAGAAGCCGGTGACGCCCTATGTGGGATCGCACTTGCTGCGTCATAGTCTTGCCACCCAGCTAGTGAACGCGGGCGCTTCGCTCGACGAAATCGGCGATGTGCTACGGCACCGTTCGCGGTCATCGACGATGATATATGCCCGGCTCGACATCGACGGCCTGCGGTCGATCGCAATGCCGTGGCCGGTGGCGGGAGGCGTGCAATGAGCCTCGCGCCCCAGCTCGACCGCTATCTGAGCGTCCGCCGTAGCCTCGGCTATGACCTTGCCACCAGCGAGCGCATCCTGCGCCGCTTCACCCGGTTCGCGGATCAGGAGGGCGCAGCGCATGTCGATACGGCGCTGTTCCTGCGCTGGGATGCGAGCTTGCCCGAGGTGAGCGGTGGCACGCGGGCGGCGCGGCTTGGCAGTGTGCGTCTGTTCGCCGGGTGGCTCACCGGCATCGATCCGGTCCACGAGGTGCCGCCGCGCGGGTTGCTGCCCGGTAGCGTGATACGGGCACGGCCCCATATTTACACCGATGCCGAGATCGCATCGATCATCGCGGCGGCGGAGGCGCTGCCGTCGATCTACGGCCTGCGCGGGCTGACCTATGGGACGCTGTTCGCGCTGCTCGCGGTCACGGGCCTCCGGATCAACGAAGCGCTGGCGCTGGATCGCGGCGATCTTGATGTTGCCGATGGCGTGATCCGCGTCAGGCGGGGTAAACTTGGCCGAGAACGGCTGCTGCCGCTCGATCCCGGCGTCGCGGAAAAGCTCGTCGGCTATCTTGCCGAGCGCGACCGGCTGGTCGGCTATACCGCGCAGCCGCTGTTCGTCAGCGACAAGGGCACACGGCTGCCCGACTGCAGCGCCCGCTACAACTTCGCACGGGTCTGTCAGCAGATCGGGCTGCGGCCCCGTCAGCCCTATTGCAAGCATGGTCGGGGTCCGCGCATCCACGACCTGCGCCACACCTTCGCGGTCAAGACGATGATCGGTTGGTACCGGGCGGGCAAAGACCCCGCCCGTGAGATGATCCGGCTGACGACCTACCTTGGTCATAGCGATCCCTCCGCCACCTTCTGGTATCTGGAAGCGGTGCCCGAGCTTCTGGGGCTTGCGATAGAACGCGCCACGGCGAACGGCTGGGAGGCGTCACAATGACCGCCGCCGTCTTGCCCGCGCTGATCCAGCGCTTCTTCACCGACCGGCTGTGCGTCCAAATGGAGGCGAGCCGCCATACGGTCGCGGGCTATCGCGACACGTTCCGACTGCTGCTGCGCTACGCGAGCGCGCGCCACGGCAAGCCGCCGGTGCGGCTCATGGTTGAGGACATCAATGCCGATCTGGTCGCGGACTTCCTCGTTCACACCGAGACGGCGCGGGGCAACAGCGCGCGCAGTCGCAACACCCGGCTTGCCGCGATCCGGTCGTTCTTCCGCTACGTCGCGATGACCGATCCGACCTGGCTGCTGCACTGCCAGCGCATCCTCGCCATGCCGAACAAGCGCTATGTGAAGCGCACGGTCACGTTCCTGACCGGCGACGAGATGGCAGCGCTGCTGGCAGCGCCGGACCGCACGACATGGGCGGGGCGGCGTGATCATGCGCTGCTCCTGCTCGCGGTCCAGACCGGTCTGCGGGCATCGGAACTGGTCGGCCTCACACCGCTCGATGTTGTGCTGGGGACCGGCGCGCACATCCGTTGCATGGGCAAAGGCCGCAAAGAACGCGCAACCCCGCTTCGCCGCGACACCGCGAAGCTGCTCGCAGCATGGATCGGGAACCGCGACGACAGAGGACCGCTGTTCCCGTCGATCCGGGGCGAGCATCTGAGCCGCGATGCGCTCGAGCATCTGGTCCGCAAGCATAGCCTGACCGCAGCGCGCACCTGTCCGAGCATCGGCATGAAGCGGGTCACACCGCATACGCTGCGCCACAGCACGGCGATGGACCTGCTTCACCACGGCGTCGATCCAGCGGTGATCGCCCTATGGCTCGGGCACGAGTCCGTCGAGACCACACAGATCTACATCCACGCCGACATGCGGATGAAGGAAAAAGCGCTCGCTCGCGTTGCCGCTCCAGCGACACCGTCAGGCCGGTTCCGGCCCGACGATCAGCTCCTCGCGTTTCTGGAAAGGCTCTGATTATGCCAAACCACCGCATGGCTAATGCCCGAAAAACCGCCCTCCAGCAGAGGCCATGCGGCATAATCCCGGTTACGGCATTATGGGTCAGTTCATGCAGGCAGGTGCGGTAATAATTGATCTGGTCGAAGAAGGCAGGCTGCGGCGGAACGGCCACAAAGTCGGCTCCCGGGACATAATAAGCCTTGTCGCCGCCGATCCGGAATTCGACGCCGGAGGCGGCGATCACCTCCTCGGCGACCGGCATGATCTCGCGCTCGGGCAAAGGAACGGGATCGAGGGCGAGACCGGGGCGGAGGCCCTCGCATTGGGCGATGTTGAAGACGGTGAAGCGCTTGAGGAACGGCACTGTGCGGGCATCATCGCCGTCGCGGGCGGCCCGCTCCTTCTCGGCCTCGGGGGTGAAGCGATCGGCATAAACCACTGTCTGCCCGTGCACGCCCTTGATGACGCAGCCGCCCGCTTCCTGTGCCTGCCGGAAGGTCAGCCAGCTTTGCGATGGATAGTTATTGGCGATGACAGCGCCCCACAGGAGCAGGACGTTGACGCCGGAGTAGGCACGGCCGGTAAGCGCGTTGCGCGGCAATGAGGGTCCGGCGCACGCGGCTTTGCCCCATGGCTGAACCCAGGGCACCCGCCCCTGTTCGAGCTCGGCGATGATACGGCGGGTCACCTCGTCAAAGAGATTGACGCGCGGCTCGGCGCCCTCGGCAGCCTTGCCACGGGCACGATGTTTGGATGGTCTGGACACATAGCCTCCTCTCCCGCCCAAAAAGCCAAAAAGCTTCCCGCGAAAGGCGGGGGTGGGCGGCGAGACGCGACCAGAGGAGGCCCGGCTCAAGCGGCGCGCGCACCCAAGGGGGCGCAATGGACATGAAGCACGCCGCACAAGCGGCGTTGCGCGGGCCGCGACGGGTCTCAGGCGGAAGCGCCGGCCACACCCGCCGATAAGGGAAGGCCCACCAATAAAAGCCGCCGCAGCCAGAAGCTGCGGCGACCACGAAACGCGCCAGTCGATCGTCACCGACAGGCCGAGACCTGTGAGGGGCTCGGCGTCGCAAAGACGACGTAGAGCGCGGTCGCGTGCGAAGCACGCGAGGCGCACGAATGTCACTTCAGCGAATTAGACCCGACGTGAAGGGGAAGATTGCCGAACGCCTCGATCGCATCATCGAGACCTTCGCTCGTGATCCAACGTGCCCGGGCGAGATGGCTGTCCCAGCAGGAGCGCGCATGATCGGGATCGACCAAAGGGTCGATGCCCAGAATGTCGAGCGCACCGGACTGCCAGTCCAGTCCCGCCGCCTCGGCATAGAGCAGCTCCGCATAGATGAGCAGGTGCCGGCGATCATAGTCGAGGACTAGACCGCCCTTTGGTGCGACACGATCGAGCCGATCGAATGGCGTGAGCTCGCGACATGACATCCGGGCATCTTAATCACGTCCACGCAAAATACCTAATATATTGGGTGGCACTATATTGGGTGAAGCTGTGATTTCCCAGGATGGTCGTTCGGGAACGCGTCGCTTCCAACCTCAAGCGACTGCGCAAGACTGCGGGCTTGTCGCAGGAGGAGCTTGCTGGGCGCGCGAACGTCAATCGAAACTATATCGGCAAGCTCGAGCGCAGGGAGAATAGCGCAACCACCGACATGCTGGCCAAGCTTGCCGACGTGCTCGGCTGCGACATCGTCGACCTCGTGTCGCCGGTCGAAAAGTCGCGATCGGGTATAGGCACCTAGGACTAGATCCTCCCCGTCAGCGCTGCCCGCGGCCCGGCCCGAATGAGCCTCTCCGCCAGCACGATCCTGCGACGCACTCGCGATTTCGAGTGCTCGCCATCGCCCGGCCAGTCCCCGCCATACATCGCGAGACCGATGTCACGCAGGCTGGCGCCGTCCGCAAGCGCATCGCGTACGCGCAGTGCCTCGACCAGACGGATGAAGCGCTGATCGACAAAGGGCCGAAGATCACCGCGAAGAAGGGCATCCAACCGGCGCAGCGACGCGATCTGGGGATCTATTGAGCGGGCAAGATCGATCGCCGGCTCTATTGTCACCTCACCTGCCACCATCGATCTCCCGATCACATCGAGCCGAAGGACGCCATCGGTCAAATCTAGCCGCACATGAGTGCGGTCGTCGTAGCGCAACATGCAGCCCGGCAGCGTCAACAAGTCGATCGATCTCGATCCGGCACCCACTGGAGGCGACACGCGAACCCGCAGCACGTGCGGGTCGGCATCCGCCGTCCACAAGTAGCGGGCGCGGGCACAATCGTCCCTCGGATCAGCCGGGAAAGTGCAGCCCCCAACGCGCGGCGCCCGCAGTTGTCGCGCCGCCCCTGCGAGCGAACGCGCCATAATCGGGGTCGCGACGCAGCAACTCCCAGGCCAGCGCCGGCCGGCCACCGGCGAGGACCGGCGCATAGGCGCCGGCATCCCGCCAGTCCGGCGGCACCCAGACCGGCATCAGTCCGACTGGCAAGCGAGGAAGCTCGCCGCCATTGCCTCCTGGTCGGGACGGAGGGCGTCCACCGCGCCGAGATGCTCGGGAACTTCGTCCCCCAGCAGTACGGAGGGGCACTGCCCCTCGACATTGCCAAGGTTGGGCCGGTGCTGAGCGTAGCCGACCAGCGCCGCCAGTTCCGGCGAGAAGTGTTTCGCGACAGCTGGCGGATAAACGAGCCACTGCAGCTCGAACGGCTTGAGCCAGCCAAGGCAATAGCTGACGATCACGCCGCGGCGTGGCGCATTCGAGGCATTCGCGCCGCCCCCATGCAAGGTCGAGCCAAGGAACAGAAGTGCATCCCCGGGCACCATTTCGGGGACGATCGCGGCTTCCCCTGGGAGGTCAGCGATTTCCTGGTCGTCATGGCTGCCAGGCCACAGCCGCGTACCGCCGTTCGCCTCGGTAAATACGTCAAGCGGCCACATGACGTTGACGAGATATTCCAGTTGGCCCTTGGGTCCCAGCCACATATCCTGATCGCGATGCGGCAGCTGCGGCAGCGCTCCCGGATGTATCTCGACCGCTTGGGTCAGATTGAGGGCAATCCGGTCGCACCAAGGAAGAAGAAGCTGCTCGACGACCGCAAGAACCAGAGGGTGCATCACGAGCGCCTCGGCATGTCTGGAACGGCGCAGCAGCGCCCCGAAACGCCGCGTTCGCTCGCCGTAAAAGACGCCCTGGCACATGGGCGTAAGGGCGAAGCTTGGTGCCAGGTCGATCTGCAGGCGATGGAGAATCGACGGGGCGAGCGCGTTCCTTAGAACGTGATAACCGTTGCGTGCCAGCAAGGCCGCACGACGATCCGATGAAGGCGTCCTCATGCTGGGAGCGCCTGAGCTTGTACGTAGGTACCAGTCCAGGCGAGCCGTTCGGGCGTATCGGGCTCTACTTGAACGGCGAACGCTCCGATCGGGCCGCCTGGGATCCGTACGGCTGGGCCAAGCGGCTCCGCCCGCCACCCCATCGCGAGCACTTCCTTTCGAAACGGCTCAGGTATGACGCCGGTCAGCCGTTCGATGCCTCGCGCGAGCGCGAAATCAACCATTGCCGAGATCAAAAGATTGCGGAGTTCCTTTCTCCGCCCGGCGCCGTGCCTGGCAGGCAAGCACAGGCGCGTACTCTCCCATGTCGTGGGGCCAATCGGGACGCCGCCGGGGCAAAGGTGCGAGAAGAGCGTGTCCAGCACATGCGGATGCATGGAAGGCAAGAGGCGCAGCGAGGCCTCGTGCGTGCCCGTCAAATCTGCCGCGACCAGATAAACGGCATGCTCGTTGTCAAACTGATCGATCTCGAAATGGCCGTCCACCACCGGGACATCCCAGCCGAACAGATCGACGAACTGCTTCTTCCTATCGACGAACATCGTCTCGAGCACGGAACGATGCGGCGAGATATAACGGTTCTCGATGAGATGGATCATGGTGCGTCCCCTGCAATTTTCGTGCACAAGGAAGCACCGGCCGAGGCCTCAAACTATCCCAGTGCAAATGCTCGGGATTGATTTTTGCGGATTTCGTGCAGCCCGATTTCACCTGCGAAGATTGCTGCTGTGACCAGCTCCATCCGGTCGGTTACGCCGAACAGCCGGCGAGCATCGGTCAGATAACCGTCGACCGTGCGGGGCGCGAGGCCGAGGGAGCGGGCGATCTGCTTGTTCGTGAGGCCACGACCCGCCAGCACAATGCAATCGCGCGGCCGAGGATTGAGGCGTGGAGGCGGTGCCGGGGTTTGATCTCCGCCAACAAGCTGCCTGGCGCGCTGAAACGCGAATATGCCGATCATCTGGGCTACGCCCAGAGCGCGTTCAGCGGGAAAGGGCTTTCGGCGCCCAGCGAAGGTACAGGAGCCGAGACATTGGCCGAGCTTATAGCACGGTACGGTGACACCCTCATCCAGTCCTTCTTGTAAGCCGAATTGCAAGGATTTCAGATCACGGCGATTCAAGACGATCAGGCGGTGAAGGTCCGACCAGATGAAGGCGCTATCGGCAAACGCGCAGCCGCGCATTACAGGATCCCTGCGGAACTCTCCTTGTCCGATAATTCGGTCGGCAATTCCTTCAGGATAGTCACGAATATCCACCTGCCCTGGGAGCCTCAGGCGCAGATCTTCATGAGTAATCAACGCGAAATGACGAAAGTTCATGTCTCGCGTCACATCGCCCATCAAGCGGCGCAGAGCGGCCTCGCTTTGAACGGACGACAGTGCCCCGATGAATTGGCCTGCAATCTTGATCGCTCGATCTGAGCAGCCGTGGGTTGCCATTGATATCAGGCGACCCATTCCCTAGGCACGCAAGAGAGTCGTTGCAGGATTGAAGCCGCACAGAATTTTGCGCTTTGTCCAGCACAATTTGAGATGTTGCGACCGTCCGTACGGTCTCCCAAGGGGCGGAATGAAATTCCACTGCCGTTCCACGCAACGGCCGCGAAGTGGGGAAGGAGCTTCTCTACGAAGTGGAGTTGGCACCATTTACTGAAACCATCGGTAACGATGACAGAGCCTCGAATCGGTTCGGCATGTTAGAGGCCAACGAAAGTGCGTTGTGCGAGGTCATTGAAGTATCCACACGACCTTGACCGGGCAGCGGTTGTTTCCCGCGCGCGCTTTCGCTCTTTGATCTAGCACTTCGCGTCGAGTCCGCCATCGGATTTCCAGAACGATATTCATCGGACGACGACTTGGGCTAAATTGTCTCCTGATCGGCGATCGATGCGTTTGTTATAAGGGTCCGCTCCGGCATAAGCCGGCGCTCGATCAGTGACGAAGCGAAGCACCTGTTGCCCAGAGCGTAGCGGTCGCGTCTCGAGGAGGATGACCTTTTCAGGGCCGAACGTGTTGCTACCGGGCGCCTCGGTGAAGAGCCCTACATCGAAATGCTCCACGAGAGGAACTTCCCGCTCCTGACCTTGACCATCGGCATAGAATTTTTTCGCCAGGACTGTCACTGCCACGTCCCAGCGCCCGTCAGGCCGGCGTCTGGACGCAGCACCTACTGTCCGTACGTCGTACAAGGTAATTTTCTCGAATAAGTCAGTGATCATCCGTTGTTGTTCCGGTTTCGCCTCTGCGCGCAGGGCCGCGATCAGGTCGAGTGAGGTTGGATAGGGCGGATTCCTTGCGCCGAAGCGGTCAATCAACCGGCGCAGCGCGCGATTCACCGCAGCCTCACCCATTTGGTCGCGCAACAGATACATGACGAGACTGCCCTTGCGATAATGAATATAGCCCTGGTTCTCGACGCGCATCAGTGGCACTTCCTCAACGATCTCGCGTCCTCGCGCTTTTAAATAGGCGTCCAGCTCGAACTTGAGGAACTGGCGGATCTTCTCGGGGCCGTAGAGCTTCTCCATCACCATGATGGCGGAATATTGTGCCAGCGTCTCCGAAAGGCTCGTCGCACCTGCGACATTGGCGCCTACCACCTGATGCGCCCACCATTGATGGCCCAACTCGTGAGCAGTTACATAGGTGACATAATCGATCTTCGATCGATCCCGCAGATCAGTTATAAAGCCAAGAGATTCCGAATACGGCATGGTTCCCGCGAATGCCTGCGCAAACATGTCGTATGCAGGGAACTCGACGATGCGTGCTTGACGATATTGGTAGGGACCGAAATTCTCTTGAAAATAATCAAGCCCTGCTTCGAGCGCAGTGAGCATACGGTCGACGTTCCAAGCGTGCTGTGGATGGTAATAGACCTCGAGTGACACACCCTTACGGTTGCGCGTCTTCACCGCATACCGTGCCGACTGGATCGAGAAGAAGTTCTGAACAGGCGCATCGGAAACAAAGCGCGCCGTCCGCCGGCCGGCCGTTACTACATCAGATACCTTGCTGCCTGGCGCGATTGGGATCTGATCCGCGGCGGTCGTAACCGTGATATCAGAATTGACTATGTCAGTTTCGATATAGCTGCGACGGCGAGCCGCGATATCCGCCAAAGGATGCATGCGCAACTCAGGGGGCAGTCCATATCGACGGCGCTTAGTGCGGTCAGCAAGCAGCCCACGACGCGACATGCCGACCATCGGCGCGAATTCGGTGTTGTCGACAAAAGTACCGTTGCCCACAATGCGGTTCATATTGCCGCTGTTCTTGAAGCCTCGCTGACTACGAACCGTCTCAAAGCTAAGCAGTGCTCGTTCCCCCGGTGCGAGGTCACGAGCGAAGCGGAAGATCTGATAATTGAATTTGCCATATGTTTTTTCGAGCCGTGCATTTTCAACATTGAGCCGAGTTACGCGCGTATCGCGATCCCAGCGCAGATGAACATGGCGGAGCGCCGAAGCCGTTTTGTTCTCAAGCACATAATGCCCTCTGGTGATAAGGCTGGGTTTCACGGGATCGATTGCCAGTTCGAGCTTCACATCGGTCACTGCCGGCTGGGGTAGTCGCTCATAGCGCAGCAACGTCTTCTCCAGATCAGCGGAAAAGCGGTCACTCTCGTTCGCGTCGCGATACTCGTTCCAGACGTTGGTGTTGAGGAAGATGAAACTACCCAGGAGCGCGAACACGAGCAGCGACGCCAGCGCAATCTTCCCGGCGGCCCCCTTCATCAGCCATTGTGGCAGAAGCATCAGACGCGGCGCCAGCCTCGTCTCGGAGCCGCGTCGCCATAGTACGTGTGCGAGAACCAGCAACAGCACCGAAAATGACAGCCAGTAGGCACGAAACCACCAAGCTGCGATTCCGGCAATTCCCGTGCCATTCATGTCAGACAATGGCACTGATGGCGATTGCCCGTAGAGTAGCAGATTGTGATCGAGACCGATCTGAGCGGAAATCAGCGTCAGCACTAGATAGAGCAACATCAATCCCCACCCCAGATATTTGGTGGGGGCGACCGATTGAAGAGCCACCGCCAGGATGGCGATCAGCATCCAATCGACCGCTTTCGGTAACAGGTACCAGCCGAGATATTTGGCCATCTCGAACTCGGAAAAGCCGCTGCCCAGTTGGAGCGCCACGCCTGCAAGAGTGCTCGTGACGAGCATCGTGATCAAGGCCAGCGCGATTGCGACAACCTTGGGCACGATCAAGATCCAGTCAGGCGCCGGTGTGGCATCGACGATTTCGTGAATCCGGCGGTCGCGCTCGCGCCACACAAGCTCACCGGCATAATAAATGGCGACGACGACCGGAACGAGGCTGAAGGAGCTGCGTAGCGTCTCAATGATCCGCCGCGTGACAGGGTAGAGCCTCGCGCCGTAGAGATCGTCACTAAGCAGTAGCCCAGCAAGTGCGTTGAATAAGCCCAAGAGGAGCAGGACGGCGAAGGCCGGACTACGGAACACCTGCATCAACTCGAAACGAGTACGGCAGAGAAGCTGGGCCCACGCAGCCGCACTTCTCCCTATCGGAGGCGCCGATGGGGGGCCGGAAGCCTGCGGCGGCGGCACGTCTTGCGTCGTCTCGCCGTCGGCCCGGGCGGTCGCCCGCGCCTTACCCTCGGGGCGAAAGTACGCATATGCGAAGAAGAGGAGCCCAACGCCCGCCCCGAACCACAACATCCGGTTCCAAAGCAACAGACCCTCGAGTGCTGGGACCATGCTGTTCCGCTCGGTCGCTGTCCAATATTGCGTCGCAAGCGCGTAAGCCGACAATCCGAATGGATCCGCCATGGCGGCTACCGTCTCAAGATGTGGTCTTCCTAAGACCACATCGGCAATCACATAGACGATGAGCAGTGCAACCACGCAGACGTAAGTCCACATCATCGAGCGCGTCAGGGTCGCGACCGCGAAGAACAGGGTTGCGGTCAACCAGAGCCCCGGAAGCGCGAGAATGGCATAGCCGAAGACATAAGCACCCGCAGGCACGGGCCCGAGTGTCTCAGGGTCGATCCACGGCATCATCGACCCGACAAGTCCTCCAAGCGGCACTGCGAGGAATGAGATGGCCGCCGCGCAAAAGGCGCCAGTAAAACGGCCGAAGAGATAATCGCGCTTGCGAACCGGGGTCGCGCGGATAATCGGGGCGAAGCCCGTATCTTCATCCCGCACCACGATATTGGCGACAAAGGCTGTCGTCACAAACATGAAGAACATGCTCATCACCAGATGCGTCTGCAGGATCGCATAGGGGGAATTCTTGAGCACGTTCCCGCCCGCGCCAATGTCAAGTTGGTCCAGCGCAACCGTCGCAAAGGCGAAAACGAATACCACCAAAATCACCACCCAGAATATGGGCTGGCGCATCTGGTATCGGAGCTCGAAGCGGGCGATGTCGGTAAACATGATGGAGTCCTCAGCCCGCGGTGCGGCGCATGGCCGAAAGGGTTGAGAAGTAGACGTCCTCAAGTCCGCCTTCAGTGACATCGAAGTCGCTCGCAGGCTTTTCGTTAGCAAGCACATGAATCACCGTGCGGCCCGCGAACAGCCGTGTGCTGATGATTTCGTGGCTCTTCTGGTACGTTGCCAATTCAGCGCGATCGATCGTCTTGCGCCATATCCGTCCGCGCATTTCGGCCATTAACTCAGCTGGCGAACCTTCCAGCAAGATCCGGCCATTGGCGAGCACCGCCATACGTGGGCAGAGATCGGCGACGTCCCCGACGATGTGCGTTGAAAGGATGACAACGACATTCTCGCCTATCTCTGCGAGCAGATTTAGGAAGCGGTTGCTCTCCTCGGGGTCGAGACCCGCGGTGGGCTCATCGACGATGATCAGAGCAGGGTCGCCGACTAGCGCCTGTGCGATCCCAAATCGCTGACGCATGCCACCCGAAAAGCCAGCGACCGCCTTATTGCGCACGCTCCACAAATTGACCTTGTTGAGCAGCGAGGCGACAGTATCGCGGCGCTGGCCCGCATGTGCGATGCCCTTCAGGACCGCCAAGTGGTCAAGAAGTTCGTAGGCCGAGACCCGGGGATAGACGCCGAAATCCTGCGGCAGAAATCCCAGTGTGGCGCGCAGTCTCCCGGGTTCGGCCAGAACGTCGATATCGCCGAAGCGGATGCGCCCTTCGCTCGGCGCCTGCAATGTAGCAAGCGTGCGCATCAGTGTCGATTTACCCGCGCCATTCGGACCGAGCAGTCCGAACATGCCACGCGGTATCTCCAAATTCACGCGGTCTAGTGCGCGCATGCCGTTCGGATAGACATGCGAAAGCTGCTCGATACTCAGCATGATACTCGTTCCTTCCGTTCTGTTGCTGGCGGCTCAGCGGCGTGAGCAGGAGCGTTCAAACGCGTCCTCGGAGACGGACGACGGAGCGTCCATCAACCCTACACGCATTGGGTTCGAGAGCGTCAGGCTCGCGCTCATCGTGAGACCTGCGAAGCGCGATGACGATAGGCACAGGCCCCGTACCAAAAAACGGCTCCCGCAAGGGCCACGGCGGGCAAAATTACGAGAGCCATCGCCTGCGCCATTCCGAAGCCCTTGGTCGACAGTAGATCGGAACAATGTCCGACAAGCACCACGCCCAGACCGCTCAGCAGATATACGCATAAATACTGGAGAGCGACGATCTGTCCGCGAAAGCGATTGGGGCTGATCTCCTGCACAATCGTCGGCAGCAGCCCATTGGCGATGAAGATCGCGTAGATCTGAAACCCGAAAAGGATCAACGCAGTCGTTCTACCAGCGACGACCGTGGAGAATATTGTAGCCGGGGCGCACATCAGGATGCCTGTCAGCACAACACAGAGGAAGGCATCGTCGCGCCCGCGCGCTCGAAGCTCGCGGGCGATGACGGCGGCCGTCGCAACACCGGCAGAGGATCCGAAGGCGAGCACCACCCCCATCACAATGCCTGCCTCGCCACCACTATACCCGAAGGTGCGGACGAGCACCGTGGGAAACCATGAGATCAACCCCGTATCGGCGATCCCGAGCAGCGCAGTGCCGAGCAGTATGGGTACATAGAGCCGGGGCTCATGGCGGAGATGTAGGGCCAGCTCGCGCCAGCGCGGCCGCCCCTCACCAACCTTCAGCCCCTTACGGCTGGGCTCGCGGATCGCGAGGAGCAACAGCGCAAGTACTGGCCCGATCGCGCCTGCGGCAACAAATACGACACGCCACAGATCGTGCTCCGATAAGGCGGGAATTGTCGGACGCAGGTCTTCCAACAGCTCAATACCTGCCCCGCCGAGCGAGATCCCCACGCTCGCGCCGAGTAGGGCACCAATGTAAAAGACTACGTTGGCGGTCATCCGCCGCTTGGGCGGGAACATGTCGGCGATCATCGAATATATTGCAGGATAAAGCCCCGCCTCACCCAGTCCAACCCCTAAGCGAAACAAAAAGAGCTGCCAGAAATTTTGCGCGAACCCGCAGAGCAACGTCATGGCTGACCAGAACAGCACGCTTGCGATCAAGATGTTACGCCGGTTGTGAATATCGATCAGGCGACCAATCGGCATCGCCATTGCCGCGAACAGCAGTGCGATCGAAAAGCCCTGCAACATTCCGATTTGGGCGTCGCTTACGGCAAATGCAGCTCTCAGCGGCTCGACCACAAGCGTAAGGATCTGACGATCGATATATGCAATGACGATTGCTAAAACGAAAAGCGCAACGCCAATCCATCCTTGTCGCGGTGCAGGATAAAGCACATCCTCCGCTGCGCTAGTCGCGAGGGAAGCCATTAAGAGCGTGCTCGCAGCATTAGCCCAACGGTGCGCGGTCTAAGCCGCACGGCTGTAGCTGGCCTTTTCGTTGGCAGGGCAGCCACCTTAGCATCACTGCCGGTCAGATTACTTATGAACGCCGCACCTTCGAATTGGCCGAATTGCACATCGACTCGTAGGTTGATGTGGTGATAATCGCCGAGACTTTCGGAAATGCGATAGTGGATCGTGCTACGAGACTTGCCGATATACTGATGTTCGACGCGCAAGTAGGCGCCATGGTCTCCAAGATGGACATTTTGCTGTATAATGTTGGCCAGCCGCGTACGCGCCGATCCTGGCAGTCGGTCGCCCTTGCGTCCGAACACGCCCGTCGCATCCTCACGAAGCTCGGCATCGATAAGCGCACCCGAGGTCGTTAGATCCCAGTCGGCCCACGGACGCCAGGCGATGCTCACCTCGATAGCTTGCGAGCGGGCCCTGCCGCCGTTTCGGATCAGCAGGAAATTCTCGGCAGTGTTGTGACTGAGCTGGATGTCTTGCCAGTCAATGTAACCGTCCGGGAGCTTCTCGCTCGCCGCCAACCACATCTCGAGCCCGAGCGGGTCGAGCACCTCGGGCCGCACCACCAGAGCAAGCGGCTCGCGCGTAACCGCCTCAATCACAAGTGAAAGCAATCCGAAGTTGATGTTCCCGTAATCGAATTGCGCGCCCGGTTGGAACACGGGACCAGAAAGCATAGCCACGTTGAGGAGCTCTGTAGGCTCTAGGCGTACACCAGCCGAATAATGAGAGCTCACCGTCGGGCCCTCATAGGCACCCAAACCGGATTGGCTCATCGCGAGGTGCTCGACGGTAGGGGTAGGGTCGATGCTCGCAAGATCAGTAAGTGTGGCGACCGGCATCGTCAGGTCAAGTTGCCCATCGCGCGCCAACTCAGCGCTGTTAATATGATCGGCGGGCGTCCTTCGACATGGAGGCCGATGATTCCCCCCAGATTGTCGAGGCGGCTTATTGACGAATCAAGAACTGCGCCAAGCCGCGCGATAATATCGTTCTTTCGCCCGCTTCCCTCCGCGGCGTCTAGGTGAACGGCATCAACGGGGAGATCCATCTCTCTCAATTCATGATCTCTCGCCCACCAGACAAATCCAACGCTCACCCGTGCCCCTCCCTTCGGCATCGCCTTTCCGCGTACCAACTTAATCACGCGTTACTTACATAGCGCATGCTCGGTATGTAAGTAACCGCAAAAGACTTGTCGAGAAGAATTCTCCTCCTCGGCCCATCGATCTTACTTCTGCATGAATCCGGCGTCAGCCGACTGCTGGCCCGCTTCGTACTGCCATCAATGGATCGACCATACGCATCCAGCGCGCGAAATGTTCTTCGCTCCATGCCGTCGCCGATGGTCCACTGCGCACCGTTTTCAGGCTGCGAACCAGATACAACGTTAATTCGACGAGAAGGTGCGGCTCCGGATCGATTGCATCGGCGAAAAGCTCTTTCCAGAGCGCACGCATCCTCCCGATCCGCATGGCACTTGTGGCTTCCAGCCGGGTGTTGAGCGCCTCATCTGAGCGTGAGGCAAGTACGAGTTCGTTGCCCGCAACCACATAACGGTCCTGCGTGGCATCGTTCCAGAAACTCTCAACGATCCTCCGCCAACGCTCCTCGTGAGAAGGTGTGGAGCGACCAATTTCGACATACCGCCGGTGGATCGCCTCAAAGGCGTGATCGTGCGCCGCTGCGAACAGATCCAGTTTGCCAGCGAAATGGTGCAACATCGCACCGCTCGACACCCCCGCTCTCGCGCATACGCGAGCCACCGTTGTCTGGCGATAACCTAACATCTGCAGGCAATCGAGGGCAGCATCGATCAACCGCTCGCGCATTTCACGTGACCGTTCTTCTTGTGTACGCCGCTGCGCTGGCTTTGCCATTCCCCCTGCCTACTCCTCTTTCCGAACCGAGACCCAGTGCAGCACCATTTAGCAAAAATTCATTGGGAGGGGGCGGAAGATTATAGGTCTTACGGACCTGGATTCCGCCAGCACGCTCGGAGCCGCACTGCTTTGTTTCGCTAAAGCTAGTGAAGCACCACTCGTAGATGGATGTGCCTCGTAACGGGAAGACCTCCCCGGCTAACTGACGCGCGTAGGTATCGCCCCGCGGGCGCGAGGTGACAATCCACCCGCGCATTTTGGTAAAGTAAAGCTCATGATTCACTCCAGCAAACGCTCCGCTTCGGAGGGGGCGGTTCACGCAATATCGCATCCGGGCGATTTCTGTCCCCGCGCATCGCATGACCCCAAGATGGTATCGCGCGTCCCCGGCAGGTGACTGCCGCCGATCCGGCACTTTTGCGAGCTTAAGCCCAAGCCCGCAGACACTGATGTCGGACAAGCGGGCGAGAGGCCCGCATGACCCCGACCAAGCTCCTCATCGGCCAGATCCTCGCGGTGCTCGCCATAATAATTCTTAGCATATGGATCGCGACGCAGTGGGCGGCCGCACAGCTCGCCTACCAGTCCGAACTGGGCAGCCCGTGGTTCATCCTGTTCGGGACGCCTGTCTATCATCCCTGGTCGCTCTTCTGGTGGTGGTATTCGTTCGACGCGTATGCGCCGGTCATCTTCGATGAAGCGGGCGCGATCGCCGCCACCGGCGGGTTCCTCGGCTGCGGCGCCGCCATCTTCGGCTCGGTCTGGCGGGCGCGCCAGTCCAGCAATGTCACCACCTATGGGTCAGCGCGCTGGGCGAGAAAGAAGGACATCGACGCCGCAGGGCTGCTGGGAATGAGCGGCGTCGCGCTCGGACGCCTAGGCAACCAGTATCTCCGCCACGACGGCCCGGAGCATGTCATGGCGTTCGCGCCGACCCGCTCAGGCAAGGGCGTCGGTCTGGTCGTGCCGACCTTGCTCAGCTGGACCGGATCGGCGGTCATCCACGATATCAAGGGCGAGAATTGGGAGCTGACGGCAGGCTGGCGCGCACGCTTTTCGCATTGCCTGCTGTTCAACCCGACCGATCTGCGCTCCGCGCGCTACAATCCGCTGCTCGAAGTGCGGCGCGGCACCGACGAAGTCCGCGACGCCCAGAATATCGCCGACATCCTGGTCGATCCCGAAGGGGCGCTCGAGCGGCGCAACCATTGGGAGAAGACCAGCCATTCGCTGCTGGTGGGCGCGATCCTCCACGTCCTTTACGCCGAGCCGGAGAAGACGCTCGAGCGGGTCGCTTGCCTCCTTTCCGATCCGCAGCGGCCATTCGCCGCCACGCTGAAGCGGATGATGACCACCAATCATCTCGGCAGCGCGGACGCTCCGATCGTCCATCCGGTGGTCGCCTCGGCGGCGCGGGAGCTCCTCAATAAGAGCGAGAATGAGCGTTCGGGCGTGCTGTCGACCGCAATGTCGTTCCTCGGCCTCTATCGAGACCCGACCGTCGCCGCCGTCACCTCGCGATCCGACTGGCGGATCGCGGATCTGATCGAGGCCCCTCACCCGGTGTCCCTTTATCTGGTGGTGCCACCGTCGGACATCAGCCGCACCAAGCCGCTCATTCGCCTCATCCTCAACCAGATCGGTCGTCGCCTGACCGAAAAGCTGCACGTCGCCGGCCCCAAGGCTTCCGCCCGCCGTCACCGCTTGCTGATGATGCTCGACGAGTTCCCGGCGCTCGGCCGCCTGGATTTCTTCGAGACGAGCCTCGCCTTTCTCGCAGGCTATGGCGTGCGCGCCTTTCTGATCGCGCAGAGCCTCAACCAGATCGAGAAAGCCTATGGCGAGCACAACGCCATCCTCGACAATTGCCATGTGCGGATCGCCTTTGCTACCAATGACGAGCGCACGGCCAAGCGCATCTCCGACGCGCTCGGCACCGCGACCGAGCAACGGGCGATGCGCAACTATGCCGGGCACCGCCTCGCGCCCTGGCTCGCCCATGTCATGGTCAGCCGCCAGGAAACCGCCAGGGCACTGCTGACGCCGGGCGAAGTGATGCAGCTCGCCTCGACCGACGAGCTGGTGCTCGTCTCCGGCCACCCGCCGATCCGCGCCAAGAAGCTGCGTTACTATGAGGATCGCGCCTTCGCCGCGCGAGTGCTGCCGACGCCGGCGCTCGACCAAGAGCATTATCGCGACCTGCCGCCGAGCCGCACCAATGATTGGGGCAGGCAGGTGCGCGGGGCCGACGCTAGGCTGGCGCCGGACGCCGATCTGACCAGCGACGCAGGGACCGGCGGACTCGAACAGGCACGCCACCCCGCTCATGAGATCGAGCTCGCGCCGCTCGCCGAGCCGGAAGTCGCCGATCCGCTTGGCCTTGGCGAGGACGATACCGACGGCGCCGCCGAGCGGCGCGCCATGGACCGCGCCCAGGGTCTTCGCGCCGCCCGCGCAGTCTATGCCTTCGATTCCGCAAGCGGTCGTCCCGACGACCTGCAGCTGGACTTCTGACCATGGCCGAGAAGATCCGCCACCAACTGTTCCTGCCCAAGGGCTTGAGCGACCGGCTCGAAGCACTTGCGGCCAAGCCTGGTGCGTCCAAGTCCGCGATCCTGGCGGACGCGGTCACCGCCTGGCTCAATCGCCGCGGCGCGTCCGACCTCGAGGAAAGGTTCGCGATCCGCCTCGACCGGCTGACCCTGGCGATTGGCCGGGTCGATCGCGACACACATGTCATTCTCGAAACCCTGGCCTTGTTCATCAAGTTCGAGCTGTCGATCCAGACGCCGCTCGCGGAGAACGACCAGGCCGGCCGCGCGCTTGCGGCCAAGCGGTTCGAAGCGTTCGTCGCCCAGGTCGGCCGTCACGTCGCCGCCGAACGGCGCTCGCTGATCCCCGATCCGGAGCAACGATCATGAGCGAGAGTCTCTCCGCCGGGCGACCCGCCGCGACTGCGGCCGAGCGAAAACGCCGCATGCTAATCACGGCGCTTGGGTCCGACATCGCCGCCGCGATGCGGGATCCTGCCGTGATCGAGATCATGGTCAATCCCGACGGCGCCTTGCGGCTCGACCGGCTGGGCGAAGGCTGCACCGACACCGGCATTCGGTTCGATCCGGACCAGGTCGAGCGAATCGTTCGCCTGGTGGCGAGCCATGCCAGAACCGAAGTCCACGCCGCATCGCCGATCGTCTCGGCCGAGCTGCCGCCGCACGGGGAAGGCGCCGGCGAGCGGTTCGAAGGTATACTCCCGCCGGTCAGCCTCGCCCCCTGCTTCTCGATCCGCAAGCCCGCGGCCAGGATCTACACCCTGCTCGACTATGTGAGCGACGGCATCATGCCGGCCGATACCGCACGGGTGCTCAGCCTGGCGGTGGTCGAGCGGAAGAACATCCTCGTCGCCGGCGGCACCAGCTCGGGCAAGACCACCCTCGCCAATGCCTTGCTGGCCGAGATGGCGCATATCGACGACCGCGTGATCATCATCGAGGACACGCGTGAGCTGCAATGCGCGGCATCCGATGTCGTCGCGCTTCGCACGCGCGCCGGCAGCGTCAGCATGGCCGACCTGGTCCGCTCGACTTTGCGCCTTCGCCCGGACCGCATCATCGTCGGCGAAGTCCGGGGCCGTGAAGCGCTCGACATGCTCAAGGCCTGGAACACCGGCCATCCCGGCGGCATCGCCACCGTCCACGCCAACAGCGCGATCGCCGCGCTCTATCGCCTCGAACAGCTTGTCCAGGAGACGGTCGTCACCGTGCCCCGGCGGCTGATCGCGGAAGCGATCGACCTGATCGTCTTCATCGCCGGGCGCGGCCTCGGCCGGCGGGTCGAGACGATCGCTCGCGTCGTCGGGCTCGATCCCGATGGCGGCTACGTCGTCATCGACCTCACCCCCGATCCCCTACCCCCATCAGGAGAATGAACATGCCCGCATCCTGCGTGCCATTTCCTCGCAACCTCTGTTTCATGGCCACTTCTCTCGCATTGACGCTGAGCCTCGCGGCAAGCGCACAAGCCGCCGGCTCCGGCATGCCTTGGGAGCAGCCGCTCCAGCAGGTGCTGGAATCGGTCCAGGGGCCGGTCGCCAAGATCGTCGCGGTGATCATCATCATCGTCACTGGCCTCACTTTGGCTTTCGGCGAGACCGCGGGCGGCTTCCGGCGGCTGATCCAGATCGTCTTCGGCCTCAGCATCGCCTTTGCGGCTTCGAGCTTCTTCCTTTCCTTCTTCTCGTTCGGCGGCGGAGCGCTGATCGCGTGATCGGCAGCGGTCAACATATCGAAGGGTTCGAAGCGCCGCTGCATCGCTCGCTCGCGGAAGCCATCCTGCTTGGCGGCGCGCCGCGAACGATCGCGATCGTCAACGGGACCGTCGCCGCCGCGCTCGGCCTTGGCCTCCAGCAATGGATCGCAGGGCTGGTCATGTGGGCGCTCGGGCACACGCTCGCTGTCTTCGCCGCCAAGCGCGATCCCGATTTCGCATCGGTGCTCGCCCGTCACCTTCGCCAGAAAGGGCATCTCTCATGCTGAGCTTGCGCGAGTATCGCAATCGCGCCGACCGGCTCGCCGACCATCTGCCATGGGCCGCCTTGGTGGCCCATGGCGTCGTCCTCAACAAGGATGGCAGCTTCCAGCGCACGTTGCGGTTTCGTGGTCCCGATCTCGAAAGCGCGACCGAAGCCGAGCTCGTCTCCGCCTGCGCCCGCGCGAACAATGTCCTCAAGCGTTTCGGAACTGGCTGGGCATTGCATTTCGACGCGGAGCGGCGCGAAGCGCTCGGCTATCCACAGAGTGCCTTTCCCGATCCGCCATCGTGGCTGGTCGATCGCGAGCGGCAGGCGAGCTTCGAAAATACGGAGCAGCATTTCGAGAGCCTTTATCACCTGACGCTGACCTTCATGCCGCCGCCCGATCAGGCAGACAGCGCGGGTCGGGCACTGGTCGAGCGCAGCGACGACCTGCGGGGGCGCGACTGGCGTCAGGCTCTGGCCGCCTTCGTCGCTGAGACCGATCGGGCATTGGACCTCCTTTCCGGCTTCATGCCGGAAGTGCGAGCGCTCGATGACGGCGAGACCCTGACCTTCTTGCACGGGACCATCTCGGACCGTCGCCATCCGGTTGCCGTGCCGGAAACGCCAATCTATCTGGATGCGTTGCTCGTCGACGCCTCGTTAACAGGGGGTCTGGAACCAAGGCTCGGCGAGCAGCACCTTCGCACCCTCACCATACTTGGCTTTCCAAGCCTCAGCCGGCCGGGGATCCTCGATGCGCTTAACCATCAGAGTTTTGCCTATCGCTGGGTGACACGCTTCATCTCGCTCGACAAGACCGACGCGACCAAAGCCCTGACCAGGCTCCGCCGCCAATGGTTCAACAAGCGCAAGTCCGTCACCGCTTTGCTGCGCGAGGTCATCTACAACCAGCCGGTCCAGTTGCTCGACAGCGACGCCGACAACAAGATGGTCGACGCGGATCTCGCGCTGCAGGCGCTGGGCGGCGACCATGTCGCGTTCGGACATCTCACCACGACGATCACCGTCGCGGACACCGATCGCTCCCGCGCGGATGAGAAGGTCCGCGCGGTCGAACGCATCGTCAACGGGCTCGGCTTCACCACCATCCGCGAGAGCATCAATGCGGTCGAAGCCTGGCTCGGATCGCTGCCGGGTCATGTCTACGCGAATGTCCGCCAGCCGCTCGTCCATACGCTCAATCTTGCGCATCTGATGCCGCTGTCGAGCGTGTGGGCCGGGCCGACGCGAAACAACCACCTCGACGGCCCTCCCCTGCTCTATGCCGAGACGAGTGGTTCGACCCCGTTTCGCTTGAGCACCCATGTCGGCGATGTCGGTCATATGCTGATCGTCGGACCGACCGGTGCCGGCAAATCGGTGCTGCTGGCGCTGCTGGCGCTGCAGTTCCGCCGTTATCCGGGCGCCCAAGTCTACGTCTTCGACAAAGGCTCCTCGGCCCGCGCCGCGGTGCAGGCGATGGGCGGCGCCCATCACGCTCTCGGCCTCGGCGGCGACGACGATGACCGTGGGATCGCGTTCCAGCCGCTGCGCCACATCCACATGGGCAATGAGCGGGCGTGGGCGGCCGAGTGGATCGGGGCGCTGCTCGCCCATGAAAAAGTGTCCGTCACACCGGAAGTGAAGGAGTCGGTCTGGTCGGCGCTGAACAGCCTGGCGAGCGCACCGGTCGAGGAGCGCACGCTGACCGGTCTGTCGCTCCTGCTGCAGTCGGCGGCGCTGCGCTCGGCGCTGGCGCCCTACACGCTGGAAGGTCCCTTCGGGCGGCTGCTTGATGCGGCCGAGGACGACCTCGCCATCGCTGACGTGCAATGCTTCGAGACCGAAGCCCTGGTGGGACAGGCGGGCGTGGTCGCTCCCGTGCTGACCTATCTGTTCCATCGACTGGAGGAGCGGTTCGACGGGCGGCCGACCTTGCTCGTCCTCGACGAGGCCTGGATCTTCCTCGACCATCCGCTCTTTGCCGCGCGGATCCGCGAATGGCTGAAGACGCTCCGCAAGAAGAATGTCGCGGTGGTGTTCGCCACCCAATCGCTGGCCGATATCGCCGAGAGCAGCATTGCTCCGGCCATCATCGAAAGCTGCCCGCAGCGCATATTGCTGCCGAATGACCGCGCGATCGAGCCGCAAAGCCGCGCCGCCTATGAACGATTCGGGCTCAATGTCCGGCAGATCGAACTTGTTAGCCGCGCCACTCCCAAGCGCGAATATTATCTGCAATCGGCGCGCGGCAATCGCTTGTTCGAGCTTGGGCTCGGCCCGATCGCGCTTGCCCTCTGCGGCGCCTCCGATCCCGCCACCCAGCAGCACATCGACGCGATCCTCGCGGAGCACGGATCGAAGGATTTCGCCGCCCACTTCCTGGCGTCCGCCGGTCTCGACTGGGCCGCGTCCCTGCTCGCCAATTTTCCAGCTTCAACCCCCGAAGGAGAATGAAATGAAGAAGAAATTCCTTGCCGCGATCTTTGCCGCAAGCACTCTTGCCGGCGTCACGCTCGGCATGGTCGTGCCTGCGACGCCAGCGGCCGCCATCCCGGTGTTCGACGCCTCCAATTATGCCCAGAATCTGCTGACCGCCGCCCGGACGCTGCAGCAGGTCAACCAGCAGATCCAGTCGCTTCAGAACGAAGCACAGATGCTCACCAACATGTCCAAACACCTCTCCAAGATCGACTTTCCGCAGCTGCAGCAGATCTCGCAAAAGCTGCAAGCGGTCGACCGGCTGATGGGACAGGCCCAGGGCATCGACTTCAAGATCGACGAGCTCGATACCAAGCTGCGCGCGCTCTACCCGGACGCGTTCGACCGGGCGCTGCGCTCCGACACGCGCGTGGCCGGCGCCAAGGCGAGGCTCGATGCCGCCATGGACGGATTCAAGCGGACCATGACAGTCCAGGCCCAGGTGGTGGAGAATGTCCGCGACGACGCCCAGACGCTAGCGGCGCTGGTGGCGAAGAGCCAGGGCGCGGAAGGGTCGCTCCAGGCCCAACAGGCCACCAACCAATTGCTCGCGTTGACCGCCAAGCAGCAGTTCCAGCTCCAGTCGATGATGGCCGCGCAGTTCCGGGGCGAAGCCCTCGAACAGGCCCGGCGGGTCCAGGCCGAGCAGGAAGGGCGGGCCGCCACCAGGCGGTTCCTGGGCACCGGCCAGGCCTACACGCCGCGCTAGGCGCGCGTCCCAGCTGAGGCGGCGCGGTCCCAACTCCCGATCGCGCCGTCTCGTCGCGGGGTCCGAAGGGCTTTCTACCCTCTTGGCCGCCGGACCCCGCGACACTTGTGCCATCCTGAACAGAAAGCCGCTGAGCCGTGAACGACCTCAACGTGATCGACCGCTTCATGGAGGCGTTCGTCCGCTACATCGACAGCGGGTTCGGACTGCTCGGCGGCGACGTCGGCTTCCTGACGACGATCCTGATCGGGATCGACATCACCCTTGCCGGCCTGTTCTGGGCGATGGGCGGCGAAGACGACATCATCGGCCGCTTCCTCAAGAAGATCCTCTATGTCGGCGCCTTCGCGCTGATCCTCAACAGCTTCTCGACCCTCGCCGACATCATCTTCCGCTCCTTCGCCGGCCTCGGCCTGACCGCCGGCGGCGGCACCATCAGCGCCGACGATCTGCTGAAGCCCGGCCGGCTTGCCGGAACCGGGTTCGAAGCGGCTTGGCCCTTGCTTGATCAAGCCAGCGAGATGCTCGGCTTCACGACCTTCTTCGACAATTTCCTGACTATCATGGTGCTGCTGATCGCCTGGGTGATCGTCATCGTCGCCTTCTTCATCCTGGCGGTGCAGCTCTTCATCACCATCATCGAGTTCAAGCTCACCACGCTTGCCGGCTTCGTGCTCGTCCCCTTCTCGCTCTGGAACCGGACCAGCTTCCTGGCCGAACGCGTGCTCGGCAATGTCGTCTCCTCGGGCGTCAAGGTGATGGTGCTCGCCGTCATCGTCGGCATCGGTTCCGGCTTCTTCGCCGACTTTGTCAGCGCGCTGCAGGGACAGGAGCCTGACATCGGCCAGGCCATGTCGCTTGTGCTTGCGAGCCTTAGCTTGTTCGGCCTCGGCATTTTCGGTCCTTCGATCGCGTCGGGTCTGGTCGCGGGTGCCCCGCAACTGGGAGCAGGCGCAGCCGTCGGCACCGCGCTTGGTGCAGGGGCCACGCTCGCCGTGGGCGGCGGTGCAGCCGTGGCAGGCGCCCGCGCAATCGGCGGCGGTGCGCTCGGTGCCATCCGCGCCGGCACATCGATGGGTTCGGCCGCGTCGACCGCCGCGCAGCTCGGCAAGGAAAGCGGCGGGTCGGCGATCGGCGGGATGATGGCGGCGGCCAAAGGCGCCGCTTCGCAGAAAATGGCCGGGAGCCTCGGCCTCGGCGCCGCCGCGCAACGCGGCCGCGACGCCGCGTGGAGCGCGATCAACCGCTCTAGCGGCTCCGCCACTTCAGCGGGCGAAGCTCCCGGTGGCGGTGACACGGCGCCCGCCTGGGCCCGCAATCTTCGCGCCGAGCAGACCAACCGCCACCGGCGCCAGCTTGCCTATCACAGCCTCAAGGAGGGCGACCGCGGCGGGGCCTCCGCAACTCCGGACATCAAGGAAAGGGACTGAACATGCGATTGAAGCGCGCATTGCAGCGCTACGGGCGAACGCCCGAACCCGAGACGCCTTATCAGCGGGCGGGACAGGTCTGGGACGAGCGGATCGGCTCGGCTCGTGCCCAGGCTCGCAACTGGCGGTTGATGGCCTTCGGTGGATTGTTCCTGACCACGGGGCTTGCCGCGGGGCTCATCTGGCAGTCGATGCAGAGCCGCGTGGTTCCCTATGTGGTGGAAGTGGACAGCCTCGGCGAGGCACGCGCGGTTGCGCCGGTCGACCCCAATTATCGCCCCACCGATCCGCAGATCGCGTGGCATCTCGGTCGGTTCATCACCAACATCCGCTCCAAGTCGCTCGACCCGGTGCTGATGCGTGAGAACTGGCTGTCGGCTTATGACTTCGTGACTTCGCGTGGTGCCATCTTCCTCGGTGAATATGCCCGGTCGTCCAATCCGTTCACGGATATCGGCGACAAGACCGTGTCGGTCCAGGTCACCAGTGTCGTCCGAGCATCGGAGACGAGTTTCCAGGTCAAATGGATGGAAAACGCCTTCGAGCGGGGTAGCCTTGCGGGCGTGTCGCGGTGGACTGCGATCCTGACGGTGACGGTGAACCCGCCCAAGAATGCCGAGACGATCCGGAAGAATCCGCTCGGCCTCTACGTCGAAGCGATCGACTGGAGCCGGGAGTTTGAAACTTCAGTGCCCGTCCCAGCGACTGCGCCACCGATCCCCAACCTAGCACCCGCTTCGCCCCCATCCGATGTTCCACTCGGATCCCCACTCGACCCTGGGCTCGCGCCCGCACAAGCCAAACAGGAGAATGATCGATGAAAGCCGTCCTGCTCGCGGCGACCATGCTGGTCGGCGCATTCCCGCTAAATGCGCAACCGCCTTTGAGCCCACCTGGCGAACTGAACCAGCAATCTTCCGCCCCTGCGACAGCGGCGGCTCCGCTGCCGGCCTTCACGCCCAGTTCTACTCCAGCGATCAATCGATCATCGACACTGTCGCGACGGTCGAGCCCCAAGCGAGCGCGCGCTCCCTCTCCTACGATGAGACGCGTCCGCGCTGCCAACCATCACGCGACGCAGGAGCCCAAAGCGGCGGGGTTCGTCAATGCTGCGCAGATCTATCCCTACAGCGAAGGCGCGCTTTATCGGCTCTATGCCGCGCCCGAACGAGTCACGGACATCGTGCTTCAGCCCGGCGAGACCATCATCTCCGTCGCTGCCGGTGACACGGCAAGGTGGACGGTGGGCGATACCACCAGCGGCAGCGGCGATGCCAGGCGGGTGCATATCCTCGTGAAGCCATTCTCGGCGGGCCTGACCTCTAACATGGTCATAACAACCGACCGCCGAGCCTATCACGTGCAGCTCGAGAGCACGTCCACCACCGCCATGGCGTCCATCTCCTGGACTTATCCCCAGGACGAGCTGCTGGCGATCCGGCGCGCGGCCGAGGAAGAGCGGGCCGCTGTTCCCATCGCTGCCGGCATCGCCCTCGAGCAGATCCGATTCGGCTATGCGATCACAGGCGATGCTCCACCGTGGCGGCCGTTGCGGGCGTTCGACGACGGGCGGCAGACCTATATCGAATTTCCGGCCAACATCTCCGTCGGGGAGGCCCCGCCTTTGTTCCTGCTTGGAGCCGACGGAAAGGCGCAGCTCGTCAATTACCGGATGTCGGGACGCTTCTACATCGTCGACCGCCTGTTCGACACGGCCGAGCTCAGGCTTGGCGAGAAGAAGCAGGCGATCGTCCGGATCACCCGCGGCGGCAAGCTGCGCCGCCAGGATCGCCGGAGGGCGTCATGACCGACACTCCGAACGAACCTCCGGTCGCGGCCAAGGTCGATCCCGAGACGCTGGTGCTGCGCGGCACCCCGAGCCGGGTGGTCCGCTTTCGCCGCGGTGCGATCGTCGCGATCGCGGCACTCGGCTCGACCGCGATTGTCGGCGTCGCCTGGCTCGCGCTCAAGCCGGCGACATTTCGTGTCCTGTCGGAAGCCGAGGATCGAACCACAATCGGAGCCAAGGCTCCAGCCGACGCGCTCGCCAATGCCCCTAGGAGCTACGGAGACGTGCCGCAGCTTGGCCCTCCCCTTCCCGGCGATCTTGGCCGGCCAATACTCAAGCATCAGCGCTCGATGGAGGCTGCAACTCAGCCCGCCGGCCCGGATCAGATTGCGCAAGCTGCAGAAGCCGAGCGTCAGCGCATCGCCGCGGAGGGCCAGGCTGCAAGGGAGTCAGGCGTGATGATGCAGCTGGGAGGCGGAAATCCCGCCACTCCAGCACAGTCCATCCAGGAAAATGCGGTTCCCGCGACGGCAGAAAACAATTCCAAGGAGAGCCTGTCGCTTGATCCCGACAAGGATCCAAACGGCCAGCAGCGCAAGGCGGACTTCGTCGGAAGGAAGGATGCGTCTGGCGACATCAATCCTCACGGCCTGGTCTCGGCGCCCTCGCCTTGGACGCTGAGCGCCGGCAGTGTGATCGCCGCCAGTCTCATAACTGGATTGAATTCGGATCTGCCGGGTCTGGTGACCGCGCAAGTTACCGAAAACGCATATGACAGTTTCACCGGGAGGACCTTGCTCGTGCCTCAAGGTTCCCGCCTTATGGGAAGTTACGACAGCGTCGTCGCCTTCGGACAGAAGCGCGCGCTGGTCGTGTGGCAGAGGATCATCCTGCCCGATGGCTCATCGATCAGAATAGACAATGTGCCGGCAACCGACACCGCCGGGTATGCAGGCCTGGCCGACAAAGTTGATGCCCACACGTGGCAGCTTCTCAAGGGGGTCGCGCTTTCGACACTCCTCGGCGTGGGCACGGAGCTTACTGTCGGAAGTACCGAAAGCGATCTCGTCCAGGCGATTCGCGAATCCGCCCAGCAAAGCGGTGCACGCGCCGGTGACCAGCTGGTCTCCCGCAACCTCAATGTTCAACCGACGATTCGTGTGCGCCCAGGCTGGTCCTTACGAGTGGTGGTTCACAAGGATATCGTGCTTCGCCCTTGGCGAGCGGAGGCGCGGTGAGCATGGCCGATCTCAAGCTTTCCCAGCTGCCTGATCGAACGCCCGTCAAGCTGACGATCACGATCTCGCCGGAGCTTCATCGCTCTTTGATCGATTACGCGGCCGTCTATAACGAAGCCTACGGTCAGGCGGAGTCGCTCACGGAACTCGTGCCCCATATGCTGACCGCATTCCTTTCTAGCGACAGAGCTTTTGCGAAAGCGCGCGAGCGCCTCGGCAAGTCCGCTAAGTGACTGCCACATCCGTCCAGCCCCCGGACGTGACCGCCTTGACGGTGAGGATCCCGCAGGCGGCGCGCATGCTCGGGATTGGCAAGACCAAACTCTACGAACTGATCGGCTCGAGGGAGATCGAGGTGGTCAAGGTCGGTCGCGCCACCTTGGTCGTGGTCACGAGCTTGCACGCATTCGTCGACCGGCAGCGCATCGCGACTACAGCTGATGAGCCCGTGAGGAGACGACCGGGGCGGCCGCGGATCTCGTTCGTGAAGCTCGCCGCTGGGATTCGCTCCTAGCTGGAAGGCAATAGTCAGCCCAGGATATCATGAGGTGGCGGCGCTTCTCGAAGAAGTCCGTGCGGCGATAAGCCGCTTCCACCTTGTTATCGAGGACGTGCGCCAATGCCGCCTCAGCTACCTCTCGCGGCACCTCGGTTTGATCTGCAGCCCAATCGCGAAAGCTGGAGCGGAAGCCGTGAACGGTCGCGGGTAGATCCATCCCCCGCACCAGCTCTAGGAGCGCCATGTCCGACAAGGGACGGCTAGATACGGCCCCAGGAAAAATCAGGTCGCTACTATCGCCCCAGAGCATTTTCGCCTGGCGGAATACGTCGGCAGCTTGGGGCGACAGAGGCACAGCATGCTGAACCCCCGCTTTCATTCTGTCCGGTGGAATGATCCAAACGCTTAGATCGTCGTTCAGCTCGTTCCATTTGGCACCCCGGATTTCCCCCGATCGAACAGTCGTAAGAATGAGCGCCTCAAGTGCCAGGCGGCTGCTGCTCAAATCACGAGCGCGGAGACGTTCCATGAAGGCTGGCACCTCTGCATACGGCAAGGCGGCAAAGTGGCCATTCTTCTTGGGCTGGCGTGGGAGGCCCTTGGAGAGGGAGCGCATTGGCGCCTCCGTGGAGCGCAAGCCATTGGCGTAGGACCAATCGAGGACGACCCCGATGCGCTGACGGACGCGCCTGGCAGTCTCGGGAATTTCGAGCCAAATTTCCGCCAGCACGTCTCGGATAATCGGACCTTCAATCTCGTTGACCTTCAGCTTCCCGAGCTTTGGGAAGGCGTATAGCTCGAGCGTCTTGATCCATTGCGATGTGTGCTTCCCGCTCTTCCAGCCCCTGATCATCTCGGCATGCGTGCGGCGCGCGGCTTCCGCAAAGGTCGGAATGACGATTTGCGCCTTCCGCTTTTCGATGAGCGGGTCGATGCCACTAGCGGCCATCTTCTTGATCGCAGCGGCTTCCAGACGAGCGTCTCTGAGGCTCACGTGCCTCAACTCACCAAGGCCCAGATCTCGCCGGGTGCCGTTGATTTGGACCCGCATCATCCAGCTTTTGCCTCCGGAAGGCGATATCCTGAAATACAGGCCGTCGCCATCCGGGTACCGTCCCGGCTCCGTCAACCTCTTGATCGCATCGGGCGTGAGCTTTCCCATCCCCATTTCATAGCACCAGAAGGGACGGATTTGAAGCTTTCAGCCCCTCCCAGTCCCACACTCAGTCCCACACTGGTTTCCGGACGGAGGCGAACCGTAACGAACGGCTACGGAAGAAACATCAACAATTACAGTGGTTTATGATGAATTTTCGTAGGCTGGCGAACGGTGGCGAATGGGGAAATGGCGGAGAGGGTGGGATTCGAACCCACGGTACCCGTAAAGGCACAACGGTTTTCGAGACCGTCCCAATCGACCACTCTGGCACCTCTCCGCGAGATCCGGCTGGACCCCGCGACTGGCGGGGTGGATCGACAGGGACGGGCGCTTAGCCCAAGCCTTCGGCCTTGCCAAGGGTGGTCGCTTGCCTCTTTCGCCCGGCGCCCTACATAGGGAGTGCAATGCAAAGACAGACGAACCTCCTCCCCGACAGCGGCGGACCCCAGGCGCCGCCGATCGCCCATGCCAGCTTCGCCATCGGCGATGTCGTCCGCCACCGCATCTTCGAATTCCGCGGCGTGATCTTCGACGTCGACCCCGTCTTCGCCAATAGCGAGGAATGGTATCAGGCGATCCCGGAGGATATCCGCCCGCCCAAGGACCAGCCCTTCTATCATCTGCTCGCCGAAAATGCGGAGAGCAGCTACACGGCCTATGTCAGCCAGCAGAACCTGCTGCCGGATGATAGCGACGAGCCGATCGACCATCCTGCCATCGCCGGCATTTTCGACGCCTTCGCGGACGGCCGCTACCAGCTGAAGCGCCAGCACAAGCATTGAGCATCATTCGCGCGCGCCCTTGCGCGAGCGATGCGATCGATCATCGCGTCGGATGTCCGTTGACAGGCGTGCCCCTCCCCTGTAGCAGCCGCCTCTCCCGCGCGGACCCTTGAGTCCCACGGCCTTAACCCGTGCGGAAAAGCATTTTGAAGCCATTGGAAAAAGCCATGTTCGCAGTCGTGCGCACGGGCGGCAAGCAATATCGCGTTGCCGCCGGAGACAAGATCGTAGTCGAGAAGCTTGCCGGCGAGGCAGGCGACACCATCCAGCTGGGCGACGTCCTGCTGGCCGGCGAGGGCAGCGACCTCAAGTCGACCGACGGTCTGACCGTCTCGGCCGAGATCATCGCCCAGGCCAAGGCCGATAAAGTGATCGTCTTCAAGAAGCGCCGCCGCCACAATTACCGGCGCAAGAACGGTCATCGCCAGCAGCATACGATCCTGAGGATCACAGCGATCGGCGATCACAAGGCCGAAAAGCCGAAGAAGGCGAAGGACGCCAAGCCGTCGACCGATGCCGAGGCTGCTCCGGAAGCGCCCGCAAAGAGCAGCCCTGCGGCGGAAAATGCCTCCGCCCCGGCGACGCCCGTGGCCGCCACGCCCGAAACGCAGTCCGCAGAGCCTCAGGCCCAGGCGGCCGAAGCACCGGCCAAGAAGCCAGCCGCCAAGAAGGCGGCGCCGAAGGCCGAAGCGCCGCTGAAGGTCGAAGGCAAGGAAAGCGAAATGGTCGACACGCCAGCGCCCAAGAAGAAGGCCTCGACCAAGAAGCCGGCCGCTGGTAAGAGCGAATAAAGAAATACGAAGGTAGACGTTCGACATGGCACATAAGAAAGCAGGCGGTTCCTCACGCAACGGTCGCGACAGCGCAGGCCGTCGCCTTGGCGTGAAGAAATTCGGCGGCGAGACGGTCGTCGGCGGCAACATCATCGTGCGTCAGCGCGGCACCAAATATTATCCGGGCACCAATGTCGGCATGGGCAAGGACCACACCCTGTTCGCGCTCGTCGAGGGCCGCGTCGCGTTCCGCGATGGCAAGCTCGGCCGCAAATATGTCTGTGTAGACATGCAAGCCGCGGCGGCGGAATAACGGACGATCGATAACGGGTCGTCCTCCAAAAGGACGGCCCCGGTTCTCCAGCGAGAACCATATTCGAGGGAGAGGGCCAGTCCTCTCCCTTTTTCATTTCTCCCTCGAAACTGTCGCCGGACCGTCACCCATTTCGGGCAAGGGACCGCGAGGAAGAGGAGAAAAAGCATGTTCGCGGTCACCGACAGATTGCTGTTGCGGCCCGGCTGGATGGAAGACGCTCCAGCCCTTCATCAGGCGATCGCCGACGAGGAGATCGTCCGCAACCTGGCAAGCGCGCCCTGGCCTTACCGGCTGGCGGACGCAGAGGCCTTTCTTGCATCCGAACCCAAGCCCCAGGACGTCAGCCTGGTCATATTTCGTCGGACCCACGGGGCGCCCCGGCTGGTCGGGGCGATCGGCTTCGCCCGCAAGGCGAGCGGCGAAACGGAACTCGGCTATTGGATTGCGCGCCCTTATTGGGGTCTCGGCTTCGCCACGGAGGCCGGGCACGCGATCGTCGCGATGGCGCAGAACAGCCTTCGGGTCGACACGCTCACCGCCGGGCATTTCGTCGACAATCCCGCCTCCGGCCGGGTGCTGCACAAACTCGGCTTTCGTCCCACGGGCACGATCGCCATGCGCTACAGCGCCGGGCGCGGGGCGGCGGCGCCGTCACGGCTGTTCGAGCTTCGTCTGCGCGAGGAGACAGAGGATCCGGTCGCCATCGCAGCCTGATCGTGCGAACAGCACGCGTCAGCGCAACAGGCTACGGATCCGACTCTCCCCGCCCGAGGCAGCAAGAAGCCGTTTCGCCGCCGCCAGGAACCCGTCGAAGCCGCCCAGGATGGAAGTGACGAACAGGTTCGACAGGGTCGGGCGGACCAGAAGCAGATCGACGCAGTCGATTCCGTCGGTTGCGAACTGCCGCTTGTGCTGTCCGTCGCCTTCGGTGAAATCGAAGAAGCGAAAGCGATCCTCCGCCATCAGCTGCCGCATCGCCTCGATCTGCAGGACGCTGCCTGGGGAGAGAGTGGCATGCGCCGGATCGTAGCCAAGATGGGCATAGAGAAGCACATCGCCGTCCGCCGGCGCATAGAGATAGGCGATCGCGCGGCCGTCGAGATGGAGCAGCCAAGCCCGCACGGCATCGCGCGAGGCCAACGCACACATGTCGGCAAGCGCATCGGGACCGTCCGGCAGGCCTGCGTCGAGCAGCCTTTCCTGATAGCTCAGCTTCGATACCTCGCGCGCCGCGGCGTGAAAGGCCCTGATCTCTTCCGGCGTCCTGTGGCAGCTGATCGCGAGAACGCCGCCGGAGCGTACGGCCAGCTTCCTCGACTTCCGCTTCAGGGTCGAGCGGCCCTTCGCCGAAAGTCCCGCCCAATAATCGTCGAAAGCGAGATCGAGGCGTGCATAGCGTCGCCAGTAGCGTTGGCGAATGAAGGCCCTTAGCTCAGGATGCAGTGCAATAAGCCCCGCGCGCCAGGCGGCAGGCACCGACGTGATCAGATAGCCATCGTCACGCCTCGCCAGCGGCACCAGGCGGGGCAGGTCGGCAGCCAAAGCTTCGGCAAGCGAAAGACGATAAGGGACGAGCCTGCGCCGCAACGTCCAGATGGTGTGCGCCCCCATCTGGAGCGGCAGGGCGATCTCAGAGGCCGACAAGGGGAAGCAGGTCCAGCGTCGATAAGGGGGTGCCGCCGATCGCCGTCGCCGCAGTCGCCGGCCGCTCGTAGCGCGCGTCGGCCCAGAATTGCTCGGCGACCCGACCGGCCGTCTGCAGGGGACACGCCTCCATCGGTTGGGATCCGCTGGATTCCGGAAGCGCATCGAGCGCCGTGAAGCTGGTGGTCGGAAATTGGCTGCGATGTGCGGCGAGAAATGCGATCAGGCCATCGAACCGCTTGCGGACGACCTGGTTGATCCGGCGGCCATCGCGCGTCGCAAGTTCGAAACTGTGGCTGACGATGGTAACGAGGCCATGGTCTTCCGCTTCCGCGTGCCGCATCGCCGACTGCATTTCCGCGCTCGATATGGCGCAAAGCTGCAGCGGCCGGAGCGCGCCGTTGCGGCGGCGCATCAGCGACACTGGAATTTCATTCACGCCGTGATCGCGGACCGGATCGATCAGGTCGGCCGCAAAGGGCAAGGCACTTGGCCAGGGAGCAGCGGCACCATTGTGGCTACTGTCGAAATGGATGCCAAGTTCCCGAAGCGCGCCGAGGGTCCGGGAATCGGCGGCGTAGCTACCCGATCGGAAAGCCACCGGGGACGGTGCACCGGCGGCGATCAGGAGGTTGCTAGCGGTCTCGATCAAGCGCAACTGATCCGGTCCGTCGAAGTCGGTCAGGTGAAAGCGCGGCTTTTCGTCCTCACCGGCAGCCACATCGTGCCAGAAGCTGTGGAGATGGAGTTGCACCTCCTGTCCGGCCTCCACGACCGGCGCCACCATGCGGCGGATCGGATCCAGCCCGAAAACGAGCGCAGGCATCGGATCGACGAAGAAGCAGGCCTTGAGATCGTGTCGGCGCAGCAGTTCAAGCTGATAGCTGATGCCGACGCCAGCCGGTTCGCAGCTGCGATCGAAAAGTCTGTGCCAGTTCTCCCCGGGCCGGAAATGACGCCAGGCGAGTTCCGTATCGATGGTGATCAATATCTGCGTGGTCATTCCGCGTCCTAGCGGGCGGCGCGCAAAAGAAAGGTAAACGCCAAACGAGCGGGTCAGGCCGCCAGCCAAGCTGCGGGCGGCTGGCGACTCTCTTCCCGGGCCATGCCGGTCAGCCGGTCGGCGAGGAAATCCAGGACGGCCCGAACCCGCGGCATATGCCGCAGCCTTTCATGGGTCATCAGCCACAGGCCGTGGGTGTCGTCGGCGACAGGATCCAGGCACCGCACCAGATCCGGATCGCGATCGGCGACGAAGCTGGGCAGGACCGCGAGGCCGAAGCCGTCCCTTATCGCCGCCAGCAGGCCGATCGCGGAGCCATGATGCATCGCCACCGCTTCCTCCAGATCATATTGCCTGAGCCAGGCCTGGTAGCGCGGCCAGACGCTGCCACCACCGCCGATGAAGACATGTTTGCGCAGTTCGTCGCGGGTGCGGGGCCGGGGATGGGAGGCCGCATAGCCGCGGCTGCAATAGAGCGTCCACGGATCGGCGACGATACGCCGGCCGACCAGACCGCCACCGCCGGTCGGCGCCTTGCTGCCGCGCAGGGCGACATCCGCCTGGCCGCTGCCAAGGTCCCTCACCTCCTCGCTCGTATCGAGTTCGATCCTGATCTCGGGATAGGCTTCGTGCAGGTCGCGCAGAATAGGCGTCAAAATGGTGACGGCATAGATTTCCAGCGTCGTCAGCCGGACCGTGCCGCGAAGGTCCCGGGACTGGCTGGCCGCGGCATCGGCGAATGCCCCGGCCGCCGCTTCGACGGCCCGGGCCTGTTGGAGCAGGGATTCGCCCGCCGCAGTCAGCGCATAGCCGGCCTGGCGCCGATCGAACAATGTCACCCCCAGCGCCTGCTCGAGCGCAGCGACCCGGCGCGCGGCCGTGGTCTGGCTGACCTTCAGGGCGCGACCGGCGGCGAGCGTGCTCCCGGTTTCGGCCACGGCAAGAAAGGAGCGAAGATCGTTCCAATCGAACATGGGGCCATTCTGCGCTTTTGCATAACGAATGCGCAACATCGTTGTTAGTCTTCGGTGCCGAGCAGGCGTAAAGAGACTTCACGTCAGCGCTGACGGTCAACACAATCCTTGGAGACCGTCATGAAAATCATATTCGCGATCGTCGCCTTGGCGGCGACGACCTGCGCCATCCCCGCCAACGCGCAAGATGTTCGGGACCGCTCGGAAATAGTGCACTACGCCGATCTCGATCTGGCCACCGATGCAGGCCGGACCGAACTGGACCGGCGGCTTCGGGTGGCGATCAAGGCCGCCTGTGGAACCGCGTCCGATGCTCATCCTGGCGGGAAGAACGAGGTCCGCCGGTGTCGGGAGGCAACCAGGGCCATTGCCGCCAGACAGCGGGAAATCGCCATGGCATCCGCGGAGCGGCGATCGGCGACGCGATATGCATCGGAGCGATGAGCGGATCGAATCCTTCCTCGAGCAATCGGGGGAGGATTTGAACGCCTGCCTGGCTATGGCGCGGGCGCTTCGCTCATCGCGGTGCGCCTTCGCTCTTCCACAGCGATCAGGGCACGGTCGTCATGGTTCCAGGGATGGAAGCCCGGCATGAAGAAGCTCGCCCAGGCGCCCAATATCTTGCGCATCATTCCCGGCCGGACATAAGCGAACCAGAACAAGCGCCACCAGGCCCGCGGGCCGGTGATGCCGTCCTGCCGCAGCAATTCCAGGCTGCCCAGCGTCCGATCGACGACGAAATTGCGCGTGACGAACAGCATCACCTTCGCCTTCACCTTCCAGCGCTTGAAGCGCGGCCAGCCGCGCGTGGCGTGCAGCCAGGTGTCGTAGGCGACGCCCTTATGTTCGATCTCCTCGGCCGAATGCCAACGCCAGAGGGCGGCCGATTCCGGATCGGCGCCGGCCAGATGGCGCGGGTCGCTGAGCAATTGGTTGGCGAGGATGGCGGTGAAATGTTCGAGCGCCATTGTGGCGGCAAGGCTGGCGATCGGGGGCTTCGATCGCACAAGGTCCAGCCTGCGATCCACCCGCCGTTCCAGCGCCGACATGTCATAGCCGGCGTCCAGCGCACGCTTGTTGAACGCCACATGCTCGCGACTGTGCATCACTTCCTGGGTGGTAAAGGCCTTGATCTCGGCAGCCAGCCGGGGCGGAGCGCCGTCGCGGAACCGGCGCACGCTGTCGACGAAAAAGGCTTCGCCCTTGGGAAAGGTCGCCGACAAGGCGTTGTAGAGCGAAGTGGCGACCGGGTCCCCGCCATTCCACCAGCGTTCTGTCCGGCTGCCCCGTCCGAAACGGAGGTCGCGCGGCGTGATCGTCAAGTCGAAGGGTGTCGTCGCGTGCGTCATGCTGTATCTCCGCACTATGAATGGCTACTACTTACATTGTTGTCAATAGTGCGCGGGCGCCTGACACAGGAAGAAAGCCGGGCCGCCGCGCTCGATGCGGCGCGAGACCTGCTGATCGAGGCCGGGCCGCAGGCCGTCACGCTGAAAGCCGTGGCCGCCAGGATCGGCCGGACTCATGCCAACCTTCTCCATCATTTCGGAACGGCGGCCGGGCTCCAGGGGGCGCTCGCCCGGATGATCGCCGAACGCGTAACCCTCGAAATCGGCCGGGCAGTAGAACTCGCCCGCCAAGGGCAGGCAGACCCGCGCGAAATCGTCGATCGCACTTTCGACGCGTTCGCACGCGAAGGTGCCGGTGCCTTGGCGGCCTGGATGATGCTGTCCGGCAACCGCGATGCCTTGAACCCGGTGCTCGACGCCATCCATGGCCTGGTCGATCAGCTTCGCGAAGGCCATGAGGACCGGCCGATCCGGGCGGTCACGCTCTGGCTGGTGCTGGCCGCCTTGGGAGATTCGCTGCTCGGCGCCCCGATGGCGGAAGCGCTGGGTCTGGAACGCGGCACGGCGCGGGAGCTTGCGACAAGGCAATTGCTGGCGGAAACCGGGCTGGGCGCCATTTAGGGTCCGGACCCAGGATCCGGTTCCGGGGGTGGTTCAAATCCCCCTTGCCTTACTCTACAGCCCCGCAATGCATTTCCTCGACCAAGCAAAGATCTACATCCGCTCCGGCACCGGGGGGCCGGGCGCGGTCAGCTTCCGCCGGGAAAAATATATCGAATATGGAGGGCCGGACGGCGGCGACGGCGGCAAGGGGGGCGACATCGTCTTCGAGGCGGTGGAAGGCCTCAACACCTTGATCGACTTTCGCTACACCCAGCATTTCAAGGCGCCGCGCGGCAAAGGCGGCGCCGGCAGCAACCAGACCGGCGGCGGCGGCAAGGACCTCATCATCAAGGTCCCGGTCGGCACCCAGATTTTGTCGGACGACAAGGAACATGTGCTCGCCGATTTCACCAGGGCCGGCGAAAGGCGCGTCTTCCTTCGCGGGGGCGATGGCGGCCGCGGCAATGCCAGCTACAAAAGCTCCACCAACCGGGCACCGCGCCAGCACGGCACCGGCTGGCCGGGCGAGGAGATGTGGGTCTGGTTGCGGCTGAAACTGCTTGCCGATGCGGGGCTGGTCGGGCTTCCCAACGCCGGCAAGTCGACCTTCCTCAACGCCGTCACCAATGCCAATGCCAAGGTCGGCGCCTATCCCTTCACCACGCTCCATCCCCAGCTCGGAGTCGTCCGGCACCGCAATCGCGAATTCGTGCTGGCGGACATTCCCGGATTGATCGAGGGGGCGGCCGAGGGCGCCGGGATCGGCGACCGCTTTCTCGGCCACGTCGAACGCTGCCGCGTTCTGCTCCATCTGGTGGATGCCAATGCCGAAAGTGTCGCCGACGCCTATCGCACCGTGCGCGACGAACTCGACGCCTATGGCGCCGGCCTGGTCGACAAGCCGGAGGTGGTGGCGCTCAGCAAGGCCGACACGCTCGACGAGGAACTGATGGACGCGCTTGCGGCCGAGCTCGAGGCCGAATGCGGGTCGCCGCCCTTGCGTGTTTCGGCGGCGACCGGCGCCGGCACCGACGCCGTGCTGGACGCGATCATCGCTCATCTTCGTGCCGAGACTCATGCCGATACGCCGGAGCCGGGGACCTGGTCGCCCCTATGACGGCGGCGGGCAAGATGCGTACCCTCGCCGTCACCGGCGGCACAGGTTTCCTCGGCCAACACCTTCTGCGCATGGCGCTGGCCAGCGGCTATGATGTGCGCGCGCTCACCCGCGGCTGGAAACCACCGGAGGACGAGATCAGCTGGGTCGACGGCGCACTCGACCGGCCCGACAGCCTCGTCAAGCTTGCAAGCGGCGCCGATGCCGTGGTCCACGTCGCCGGCCTGATCAACGGGCGCAACCGCGCGGCATTCGAAAGCGTGAACGTCGCCGGCACGACGAACATGATCGATGCCGCCAGGAAAGCGGGCGTCCGACGGTTCATCCACATATCGTCGCTGGCGGCGCGCGAGCCCGAATTGTCGAGCTATGGCTGGTCGAAATGCAGGTCCGAGAAGCTGGTCGCCGCGTCCGGGCTCGACTGGACGATCATCAGACCGCCGGCCATTTACGGCCCTGGAGATCGCGAAACCCTGGAATTGTTCAAAATGGCGCGGCGCGGCTTCGTCGCCTTGCCCCCGCCAGGCCGCTTTTCGATCATCCACGTCGAGGATCTGTGTCGCCTGATCCTCGCGATCCTCGACGAACCCGACAGCTGGGCAGAGATTTACGAACCGGACGATGGCAGGGCCCAGGGCTGGGACAACCGCCATTTCGCCCGAAGCCTCGGGCGCATCTTCGGGAAGAGGACGGCGACGCTGGCCATGCCAAAGCCGATCCTGCGCATCGCTGCCGGGATCGACCGCATCTTCCGGCGGGACGCCGCCAAGCTGACGCCCGACCGGGTCGGCTATTTCTGCCATCCTGACTGGGTGGTGACGCCGGGCCGGATTCCCGCCACCGATCTCTGGACGCCCCGGATCAGGACCGCGACCGGCCTCAAGCAGACCGCTCAATGGTATCACGACAATGGCTGGCTGAGGCTCTGACGCTCGCGCTTCGGGCCCAGTCAGGCTTTTGCGAGATATTCCCAGAGGAAGGCGATCATCGTTGCTACGATGCCGATCAGGAAGACGGCATAGGAGTGCGACAGATATTTATATTTGCGCTGATTGAGGACGCGGCCGTTCTGATAGAGGTCCCGGGCCATGGCGCGGTAGGCGCTTTCCTCCGTCCGTAGCGTGTCGATGACATGGTCGATATATTCCTCCTCGCCTATGTTCGCGAAGGAACCGAAAAAGAGAAAGTTGGTGCGCGCGTCCGATTTCTTGCTCGGCTTCATGATCTTCGGGCGGATGGCGATTACGGACAGTACGGTCGCGGCGAAAGAGAAGCCGAACAGGACCAGCATCGGCACCGTCGCCTTGTTGCTGGTGATTTCCCCCAGGGTCAGCGAGAAGACCACATAAGCCGCGCCCATCAGGATCGAGGCCTTGCTGTCCGCCATGGACGACAATTCGACATGGGTGGTCTGCGCCACGACCAGGAGGTTGTGCACCTCCTTGGGAAATTCATAATCGGGATGACCGATCGGCGGCTTGCTGCTGACCGGTGGCTGCGCTGAATCATCCGTCTGGCTCACCCCGCACCCCCCTTCGAAGCTGAGTCTGGGTTCCGGACCCTAGAGCCTGGTCGTTTGAAGTGGAAGCGCTTCGCGCTTCCACTGATGACGTGAATCAGGCTCTATTCAAATGTTTAGATCGCCCATCATCGGATTGCCAAGAGCGGACTCATCGCATGTGGCCCAGATAGATGAGGCAGAAGGCGGTCGCGCTGGCGACCAGCCCGGCCAGGAAGATGCGATAGGCGTAACCCAGCCAGAAATATTTCTTGCGCGCGAGCACCCTGCCATTCTGATAGATGTTGCGTGCCATGCTGTCGAAAATCTCACGATCATGACGCAAGATCTCATGCATCCTGGCGACATAATCCTCTTCCTCGAGATGGGCGAAGGTGCCGAAGAAGAGCAGATTGTCCCGGTCCTTCGCCTTCTTCGATCCCTTGAACGCCGGATCCACGGCCAGGATAGTGCACAAGGCGGCGAAGAAGGCTGCCCCGCCCAGGATCAGCAGCGGCAGCGGCATCGACGCGTTCCGCGCCTGGCCGATCGCGACGGTAAAGATCGCGAAGGTGGCGGCCATCAGCAGATTGGCTTTCTGATCGGCCATGGCCGAAAGCTGGACATGAGCGTGCTGGATGGTGCGCATCAGATGCACCGCATCCGGCGAATATTCGGATCGAGGAACTTCCTTGCCGCCTTCCATCTTGGTCGCCCTGTTGCCGCCGCGGACGTTCGCACGTCGATCCCGGCTTGCCAAGCGTCGAAGCGAAGCGTCCCAATCCAGCCCTAAACTGGCCCTATTCGCTTGGCAGACCCTGCCCAGGCACATAAAGGCGAGGCCATGACCGACAGAGAAGAAACGTTCGCCAAAGTGGTCGGGCTGATCGCGCCCTTCAACAAGAAGGGGGTCGCACTGACCGAAGCGACCAGCTTCGCCGGCGATCTGGAATGGGACAGCCTGATCGTGATGGACTTCGTCGCCTCGGTGGAGGACGAATTCGACATCCTGATCACGATGAACATGCAGGCGGATATCGAAACCGTCGGCCAATTGGTCGATGCGGTCGAAAATCTCGTCCACGACGGCGAATGACCGGCACCCGCCGCCTCGCTCGGGCGGCCCCGCGGCCGAAGGGCATGATATGAAAGACCTTTTTTCCAAGTTCGATCCGCTGATCGCGGAGCGCCAGGCATTGCTGGACACAGGTGTTCGCGATCCTTTCGCGATCGTGATGGACGAAGTCCTTTCCCCCACCCGCGCCATCATCCAGGGCAAGGAAACCATCCTGCTCGGCACCTATAATTATATGGGCATGACGTTCGACCCGGATGTGGTCGAGGCGGGCAAGAGGGCCCTCGACGAATATGGATCGGGCACCACCGGCAGCCGCGTCCTCAACGGCACCTATCAGGGCCATAAGGAATGTGAAGAGGCGCTGAAGACATTCTACGGCACGAGCCACGCGATAGTCTTCTCGACCGGCTATCAGGCCAATCTGGGTCTGATGTCGACTATCGCCGGCAAGGAGGATTATATCATCCTCGACGCCGACAGCCATGCGTCCATCTATGACGGTTGCGCACTGGGCAACGCCAATATCGTCCGGTTCCGCCACAATAGCGTCGAGGATCTCGACCGGCGTCTGGGCCGGTTGCCGGAGGCCGGGGGCCGGCTGGTCGTGCTGGAAGGCGTTTATTCCATGCTCGGCGATATCGCTCCGTTGAAGGAGATGGTGGCGGTCGCCAAGAAACACGGTGCCATGATCGCGGTGGACGAGGCCCATGGCATGGGCTTTTTCGGCCCCAACGGCCGGGGCGTGTTCGAGGAAGCGGGCGTCGAGGCGGATGTCGACTTCGTCATCGGCACCTTCTCGAAATCGGTCGGCACGGTGGGTGGTTTCATCGTCTCGAACCATCCCAAGTTCGAAGTGCTCCGCCTGGTCTGCCGTCCCTACGTGTTCACCGCATCGCTGCCGCCTTCCGTGGTCGCCACCGCTGCCACCTCGATCCGCAAGCTGATGCATGCCGGAGACAAGCGCGCGCACCTTTGGGAGAATAGCAGGCGCCTTCACAAGGGGCTTCGCGACCTGGGCTTCGACATCGCGACCCAGGAGGCGGAATCGGCGATCATCGCCATCCTCCTCCCCGATCAGCAAGCCACGGTATTGATGTGGCAGGCGCTTCTGGAGGCCGGCGTCTATGTCAACATGGCCCGCCCGCCGGCCACGCCGGCCGGCATGTACCTGCTCCGATGTTCCCTTTGCGCCGAGCATAGCAGCGATCAGGTCGACCGGATCCTGGAGATGTTCGCCGGCGCTGGACGTGCAACAGACTGTATTGAATAGGTTTTTCCGGAAGATGGCGATTGATGCAGGCAATCGGGACCAGCCTGCGACCAAGCCGCTTTCCTCGCATCCCCGCTTGATCTAGAATCGGCCACATGCCGGGGGACGATCTCGACGCGATCAGCGATGGTGGCTCGACCTCTTGGGGCCGGCTGGCGAGCGCGGGCGCGGTCGTCGCGACCTTGCTGCTGATCGCCCTGATGACGATGGTGACGCTGTCCAATCGCGACCGCGAACGGGCGCTCGCATGGGAACGCCATAGCTATGACGTGATGCTGCTGACGCGGACCGCCGACGCGACGATCGCGCGCGCCGAAGCCGCTTTGGGCCGCTATGTTCTCGACGAGGAGCAAAGGACCGGATCCATCTATTACAGCGAGTGGCGGCTCGCCGGACGGCAGATCGAGGAGCTGCGGCGGCTGGTCCATCTCGACGTCAACCAGCGCGCTCGCGTGCGCGATCTCGAGCGCCTGTATGAAGAACGGGGCCGCGAGCTTGCCGGAGCGGCGGCGGCGGCGCGGGGAAAGCGCGGCAGTGGCGGCATATCCTTATTCTATCAGGCGGGAATGACCGAGCGCGGGCCGGACCTTCGCGACAAGCTGGCCGCGATCGCCGCAGCCGAACGCGAGGATCTTCGTCGCCGCATGGCGGTCACCGGCAGATCCGGCGAGCAGGCCGATCAGCTCGCCGAATGGCTTGGCTGGCTGGCAGTGCTGATCGGTCTTGGCGCCATCGCGCTTGGCATGGCTGCGTTCCGCGCAATCAGCGAGCGGCTTGCGGCGCTCCGCGAGGCCGACAGCGAGGCCTATCGCGCGCAGACCCTGGAGCAGGCGGTGCAGGAGCGGACCCACGCACTGGTCGTCGCCAATGAACGGCTGCGCGCCGAGGCCCATGAACGGGAAGCTGCCGAGGCGCAGCTCCGCCAGGTCCAGAAAATGGAAGCCGTCGGCCAGCTGACTGGCGGGATCGCTCACGATTTCAACAACATGCTCGCGGTCGTGCTAGGAGGTCTCGATCTGGCGCGAAGGAAGCTGAGTGGCTCCAAGCGCGACGTGGAATTCCATCTCGACAGCGCCATGGAGGGCGCCGTCCGCGCGGCAGCCCTCACCAGGCGGCTGCTCGCCTTTGCCCGCGCCGAACCTCTGCTCACGGTCGGCGTGGCCCCCGCCGAGCTCATCGAGAACATGCTCGACCTGATCGATCGTTCGATCGGCGAGCGGATCAACGTCAGCACCCGCTTCTCGGACGAGAAATGGCAGGTCCGCGTCGATACCAATCAGCTGGAAAGCGCGATTCTGAACCTTGCCGTCAATGGCCGCGACGCCATGGACGGGGAGGGCCAGCTGGAGATCGCGATCGACAATGTCACGCTGGACGAGGCCCAGGGCGAGCTCGTCGCCGGGGACTATGTCCGGATCAGCGTCGCCGACACCGGATCGGGCATCTCGCCGGAAAATCTCGACAGAGTGTTCGAACCCTTCTTCACCACCAAGCCGATCGGCAAGGGTACCGGACTCGGGCTGAGCCAGATTTTCGGCTTCGCGCGCCAATCGGGGGGCGATGTGACAATCCGGTCGGAAGTGGGTATCGGCACAACCGTTACCCTCTATTTGCCGCGTTCTGCAGAGGCTGCCGTGCAGAAGGCGGAGTTCATCGACCCGCGCCCAGAGCGCGCCGCCGGGCCGGAGAACACATCCATCCTGGTCGTGGAGGACGATCCGAGGGTCAGCCGCGCGACCGTCAGTTCGCTGGTCGAACTCGGTCACCGACCGATCGCATGTTCGGGCGGCAAGGAAGCGCTGGAAATATTGCGGCGCGAACCGGGGATCGAGCTCATCATCACCGATATCATGATGCCCGAAATGACCGGTCCCGAACTGGTCAGGGAGGCGGCAGCGCTCTATCCCTGGATCGCGATCCTGTTCGTGACCGGCTATGCGGGCGAAGCCGGCGAAGGCGAGGATCTGAGCGGGTACGACATTCTGCGCAAACCCTTTACCGTGGCGGGCCTCGCCGAGGCGGTGGCGACTTCATTGGCACGCCGGGTCAGCGAATTGCCCCCCGCTTCAGCAGCTGCGGCAGCAGGATGAAGGCCGCAAGCAAGGGCCAGCGCCTGTGCCACGGCTTGATCCTGATTTCGGCGCCCGAATGTCGGCTGATTTTCCACGCCAGATAATCGACTCCGCCGGCATAAGTGAAGCTGGCCTTGGCAAGCCGGATGATGGACAGCATCTTGCCGTGCCGCCGACGCTTTGCCCATAGCCGCGCGGCCTTGCGGCGCTCTGCCGCACCGACCGGCGCCAGCATCATCCTTCCCTTCTCGCCGAGCCGGCCAATACCGGCTGCCTCCAGCGCAGGGCCGGTGAATCGCCGGTAGCGTTCGGGATCGGCATCGACGACGGAGGCGGCGCGATGCCTGCGTTCAGCCCGGAGCTCGGCCGAATAAGTGAGCGCGAAACCAAGCCGCCACAATGCAAGACGATCCTCCTCTTCGTCATCCAGCATCGGTCGCGCGGCGCAAAGCAAGGTCGGGGCGGCCTCGGCGACGGCGGAGACGGCCGCGCTCGCGGCGGTCCCATCGGCACTCCACACCAGACGGCTGGGCTGGGCGAAGCGCGCCCAGACCGAGACGGACAGGGATGCGGATCGATTCAGTCGGGCAAAGTCCGCTTCGCTCAGCACCGCATATTTGGCGACGAGTCCTTTATGGGCGAAGGGGAAGACATTGGGCGGTATCGTGCGGTTGGCGCGGGTCAGCCAGGTCTTGCCATAGGCCTGTTCGTAGCTGGAAACGATCAGGTAGAAATCGAGCATCAGCCCGTCGAGTTCGGCCATGCGCAGGCAGGACCCATAGAAGAGCACTGCCCGTGCAGCGTTGGGGTAAAGAGCGGCGAGCGCGGCCGCCATCGCCCCGACCTTCGGTTCGACGGGCAGTTCCAGCTCGGCGCGGACGAGTTCGGAAAGCGTGTCGGCCATTTCAATGCCGCCTTCAATGACCCGAGCGGTCTAGCTCAGGCGGCAAGACGGAGGAAGGGCACCGGCGCGGTCGGCTTCAAGACGATCGGATGATCGATCCGGGCTTCGAACAATTCGCCGTCCAGAATGACGCTGGAATGATCGCCCTCGATACGGATTTCATCGCCACGTTCCAGGTGCACGCCCGGCATGCGGAGGCCGCCGAGACCACCGAACAGGGTTCCGATCAGGGCACGCAGCATCACCATCGGCCGCCGCTCGATGATGAGCAGCTGCAAGGCACCGGCGGCGGGGGCGCGGCCAGGCAGATGGCTCCTGAGCAGGAGCTTTTCGAGCGTCGTCACCATCAGCAGCGCAAACCGGCCCTGGACCTGTCCATGCTTCAGCACCGACACCTTGATGGGGACCGGGCGCGGCGGCAGGAAGGCGGCTCGAATTCCGAAGACGATCGAGACGATGGCCGCCAAGGCCGTCAACAAGTGACTGAGGCCGTTGGGGAGGCCGAGCGGATAGATTTTGTGACGGCAGAACAGGATCGTGTCGGCAAGTCCCGCTCCCCCCAGAAACATGCCAAGCACCGTGCGTCCGCCGACGGTGCCGTCCGTGAGCGCGATCAGTTCGCGCGAGACGATATTGGGCACCATGTCCGTTCGCGCGAGCTCCAATACCCGCTCGAGAGCCGCCAGCGGATCGTCGCCCGCACCGAGATCGAAAGCGATGAGATTGGTCTTGCCGTTGGGAAGAACCGCGACCGGAGGAGGATGATCGCCGAAATGGCGACCGTTGAAAATCTCGGTCAGCGCCGCCTGCACGGTACCGTCACCGCCATTGATTACCAGCACCTTGGGATTGACGAGGGCGATGGTCTTGAGCGCGGTCCCGATCTGGTCGACATGCTCCACCTCGTAATGGAAGATGTCCTTATGCTTGGCGCAGAAATTCCTGACGCCGGGGAGAAGCGCCCTGTTACCCGTCGACCGCGGATTGGAAAGAAGGGCGACCCGTGCCATGATCAGCGACCGACCGGCCCGATCGACAGGCCCTTCCGATAATTGAGGACGACCTCGACCGGCTTGACGCCTTCGCCCACCGCGACCGCGACCTCGCGGTGTCGGGGTTTGAGCCGAGCCAGCGATATTTTCGGATTGCGGGAAAATCCGCCCCCGTCATTCCACCCGGACCGGCCGTTGCCATCGGTGTCGTGACGGACGGCGATCGCATAGGTTCCCGGTCGCGGCACCGCGACGCATATTCCCATAGACGATGAGGTGACTGGGAGGTCGATCCTGCGCAGTCCCTTGCCCCTGGCGAGAAAATCGGCCGGATTGCTGCCATAAACCTGAACGCGGAGACGCCCATTGCGATTCTTGAACCCGGAAACGTTGACCAGGAAGGCAGGATGCTCCTTGCCCGCATCGCATCGTGCTGCGTCCGGTCCGAGCCCCGCCCCGGCCGGCACCAAAGGCAGAACCGTCAAGGCAACCGCCGCGAGCGAGGACAACAGTTTGAACATGACCAGCTTACTCCTGGGAGCTATAGCCATGCCGCAGCGGACATGGCCGGTTGTCACCAAACCCCCATCCGTGCAAGTTCCGCTAATCTTGCGGCCAAAATATGGTCATGGGGCGTCTAAAAGTTGAGCATCGCCACGCTAACCGATCGCTACCTCGCCAAACTGATCTTCGTCCCGCTGGTCGGAACGTTGGTCCTGGCGGCAATGCTGCTGCTGCTCGAAAAGATGCTGCGCCTGTTCGATTTCGTCGTCAGCGAAGGCGGGCCGGTCGACGTCGTGTGGAAAATGCTCGCCAATCTTGTGCCCGAATATATGGGCCTCGGCATCCCCATCGGCCTGTTGCTTGGCATTTTGATCGCCTTTCGGCGCCTCGCATTATCGTCGGAACTGGATTCGCTGCGCGCCGTCGGCCTCGGCTTTGGCCGCCTGATGCGCGTGCCCTATGCCTATACGCTGGCGCTGATGGCCATCAATCTCGCGATCGTCGGCTTCATCCAGCCCAAGGCGCGCTATGCCTATGAGGAATTGCGTTTCGAGCTTCAGTCGGGAGCCCTTGGCGCCTCCATCAAGGTCGGCGAGTTCACCAATCTCGGCAAGAGGATGACCCTGCGGGTCGACCGCAGCGAAGATAAGGGCCGCATCGTCCACGGTGTGTTCGTGCGAGCCGAAAGCAAGGGCGGCAAGACGCTGGCGGTCAGCGCCGGTCATGGTACATTCCTTGCCACCGACGATCCGGACACGATTCTCCTGCGCCTCACCGATGGACGGCTCGTCCACAATGCGCCGAACTACAAGGCACCGCGGGTGTTGAGCTTCACCACCCACGATCTGCCGATCGACCTTCCCGCCATCGCTAGTTTCCGGGGCCGCGGCGACGGCAATGACGAGCTGACGCTTCCCGAACTGGTACGCCTCGGCAGTTCGGACAGGGCGCCTGAGACGCTTCGCGACAAGGCACGCGCCAATTTCCATTTCCGCCTGGTCGAAGTGGTGATGATGCTGCTGATGCCGCTGCTGGCGGTGGCACTGGCAGTACCGCCCAAGAGGAGCACTTCGGGCCTCGGCATCTTTCTGTCGATCGTGATGGTCGTCACCTACCACAAGATCAATCAATATGCCGAGCAGATGGGCGCCCAGGGCAGGATCGATCCCGCCATCGCCTTATGGACCCCCTTCCTCCTGTTCGCCGCATTGATCGTCTGGATGTATTGGACGCTTGCCCACAAGCCAGGTGGCCAGCCGATCGGAGCCCTGGAGCGGGTCTTCGCCAAGACCAGCAAGTCGATCGGCCGCCTGTTTCGCCTGGGCCGGCGCCGTGCGGCGGTGCCGGCCGAATGATGAACCTTCAATTCTTCCCCTCGCGGCAGCTCGCCTTCTACATGGCGAAGCTGTTCGTCCTCCGCAGCCTGGCGGTTCTGGCGGCTCTGGTGGTGATACTCATGACGCTCGATCTGCTCGGCGAATCGGGCAAGATTCTCGCCCAGCCGGGCAATGGCGACGCGGAATTGTGGCGCTACGTCTCGCTTCGCATTCCGCAGCTCATTGCCCGGTTCCTGCCTTTTTCGGTGCTGCTCGGCACGCTCATCACCCTGGCGACGCTCAATCAGCATAGCGAGATCGTCAGCATGAAGGCGGCGGGCATTTCGGCCCATCAGATCATCGCGCCACTCGTTCTTGCGAGCCTCGCCATCGCGGCCTTGAGCTTCACCTTCAACGAGCGGGTGGTTACCCGGGCGACGGCGACGCTGAGCGCATGGGAGAAGGTGGATTATGGCCCCGTCCCGCGCGACACGGGAATGATCCCCAATGTCTGGGTGAGGCATGGCGACGACTTGATTCTGGCCCGCCGTGTCACCGGCAGCGGCAACGCGACGCGCCTTCGGGACGTGACCATCTACGAACGCGCCAGGGAAGGGACCAGCTTGGTCTCGATCATCGACGCCAAGAGCGGACGTCCGCGCGGCGACGGCTGGTGGTTCGAACATGCGTCGCGTTTCGATGTCGCTGCTGGAACCGTGACGGCCATCCCGGCAATGGCATCGCAGCAGGGGCTGGATCCGACCCAATTCACCTTGGCCGATGTCAGCGCCGGGGAGCAGGATTTCGCGACCCTGCGGGATTCGATCCGCCAGCTCAAGGTCGCCGGCCGGCCGACCACTGCGCTGGAAACAGGATTGTGGCACAAGCTGTCCGGCCCGCTTTCGGCCGTGCTGATGCCCCTGCTCGCGGCGGTTGCCGCCTTCGGCCTTGCCCGGGCCGGCCAACTCATGGTCAGGGCCGTGATCGGCATGGCGCTCGGCTTCGCGTATTTCGTCGCCGACAATTTCGCCATCGCAATGGGGGATCTCGGCGCATATCCCCCATTGCTCGCCGCCTGGGCGCCCTTCGCCTTGTTCCTGCTGATCGGCGAGACCGTGCTCATCCGGACCGAGGAGTGAATCGGGAACAGGCAGGAGTCGATCCGCCGGGCGGGATAAGCCGCGGCGAGGTCGCGCGCGGCGCCGGCCTCGCCGGTCTGGCCCGCTCGGGCGCCTTGATCGAGGCGGTCGCGCAGCCGCTTTACATCTGGCTGTTCGGGCTCGCCGCCTATGGTCTCTATGTGGTGTTTTGGGGGGCCGTGAACCTCCTCGCCAACATCGTCGACCTGTCGATGACCAGCGCGCTGCAGCGGACCGTGCCGACCGAAGATGCGGAGGAAGGCGCGCATCGCGCCGTCAAAGGCGCCTTGATCGTTGCATTGATCCCCGCTTTCGCGATCGCGCTGATCGTCACGCTCAACGCCGAGGCGGTCGCCGGCATATTTTCGGCGGCGCCGGCGGACCGGGCGGCGATGCCGCGGGCGGTGGCCCTGTTCGTCTGGGCCTTGCCGTTATGGACCTTTATCGAGGTAGCGACTTCCGCCGCCCGGGCGCGACGCGCGTTCGGACCGGAGATCAGGCTGCGCATCTTCTGGGAGCAGATAGCCCGCATTCTCTTCGCTTTGAGTTTTTTCGCGCTTGGCTTCGCGACGCTGGGCATGATGGCGGCGCATCTCTGCTCGCTGGCTTTGACGGCTATCCTCTGCGTTCCGCTGCTGGCGCGCTATTACGATCTGAAGCTGTTGGTGCGGGTACCGCTCCGGCGGGCGCCGCTATCCTCCCTGATCGTCTCGGGTCTGGCCTTGCTGCCGGCCAACCTGTCGCGACGCATGCTGATCGACGCACCGCCGCTGGCGCTCAACCTGATGCTTCCCGGAGCGGGCGGCGCCGCCGCCGCCGCCTTGTTCGAGATTGCGCGCAAGATCGCGACGGTGCCGCTGATCGTGCGCCAGGCATTCCAATATGTCATGGCGCCGTTGAGTTCGGCGCAGGCGCGCGTCGATCGCAAGGCGATCGCGCCGCTCTATCGGTTCGCCAGCCGGGTTTCCACCGCCCTGGTCGTCCCGCTGGTCGGTCTGCTCATCTTCGCGTCGCTGGACATTCTCAGTCTTTATCGGCCGGAAGCGCTGGCGGCCTTGCCCTTGCTCTACATATTGGTGGCTTCTCGCGCCGTGGAGGCCGTGGTCGGCCCGGCAACGCCGATCGTCGAGATGATCGGTCATCGCGGCCTGCCCTTGCTCAACAGCCTGATCGGCCTCGCCTTATGGGCTGTGTTCGCTTGGCTGCTAGTGCCGTTGCATGGCCCGATCGGCATGGCGATTGCAGTGGCTGCGGCAACGGTGGCCACTTCGGCCGCGGCAACCGTCGAGCTGCGCGTCAGCGACAATCTTTCCCCCTTCGACGGCAAGTTGGTCCACGGGCTGGGCATGGCGCTTCTGGGCGTCGCGATGATGGCTCTGGCGGCGGAGGTGACCGGCGGTCCTGTCCGCTTCCTGACCGTATTGACGATCTGGGCCGCGACGAGCTGGTGTGCGCTCCGCTTCGGGCTGGTGCGCGGCGATCGGGAGGCGCTCGGAGGCTTTGCGAGACGGCTGCGCCTGCTATGATCGCCAAACGCCCCATCCCGGTCTCAAAACCGCCTTATTGCCTATTCATGACGCGAGCACATATTGGGCGGGATATACGAAGCAGTCCGGCCCTCCAGCCCTGCGGTTGCAACGATTAGGAATATCAAGGTGAAACTGGCACAGTCCCTGCGCCCGAGCTTCTGGAATCAGTCGCATCATCTCGACAAGATGACGCTCAAGGAACTGGTCGTCGCTTACGTGCAATATCCGGCGATCATCGCTTACGTCCTTTTTTCGGCCGTAGCGATCGGCCTGTTCGTCTGGAAACCGGCTCCGCTTGTCCCGACTCTGATGGCGGTCGGCATCGCTGCCTTCATCTATCCTCTGGTCTGGTATGCGCTCCATCGCTGGGTGCTGCACAGCCGCTGGATGTTCAAGGTGGCGCCGCTCGCGTCGACCTGGAAGCGCATCCACTATGATCATCACCAGGATCCCAACCATCTGGAAGTCCTGTTCGGAGCCCTTCACACGACTTTGCCCACCATCGCCATCGCGACCGCCCCTATCGGCTATGCAATCGGCAGCTTTTGGGGCGCAGGTTTCGGCGGCGCCTGTGCGGCTTTCGCCACTGGCCTCCTCACCACCTGCATCTACGAATTCGTCCATTGCATCCAGCATCTCGCCTACAAGCCGAAATCGCCGTGGCTTGCCGAAATGAAACGGCGCCACATGGCCCATCATTTCCATGACGAGACCGGCAATTTCGGGATCACGACATTCTTCTGGGATAAATTGTTCGGCACCTTCTACGACCGGTCCGAACGACCGACGAAGAGCGAGACCGTCTTCAACCTCGGCTACACCCCTGAAATCGCCAAGCGCTGGCCCCGCGTCGCCGAGCTTTCAGGCGGAGTCGCCACCGGTCATCCCCGCCAGCGCGTCCGGAACTGACCAACCGATGGCAGACCAGGGTGCGGGCGGTGACTTCACCATTCGCCCGATCGAGAATGCAGCCGACCGCAGGGCATTCGTCAATCTTGCCTGGACGCTCAACAAGTCCGATCCCCATTGGGTGCCGCCGCTCAAGAGCGAGGTCCACAACCTACTGAATCCGCGGACCAATCCGTGGTTCGAACATGCCGAGGCGCGGCTCTTCCTCGCCGAACGACATGGCAAACCCATCGGCCGCATCTCGGCGCAAGTCGATCAGCTGGTTCTTCAGACCATGGGGGAAGGCACCGGCCAATGGGGCTTTCTGGAGGCCGCCGACGAGGCGGTCGCGGCAGGCTTGCTCGCCCGTGTCGAGGATTTCCTGCGCGAACGGCGGATGACACGCAGTCTGGGTCCTTTCAGTCTGTCCATCTGGGACGAACCCGGCCTGCTGATCCAGGGGCATGACCACAGCCCGACGGTGATGATGGGTCATAACAGCCCGGCTTACGAGGCCTGGGTGGAGGCGTCGGGTTATAAGGGCGTCAAGGACCTCTTCACCTACGACCTCGACATCCGCCGCGACATGCCGCCTCTCGTCCAGCGCATCGTCGTCAACGGCGAACGCAGCGGACGAATTCACATCCGCAAGGTCGACAAGTCGCGCTTCGACGAGGAAGCGGCTCTCATCCTCAACATCCTCAACGACGCCTGGTCCGACAATTGGGGCTTCATTCCGTTGACCGAGGCGGAGATCGCCTATGCCGGGAAGAAATTGAAGCCGATCGTCTATGAAGATCTGATCCGCGTCGCCGAGGTAGATGGGGAACCGGTGGCTTTCATGATGGCGCTGCCCGACTTGAACGAGCTCACCCGCGACCTCGACGGACGCCTGTTCCCGTTCGGCTGGGCGAAATTGCTGTGGCGGCTGCGCAATCCCAAGGTGCATACTATCAGGGTTCCTCTGATGGGCGTGGTCAAGCGCCTGCAATCGAGCCGGCTGGCGAGCCAGCTCGCCTTGATGATGGTCGAATATAATCGTCGGGAGGCGATCGGCCGCTACACGGCCGAGCGTGGCGAGATCGGCTGGATCCTCGATGACAATGAAGGCATGAAATCCATCGCCGAGACTATCCACAGCAAGATCAACCGGGTCTACAGGATCTACGAAAAGCCTCTTTGACCTCAAACGGCCGGTTCAGGCGCAGACATTTGAACGGAGCCGAGCAGCCGGCCGATATAGAATCGCACGTCGCCAGGCCAGGTTTCGGTCAGCATCTCGAAACCCTGCGCGTCGCCCCGATAGAGCGCTCGCAAGGCCTCTTCATAGCCCGGCCGGTCCCCGCACATGGCGTGCATGAAATGATAGGCCGCATCGCGCCGCTCGCGCTCGGACGGGCCGGACATGGTCCGCCGGGCCTCCTCGACCAGTCGCCGCAGCGCGGCCGACGCTCCGCCCGGCTGCGCCGAAAGCCAATCCCAGTGGCGCGGGAGCAGCGTGACTTCCCGCGCGGTCACGCCGAGTTTCGGCCGCCCTCTCCCTCGTGCCGGCGCTGGACCGACGTCCCAATAATCCAGATCCACGACACGCCCGCTGCCGTCGTCGAAGACCCGGATCGCCGCATGGTCCGATGCCGGGTATCGCGTCTCGATAATTTGCGTCACCGTTTCGCGATCTCCCGATGCGATCTGCTTGCCTTCGAGGAAGGCCGTAACTGTCGTGTCCATTTCAATCTCCCGGAACACCTTTTATACCCGGATAAAACAGAGTCAATATGATCCGGGTAAAAACTTTCCCCCGATGGCAGGCAAGCGGCATTTCCCGCTTCTGCGAGTTGTGTCGTTAACTCAACCGTAAGCGAGTTCGACTAGAAACGAACGGTCGGGAGCCCTCTATGCAGACCAATGTCGCGAACAAGAATGGCCGTGCGAAACGGATACGCCGCGCTTCGCTGATCAAGGCCGAATTGGTGGCCGCCAGCGTGACGATCGCCGCCATTCTCCTTTTCGCCGTCATGGGCAGCGCGGTGCTGCCGGAATCGCTGAGGGCGATCGCCGGCGCCGGTCGCGGCGCCGACCCTATCCTGGTGACGGCCCTGCTGCTCAACATCGCCCTGATCCTGTTCGGCTGGCGCCGGTCGCGCGATCTGAAGGAGCAGGTGGCGGCCCGCGCCGATGCGGAAGAGCAGGCGCATTCCCTGGCCTATCGCGACTATACGACCGGACTCCACAATCGCCGATTCCTCGTCACTCTCGCTGCCAAGGCCTACCGGCGAACCGAAGGCGCAGCGGCGCTGCTCGTCATCGATCTCGACCATTTCAAGAAGGTCAACGACCTCCACGGCCATGCGACCGGCGACCGCCTGCTCAACATAGTCGCCTCGATTATCCAGGCGAGCGTGCCCGACAATAGCTGCTGCGCCAGGCTGGGCGGTGACGAATTCGCGGTGCTCCTGCTCGATGCCACGCCTGCGGATGCCGATCTGGTCGCCGAGCAGATCCTGGCCAGCTTCTCCGAGCCGGTCGAGATGGACGGACGGCTCGTCCATGTCGGGGCCTCCCTGGGCATCTCTTACGGCGGTGGCCGTATCCTGGACGTCGAAGCGCTGCTTCGTCGCGGCGACATTGCGATGTACGAAGCCAAGAGACGAGGACGGAACCATGCCGTCATCTTCGACCGTCAGATGGAGGAGGAGCTTCGCCAGCGCAGCGAACTCGAGGCCGACATGAGGGTCGGCATTCGCACCGGCCAGTTCATGCCTTATTACCAGCCTCAGATCGACCTTCTTTCCGGGAAGCTGCACGGTCTGGAAGTGCTGGCACGATGGGTCCATCCGACCAAGGGACTGTTGGAGCCGACCGAGTTCATACCGATCGCCGAGGCATCGGGATTGATCTCGGACCTTTCGCTGGATGTCATGCGCCAGGCGCTTGCCGAAGCGAAGGACTGGGAATCGGAGCTGATGCTGGCGGTGAATGTCTCGCCGGTGCAGCTCAAGGATCCGTTGCTGGCGCAGCGTGTCATAAAGGTGTTGATCGAAACGGGTTTCGCGCCGCAACGGCTGGAACTGGAGATCACCGAAAGCTCGCTGTTCGATAATCTCGACCTGGCGCTTACCACCATCGAAAGCCTGAAAAATTACGGTATCACCGTCTCCCTCGACGATTTCGGCACCGGCTATTCGTCACTGACGCAGCTTCAGGCGCTTCCTTTCGATCGCATCAAGATAGACCGCAGCTTCGTCACCTCGATGGTCGACAATGACGAAAGCGCGGCGATCGTGAGTTCTATTCTCAATCTGGGCGCCTCGCTGGGCCTGCCCGTCACCGCGGAGGGGATCGAGACGCCGGCGATAAAGCATGCGCTCAGCATTCTCGGCTGTGCCCAGGGGCAAGGTTGGCTGATCGGCCGGCCGGTTCCCGCCGCCGGCCTCAAGGATTTCCTGAATCGCGCGGGTCCCGCTGCGCAGCCGCTTCACGCAGGCGAAGCCGCGGCGGACGCGCCGCGGGAACGGCGTGCCCGCAAGCGCGGGCCTTCGACCGACCATCAGGTCGCCTGACCAGGCTCTATTCAAATGTTCAGACCCTGGCAGGGTTCCGTTCGCGCAAGGCCAGATAGGCCATGAGCATGGAAGATATGTCGAGCAGAGCGTGCAATCCGATCGCCACCCACAGGCTCCCGGTGGCAAGATAGGCCAATGCCATGACCAGCCCAATGAACGTCGTCGATACCGTTCCCGCCACCCCTTGGTAGATATGCCCTAGGCCGAACAGCACGGAAGAAGCGATTACGGCGCCCCAGAGTGGCAGAAAATTCTCGAAATAGGGCAAGAGATAGCCACGATAAGCCACCTCTTCGAAAAGACCGGCGGCCAGGGAAACAAGGATGGCAAGCGCCAGCGCACGCGGCGTGGTCGGCAGGAAGAGGGCGAACTTGCCGAGCGCGTTGGCAAAGGCTTCAGACATCTTCCGGCTGAGCCCGACGGCAATGGGGCGAGCCACGATCGCAAGGACAAGCGCAACCAGGAGCCCCGTCACGAAACCGGGGCTGCCCCAAACGGGTTCGCGGAAGAAAAGTGCTTCCAACGACCGTGCGTGGAGAAGCCAGATGGCCGTAACGGCAGCGCCCAGGCCAAAGAGCCACAAAAGCGTTTCCCGATATTCGCGGAGCAGCGCGGACTCGCGATCGCTTTCCGCGCGGGCCAGAAAACGCTGAAAGCTCCACCACCCGGCGATGGGGAAAATCAAGAGAAGGGCGAGGATGACGAAGACGTGATCAATCCATCCTGGCGTCATCACCGTCTCCTCCTCTGTTCATCGCCGTTTCCAGGCGACACGATGTCCCTCAAGCGATGTCGGCGGGATCCTCGAGCATCACCCAGGTCGGAGCATGGTCGGATGCCTTTTCCCGCCCGCGATAATCCTTGTCGACGCCGGCATCGAGCATGCGATCGGCGGCGAGCGGGCTGAGCAGAAGGTGGTCGATGCGGAAGCCTGCGTCCCGGGCCCAGGCATTGGCCGTATAATCCCAGAAGGTGTAGGCGGGGCCGTCGGGATGGCGGGCACGGATCGCGTCGGTCCAGCCCTGGTGGATAAGACGGCGCAGCGCCGCCCGGCTTTCCGGCTGCATCAGCGCGTCCTGCGCCATCGCGCGCACCGAAAAGACATCGTCATGGCTTTCGGTCGGAATGACATTATAGTCGCCGGCCAGAACCACCGGCACCTCCTCGTCCAGCAGATGCTGGGCATGCTCGCGGAGCCGCTCGAGCCAGGCCAGTTTATAATCGAATTTCGGTCCGGGCTGGGGATTGCCGTTCGGCAGATAGATGGATCCGATCACGACGCCGCCGACCTCGGCCTCGATATAGCGGCTGTGCGTGTCGTCGGGATCGCCTGGCAGACCCATTCGGCGCAGCTTGGGCTCGCCATGGGGCGAAAGTATGCCAACGCCGTTAAAGCCCTTTTGACCGTGCCAGACGCCTTCATAGCCGGCGGCCTTGATATCCTCGATCGGGAAGGCCTCGTCCGCGCACTTGATTTCTTGGAGACAAAGTACGTCGGGCTTCTGCTCCTCCAGATATTCGATCAGCCGCGGCAGGCGCGCGCGAACGCCGTTGAGATTGTAGGTGACGATCTTCATGGCCCCGGCTTAGACTGGTTCCCGGTCCGATTGAACCGGGAACCAGTCCGAATTTCTCTGTTGCCGTGTTTTCCGAGCCGCCAGGTGATTCCATTTGGCTCGAATACACACTGGCCGGACAGGGTCAGATGGAGAAGCTTGTTCCGCAGCCGCAGCCGGACGCCGCATTGGGGTTGGAAACCTGAAAGGCCGCACCGCCGAGCGATTCCACGAAATCGACGGCGCCGCCGCGCACCAGGTCCAGAGTCATCGGATCGACTATCAGCGTCACGCCGTCCCGGACCGTGGCGACATCGTCCGCCTCGACTTCGTCGGCAAGCCCGAATCGATATTGAAAGCCCGCGCAGCCGCCGCCGTCGACGGCAAGGCGCAAAATCGGCTTCTTGCCCTGCCGTTCCGCGATCGCAGCGACCCGGGCGGCCGCCGAAGGCGTCAGGCTGATCTCGGAGGTTTCGCTCATGTCATTGAAATAGGGTGACGGAGGCCATCCCACAAGCCGCCGCTGCCCATTGCGGGAGCCGATGCCGGACCTTATAGGGTCGCCCCATGAAAACCCGCGTGTACGTGACGCTGAAGAACGGCGTCCTCGACCCTCAGGGGAAGGCCATCCACCATGCGCTCGAAGGCCTCGGCTTCTCCGGCGTCAACGATGTCCGGGCCGGCAAGCTGATCGAGCTCGACCTCGCCGATAATGTTGGCGATGCCGATGTCGAGGCGATGTGCCGGAAATTGCTGGCCAATATGGTGATCGAGAATTTCCGCATCGAGCGCGTCGCCGACGCTGCGCCCGCCGCATGAAGAGCGCCGTCATCGTCTTCCCGGGATCCAATTGCGACCGCGACCTCGCCGTCGCCCTGGAAGAGGTGAGCGGCACCAGGCCGATCATGGTCTGGCACCGCGAGACGGAGCTTCCCGAGGGGCTGGACCTGATCGGCGTCCCGGGCGGCTTTTCCTATGGCGATTATCTCCGATCGGGCGCGATGGCGGCCAATTCGCCGGTAATGCGGCCGGTGAAGGACGCTGCCGACCGCGGCGTCGCCGTGCTCGGCATCTGCAATGGCTTCCAGATCCTGACCGAGACCGGTTTGCTGCCCGGCGCACTGATGCGCAACGCCGGCATCAGCTTCGTCTGCCGCGACGTGCCGCTTACCGTCGAGAATAGTCAGTCCGTCTTTACCAGCCGCTACGAAGCGGGGGAGGCGATCACCATCCCGGTCGCCCATCATGACGGCAACTACACGGCCGACGAAGAGACGCTAGACCGTTTGGAAGGCGAAGGCCGCGTCGCCTTCCGTTATGCCGGCCCGGTCAACGGATCGGCACGCGACATTGCCGGTATCGTCAACGAAGGCGGCAATGTCCTCGGCATGATGCCGCATCCCGAACGTATGATCGAACCGGCCCATGGCGGCAATGACGGCCGCAAGTTGTTCGAGGGCCTGCTTCAAGCGATCGGCTAGAGCCGGGCTCAATTCAAGATTTTCACCTACCAGACGTGCTCACCGCCGGACGGCAGCGGCGCACCGATCTCCGTCTCGGCCCGCTCCGGCTGCCCCATCGCCGCGAAACGGGTGACATCGAGCATCAGACCGAGGTCTTGAACGGAGTGAAGTTCGTCCCTTCGTCATATATGTCGACGCCCTCGCGCCGCTTCAGCCAGCCGACCACGGCATAAGTGAAGGGCGTCAACAACACCTCCCAGCCGACCTTGAGAGCGAATTGGGTGGCGAGCACGACCAGCAAGGTGCCATTGTCCCAGATGCCGTAGAAGGCGAGCGGATAGAAGAGCAGGCTGTCGACGCCCTGCCCGACGCAGGTCGAGCCGATCGTGCGGGTCCATAGATGCCGCCCCTTCGTCCACATCTTCATCCGTGCCAAGACATAGGAATTGGCGAACTCGCCCGCCCAGAAGGCGATGATGGACGCCCCGACGATGCGCGGCACCTGGCCGAACACCTGCTCATAGGCGGCCTGGCCTTGCCAGCTGTCCGCCGGCGGCAGTGCCACCACCACCCAGGCCATGAACGCCATGAATATAAGCGCGCCGAAGCCTGCCCAGATGCAGCGGCGGGCACGGGCATAGCCATAGACTTCGGTCAGGACGTCGCCCAGCACATAGGATATGGGAAAGAAGAGGATGCCCGCGCCGAACGGCCAGGCGCCGATGCCGGGCAGGTCGATCGTCGCGACCTTGCCCGCACCAAGCACATTGGAGAGCAGGAGGATCGTGACGAACGCCGCCATCACATAATCGAACTGACGGAATTCCCTGCCCGCGAGCGCGCGTGCCTCGATCGCCTTCGGTTCGCCCCCGGTCATCCAGGAGTGCTAGCGCTGTTCCGCTCCGATGCAAAGCGCGCTAGAAGCCGCGCCACGCGCCCGTAGCTCAGTTGGATAGAGCACGAGCCTTCTAAGCTTGGGGTCACAGGTTCGAATCCTGTCGGGCGCGCCATTTACTCTCAATGGCTTAGCTCCACCCTTCTCGTTGGCATTTAGCCCTGGATATGGCGTGCTTAATCGCCACGTAATCCGCCGGATCGCTTTCATCGCAATACGCCAACCTGCGCACGGCAGAGCGTGTTCGCAGCCGCCGATACTCGCACATGGCAACTTGGCGGCTCTTCCTTTAGCATCCACCGAGGTTGAGCGCGGGAGGGGACGACGTGGGCTTTCGCTTTCGAAGATCCTTGAAGATCGCGCCTGGCATTCGACTGAATTTCAGCCGGAGCGGCATCAGCACGACGATCGGCCCGAAAGGAGCTTCGTTGAGCCTGGGCAAGCGCGGTGCCCGGGGGAACGTCGGCGTACCTGGTACCGGCGTCTCGTATTCTACCGCACTCGGCAGCGGTGGCGGAAGCGACGGCCGCGCTTCACCAGCATCGGGATGTGCCTTGCTCGCCATCGTCGGTGCCGCGGTGCTCGCGATTGGTACCTGCGCCAAGGATTCCCTGCCCGATCCCAGTACAGCCGCCTCGACCTCGCCCGCGCGAACGGCTTACGTGAAAGCTCGCTCGCTCAACTGCCGCGCGGCTCCAAATGCAACCGCGTCGGTCATCACCGGTTTCTCCAGAGGTGCAACCCTCTCGATAGAGGCCGAGGAGGAAGGATGGAGCCGCACGTCTCAGGGGACCCAACCATGCTGGGTGGCGTCCGAATATCTCTCCGATGCACCTCCGGAGCCCTTGGCATCGGGTCCCGCTGCGACAGCAAGCACTCTTCTAGCCACAGGCGCAGCAGCGAGCTCTCGAGCCATGTCACGTAAGCAGAGCGCAAAGCGGACCGGCCGGCGGTACGACGACCAGGGTTGCCCATGCTCGGGTTCGAGCGTTTGTGTCGGCCCCCGGGGTGGGCGCTATTGCATCACGAGCGGTGGAAACAAGCGCTACGGGGTCTGAAGGGCAGATCGTCCTTGACTGCGGCTGAGCCGTCGCTGTCGTTCATTGGCTGCGCTCGTGGCGAGGTCTCTTGCGAATGTTCCCAATGTGTTCTCATAACTCGCCATGGGAATCGGTGCGGAAGAATTACGGGATAAGGCACTTCTGGCGCTGGAGGAGGTCGTGCAAGAATGTCGCTATCGCGCTCCCCGGCGATCGTTCGCCATCCGCTTCGCCCTCGCCTACCTTTGGGCGTATTCCGGGAAGGATCGAAAGCCCTTCGATGACTTTTGGCGCCGGCTTGGCGAGATGCACTCGCCTTGGAGCTTCAGCTCCGCGGATGGGGATTTGCAGGCCATCTATCGGACGCTGAAAGTCGAGCGGCGCGATACCGTCTCCGATCGCATGTGGAAGGCTCGCCAGACGGAGGAGAGACTACGCAGAGGGGCAGATCCTGCGACCGGCGTACCGCTCCGCGACCCTTCGGCTTCCCACCGCGAATTTGAATCTTAATCTATCCACTTTGGGAATCGGAGCCCCCAAGACTTGTTCCGGCGCAGCGAGGCTCGGGCCGATGATGAAAAAACGCGCGTTGTGAACGGAACGCCCGACCCTTGGCGCGGGTTAAAGCTTTCGAGGAGAAGGACTTATGGCAACCCCGCGCGAACGACTTGTGGAGTGGCTGCGTGATGCGCATGCTGCCGAGGAGCAGGCCCAAACAGTGCTGAGGCGCACAGCGAGCCAGATCGAGGACCATCAGGAGTTTTGTGCCGGACTGGAGCGCCACGGCGAGCGAAGTGGCGAGCAGGCGGACAGGCTGAAGCAGTGCCTCGAAGATCTTGGGGAAGGCACCTCTCTTCTGAAAGAGCTGACTGGGCAGATTACCGCGTTCGGCCAGACGCTCAGCGGCTACGTTGTTGGCGATGAACCCGTGAAGGCCGTTCTTGCCACGGCAACGATGGCCCACATGGAAGTTACTTCTTATCGCATTCTCGCCGTGACGGCCAAAGCAGCCCAGGAAACCGACATCGCTCGCACCTGCGACATCCTGCTGGCCGAAGAGGTGGATTTTGCAGACTGGCTCGATCAACAGGCCCCGATTGTGACCCAAGAATACCTTGCGCGCGAACAAGGAGCGGCCCGGGAGATGTCGAACGCGGCAAGCTAAGCGCCGCGTCCGGCGTTCTGACCCCAGGGCATTTTCGCCCAGCCATGTCCTCGCTTTCCCTGCAAGTACGTGCTAACCCATTGGAACGGCCGTAATTCGGTTGATGGATCAAAGCGCGAGGACCCGGGGGCAGTACCCGGCGCCTCCACCAAAACTCCCGTTGGCACGGGTTTTGATGGGGGCGAAACAGAATCGACTGCGCCAAGAGAGATCAGACGCGACCCGTTTGGTGGGCCCGTTATGCCTGCAAGAACGCTAAATGCGAACGACAACTCGCCAGTAATGGCACAGGACCGTCTCGCCGCTTAATTGCGGTGACGGTACGCGGCACGGGGAGCGCCGGGCAACAGAAGCTCCCCACTTCCCTGGCCTACCCAATCATCGCATTGATTATGATATCGAACCTCGCTCGTTGTTATTCGTTGCTCAGCGACGATGAGTCCTCATTGAAGCGAGTCGGCCGGGCTTTCGTTTCTGAGCCGAAGCCAGGTTCCTCTCACTGAAGGCGCCACAGGACTGGATCAAGTCAGGCATCGGTGGCGAGGCAGGCTCACGCTGCGCTCAGGCCGTCAAGGTCTAGCTGCACCGAAGCTCGGTAGTCCTCCAAGCTCAACTCTCCGGGGGTAGCTAGGTGCAAGAACGAATTGGGATACGCCTTCGTGATCGTGGTTTCCATTTCCGCCTGAACGCTCCTCCACGTCCGCCGCTCCGTGATCGTCGGCTCGCGATTCAGAACGCAGATAAATTCGAGATCAAGCGAAGCAGCGGCCCAGTCCGGGCATTTTACACGGACATGCTCGATTGCGCGGATCATCTCGCCATTGACGCCCGACTGCTTCGCTCGCTTTTGGATCCACTTCCGAAGGGGTTGAATTTCCCTGTTAAAGTCATCGGAGAAGGCGAAGCGCTGCTTATGCCGCGCGAGGGCAGCAGCGAAGTCTTGGCGCTCATAATCATCGGCGCAGCCATCGTGTCGCGTCCAGCTGGCGACGACGATTTTCTCGGCGCTCGCCACGATATCGAGGTCGACGACCAGCCCGCGAGCTTCCAACGCCGGAAAGGTCGCGAATTGAGGTTTCCGCCTCCTGGAAATGGCGTTCAGATCCGATTCCGATACCGACAACAGTGGCGATACCTGGACGAAAGGTCGATCGCCTTCTCCTCGCAGAATGTCGCAGGACTGACTGACTAAGATCATGCCCTCGCCGGTCGCGCCCGCGAAAAGCGATCTCTTCTTGTCGCGCGCCAAGACCGGAATCTCAAGGTCGGCGTCAAGGGTGAAATCCCCTTGGCGCCAATCAGACAATATGGGCAGTGCGTCACCTTCGTTCGCCATCCGCCCCCACGCCTACCGAATCTGCGTCCGAGGCGATTTCGTTACCCGAACTTTCGCCGCGATTGGGGACTGATCGGCCACCAAAATTGGCTCATTGATGGGGGGGGGGGCCGAATTCGCTCGGACGATCCCATATTCGTCGAGAATTATGGCGCGAGCGACAAAGGCCGGCTCGCTTCCGAATTCCGCAACCCGATCGTGCAACCCCTGCACCTTCATCGCGTTGTGCGGCGCCACGGTTTGACCATTTGCCCAGTGGTGGACGCTTCGCCGGGAAACGCCGAATATCGAAGCAAGGTGGTCCCAAGCGAGCGCCGTCCGGCGACGGATGACGCGAAGCATCTCTGCGACTGCCAGCGCCTGTACGGCCTGCGGCGCCACATGAGATATGTCTTGGAGGCGCACAATAGGCGCGCTCGTGCCGGACACGCTCGTGCCAGCGATCGTCACCAGCAACGCGGCAACGAGCGCAGAGGCGGTCATTTCGGGCGTCGGGTCACCCGGCTGGACTGGCACGACCAATTTCGTTGGCCGATCGAAGCGAGCTGTTGGCAACGACGAGATGCTAGCCATTGCAGACCTCCAATAAATTATCAGTCACCGCCCAGCGGAACATCGTATAGACCCTTTCAGTTAGGCCTTCGGCCGCCGACCTGATGCCAGACGGGGAAAAATCCCTCGGTTCGAGATTCACGCCATCCAGATCAAGGAAGTAACGAACGGCGTCGATGGGGGGAAGAATGCTTGGGTCATGGGTTTGTCCCGGCTTATGAATTCCAGCTCTGACGATTAGCCTCCCCTCGGGCACTCTGAATTCTGCGACCTGGTTGCCAGCCACAAGGTCCTGCAAAAATGGCTGATGTCCAAAGGCCCGGAATTCCGGCTGAACGTAATCCTGGAATCTGTCGATCATCTCGCCGGTCAGCACATTCACATATCGCGTGCCAATGCGGGTGCATTGCGCTGGTTCGAGAGCCTCGATGAATGCGTGCGCGATGGTGTCGAAGCGATCCAGGAATGCCTTCCGGTTCGTGTAGCCGGTCTGCGTGTCCAACGCCAAAACCTCCCGGCCGAGCGTGACCCGCCAAGCCTTCTCCTTATCAGTGAAGCGCCAGACCACGTTCGCCGTCACCTGCGGGGAAATCGTCTTGTTATCTCCCAGCTGAATCGTAACGGATTGTTCGACCTCTTGCTCCAACGTCGGATATTCTCGGCGGATCGACTCCTGAAACGCAGCAATGCCGGCGCCTGTCCCATCCACAATTTTCAAGATTGCCGGGAAGTGGACGGCGCACACAACGCGCGCGAGCGGCGCACGCTCGAGGGGCACCTCCTCGGGAACAGGGTCAATTAGCGGGTTTCGAACTATCATGCGGGCTGCCACGCTGTTAATAGAATGTGAAGTGAGTGTGAAGTGAAATTTGCCCTATGGAGCGAAATAATAAACGCTCCGTTGCGCCGACGTAGATCGTCAGCTCGCCTTACCGCCCGGCGGGCCCCAACAAAGAATTAATGCGCGTCACGGTGATCCGCCAGTTCTGCGCCCATTCTGGCCGCTCTTCTCCACAAGCTCGTCGGCGCGCGGCGCGTGTGAAATCCAGCGTCAACGCCATTTTGCCGAACCATTTCGTTCCCGCACGCCCATCGCTCCCAGTCTGTGAGGATGCCCAGGAAGATTCTACTGATTCCCGGCTCGAAGCCGAGCTATCTGATCGTCCAGCTCGCCAATCTGCTCTTGAGCTCTCGCGATCGACTGAACTGTGGTCTCGTCCCCGTCCGCGTGGGTTCCGAAGGACGGACTCCGTTGGGGATCGGCCATATGGTTCTGCATTAATTCAAGTTGCTGTTGTATGTCCTGTCGACGTGCGATCAGTTCTTCTAGATGTACCAATGGACTGGACATTCTCTTCGCCTCCCGTGCGCCTCGTCTAGACTACCCTCATCAGTTGCGAGGGAAATGGCGTTGCCAGCGAACAAACGTCATCGACCTCACCGCTGAGCCAGCGCTCCTCATCCTCCCGATGCAACACGACCGGGCAGGCCTTCGGATGGATGGCGCCCACAACGTGCGTGGCTGGATCGCCATCATAGCCACACGTCAGGAACGCGTAGCAATTCCCCTCTGGCGTCGGCCGCCAGATCCCGGCGAAGCTGAAGATCGGCTGAGAGGGAAGCGAGAACCAATGCTCCTGTTTTGATCCCTTATCGCCTGACCATTCGCAAAAGTCCGTCACCGGCACCAGGCAGCGATTGGCTGGGTTCTTGAGCATCGATCGCCAGAAGGGGCTGGCCAGGTTGCGGACGTTGGTGATTGGCTTTCCGTTCAGGGGGACACCCCATCGCATCGTATCGAGGATCCGCTCGCCATTCTCGACGCGAACGACCCAGCCAATACGCTTCGGGAATAGCTCGGGCGGCGGCATGGGCTCAGGTTCCGGGATGATCAGGTGCTCGGGGATGCCCATCGAGCGGGCAATTTCTATTTGCTGCGCATTGAGGCGATAGCGATTGCACACGTCCCTACTCCCCGAAGTCTACAAGCGGATGCTTTGCCTGCACCCGCTCCAAGGCGTCCCACATATCACCGAGGCGGAGGGTGCTGCCCCGAACCTCGAAACCGGTCGTCCAGTTGCAGTGGGGATCGTCCACCTGCCAGATAGGCTTGAAAATGTGGACACCTCTATGGGCGTCATTGAACTTGCCCGCTTCGGCGTCCAGCCTTTCTTGAACCTTCGCGCGGCTTACCGGCTTCACCACTCAGGGCTGCTCCCCGAAGTCGATCGCCTCAAGCCACTGGTCTAGCTTCTCAGCAACGGCCGGCCGAGGTCCCAGATTGATTGTGATGGCTTGATGCCCCCCGCCCGAGACAAGCCAGACGCACTCGTCCTCATCCGGGCCTTCAAGCTCAAACAATGCCCCTTGCTCTTGATCAGCATCATCCGTCATCATCGCGTCTCTTCCGGGCTCGAATCTGTCATCTGCGCGCCGGATCGTACTAGTTGTGGAGGATCATGAGCAAGGAGCCACCCAAGCTACGTCTTGCCAGCAGCCAAGCCGACAACGACGTGAAGCGCCAGCGGGCGGGGCAGGAGCTCCGGTGGCCACTCAAAGAATTGGCCGCCAATATGATGCGGATTGTGCGAGGGGCGGGAAGGCCGGAAGATGTCGGCCATCAATGCGCTGCGGTGCTGGCGGCCTATCAGGCTTATCGGGAAGCCACGGAGCGTTTTCCCCCGCCGGAGGTAATCTCAGAAGCACTGACTTTGCCTCACAGGGAGGTGCCCGGTGGGGATCGACTGCGGCAGGATATTGAAGATGCGGACGAGATGGTAGTGGATGGCTCGCTGCAAATCGCTGCGTCTCGGCTGTTGGACCAGATGACGCAGGTCGCGGCCGGGCGAGAGGAAATGCGGAGAGGAGTTCGAGAAGGCAATGACGCCCGCGCGGCTCACATGGCTGAGTTCGAGCGAAAGAGGGTTGGGGTGATCAAGCGTCCGAAGCGGAAGGAGAAATGAGCACTCCCATCGAGCGCCTTGCCGAAAAGCTCAGGAGATCGGTCCGTAACAACACGGGCACGCGAATGTCGTTCGAGGAACTGAAGCTCATAGCGGAACTGGGGGGCTTGGAGCTGATCGCCCAGGCAGAGACAGAAGAGATTATGGCGAAGTGGCGAAACCCCGCGCTGGCGCCGGAAGCGCAGCCGCTTGAGAGTGCCCACAACAATGGGCGGCCTTACTCTCCGGCCTCGCTAGCCGAACGCTGGCAGTGCAGCAGCACGCTCGTCCGAAACATGATCCAACGCGGCGAACTGAAACACTTCCGGTACGGCAAACTCTATCGGATCCCGGCTGACGAAGTCGCGCGGATCGAGGACCCCGGTCAAGATGCCCAAGCCCACGAGGCAAGCGATGGCTAAATTCGAGTTGCCAAGCTGGCCCCGCGTGATGAGGCGCGCCACCGCCGCCGCCTACCTGGACATGTCGATTGCGGAGTTTGAACGCGGCGTGGCCCTCGGTACGCTGCCAATGCCGGTCAAGATAGTCAGTCGCGAGCGTTGGAGCCGAACCGCAATTGATGCCGCTCTTGAACGTTTGGAGGGCGGGCCGCCACTTGATGATTGGCGGGCACGGTCACCGCTATATTCGGGCGAGCCGATACCGCCGAAAAAGCGCGGCGTTCTCCGTTAATTTAGCCTTTCTTGGCCGCTTTCTTGAGCCGCTGCTTCGCGCGCTGAAAGTCCAGGTCTACTTTGACCATCTTCCCAATCTCGCTGATCGTCCAGGCAGGTTTGTAGCATTCTTGCCGCCGCATCGATTGAAGACACTCTTCGATACGCTTCCACCAGAGCAGGACGTGCGCCGCCTGCAATCGCCCCTCCGCCATTCCCCATTGGTGAGGGAGATGAATAACCTTTAGCCCTGTTCGGAAGACGGCCATAACCTGGGGAGCAGTCTTGATGAAGTCAGCGTCGGCCGAAAGGATTGCGTCCCCGCCTTCAGAAGCGAACTTGGTGATCCAGTGAACGTCTGTTGATCCGTTGTCGCCCGCCTCTCTGACGGAATCGAGGTTCCAGCCCTCCGACAAGGCCATGTCGCGAATGGCAACCACGATCGCCGGGGCGACGTGCTCATCAGCACGGATCTTCAAGCCGCCGTCTGCAGCTCAAATTCGACGGCGTTATCAACGTCCGCCGCAGACACGTTGAACCAAGCCGCCACCTTCTTTGAGTTTCCTGCCTCAGCCTTCCATTGCCGGAAAAGCGCAGCGGTCGGAACGCCAGGGCCAGTCACGACCGGCCGGCCGAAAGCGAGTTTTGGATCAATGGCGATCGTCGGGAACTCACTCGGACGAGGAAACCAGCGGCTTGCCAGTTCGGTCTCAGGATCGAACTCGACACCTTTCGCAATGATGTTCTCTATGGTGAGCCAAATCTCATGCTGACCCGACGCCATGTCCCACGTGACCTTGTCGCCCGTCTCCTCTGCGACTTGCGCGAAAATTTTCCGGCGATCGGTGAGGTACTTTGCCTTCGACAAAGCAAAGGGATGATCACTTCCCCAATCATTACGGGCGCGCTCGGCAGCCTTCCGAAGAGTCTGCATCGTGACGCCCTGACCGCGGAAGAACTCGATGAACCGCATTTCCATCAGATCGAGGAAGCTCACGGTGGATGTCGACTTAAAGTCTCGCTCCACGATCGGTCCTGAAGCACTTCCCGGCCAGCCGTTCAGCCAGCCACGCAGCTTCACCGTTCCCGACAACCCGAGAAGACGCGCAGCGTCGGACGTGCTATAGAAGCCGGCGAATAACGGGTCGGCCTCCACGCGCTGGTGCTTCATTCTTTGATCCTTCGGGGAACGCTCACGGTACGGTATCATATAATCACGTCCGTGCCAGCCGGGCACTTAATCGCTGGCCCCTCTTCACGGCTCCAAACGCAGCAGACCGAATCAGCATTTATGCCCGCGCCAGTATCGCTCCCACTTGAGCGCCTTACCACTCGCCACCATCGAGCAGTTCAATTCCTTGCCATTGGGGAGGACGCACCAAGCCGCCGTGCGTTTACCCTTGCCCGAGCCATCCGATCGACAGGAAAGGCGAGGGCCGTTGACGGCAATATGCCCCGTCTCCGTTGTCCCAACCGCGCCACCCAGGAGCGTGACGAGATAATCCCTCGCCTCGATCGCGCTTGCGGCAGGGCAGGGATGGCCAGGGGAGCACGTGCCGTCCATCTCGCGGGCGGCGATGCCCGCCAACCTGATCTTGGACCCCTCAGCGCACCAGACCGGACCGTCGCCGTCCCAGACGCGTGTCGGAGTGCAGGTGAAGTGCTCTCCACTTGCTACGATCGCGGGCAAAACTGACAATTGCTCCATCGGCGCCGCGGTAACCTTGGCGGCATCGCCCGGCCAGAAGAAAATCGTGCTGAAGACGGCAGCCATAAGGGCGGCGCAGAGGACGACGAATTTCACGGATTAGCTCGAGGCCCGCCTATTATGATCCCGAGTGACCGACGCCTTTCAACCAGTGGTCCATCGCACCTAAGCACAGACTACCTCGGCGATCGATTCCATCAGCGTTTCTGGCACAACCGCCCTGAAAACGGGACTTGGGGAGACGTTAGAATGCGTGATGCTATCATCGGGGCCGTAGCTAAGCGTTTGCTTCAAAGCCCACGTGCGATCCGAACAGTCGATGAGAAGCAGGTCTTTGCGGAGATGGTCAGTAGTCGATTTATCGGCGCGTTGATCTATTTTCGCCCATATCTGGATTGACGAGCCCGCTACTCTCCGAGAATCCTTATCCAAGTAGACCAAACCGCCGTTTTTATCATCGGTGACAAACACCCAATCGGCCGCAGCGACAGGTGACGATACACAAATAAGGACAATCATCCCAGCGATGCGCATCTCACCCTCCTGATTCGTAAAACGACTTACGGGCCGAAATGCCTAGGATAATTTTGCTCTTCCATCCACTGGCTCACCTCTAGTGGTTTCGCCAGTTTCCTACCGTGAGGCATGTCCAGTAGCCGCCAACTCTATCCATGGTCGCCAACCGGGTGCCCCAGCCCGATCATCCCGATTGTTCACCCAGATGCCGGCGCAGCGCCTCAGCAGCGACGCGCCTTTTCGCTGTCACATCTTCCTTCGGTCCAGCCTTTTCAGCTAGCGCCTTGTAAGCGCCAGCATCATTGCCGACCTTGGTGATGCATACTTTGATCTCATGCGGAGCCTGGCCGTGTCTGCACGAGTGAGCTAACTCACCATCAATCATTTCGTCGCACATAACGTAAGCGAAAAGGTACAGCCTGCCGGTCCCTCGTTGAAGGCCGCCTGTCTCATCGTCCCAACGAGGGCGGAAAACTCGATCGCAGGCATAGGTCGCTATTCGATAATCGGAGGGGTGACGACGGACGTTGATCACGGAAGTCATGAGTTGCCCCTTAATCGCACGCCAGCCCCTCCAGACTGCGAACCCTGTCCGGAGGCTATCAGTTCAACTCCCGCCTCTTCAAGTACCCGCACGATGGCGGCGAGATTATTCCCGACCGGCACCGATCGCTCAGCCTCGAAATTACGAACAGTGGATTCACCTACACCAGCCAGCTCCGCAAGCTGCTCCTGGGTCAGTTCAGCGAGAGCACGCGCAGCGCGGCAGGTCTTGGGCGTGAGCATGCTTCGCACACTAGCATGATAACGCCCTCCGTTCAACCTACCGAAAACCTATTGCGCATCGTCTGGACCCATAGTATAACGCTGAGCGTTAGCTAGAAGCTGACGGCTCGACCGAGGGAATGGTACTCCCAAGGTCGAGCCTCACCACGAACGAAAGGTAATTTTCGTCATGGCTGAAGCCACCACTACCCGACGCGCCCTCATGGGCGCAATCGCCACTCTTCCAGCGGCCATCGCATTTGACCCGCCATCTGCAGCTCTTGCCACCTCAACCAACCAATGGGACTCTGCCTTGGCGGACTATCGCGCCAAGCGTTTGTATTGCGACAACCTCCCTTACGGCCATCCCAACGAAGACGATGCAGTGGACGCCTACTGCGCGGCAATGGACATTCTCATCGAAGAAGTGCCGGCCCCTACCCCGGAAGCGTGGAAACTGAAGGTGGAACTGGCGCTGGAGCGCTACGAGGGCTTTGAATTGTCCGAGCGTTGCGGACGAGCCATCATCGCAGATGGCCTGCGGCTCATGGGTCGGGAGGCATTGTGATGGCAACCAACGGCCACACCTCCGAGCCACTGGACGTAGCGCTCGCCGTCATTCCCTCCTTACCACGCGCGCTCCTGACTCGCCTTGTCACCCGTGCGATCGACCGACTCGACGAGATCGATGGGGATCCAGACCTCGAGCTGACCGGAGAGGAGAACGAGCCGGACTTCTCCAAGCCGCTCGAAGGCTACGGGCCCGGCTGCCCGATCAGCGAACCGGACCTCGGCATTGAGGACATGCCACAGGACGAGGAGCATCCAGACATTCGGCGGATTGCTGACCCGGAAGCCTATCGGTTTCACGTCCGACGCTTGAGAGATGATCGTTGCTACCGTCTCGGCCGTCATTCGCGGCATCGATTCGACGGCGCATGGCGCTTGTTCACCGATCCTGTTGTGCCGAACAGGCGCCAGATCATGCGCCGCAAACGTGGGCTACCGAAATGGCCGCGCGCGTGAAACCTGCGCCGCGGCTGGTCACGGGTCACATTGCCTACTATCGCGTATCCACTTCAGCCCAGGGGCGTTCTGGTCTTGGGCTGGAGGCACAACGGCAGTCGGTTCATTCGTTCATCGGTGGACCGCCTGACCATGAGTTCACCGAAGTCGAAAGCGGCAAGCGTTCTGATCGCGTCGAGCTGCTGAAGGCGCTGGACCTTGCCGAGCTGACGAATGCTGCTTTGATCGTGGCCAAGCTGGACCGCCTATCTCGCGATGTGGAGTTTCTGTCCCGGCTGCAGAAGCTCCGGTAAAGATTATCTTTGCCGACATGCCGTTCACAGACAGCTTCATGATCGGGATCATGGCCCAGGTCGCGCAATGGGAATGTGAGCAGATCAGCAGGCGGACCAAGGCGGCTCTAGCCATCGCCAAGGGGCGAGGGCGACAGATCGGCGGGGACAGGGGCAATCTCGCTGCTGTAGCCCCCCAGGGCCGCCAGAGAAGCGTAGAGAGCCGAATGAGCGCCGCACGTGCGCGGAATGACAAGATCGCCCACCACGTCGCTCAGGCGAAGGCGGAGGGCTTCCGTAGCGTCCGGTCGATCGCGGCCTATCTCAACAGGCGAGGGATCAGGACGAGCCGGGGGAAAGAATGGAAGGCTGGTTCCATATACCGGCTTATGTGACTGTGGCGGAAACGATCAGGACTCTATCGCCCGCGCTTGACCGATCCCGCTATTTCCTGAGCCCGGACGTTGTGGAGGAACGCGAGCCGGTTATGAGCCCGCTCGGCTCTCTCATGTGAGCATCTCACTGCTGCCGCCATTTCCTCAGCGGCTCGATCCAGGTGCCATTGCACGGTTCGAAGCTTTTCCATCTCGGTCTTTCAATTCGCGGTGCACTCACTCCCGCTGAACCCTGATACAGCCACGGCAATAGCGCGGCACCAACACGTGTTAGCAGACGGTACCTAATTCATTAACTTGGATTGGCTTGTCGGATCGTCGGTTGAAGCTGGACCCGCGCCCCGCCAGCCAGATGCCCTTAGGCCAGCGCAGCCTCGTCTTCATGCAGGTGCAAGTAGTTGCTGTCGAAGTCGCCCGCCCGCGCCAGCTTCTTCCAATCGCCGATGGTGACGGACCGGCTGCTACGACGTTGGATCAGCCCTTCGGCCTCAAGCGCCTTCAGCGTACGGTTTACGTGGACCGACGTAAGCCCAGTGCAATCAGCAAGTTGCTCCTGGGACATCGGCAACTCATATTCCGTTTCCTCTCCCAGCCCTGCCACCTTGAGTCGGAGAGCGAACTCGCAAAGGAGATGCGCCAGTCGGGTGTGGGCGTTTCGCCTGCCGACGTTCGCGATCCATTCCCTGAAGATCGAGGCGTCGACAAGGGTATCGAACCACATGGCCATCCCAATGTTAGGATGTGCGAAGGCCAGCTTCCTTACCTCGTCGCGCGGAATGAATGCGATCTCGCCTTCGGTGATCATCTGCACGCTGTGATCGGCTACTCCTAGGAAGGAGTTCTGCAGATCAACCATCTCGCCTTTCATTTGCACAGCGAGAATCTGTCGCGCTCCGTCCACAACTATTTTGTGCCTGATTGCAAAGCCTGAGAGGATCAGACACGAGTGGATCGCCCTTTCACGCTCCCGCACGATGTAGCCGTGCCGCTCAATATTCTTGGTCCGATGTGGAAGGTTGAGCAAAGCTTGTTCGTCGGCCGCGTCGAACTTCCCCCAATAGGAAAGCCTCCGGAGGAGGGGCCGCAATGTCGGTTCAGGGGCTGATGACATCAATGCTCTCCGCTTGGGCGGGAGCGCGACGTCTCACAGTCGCTGGAGGGCCTGGGGGAGTGACCGGCGATGTTTAGAAACTACGCGATGAAGGCACAAAATTCAATACCTATGTTCCATTTCAAAACTTGATCTCGGCAGGAGGCCGTCAAATCGAACCTAGGTTAAAGCGAAGGGTCGCCGACGTCTGCTAAGGTTTTCATATCGTCGGCATTGTTTGGGCTCCCGGCGGCTGAGCGCTACGCGCTCCCGCCCACTGAGGAGCTGGCCTGTGCCGCTATATTTCTTCGACACCCGCGACAACGATCACACCATCGTGGATGATGTTGGCGTTGAATTTCCGGACCTCGAGGCCGTCAAGGTCGAGGCTGCGAAGGCTTTGACTGAGCTTGCTCGTGACGTGATACCCGGACACCTGAAACGAGAGCTTGCCGTTGACGTCCGCGACGAAGATGGCCCCGTTCTCACAGCCAAGATGACATTCGAAGCGGTTATACTGCGGCCCAGTTTAGCAAGGCGAGACCCGGTGTCACATTTGTAGCACCCGACGTTGCACCAAATGTGACAGCCGCCGAAGGTCGGGAGACGATCCTTAGCGGACGTGCGGCCACCCCCATTCTACCCTTGGACGACATTCGGGATCGCGTGCTAGGCACCAACTTGGCGGAGAGCGACGGGATGGATTGGGAGCACGAGGTCAGCACCGACGCTACGCTCGCGGGCGAGCTCGTAGCTGAGCAATTCGAGGAATGGTCTCGGTTGCCCGTGATCCACGTCGATGCGGTGAGCACCGACAATGACATCTACCGTCTAGGCGATCACCTCGCACTTCGATTGCCGAGAAGAGGCAGCGCGGTGGCAGCCATTGATAAGGAGCACACTTGGCTCCCGCGTTTGGCTGCCAGTCTGCCACTGAAAATCCCCCTTCCGATTGCAAGGGGCCAGCCGTCGCGCGGCTATCCGTTTCCATGGAGCGTTGTCGAGTGGCTCGACGGTGCGCCAGTGGGTGCCGTTGACGCCAAGGACAGTAGCAATATTGCATATGACCTAGCCCGTTTCATCTTGGCGCTGCATGGAAATGATGCCGCTGGCGGCCCCGTCGCAGGGGAACACAATCATTGGCGTGGTGCGCCCCTCAATGCATTAGACGTTGAGTTGCGCCGCCGTTTTACATTGATGGCGGACATACCCGACATTGGCGAGATCATCGCTGCTTGGGAGCGCGGCCTCGCGGTCGACGTATGGGCAGGCCCGCTCGTCTGGGTGCACGGCGACCTCAAGGGCAGCAATCTCCTCCTCCGGAACGAAGCACTTCATGGCGTGCTTGATTGGGGCTTGACCGGCGTGGGTGATCCAGCCTGTGACCTCAGCGCTGCGTGGAGCCTGTTCCGCGGTAACGCGCGCGCCGCGTTCAGAGAAGCGGTGGAGGTCGACAATGCGACATGGGCGCGCGGACGCGCCTGGGCGCTAATAGAAGGCGTTCTCGCCCTCTCTTACTATCGCGGGCGCCAGGAGGACTTGGCGCAGGCGGGCCGGCGCGTGCTCGATCAGGTGCTTGCGGATGAACGGGATTAGTCCCGGGAGCGAAATGGTCCGCTTGCCACCCGTCGCAGACATTCGCAGCCGACCGTAGCAGGCATTCGTCGATACCGTTATGAAGAGCCATGATTCTGGCGATCCTGACTCTTGCAACCGCTCCTGCTGAGACTCCGTCGATGCCAGTAACCAGGGCACCATTTTAGACGCAGGCCGCTGTCTGTGGGGTAGATCTTCGCAATGAGTCACGTCTTGGAGCGGGAGATGTCGCCAATCTCAGCAAGGACGGACGAGTTCATTTCTTGAGGCAAAATCAGCAGCCGGACGGCCGCAATTGTCTCGAACGATGGGGCCGAACTCAGGGTCTGAGTGTGTTTCTTTGGTCAGACTAAGCGCAGGCGAACGTCCGCTTCCACCCAGAGCGGAAGTTGAGGCATCCGATCAGTACCCCCGCCACGGCTCGCACGCGACCCCATCACCATCGCCGTCCATGCCCTGACGATACCCAGGCTCACCGCGGTAGAGCGGAGCGGCGCCGGCAGCTCTGACTTCATTGCAGCCGCTGTAATAAACAGAAGTCTCGATCTGGGCGATCTTCTCGGGCGAAGTCGTGGACCTAGTCCAAAGCGCTTGCGCCTGGGGCGCGATATTCCAGCCGACGATTGCCACCAGCGCGCATCCACCAAGAAGCTGACCCGCGAAGCCCAACCCCTGAGGCTGCTGCCGAGACCTGCCTCGCGCTAGACGTTCGCGTGTCCGAGCAGCGGAGTAATTGCGATTGTGGCTCCTCATGGCTGGATAGTCGCAAAACGACATTGCCGACTGGTTAAGCCTAAAGCGAATGGCGATCGGAACCCAGTCCATAGACTCTTCCCGTAGCGAGGCGTACCTCGTCAGCAACAGGGGAGAAGATCAATGAACAAGCGCGCATGGCTGGCCGCCACAGGTTTGATGGCATTCGCTCTCTCGCCTGCCACGGCGGGCGCTCAGGCATGGCGAGACTGTAAGGTCGGTTCATATGGAGCGGGCGGGTGCGAATCCTATGGGGCTGGCGGCGGTCGATCGATGGGCGCGGGCGGTGGCCAGTCTTACGGCCAGGGTGGCGGGCGTTCCTACGGCCAGGGTGGTGGACAGTCCTATGGCCAAGGCGGCGGCCAATCGTTCGGACCTGGTGGGGGCAAGTCGCTCAACCGAGATCGCACCAAGGGCCTGAATACCGACACCCTGCGCCCCTATGAGAATCCGTACAGCATCGATCCGGATTGACCGGGAGCGCTAGATTCTGGGCCGCTACTTCACCTCCACAATTCTTGGCCAGGTTTTCGCGTTCGCTTCCGGAATCGCGATGATGGTCGCGCCCAGCAGGTTTCCTAGCATGCCGGTCTGGATGTTTTGGGCGGGAGTTGCAGTTGCCGCCCTGACGGCTATCTTGGGGTTGATGCGAATTACCTTGAAGGCCAACAGCCACGTTGCGAACAAACATCCCGACAGCACCTTCTTGAAGGTGGACGGTGACTTTGAAGGCGATGTGGAGGACAATGTGTCCGACGCCAGGCAATTCGCTGACTTACGAGGCGACGTGTCGAATTCGAGCTTTCGCCGAAACCGCCACGAACGCCGAAAGGCGGACAAAGTCCGTAAGGATTGAAGTTCGCCTGTACACGTTCATTGACTGATCATCCGCCTTGCTCGCGCACCGAGCCGCCGAGCATCAGCGCTGCGTAGATGGAATATCTCATGTCGCTCTCCTCAGGCGGGTCCAGCAGGCAATACCGCTACCGTTGTCGATCCTCCCACGCGGCAGCGCGTCGGGCCGCGACCAAGCAGTTGCGCAACACCCGCTCCACTTCCTTTCGGTGGGCTCGCGACAGGCTTGGATCGTTTGAGGCCAACTCCAAGGCGAACACGCGCTTCTGCCAATAGGCCGACGGATGGAGCGGCTTACCGTCGTCGCGGTCGGTCATGGTCCAACTCCTCCTGTGTGAAGTACACCTTGGGAAGCCTTGTCAGCATCAGCTGGCCGACAACGACGAAGAAGATGCCGGCCCAAAACCACCCAGCCTCATCTACTGGCTGGATCAGACGTGCCCCGACCAGAATGACCGCTCCAAAGCCGAGCGCAAATCGACCGACATCGTCTTCTGGAGGCCTGAATGGCATGGTGCTTAGCACTCCTTTCCTGCAGGCCGGCGCCCGCGTGGAACCCTCCAGGCTTCAGATTCCTGAGCGACGTCAGCAAGCAGCGGTATCTGCATCCGCTGGACAGGCGTAAGCCCAGGCAGCCGAATCGGGGAGCGAACCATGAGCCTCAGAGAACAGATAGAAGTCTATCGAGTCGACGCAATCAAGCAAATCGAAGAGCGCCAAGAAACACGGGCTCAGAGGCTACGTGAACTGCACAGGGAGATAGTCGAACTGGAAGCCCAGAATGGCTCGCTGGTAGGCGCAAGCATTCGGGCTACCCGGCCAATCGAGCCAGCCGATGCATGCCCTCAATGTTGGATCTGGGAGGAGGCGCGAAGCCCCCTTACGCCGTTCCCAGGCGATGCGGAGACGGACCGCTTCGTCTGTAGAAAGTGCGGTCTCGCCTTCGATGTTCAGCTGTAACGTGCGTAGGGCATGAGGCCCATTAGTCCGCCAACCCGTCCTCGATTAGCTGCCGCGCCTCTTGGATGCTGATCTTCCGGCCATTGCGGAACAACCCGGGATAACGATCCTCCGTCGCATTCGCGTAAATGGTCGGCAGCCGTGCCAACGCCTGCTGCTTACGCGCGGACATGGCCGGCGCCTTTTCGGCTGGGGCCGTCGCCGCGGCAGATCCCGCGCCTTCTCTTTGAAGGAATTTCATAGCGTCGAGAATCGTCGGCTTCGGCCCCTTTTTGCCACCCTCCTCCCACTCGTCCCGCAAGGAGGAGAGCACCTCCCGTTCACGAAGCGTGTCAGCCGTGACCTGGGCCTCGCTTTTCGGCGGCGGGGTCACCAGCCCCGGTCGGCTGCGCATGATGTTTCCGGTCGCGGTGATACCCACCACAGAGCCGTCAGGACCGACCTCGTAGCGATCGATATGGGTGCCCGCTTCCTGCGCCCGACGCTCGGATTCACGAGCGAAGGCCGTGCCTTGTTCCGTGATCGTATTCTGCGAGTTGAGATTTTCGAGAGCCTGCGCATTCTTTGCCCGCACCTCTTCTATGGTCAGGTCATGCGCCCGATCTCCTGCCTTGATCTCCTGCTTGAACCCCTGCTCGATCGTCGCTTCGCCAAGTTTGAGCGTGTGGTCGCGAACACCCTTCTGCGCGTCATAGACATCGGCACGAGCTGCGGCCTTCGCAGCATTCTGATCATTCAACTGAGCTTGGCGCTCCATGGTCTCGGTGCGCTTCCGTTCCTTCCATGTTTCGAACCGCAGCGCCGCATTGGCCTGTGCGTTCTGAGTGAGACCATGACCGAGCCCTTGAAGAGCCCCGCCCAAGAGTGCCAATCCCATTCCCATTACTTACCCCTCCCCATTCGTGGTAAATATACACGCTTCGGATTCTGAAGGCCCGGAATTCCCGTCCAAACGGTGGAGCATCGGAGGGGACATTGATTTTTATAACGCGCCGGTCAGACTATTGACGAGCAGTACTCGCGTGGCGAAATTGGCATAGGTCGTGTACGTGCCTCGCATGTAGACCAGCCGAGGCTCTGCCGTTGCCCCGCGCACGATCGATGGCCTGTAGCAGTCGTCTGCGCCGCCCGTGATCACCGCCTCACTGAAGCTGGCACCGTCATCTTGGGTCGCAAGGCGGGAGATTTTGTAGAGTCCCGCCGTTTCCCGAGATGCGAAGACTACATTCGGATCATTGTGATCCAGACACACCCCGCCGCTATAATGGGTCTCAGCGGCGTACATTGGGCCACCAGCCGTGCAAATCTGGTTGTCGCTCCAGGCAGAGCCATTCCAGCGCGCATAGCGATAGCGGTGATCGCTCGCAGGGGTCGGAAAGACAGCATAGACAATGACGACATCGCCCGTCGCAGGATCAATGGCGATGTCCCAGCACCAGCTATCCTCATCCTCGGCTGTGGCGTCCCAGATCGGGGTCAGGTCGGCCGAAGGCGTGATCGGAAGCGTCAGTGGCGTGTCGTCCATCTCGAAGAACGAACCGCCAACCATCTTGAAAGCGTAGAGGCTGTTCAGGGAGGCATCGCCGGGATGGCCGTCGTTGGTGACGAAATAGACCGTATCGTTGCCATCGCCCACCACACGAAAGTAAGGACGGCTGCCGGTCGTGATCTTCGTTGCCGTCGCCCATGTGACCGCTTCATCCGTCGAATTGGTCATGTGCATCGAAATATCGGTGTCGGTCGAGGTGCCCCGGAAGAAATTGTAGATGCCGTCCGATAACCTGACCGGGTTGGCATAGGTCATGTTTGTCGTGCCGAACTGCGCCGCTATGTCGGTCAGCGAACCCCAGGTCTTCACATCTGCCGCATTGGCAGAGATGCGTGTATAGTAAGTATCAACGCTGTGGCCCGTGCCGATGGCAAGGATTTTCCCGTTGGTCAGTTCTACGAAACCGAAATTGTTGTGATCGTCCGCCGACGCGAAACGGCAAAGCGGGTGGGTCACTCCCGCAAATCTAGCAGAGGAAGCATCGGCTACGACGGAAACACCTATAGGCGAAACGCCACCGATGATCTGCTTGCCTGCGACCGAAAGCGCTCTTGGATCCGTAAAGAAGGTCCAAGCCCCGCTAACCTCTCGCTTAGGTGTGCGGCACTTTGAAGTCATCCAGCTTTGCACTTGCGAAATCTGACCGGCCGACAGCACCTTTCTGACGCCCATGATCGCGTAGAGGCGGCCAGTGAAAAAACCCAAGCCCGTCGATCGGGAAAGCGCGCCAATGGTCACCGTGTTTAGGGTGAACGTGCCGCCATATGATCCGCCGACGGAATCGAGTTGATCCCCGACGTATTTCGAGAACGTGCGTGAGCTATCGACTTGCGTCACGATCCGAGGAAGGTTGTCGAGCGCAACCAGCGCGCTCTCTACCTGTGCCTGCGATGACACGTCGGAGCGTATGGTCGCGCGGAGCTTCGAATTGTCAGTGGCGGCGGCGCCGGAGGTTGTTGCGGTTCCCGTTGCAAGAAGCACGTAAATCGTGTTCAGTCCGCTGCTATTGGCTTCTCCGTATAGCGTTTTATCCGTCTGCGGTGCCGCCTGAATAGCCGCGCAGATGGTCGCCGCTCCAGAAGCGGAGTAGAGAGATGCCGCTGCCGGCAATGCCAGGCGTTGGGCTCCATTGAACTGAAGATAGTAGAACCCTGGATGAAGTTCGGGAATGGCGGTCAGCTTGAGTGTGGGCCGCTCAGCGTCAGAAGGCGCAGTTGCGTGATTGTCATTGCCCGACAGGTCCATCACCTTGCCTACCGGGCCATCGACAACCGCTAGCGTCGTGCCATCAGTATCGGAGTACATTGTCGAAAGGTTCTGGAAGTCGAACAGGAATCCGGTCGAACCGTCACTGAACAGGATGACAGGATCCAATCCCCCACCCTGCCGAGACAGGCCCATCGCAAGCGGCGGCATGCCCAGCCCCATGCGCCGGAAAGGGGGCTCGCCGTACTTCATCAGGCGAGCGCAGCAATGCTCGGGGTGGCGCCAGGTTCTACCTTGAAGAATTCGACGGTGTTGGCGAGCACCAGATCATCGTCCGTATCCGCGCCGGCGGCGCTCGGGCGGAACTGAACGCTTGTGTCCGTGGCGATGCGGACGAAGCGCGTATCGCCGTTATAGGCGATGCCATTGCCAGCTTCGGTCAGGCCTTGGCTGGCAAGCCGCCGCCCGCCGATCGGCAGGAGGTTTCCATGCACATCCGTGGCGAGGCTGTCATATTCGGTGATGGTGACGAGCATCAAAATTCTCCTGATGAATTCAAGGCTAGGTGAAACTGCCAGCTGCGATCACCGAGACGCTTGCCGCAATCGTGATCTCCGAGCCGCAATCCACGCTCTTAGTCCCGAGCGGCACGCAGAAAGTCGCAAAGCTCAGCCCGCCACCGACTTCCGTGGCAGCCACAACCGCGTGATCAGCCCCCAGCGCCCCATTCCTGACCACATCAACCATGCGAACCCCTCCCCCCGAGATGGTAAGGGATTCTAAGGCATTTCGCGGCGCAAAGCGCGAAAATGATGACGTTAAGGAGAGGGGATTGCGACCCGGTCGCCCGAGCTCAACTTGGCGAAGGTGGCGGCTGCATGAGCAGAAGGCTCGCCGGTGATCAGTTCGTCGCCGTCTTGCGGCCCCTCGAGCGCAAACGTCGCCACTGCGGCAGCGATCGTGCCAGGCCTGACGCGGTCGGCCATACGGTCGAACGGCGCCACCTCCAGTTCGTCGACGCCGTCCGCGTGCGTGAATTGACCCCGGACCACGGTGGAGAATTCACCGTGTAGGTCGACAATCTCCAGCGTACGGGCCTCAATCGTTTCGCCGGGGCCGGGATTACCGGTGATCGCGAGGCTTTCCACCTCCCTGGACCCGTTGACCAGCCGACGGCGGAGGCGGGTGTAATAAATGATCGGCTGATCAGGGTTGGACGCGCCAAACCCTAGGCACCACCAACCAAAATATCCGGCCGCCACAGGGGACCCACCCCGGTCGGCACCCCCGTGCGACACCTGTCCACAATTTCCATTCATGTCGTCTGCCCCCCGCTCGCTGCCGGCGCTGCCGGCCTCTTTTCAAAACTCTCGGCGATCCGATCGGCCAGCAGATTTCGCAGCTCCTCCATGGAATGTCCTTCGGCTTGGATGCCATGGTCGACCGCGATCGGCTTTCCGCCGCGGCCGGTATGCTCGAGCCGCTCGACCACGAGGCCGAGGATCTTGGCCTTCGCGACTGTTGCTGAGACTGCGGCCGAGGCGGCGCCGTTCTTCCGGGCAAAGTCGCGATCGTCGTCGAGTTGCTTGGCAATATCTGCGACGGTCACTTCCACGCGTTCAGCGGCCTTCGCCTGCAGTTGTTGGACCCGGGCCACAATCCGTTCATTTCCGTTCAGCCGGGCTGCGTTCGAATCGTTCGCGAGGTAGCCGGCCTTCACATAGGCCGACGACGCCGCCTCACCCTTTGCCAGCTCCTGCGCGAACCGTTCGTGCCGTGGGTTCGTCAGTGGCGGCATTCGCCGTCGTCCTGCTGCGTAAGGGCCTCCAAGGCCAGGAGCCGCTCAGTGAAATGCGCGACCACGCCGATGTGACGTCGCGCCGTCATCTCATCCTCGGGCCTGCCAGTCTTGAGCAGCTTGATCGTCAGCCTACAGACATTCTGGAGACGTTCCAGCTCGCCCAGCCGATCCAGTCTCGGTTCATTGAAATTCATCGCCCCGCTCCCGTGCTTGGTAATCATTATCGCGTTTCATCGGGCAAACCGAAAGGGCGTCCCCAACCTGCGCTCCCTGATCGTTCGAGTTGCGCCATCGGCGCCCTGAAATAGGAGGACAGCAGGACAAGTGGCCGACATCTCGGCTCTCCCAATCTTGCGGGGAGTGCGGGGACCTGCGGGGACTATTCTCAGCTACGTACGAATTTTTCGCAGTTATTGCTAAATATGCGGCAGCGGCTGGAAACATCCCCGCAGGTCCCCGCACTCCCCGCAGACCAGGCAGAGCTGGCGGGTGAGTTGACGAGCGCGGGCAGATGCTAATTGGCTAGCTTTCCGAGGATTTGCATTCACAGTGGGGTTTGCTGGGTCGTGGGTGCTGCTATCCTCTGGCAAAAAAAAGGGTGGCGCTCTGGCGTTTGAAGGGTTCAATCCGAGAAGCCAAAGTTATCTGCATGGAATACGACCGCGGTCCTCATTCCACCGACGCTGAAAAGAAGCGCGCCAAATCCGCTGTTGCAGATGTCCGTACTATCAAGCTGGACGTTATCAAAGGCAACGTGACGGATGGAAGGACACGCTTAAAGCAGATCCCGCGTTAACCTGCTCGCTCACAGTTCGGACATCCTGGGCACCACTCGCAGTGATGCCGAAATGTCGCAGTAGCTCTAAAAAGAGGCGGCTAAAAACCAACGCTTATTGACAGCTTCTGCCCCGCCTGACTGCTATGCAAAAAGGGGACAGATCATGAACCGGCTTTTCTTTGGTGATAACCTCGCCATTCTTCGTAACGGGGATGTTCCAGCCGCGTCGATCGATCTTATTTATCTCGATCCGCCTTTCAACTCTGATGCTCGTTATAGCGTTCTGTTTCAGACACCAGAAGCAGAACGGGCTAACGCTCAAGCAGAGGCTTTTCGAGATACTTGGACTTGGGGTGAGGAAGCGGCGAGCGCTTTCGATGACATACACCACAAGGTGCGTGGAGGAACGGCGCGTTTTGTTGATGCCCTTCATTCAGCACTCGGCCAAAGCGACATGATGGCTTATCTCGTGATGATGGCGGTGCGTCTCTATGAGCTGAGACAGGTGTTGAAGGAAGACGGCACGCTCATTCTTCACTGTGATCCAACAGCCAGTCACTACCTGAAGGTAATTTTGGACGGGATATTCGGGGGAGAGAATTTCAAGAATGAGATCATCTGGCGGAGGTCGACCGGCAAGTCGCACTCCAGCCGCCGGCTTCCCTCCAATCATGATACGATCTTGGTTTACGGTGGACCGGATTCTCGCTGGAACCCAGAACACGCCTTCATCCCGTACGATCAGAAAAATCTTCCGGAAAAGACCTTAGAAAAGTATGGTGCCATGGATGCCAGCGGGCGCCGTTATCAACTCGACAATCTCATAAACCCAAATCCAAACCGCCCAAACCTGACTTATGAATTCTTGGGTGTGACCCGCGTTTGGCGCTGGACGCGGGAGCGGATGCAGGCAGCCTATGATGCTGGTTTGATCGTGCAAACCGCCCCTGGAAGAGTGCCGCGCTTCAAGCGCTATTTGGACGAGCAAAGGGGCTTGCCGCTCGGAGATGTATGGAGTGACATCCCGCCCCTTAATTCGCAAGCGGAAGAGCGCATCGGCTACCCGACGCAGAAACCTATGGCGCTATTGGAGCGCCTCATAAAGCTGACGACGAAAGAGGGTGATGTGATCCTCGATCCATTCTGCGGTTGCGGGACCACGGTTGAAACGGCTCAGCAATTGCGTCGGAAATGGATCGGCATTGACGTGGCCTACCATGCGATCAAAGTCATTGAGAATAGGATGGTCGAAGAATTTCGCGGGACGGCGAAATTCGACGTGCTTGGCATCCCCTATACGTTCGACCAGGCAGAAGCTCTTGCTGAGCGCGACAAATATCAGTTCCAGTGGTGGGCCAATTATCTTTTTGATCCCCACGCGGTGCGCGAGATCAAGAAAGGCAAGGATCGCGGGATCGATGGAGAAATCTATTTCCCGATGGGAGTCGGCCATCGCGACTATGGCCGCATCCTAATTTCAGTGAAGGGTGGTAAGAATTTAACTCCAAGCATGGTCCGTGATTTTGTAGGCGTGCTGGACACCGAGAAGGCCCAAATGGGACTTTTTATCTGTCTCGGTGACCCTACCCAGGAAATGGAGTTGGCGGCGCTGCGCGCAGGATTCGTCGACACGGCGCAGGGGAGAAAAAGGCGACTGCAAATTGTCTCAATTAACCAATGGTTCGAAGGGGTCCGCCCTGATCTCCCCAATGCTCCCACGCTCGATATTGCGGCATTCTCTCATTCAAAGAAGAAACCCCCGGCCAAGATTCACAGACCAGATCCAAAGTCGCCGGAGCTTCCCCTATATATTTCGGGCGTCGGTTCAGCCGTGAGTCGGGATGTGAAGCGGCATTTCAATCCTCACAAGGTCGTGCAGCAACAGGCGACAGGCTAGGGCCCGCGCTGCCATTATCCCGCCCACTCGCCGCTAACACCGCTCCCCAGCGCAGCTTCCATAACGAGGAACCCCGCGCCATTCGACATGTGAGGGTTAAGTGACTGCGCCCACCTTGGAAGATCCGCCCAGTTCAATCATATCCGGACCACACGCCAATTTTTCTGTTTGCTGTGGTCGTCGAGGATGTCCTGGGCCTTCAGGCCGTCAACGATGCGCCCGCTGTGGCGCGCGAGGAACATGCCCAAGCGCCGCGGATCAATGCCAACGCCCGGCTTCTCCGCAACCTCGAGCAGGGCCTGCTGGAGCTCAGGGTGCACGAGATCGCCACGAGCATCCCTAGTATCCGCGAGCGCTTTCATCTTGCTGGTCGGCTGGAACGTATCCCCTGCGGCGCGGTGCCAGGTGTGAAGCAGCGCGCTTAGACTTGAGAGTACCGGATCATTGTCACGCGCCGAAGCCATCGTCTCGACTGGGTCAACCTGCTCGAGCCAAACGAGAGCTGATCGGACGATCCTACTCCAAGCCTCAAACGAAGCCAGTGGGGGCAGCTCGTCAGGACATCCGGCGACCATGTAGGCACGAGCGATCGTCAGTGCCGCGGCCACGTATTTGCCACGGCTTCGCACGACCGTGTCGAACGGATTGGTCCGGAAAGTGCGAAGTTCTGGCCGCTCCATGTTTGGATCGAGCGAGCAGAGGACGACCCGCCTGGTCATGTCCCCGACAAGGTGGATGTTGTTGCCGGTCGCGAACATCGAAGCCCGGCTTTCAATTCGAACGAGCCTGGACACCCCTAGCGGCCGAACCGAGACGACTGGCCGTTCAATCATCTGACAGAGGGCATCGCCGCCGAGCTGGCCATTTACGTTATCGATCGTAACGATCGGTAGACCCGCAAGCAGGGCTGCGCCGAGCCGCTTCTCCGTCTCCTCCTCATTCCGACCAGCCGCGATGACGGGAGCCCGGTCGCCGGTCAGTATCGCGGACGCCAAGTCGACGATGTAGGATTTACCCGAACCTGCGACCGGAGCGGAGTTTGCATGAAGAGGCGCGACCGGCATTGCACCACGGACGACGGGGGTGATCAGGCTGGAGAGCGCGACGGACCGGCTCGCCGGATTAACGAACGGAAACCCGTCAAGAAGAGCGTCCAGCAGATGCAGCGCCTCCATCGCATCGGCCCTGGTCGGTCGTTCCTTCAAATCGGGCAAAGGCGGCGGATCCATAAGGAGCAAACGGGTCTCGGGATCGTAGCCTGGCGCCGACAGAATGGTACCGTCCGGACGCAACGTCGGTGTCGTGATCACACCCGCAAGGCTGGGGAGTCGCCATTCCCCGTCACGGGCCAAGATTGTGGAAGCAACGTTGCGAGGAGGATCTGTAGGCACATAGTCGCCTGCTCTGGCGCTGCGTTTCACCCAGTCTGCTGACCGGGAGAGATGGTCGACGAGCATGTCGGCATCGACATGGGCCAGTCGGGCAACTTTCGTGCTTCGGCCGTGGGCTGCTTGTACCTCGTCGACGATCGGACGCACAATTCCTCCGCGAACGTAGAGAGGGGCTCCTGCATGGAGGAGCGCGGTCTCAGCTTGCGTGGCGGTCAGATGCAGTTCCCCCGGTCGGAGCGTGATGGTTAGCCGCGGTGCTTGGGGTACTGCTTTGATGGAAGCGACTTGGTTCACGTCGCCACCCCCCTCAATTCGTCGTTGAAATCCTTGAAACCCGGCATCGGCCTGATGATCCGAACTGACCGGCCTTGCTCGGCGAATGCCTCGGCGGCTCGCTCGGCATGCTCTTCACCTCGCTCATCCCGGTCGGCGCCGATCACCACCGAACGAGTGCCCTCTGGCAGCAGCATCTTTGCCATGTTGCCTTCGCCTGCTGCGACCCAGACGGCGGCGCCACGCTCTTGTTGCAACGCAAGGCCGTCCTCGATCCCGCCCGTAACGATCAACTCGGCAGCCGCCGGCGCCAGTCTGATGGCTCCTCCGCGGATGCCGCCGAGCGCGAGTTTAGGCTTGGCGACCTTGGCTTTGCCCGTCCCGCCAGCGTTGAGGTAGGTACGCTGAATCCCAATCGCTCGATTGTCGACGGACGCGACCAAGGCGACCAGGGCGGGACGCTGTGGGCCACGTTTCCCATATTTTAGACGAGCGAAGCGGAGACTCTCAGGGATTCGGCAGTTGATGCCACGTGCACGCAGATATGCCTCAGCTGCAGTGCCGGACACCGACACCGCGCTACGCCAGATCGCCAGCGCCTCTGCGCGGGTATCTCGATCGGGCTCCGGAGGAAGTGTCGCGGCCACGACCATGGGCACATTGCCGCTGCTCAGCTGAGCCGCAGCTTCGCGGAAGCCAACGCCGCTCGATTTCTTCAGGAAGTCGATGACGTCACCGTCCCAGCCGCACGCCATGCACCAGGCATGGGCCTTGTCGTCATTGACGTAAAAACTCGGATTTCGGTCGGGATGAAATGGGCAGCAACCGACGAATTCCCTGCCAGCGCGCTTCAATTTTACACTCGCCCCAATCACCGACGAAATAGGCCGGGCCGCCTTAAGCGCTGAGGTGTCAATCACGCCCATACTGCCGCTCCGATAGGATTGGCGGAATTGGTCACCCTGAGATGGACCACGTTGCTTGGCGCGCGCGCGTCGTCTGGATCGACGATCAATCGAAGGTGCCAGCCGTGCAGCCAAGCGTTTGATCGCAAGCAACTGAGTCGGGAATTGCTGACGAATTCACCCTTGGCGATCGCGATCACGTCGGCAATCGCCCAGTCGGCGACTGCGTAGAATCCTCGCACCTTCCACCCTCGTCGATAGACCGGTCTTGCGCGGACGAAATGAGATCGTCGTTCGCTCGTCATGCCGCCCTCCCACCGTCGTCAGTCGGGGTTCGGGACGCCAGCCGACCGTCGACCTGGCGATTCAATGCCAAGGCTTCGGCGCGCATCCAGGACTGATTCCAGGCATCAATCGCGCGGCGCATCGCACGATCAATGTCAGAGGCATCGACGGGAATACCCGTCTGCCGGTGAAGATTCATCGCGTCCTGATAAGCCGCATCGGCGGTCCGGCGTATGGGCCCAAGTTCGAATGCCGGGTCCGGCGATCCATCGGCGAGGATCACGGAATAGCGGGCGACGCCGTCGGGCCGGACGAAAACCTTCGCGCGGCGGAACGGGTGTTTCTGGCGGAGGCGCGTCATGGTCGGGCCACACGGTATGAGAATGGCAACTGCCGGCGCGGCCGGTGGGCCAGCACGGACGACCGGAATGCGGTACGAGCGTGACGTTGCCTTGCAGCCAACATCTTGGTATTCAACGGGGTGTCGCCGGCCAGGATGACACCGGAGGTCCGCCCGTAAGGGTGGGCCTTTCGCGTATTAGGCCGCGAGACGCCTCTGACCCACATCATAGGTCATGCTACGTCCGAGGTGCTGCTGGTCGACGGCTGCGCCTCCAGCCATGCTCGAACGTCACCGCGACGAAACCGTATTAGCCGACCGAGCTTGATGGCAGGGGGGACACCTGTGCCCGAGACCCTCCCCTTATAAAGACGACTGGTGGGAACGTTCAGCAGTTTCGCCACCTCGGGCAACGTTAGCAAAGCATCTTCATCGATCATTTCAGTCACTCCAGCCACGAGGTAGGACAAGACCCCACCCCAACAATGGTAATGGATTCTACGTCGCAGCAGGTAGGGACGACCAAACGAATTATTTGGTATTCGGGAGAATAGTTCTGTTGACTTGGATACTGTTCCTACCCGATGAAATTACCATCTTGGAGGGAGGGGCGACTGCAACCTTGGGCTGATGCGCAGCATGGTAAGGAGGCGGCGGCGGCCACCGAGGCGGCCCCGTCCGATGGCGCGGCGATAACGTCAATCTCAGCTGCGACTTTTAGGCCCGCCGATCGGCAAGGGAAATCACACTCGAGGCATCAGCCCCTTTCACCAACCGTTCCAAATATTCTCCCCACGAGGTGAGGGCTGCCCTCTTTTCCGGCTCATACGCCCATAAATTATATACTTTGGCGACCCCGGAAACTTCACCCGACTTGTGATTGATAACCTTCTCCGTCACCTCAATTGGGAAGCCGAGCGCTTGGAGCGCCGTCGTGCCGCTCCTCCGAATATCATGCAGTGTCCAACGTTCGAACGTGACGGGATGCACGTCCTCGCCCATAACTTCTGCGCGCTTGTCGGCTAGTTCCTGAAGGATAGGCAGCATGGCTGCATCCAGTTTCTTCTTCATCTTGGAAAAGCCGCTGATGCCGGAAGTGCCAGTGGTCGTGAGGACGAAACCTCGCCGCTTCCAGCCGAGAGCATCCAGCTCGGCCACGGCCAGCATATTCAAGTGAACGAGATGGTCCTCCTCATTCTTGGCGCGGTCCCCTTCCATGTGCCACCGAGCATCTTCCTGACGCAGTTCCTTCCAAGGCAGTTTCGCCACTTCGTTGCGCCGCTGAAGGGTCGCGAACAGCAACCGCACAAACGGGCCAAATGGGTCGCTGAGCTGGTAGCTCGCGCGCCAGGCTGCGACGATCTCGTCGGGCGTCAGGACCCGCTTTCGATCCTTCGGCTTCGCGGGGGGACGCATGCCTTCCATCGGAGACCGGTCGATATCCCTCCTCTCCGGCTCGGCCGCCCAACTGAACAGGAGGCGCAACAGCACATACGTGTTCCTGGCCAAAGCCTTCTGTGGCTTCAAGTTGTCAAGGATCGCACCGAGGTCGCTAGCCGTAATCTCGGGGAGCGGCTTCCCACGGAGGTGCGGTGTAACATGGTTCGCAATGCGCGCCTTCGCCTCTACCCAGGAGTCGGGCCACGCTTCCTTCAGGTATCCTTCCACGAAACGATCGACATAGCTTTCGAACGAAAGGTTTTTGGCATCGCGCGCCTTCTTACGCTGAGCTTCGATTGGATCGGATCCGCCGGCAACGTTGTAGGAATGTGCGCGTGCAATCGAGCGCGCTTGGTCCGCGGTGACGTTGCCATATCGGCCAATGGTCAGTCGTCGCGCCGCACGCCCCTTGAGGCGGTATTGAAACACGAAGCTTTTCACGCCCCGCGGCGTCACTCGTAAGCCGAAACCTTGAGGGCCCTGCGGATCATTGTCCCAGTAATATTCGTCGCGCAAGGCCGGGGCCGACAAGGCGTCGACCGCGCGCTTTGTTATCTTCAAGGATGGCATCTTGTGGCCTCGCGTAATCGCTACGTAATCACGCCATCCGAAATCTGGCGTCAATGAACGAACATAATGGAATAAGCGGCTAGGGAGAAGTGGCAGTTTTTGGGGAGTTATCGAACGTATCGGAACACTACCGAAAATAGGACCACAAAACTTCTAAGCTTGGGGCCGCAGGTTCGAATCCTGCCGGGCGCGCCAAAATCTTCCTAATCGATGCGTTGCGTCGCTGCGCGGTCCGGATGTCGAAATCCGCCTAAGACGCGCGCCATTTCTCAAGGAGTTCCTCGGCTCCTTTTGCGTCCTGGATTTCTCCGGGCGTCCGGGAGAAACGCGGCACGGGGGCGCATTGTGCTCTTCCATTCTTCGACACATAGGCGGATCGAGCCTTCATGTGAGGGTGATCCGCGACTTCGCCGAGCTTCAGCACCGGTGCGAAGCAGGCGTCCGTTCCTTCGAGCAGTGCGACCCAGTCTGCCAGATCGCGCTGGACGAAGATGGCGGCGAGCATTTCACCGCGCTCGGGCCATGTGGACGCATCATATTGCGCGGAGAGGAAGTCGACCGGCGCACCGATCAGCTCGAGAAGGCTCCTGTAGAATTTCGTCTCGAGCGAACCGATGGCGACTTCGCGCCCGTCCCTGCAATGATAGGTACGATAGAATGGCGCAGCACCCGCCAGCACATTCTCGCTTCTATCTAGCGAAACCTGACCGTCCTTCCGCAATCCATCGAAGAAGCTCATCAGCGACGAGACGCCGTCGACGATCGCGGCATCCACGACCTGGCCGAGCCCCGACCGTCCCCGCTCGAACAGCGCGGCGACGATGCCGAAGGCCAGCAGCATCGACCCGCCACCGAAGTCGCCCACCAGGTTGAGCGGAGGAATGGATCTTCCTCCCTTCTCCCCGATCGGGTCCAACGCGCCGGCCAGGGCGATATAATTTATGTCGTGGCCGGCGGCCTGGGCGAGCGGCCCATCCTGTCCCCACCCGGTTACGCGTCCATAGACCAGCCTCGGATTGCACCCGAGCAATACCTCGGGTCCCAAGCCCAGACGCTCCATCACGCCCGGCCTGAAGCCCTCGATCACGACATCCGCCCGGGCGCATACCTCCAGGCAGAACGCGCGTCCGGCGTCCGTGCGGATATCGACGGTCGCCGTCGCCCGGCCCCGATCGGCGATCGCGTTCGGCCAGCCATTGCCGCCCTCCTTCTCGATGCGGAGGATTTCAGCGCCCAGATCGCTCAGCAGCATCGCGCAATGCGGCCCTGGCCCGATGCCGGTAAACTCGACGACGCGCACGCCGGACAATGGTCCCTTGCCAACTTCGTTCATTCTGTTCTTCGATCCCAATTTTGCCGGAACCGGGGCAGGAGCGCACCCGGAATTCGACTATCATGAATCATGGTATCGGACACCCGATCGATGGAGGTCGGGTCGATCTCCCCTCCATCGGGTTCGTCCCTGCACCGGAGGAGGATCTGACACCGTCGAGCGGCGGCGTGTTCGTCGCGCCTTGGACGCGCCTTGATGATCAGTAAGTGTACCTATCGACCCGGAGCGAACGGCAACCGATCATTCCCTGGCGATTGCGACAGGAGGAATGCGTGGCAAGGAGGACTGGATTTCATGCCGCAGCGATGCGCAGGCCCGGCATCATGCGCTCCGCGGCGACGGGTGCCATCACCGCCGTGATCCTGTTCGGCCTTTGCTGGATGTCGGCCTTCCTGCCGGCTGGCGCGATGGCCCACGAATATATTCGGATGTTCACCAGAGCCGAATTCTTCACGGCCACCGAATTCCTCACCGGACTGGTAGGTTCGTCGGTCTTCGGAGGCCTTGCTGGCGGCTTGATCGCGGCGGTCTCCGCGGCGCTCGGCCACATCTGGCCCACACAGAACCCCTGACGGCTCCGGCGCAAGTCATGCTCTCGTCCCCTGCCGACTTCCTGCCCGGACTGGCGCTCGCGCTCGCGATCGGGATGTTGCTGGGCGTCGAGCGCGGCTGGAGCATGCGTGGCGAAAAGCCCGGCGGCCGTGTCGCGGGAATTCGGACTTTCGGGCTGATCGGGCTCCTGGGCGGACTCATCGGCATCGGACTCGCCGGCCCCTCGCAAATTCTGAGTCTCCTTCTCGGCGGCGGCGCCATCGCAGCCTTGCTGCTGGGTTATCGCGGCGACATGCTGCGCGACGATAATGTGAGCGCCACATCCACGATCGCTGCCATCCTGACGCTCGGATTGGGCGCGAGTGCGACGACAGGTCACATGGCGCTGGCTTCGGTGGGAACCGGCGCTGCCGTCATCCTGCTCGCGTCGCGCCGAGGCCTTCACCAAGCGCTCCAGCTCACCAGCGAAGCGGATATCAAGGCGCTGCTCCGGCTCATTCTGGTCGTGTTCGTGATCCTGCCGCTCCTCCCCAATGTCGGCATGGGCCCCTTCGACGCTCTCAATCCGCAAAGGCTGTGGATGGTCGTCGTGGTGACCGGAGCCATCTCCTTTGTCGGCTACGGACTCGCCCGCTGGCTCGGCACGGGCCGCGGCGCTTTGGTGACGGCCGTGGTCGGTGCCCTCGTGTCCTCGACGGCGGTGACGCTCGACAGCGCAAGACATATCCGAGACGGCGGCGCCAATGCCGCGGCCGAGGCGGCGGTGGCGATCGCGTCGTTGGAAATGCTGTTCCGCGCCTTGCTCCTGGTCGCCCTGCTGGCGCCGTTCGCGCTCTCCCCGATCTCCGCCCTGATCGGACCCGGAATCGCCGTGGCGGCCGCCGCCACCGCCGTCCTTCTCTATCGCTGCCGCGGGGCCAGGCTGGAGGCGGGAACCAAGCCGCCAAAAGCGCCGGGACTTGGCCTCGCCTTGCTCTTCGCGGCGACCGTTGCGACAATCTCGCTGGCTTCCGCCTGGGCGGAAGCCAGCTTCGGCCAGGGAGGCGGCGCTTTGGTCATCGCCCTGGGCGGGACCGCGGATATCGATGCGGCGATCGCAGCCGTCGGCGCGTTGCCGCCCGACGCTCTTCCAGTGCGTTCGATCGCATTGGCCATCGCTGCGCCGATCCTGTTCAATACCCTGTTCAAGCTTGGCCTCCTGCTCGCCGTTGCGCGCAGTCGGGCGCCCTGGGCATCGGCAACGCTCGGTGCCACATCAGCGGCCCTCCTCCTTCCGATCCTGATCAAGCTGAGCTGAGCATGGACATGGCTTCTACCCTGTATCGCTCGAAGCTCATGGCGGCTGCCGACGCCGTCGCCGGAATCCGCTCCGGCGCCAATATCGTCATGGGGATGGCGGTGGCGGAACCGCCCGCCTTGCTTGCCGCGCTCGCGCAACGCGTGACTTCGAACGCGCTGGCGGAACTCAACCTTTGGTACTTTCATTCGGTCGAACATGCCGCCCGCACCCTGCTCCGGCGCGAGCTCCTGGACCGGGTCCGGCCGCATTGCATGTTCCTGAGCCGGATCGAGCGGGAGCTGATCCGGGCACAGCCGGACGGCCCAAGCCCAATCGACTTCGTGCCGGTGGCCTTCAGCGATTCCTCGCGATTGCTGTCGGAAAGAGTGGATGTCGACACCTTCATAACCACCGTGTCGCCGATGGACCGAAACGGTTGGTTCACCTTCGGCACCAGCAACGATTACGCGACCACAGTCGCCCGGAGCGCACGGCGGCTGCTGGTCGAGGTCAATCCGAATATGCCGCGCGTCTTCGGGGAATCGCTTCTCCACGTCTCCGAAGTCGACGGGATCGTCGAGAATGACACGCCGCTTCTGGACTTCGAGGTTTCGCCGAGCTGCCCGGAGGATGAAATCATCGCCCGATCGATTGCCGCCATGATCGAGGACGGATCGTGCCTCCAGATGGGCATCGGGACGCTTCCAAACGCCGTCTGCGCACTGCTCGAAGATCATCGCGACCTCGGCATCCATACCGAGTTGATGACGCCGGCTTTGGCCCGATTGATCGAGCGTGGTGCCGTCACCAACCGGCTCAAGACGACCTATCGCGGCCGCAGCGTCTTCACCTTTGCCATGGGGGACCGCGCCTTTTACGATTTTCTCGACGACAATCCGTCCATGCACAGCGCACCCGTCCAGATCGTCAACGACCCCCGCCATATTTCGAAGAACGACAAGGTCGTTTCGGTGAACGCCACCCTCCAGATCGACCTCGGCGGCGCCTGCAATTCGGAACATCTGCTGGGCCGGCAGTATAGCGGGTCCGGGGGTCAACTCGACTTCGTACGCGGCGCCTGTGCTTCCAAAGGAGGCAAGTCGATCATCGCCTGTCATTCCACGGCGAAAGGCGGCACGCTTTCGCGGATCGTGCCGCAGCTCGAGGGGCCGGTGACCACGCCCCGCAACGATACCCATATCGTCGTAACCGAATATGGATGGGTCGATCTCAAGGGCAAGTCGCTTCGCGAGCGCGCCGACGCGCTGATCGCCATCGCGCATCCTCGCTTCCGGGAGGTGCTGGCTTCGACAATTCCTTAGCCTGGAGCCTGGTCGTTTGAGGTGGAAGCGCTTCCCGCTTCCGCCGATGACGTGAATCAACCTCTATTCAAATGTTTAGACCGTCCGGTATCGCGCCGATCCGCACGTCCTCAAGGGACAGATCTTTGCATGCGGGCTCTTTTTTCCTCTCTGAGACAGGCCGCGTGGCAGGCTTTGGCGCTCCCGTCGGGCAATCGGCCATCACGCCGGTCGACAAGAATGGCTTGGACTCCGCCATCCCCAGTGCACAGGCTCATCCAGACCAGATCGGCATCGGCGGCAGCCCCGGAGGGCGTGACCCCTATCATCGCGGCAGCGAACAGCGCCAGGCCCGAACAGGCTCGTTCGATGCCGCGTCCCATCAGATGGCGTTGCTGAACCGCCGCGCGTCGGGCTGCCGATAGACATCGAAAGCCGCCGCGATCGCGCGCGCATATGGGAGGGCTTCAGGGGCCAGCTTCAATCTCTTGCCGGAAAACGCGATCAGGGCCGCATCCTCGAACGGACGCAACCGATGCTTGGCAGGGCTCAGGAATACGGGCGGGATCGCCGCCTCTCCGTGGCACAGCAGATCCTCGATGATCCGCGCTCTCGAAACGTCCTGCGACGTCCGAACCACGCCCCTGCAGACAGGGAATCGGCCGCCGGAGACCCGCAGGCGATAGCGTCCGGCATTCTTCTCGTTCTGCAGGATCCGATCGGGAAAGCTGCTGATCGCGCTCGCCCCCAGTCCGATCAGATATTCGCTTTGATCGTCGGTAAAACCTTGGAAGTTGCGCCGGAGGCGACCGCTCCTGCGGGAGATGGCAAGCGGATCGCCCGGCAGACTGAAATGGTCGAAACCCACGGACTGGTATCCCGCGGCCGACAGGAAATCGTGGCCAAGCCGGGCCTGTTCGAACCGGATCGGGGCAGTCGGCAGGGATGCGGAGTCGATCTGCCGCTGCCGTGCTATCAGATGCGGAACATGGGCATAACCGAACAATGCGATGCGATCGGGGCGGATGACGGCGGCTTGGCGAAGCGTGTCCTCCAGGTCGAGCGACGATTGAAGAGGCAATCCGAACATCAGATCGAAATTGAGGGAAGAGACTCCGGCCTGGCGCAGCCGTTCCGCGGCCTCCCGGATCATGCCGCCCGGCTGGATGCGCCCGATCGCGCTCTGCACATGGGGTGCGAATGTCTGAACGCCGAGACTGGCCCGCGTCACGCCGGCGATCCTCATCATCTCGGCCCAGTCCCGGTCCAGGCTGCGGGGATCGATTTCGACGAACAGGATCGGTGATCTGGCACGAAAGCCCGTCTTGATCCTTTCCACCAGCCGCAGAAAATCCTCCGGACCGATCGCATTCGGACTGCCGCCGCCGAACGATATGCGGGACAGCCTGCCTCGACCCGCCAGCCGACCGGCCACGAGGTCGATTTCGGACTCCAGCGCATCCACATAACCGGCCAGGCGATGCTTCTTGTTCGCCGCGCCCGTGTTGCACCCGCAATACCGGCAGATTTCCCGGCAGAAGGGAATGTGCAGGTATAGCGAGATGGCGGCGTCGGCCGGCACTGCGCCCAAGGCGCCTTCGATCTCCCGAGAATCGATCCCGTCACGGAATTCGGCGGCGGTAGGATAACTCGTATAACGAGGCACCGGTGTCGCAAGCAGTTCGGGATGATAGGTCCACATCAGTCTTCTTCGTCGTCGATCAGGATGCGCAATGCGGCGCCATCGAGGTCGTCGAACTGATCCGATCTGATGGCCCAGAAAAAGGCGGCAAGGCCCGACAGACCCAGTAGGAGCGCGACCGGGATCAGCACCGCGAGGCCGGTCATTTCTCTCTCCTCGCCAGTCTCAGAGCATTGCCGACGACGATGATCGAAGAACCGGACATGGCGAGCGCGGCCACCAGCGGGGTGACCAGGCCGGCAAAGGCCAGCGGCACGGCAATGATGTTGTAGCCGATGGCGATCGCGAAATTCTGCCCGACGATGCGCATCGTTCGGCGCGCCAGCCGGATGGCGGCGGCGACCGGCGCAAGACTGTCACCCAGGAATATCATATCGGCCGCGGTCTGGCCGACGTCGCTCGCCGATGCGGGGGCCATGGATGCATGGCCGGCCGCCAGGGCCGGACCGTCGTTGAGGCCGTCGCCCACCATCAGCACTTTATGACCGCCACCCGAGAGCCGGGCGATCGCATCCAGCTTGTCGCGTGGCTGCATCCCGGTCTGAGCCGTCAATCGCAAAGCGCGCGCGACGGGCAGCACCGCGGCCGGCCGATCGCCGGACACGATCGAGGCCTCCAGGCCCATCGCCTCAAGCCGTTTCAGCATTGCCGCGGCATCGGGTCGGATCGCGTCACGGAAATGAAGGAGGATGGGTGCGCCGTCGCCGACGGTGAAGGATGTCGCAAGTGCATCGCCGGTACTTCGGGCGGGGCGGCCGAGCGACACGGCAACGGCCTTGTCGAAAGCGCGAACACCGAAACCCGGTTCCTCTGCGAGGCCGGTCAGCTCCGCGGCCATGATCCCTTCGCGCTCGAGGCTTCGCCGCAAGCTTTGGCTGAGCGGGTGCCTGCTTGCGCGTGCAAGCCCCAGGAGGATGGGTTTGAGATTTGCCGGAACGGCATCCAGATTCACGGGCTCCGGACGGCCCAGGGTCAGCGTGCCGGTCTTGTCGAAGAGGATCCGGTCGGCTTCGGCAAGCCGCTCCAGCGCCGAACCGTCCTTGACCAATATCCCGATCCGCATCAGCGCGCCCGCCGCGACGACCTGGGCGACGGGTACGGCCAGGCCCAGCGCGCAAGGGCATGTGATGATCAGGACTGCGGTTGCGACCAGCAGCGCCTGGTGCCATCCGGCGCCCATGGCGAGCCATGTCAGGAACGAAGCGGCCGCCAGCGCATGGACGGTAGGGGCGTAGAGCCTTGCCGCGCGATCCGCGATCCGGACGTAGCGCGACCGCCCCTGCCCGGCCTGCTCCATCAGCCGCGCCATGTCGGCTATCACCGTGTCCGGGCCGGCCGCGGTCACCCGCACCGTCAGCGGAGCGCCCATGTTCATGGTGCCTGCATGGACTTCATCGCCGGCCGCAATCCTCTTTGGGACGCTCTCTCCGGTAAGCAGGGAGGAATCCATGCTGCTGGCGCCCGCCTCGACGATGCCGTCGGCCGCCAGCCGCTCCCCCGCGGCGACCATGATGCGCATCCCCGGTGCCAGGCGCTCCGCCTCGATCCACTCGCTGGCACCGCCTTCCTTCAATACCAGCGCGCCCGCCGCCCTCTGCTTCAGAAGCGAGGCGATGCCATTGCGGGCGCGGTCGCGCATGACGCTGTCGAGTAACCTGCCGAGCAACAGGAAAAAGAGCAGCATGACCGCGCCGTCGAAATAGGCATGCGGGCCCCCGGTCAGCGTTTCGAACAGGCTCATCGCCGTCACCAGCAGGACGCCGATCGAGATCGGAACGTCCATGTTGGTGCGGCCGTGTCGAAGAGCGCGCCACGCCGACTTGAAGAAGACCCGCCCGGAATAGGCGACGGTGGGGATTGCGATCAGCGCCGATATTGCGTGGAACAGGTCCTTCGTTACGCCGCTCGCCCCCGACCAGACCGACACCGAAAGCAGCATGACGTTCATCGCAGCGAAGCCGGCCACTGCCGTCGCCCGGATCAGCGCCCCGGTCTCCGACGAACCGGGTTGCGCGCCCGCGGACGGGATGGGCTGCGCTTCGAAACCCAGGTTGGCGATCTCTGCCTGGATGTCGGGCAGTGAAAGTTCGGGCAGATGATCGACCGCGACGTGCCTGGAGGTGAAGTTCACGCGCGCCGCAGCGATGCCGGCCACCGGCTCCAGGCCTCTCTCGATCTTCGAGATACAGGACGGACAATGGATGGCGGGAACCGCAAAGACGCTGCGAACGAGCGACTCGCGTCCGGTCATGACGACGGCGAGGGTCATGACACGCTTTCGATCAGGCGCACCGTATCGCCGCCACGTCGGAGTTCGAGGTGCAGCAGCCATCGCCCCCGCGGCAGCGGCTGGTCGGACCGGAAATTCCCGACGCCAGTCGGCCGGAACCGCAACGCAATGTCTGACTCCCTCCCGAGCGGGTGCCGAGCCAGTCCGCTCGCGACCAGGCCTTCGGGGGGGCTGCCCTGTTCGAGCACGGCGACGGCGACAAGGCGCCGTTCATCGAGAGCGACCCGGGAAGTCCAGCCGAGCTTCTCCTGGGCACGTGCGGCCTTCAGCCAGGCATTGAAACTTCGTCCGGCCACGTAGCTATTGTCGACCACTGTGCCGCCGAAAGTGCGTGTGGCGATGGTCGCCATCGTCAGATTGACGGCGACCACCGTCCCGAAGAATGCGACCAGGATCGCGGCCATGTGCCAGCCGGTGAAGCGCTTCGTCATCGTTCCGTCCCCGGCCGCTCGAAAACGGCATCGACACTGTCGCTTCCACCGTCGGCATCCAGCGCCCGGACGGTGAAAGAGAATTCGTCTCTTGTCTCTCCACCTGAAGGGGCTGCCACGAATATACGGAGTTTAGCGAGGGCATCGGGCGGCACATTCGTCACCAAGGTCGCCCCGGCCCTTTCCCGGCCTCCTGCGTCCGTCCAGATGGCCGCACCGGCCAGGCCGGTGATCGCCACCTCCATCTCGCGCGGCCGCGCCTGCATATTGCGGATCTTGACCGTGAAACTGTTTCTCACCGCACCGTCGGAAAGGAGGACGTAGACGGGATTCCGTTCGGGCTGGGCGCTGATGTCGACGCGTGTCCGCTCGCCGAGGGCGAACAGCATGGCCAGGCCGACCGAGATCCAGATGGCGAAATAGATCAGGGTGCGAGGACGCAGGATCGTCTTCAGGACCGGCGTGGCCTCGCCGCCTTGCGCTTCCGCCCGGCAATCCTCCAGGGTCGCATAATCGATCAGGCCGCGCGGCCTTCCGATCTGAGCCATCACCTTGTCGCAGGCGTCGATGCAAAGCGCGCAGGTGATGCAGCCGATCTGCGGCCCTTCGCGTATGTCGATGCCGGTCGGGCAGACGGAAACGCACTGGTAGCAATCGATGCAATCGCCGAGTTCCAGGTCGGCCAGACTGGCTTTCTTGGTTCCCCGGTGCCGCGGTTCGCCGCGCCACTCCTTATAGGTCACGAGCAGCGATCTCTCGTCGAGCATCGCTGTCTGGATGCGCGGCCAGGGACACATGTAGATGCACACCTGCTCGCGCAGGAAGCCGCCGAGGACGAAGGTGGTGGCCGTCAGGACACCGACCGTGGCATAAGCGACATCGGCCGCATCGCCCGCCATCAGGTCGTGGGCAAGCGTGGGCGCGTCGGCGAAGTAGAAGATCCACGCCCCGCCGGTTGCCAGCGAAATCAGAAGGAAGATCGCATATTTAAGGGCGCGCTTGCCGATCTTGGACGCGGTCCAGGGTGCCTTGGCAAGCCTCATCTGTGCGTTCCGGTCACCTTCGACCAGCCGGTCGACATGCTGGAAGAGATCGGTCCACACCGTTTGCGGGCAAGCATAGCCGCACCATGCGCGTCCGACGACGGAGGTCACCAGAAACAGGCCGATCCCGGCCATGATGAGCAAGCCGGCCACATAATAGAATTCATGCGGCCAAATCTCGATGCCGAACATGTAGAAGCGGCGGTGGGCCAGATCGACCAGTACCGCCTGGTCCGGCGCATAGGGGCCCCGATCCCAGCGCAGCCATGGCGTGACGTAGTAAATCGCCAGCGTGACTGCCATGATCAGCCATTTCAGACGTCGGAATTTTCCGTCCACCGCTTTTGGACAGACGGGCTCCCGCTTCGCATAGAGACTCTTCTCGACTCCGGTCAGGTCCTCAGGGCTTGCCATCGGACGCCGCTCCCCCCGCTTGCGCCAATTGCGGCCGCTTTCGTTCGCCGCCACCCAGGGAATGAACATAAGCGGCAAGCATTTTTACGGTCACCGGATCGAGGCGATTGCCCCATTGCGGCATAACGCCGTAACGGCTGTTGGCGATGGTGGCGGCGATGGCTGCGCCGTCCCCGCCATAGAGCCAGATCGAATCGCGCAGGTTCGGGGCACCGACGCTCCGATTGCCGCTGCCGTCGCTGCCATGGCAGACTGCGCAATTGGCGGCGAAAAGGCCGGCGCCGCGGCGGGCGGCGGCATTCACCTTCTGCTGGCCTGAAAGGGTGCGCACATGCGCCGTGACATCGGCTATTTCCCGCGGCTGAAGAATGCCGTCCCGGCCGAAGGCGGGCATTTGCGACATGCGGGTCTTGTCATGACCGGGCTGTCTTGCCCCATGTTCGATGGTGAAATGGATCGATTCGAGATCGCCGCCCCACAGCCAGTCGTCGTCGTTGAGATTAGGATAGCCGGGCGACCCGGCAGCGCCCGAACCGTGACATTGCACGCAGGATGTCTTGAACGCGGCGCGGCCGCCTTCGATAGCGGCCTGCATCAGCCGGGGTTGATCGGCAAGCCGTTCGACCGGAGTCGCCGCGAGCGCGCGCAGCAACGGCCCCCTCCGCGACTGTTCGGCGGCAAGCTCCTCTTCGAGCTGCCCCCTGCTCGACCATCCCAGCACCCCTTCGGTCGCCCGGCTGACCATCGGCAATGCCGGATAAAGGACCACATAGACGACCGCCCAGGCGATCGTTGCATAGAGTGTCCACAGCCACCAGCGGGGAAGGGGCGTGTTCAGCTCCTCGATTCCGTCCCATTCATGACCCACCGTCTCGGTACCGGTGGGCTGATCGATCCTTTTCTTGTCAGCCATGATCGCTGTCCTTGAAGATCATATGCGCGGCGTCGCGGTTGCGATTCCGGTTGCCGGGAAGGAAGGCCCAGCCGACCAGGGCGATCCACATCAGGCCCATGAGGACGAGGCCCCAGCTGTCGGCGAAATGGCGGAGCTGTTCGTAGATCACCGGGGCTGCTCCTGCGGCGCGGCCGCCTTGAAATCGATCAGCGTGCCGAGCATCTGCAGGTAGGCGACGAGCGCATCCATCTCGGTCACCTTGGCCGGATCGCCGTCGAAATCGCGGGCCTGCGCCTTGGGATATCGCTCCTGCAGCGCGGCGGCATCGCCATCGGCACTGGCCTGGACGGCCAGATCGTCGTTCGCAGCCTCGACGGCCTCCTTGCCATAAGGGACGCCGGTGCGGACGAGCGCCTTCAGGTGTTGGCGCATGTCGACATGCGCCAGTTCGCGGTCGGCCAGGAAAGCATAGCCAGGCATGATCGATTCCGGAACGACCGCACGCGGATCCTTCAGGTGCTGGACATGCCATTCATCCGAATAGCGGCCTCCGACGCGCGCGAGATCCGGTCCGGTGCGCTTGGAACCCCATTGAAAGGGATGGTCGTACATGCTTTCCGCCGCGAGGCTGTAATGGCCGTAGCGCTCGACCTCGTCGCGAAAGGGCCTGACCATCTGGCTGTGGCAGCTGTAGCAGCCCTCGCGTATGTAGATGTTGCGGCCGGCCAGCTCGAGCGGCGTATAGGGACGGACGCCTTCCACCTTCTCGACGGTCGAATCGATCCAGAAGAGCGGCGCGATCTCGATGATTCCGCCGATCGTGACCGCCAGGAAGGCGGACACCGCCAGCAGGGTGACGTTGCGCTCGAGACGCCCGTGATCCAGTATCTTGAAGGCCATTTCAGTCGTCCTATTCGGCCGCTAGCGGCGAAGCGCCGGGTTCGTTGGCGGGCTGGCGGTAACGGAGTTCGGGCTGGGTGCCTGCCGGAGGGAGCGGCCGATCGGCCGCGGGATTGAAGGCGGCGTCACTCATCGGCTTTTCGTCGCGGAGCTTGCCTTTCAGCGTCATGGCTATGTTGAAGATCATGACCAGGAAGCCGGCGAGGTAGAGAAGGCCGCCGATCGAACGCACCAGGTACATCGGGAAAGTCGCCGCAACGACTTCGGAGAAGGCGTAGACGAGGTAGCCATCCGCGCCATATTCGCGCCACATCAGCCCCTGCATGATGCCCGCTACCCACATCGAGGCGGCGTAGAAAACGATCCCGACCGTCGCCAGCCAGAAGTGCCAGTTGATCATCCGGAGCGAATAGAGGCGGGTGCGTCCCCACAAGCGGGGCGCGAGATAATAGACGGCCGCGAAGGTGATCATGCCGTTCCAGCCGAGGGCGCCGGCATGGACGTGGCCGATCGTCCATTCGGTATAGTGACTGAGCGAGTTCACCGCCCTGATCGACATCATCGGGCCTTCGAAGGTGGCCATGCCGTAGAAGGCCAGCGCCATCACCATCATGCGGATGATCGGATCGGTGCGGATCTTGTCCCAGGCGCCGTTGAGCGTCATCAGGCCGTTGATCATCCCGCCCCAGCTCGGCATCCAGAGCATGATCGAGAAGACCATGCCGAGGGTCTGCGCCCAGTCCGGCAGGGCCGTATAGTGGAGGTGGTGCGGTCCTGCCCAGATATAGAGAAAGATCAGCGACCAGAAATGGATGATCGAAAGACGGTAGGAATAAACCGGCCGTTCCGCCTGCTTGGGTACGAAATAATACATCATGGCCAGGAAGCCGGCGGTCAGGAAGAATCCCACCGCATTGTGCCCGTACCACCATTGGGTCAGCGCATCCTGGACGCCCGCGAACAGGGAATAGGATTTCGATCCCACGAGACTCGCCGGCACCGTCAGATTGTTGACGACGTGGAGCATCGCGACGGTGATGATGAAGCTGAGGTAGAACCAGTTGGCGACGTAGATATGGGGTTCGCGCCGCTTGACGATCGTGCCCACGAACACCGCGAGATAGGCCAGCCAGACGACGGTCAGCCACAGATCGACATACCATTCGGGCTCAGCATATTCGCGCGCCTCGGTGATGCCGAGCAGGTAGCCGGTCGCCGCCAGGACGATGAAGAGCTGATAGCCCCAGAAGACGAAGCGGGCGAGCATCGGAAAGGCGAGCCGCGCGCGGCAGGTCCGCTGCACCACATAGAAGCTGGTGGCGATCAGGGCATTGCCTCCGAACGCGAAGATCACGGCGGAGGTGTGAAGGGGCCGGAGCCTGCCGAAGCTCGTATATTCCAAGCCGAGGTTGAGTGCGGGAAAGACGAGTTGCAGCGCTATGAAGAGGCCTGCGGCAAATCCGGCGAGGCCCCAGAAAAGCGTGGCAATCACTCCCCAGCGGATCGGATCGTCGTCATAACGGCTTTCATCGGCGGCGGTTCGCACAAGGCCTTGGGCGAGAGCGCCGAAATCCGTGCGGTTGGTCGTGATGATCATCGCCAGCAAGGCTGCCAGGCCGACAATCCCGAGATGCACCGAAAAGCCGAAATCGGCGGAGACTGCCATGGCCAGCAGGGCAATGACGACCACGGCCAGCCAGCCAAAGGATCTCAGAACCAGATTTTCCATCTTCATCCCCGTCAGCGGCCGGATGGTCCCGGGCACGGCTGAAGCCGTCGTTGAGCAACAAGATTGGGCAACCCACCCGTGTCGGGAGGCAATTAGCCAAGGCTCGGAACGGAACGGATACGTGATGTTACCTAGAATGCCTGGTCGTTCGAGGTGAAAGCGCTTCGCTTCCGCCGATGAGGTGAATCAGGATTCATTCAAGTACTTAGGCCAAGAGATCCGGGCCGACTGGACACAGGCTCCTGACGGGCTCCTGAAGAGGGGAAAAGAAGGACCGGATTGTGTCCGAGGCGCGCAGCCATGGCCGGCCATCCGTAATTTCACTTATGTGCATCCGACGTCGCTCGGTCTAGCTGGCTGCGATCTGCCGGGTGGGACATGATGATGAAATATGATCTGGTCTTCGCGCAGGCCATTGATCGGCTTCATGCCGAG